>CAZPHA010000013.1:35451-63042 GCA_964586215.1 uncultured Ferruginibacter sp.
AATATCTTCAAAATATGCCTTAATTTCTTTCATAAATTAGTATTTTATCTTTTTCCATGCTTTTTTTTAAATAACTATTCCTGACAGCTTCTTCTGCTACTAAATCGACTTTTTTACCTGTTATTTTTTGTAGCGAAAACCATAAATCAAAATAATCGTACTCAGAAATGGATAATCCATCTGTACCTTTTTTGAATTGAAACAAAAAATCAAGGTCACTATCATTATTAAAATCATTCTCCCTTGCTGCAGAACCAAATAGATATAAAGATTGAACCTGCATTTTTTTACAGGCTTCAATAATTTTTTCTAAATTATTTTTTACAGCTGCTACCATAATTTATTTATTACTTGTTATAATTTGGGGGTTAAGGGTGTTCCAATCAACGTTCCAGCAGTACATCTTTCCACCATTACGTCTATATAATCTCCTTTGGAAAAATTTCCTTTTGGAAACACTACTACTTTATTATGGTCTGTTCGACCGTACCATTCATCCTTATTTTTCTTAGAGACACCTTCTACCAATATTTTGAATGTTTTACCAACATCCTGTTGCATACTTTTCAGTGAGTGTGTACGGTGTAAGTCGATCATTTCCTGCAACCTTCTTTTTTTCACTTCTTCGGGTATATCATCTTTAAATCTTCTGGCGGCTAATGTGCCGGGGCGTTCGGAATAAAAGTACATATACGCCAGATCATATTGGCAATACTCCATTAAGCTGAGTGACTGCTGATGATCTTCTTCCGTTTCGGTACAAAAGCCGGTAATCATATCTGTTGATAAACCACATCCGGGTAAAATTGCTTTAATGCGATCCACTTTTGCAATATACCATTCCCGGCTATACGTTCGGTTCATCAATTGCAAAATGCGATTACTACCACTCTGCACCGGTAGGTGGATATAATTGCAGATATTTTCGTATTTGGCCATTGTAAACAGCACTTCATCGGTAATATCTTTCGGATGTGAAGTAGAAAAACGAACCCGTAGTAAAGGAGAAATTTGTGCAACCATTTCCAACAGTCTGGCGAAAGTGATTCCTCCTAAACTCTCCCCAAACGGGAGGGCTTTCGAAAACTCTTTTGTAGGTACGGGTACAAAATAATAACTATCCACATTTTGCCCTAGTAAGGTCACTTCTCTATAGCCACGGTTAAATAAATCGGTACATTCTGCTACAATGCTGGCAGCATCCCGACTGCGTTCCCGGCCTCGGGTAAACGGTACTACACAAAAGGAGCACATGTTATTACAGCCTCTCATGATGCTGACAAAGGCATTCACACCATTGCTGTTGAGGCGAACAGGGGCAATGTCGGCATACGTTTCATCACGGCTGAGTAACACATTGACAGCTTTTTGCCCGGTTTCGGCCTCTTCAATCAATACGGGTAATGTACGGTAAGCATCCGGACCCACTACGATATCAACCAGCTGCTCTTCTTCCAGCAGTTTGGCTTTTAATCGCTCGGCCATGCAACCCAATACTCCCACTAAAAGGCCTGGATTTGTTTTTTTCTGCCGCTTAAATTCATTCAGCCTTTTGCGAACGGTTTGTTCCGCTTTTTCCCTAATGGAACAGGTATTGATAAATATTACGTCTGCTTCTTCGGCGTTCTGTGTTGCGCCAAAACCGTTATTGTATAAAATAGAAGCAATAATTTCACTATCGGAGAAATTCATGGCGCAGCCATAACTTTCTATATAAAAGTGCTTTTTATATTGATTTTCATCCAATTGAAATGGGGCAAAAGCTTCACCTTGCCTTGCTTCGTCATGCGATTTGCTATCTGTTAACAAGCTTTCCATATTTCAAAAAGCAAAAGTACGTAGATATAATGATAAAATGCCAAAATGGCAGTTAAATAATTACAAATCAATAATAATTACCTACTATTGAATATTTTATTTGTACTTATTTGCAATCCAAGCGGAAAAGTCATCAGGAGTATCTGTATTTAAAGGCTTTTTTTGAATGGTGAATGGGCCGTCCTTAAAAATCCCTTCTATTGTTTCATAATCAAAAGTACCCTTACGTATAGCTAATACCGGCAGTTCAAATATTTCTTCTACTTTGGCTATTGTGCAATTAGTTGGGTAGAAATTAAAATTTAAATAGCCAGCAGTTTCTTTATTTTTTATGTATCTGTATTCTGCTTCTGCCCAGGGTAAAACGTACTTAGTCATATTTTTATCAATGATCACGATATGGTGATTGATTGTTGTTCTGGAGTTTGGATAGCCTTCATCTAACAAAAAGACATGCGATTTAATTTTTAAATCCCATTTTCCTGTTTGATGTGCTTTAAGGTAAAGATCCTGATAATATTTTAAACAAAGTAGATATGTACCGGGATTAAGTCTTTTACTGAAAACATCATCACATTTATAAAATGAAAATTCCGGAGATAGAGTAGTATCATTCCATTTGAAATTAATCATATGTTCATCAACATTATCATATTCTGGAAATAAATTGCCGGGATAAGTATAGGTAGGGGCGAAAGCAATATGTGACTGATAGGCAGATCTTACAGCTTCTTTTTTGTCTTTTGTAAAACTACGCTGAGCAATATAATCTCCAATGACACCATTGGTGAAAAACTCATGTTCGGTATAAATATCATCCACCTTAACAGGAATCAATAATTTCTCGTCTAAGGAAACCAATACTGTATCTGAGTACAAATACTGATTAGGATTGGTTTTTTGCTTAACCACTTTTATGGTAAATTCGATAATGCCATTGTCAAAATTGGGGAGCTGTTTACTATAAAATACATCAGTATAAATCCTTGCACTAATAGTATCAATCTTGAAATTATATCTGATGGTAAAAACGCCTGTATCTTTAGGTTTGAGGGTAGCTACCCAAAAATAACGAAAGTCTTTCTCCTCAATAATTTCATCTTTTTGCAATTCAAAGTTTTTGCTAAAAGTTTTATCAAATTTGGCACGAAGTTTACTAAAATAATCAGGCTCTCTGGGTTCATGTTGGGCTTTACTGCATACATATGTAAGTGTAAACAGGAAAATGGCAAGTGCTTTTTTTATCATACAAATATTTTTAGACAAATGAAACAAATTTTGTTTTGCATAAATGTTATTGTTAATAATTTTAAAAATAGCACTTACTTATATTTTTCAGTAATCCAACTGGAAAAATAATCATCAATCCAAAATTTATTTTTCGTAATCGAAAAGGGATCTTTTTTAAAGACATCAGCTAAATATTCTTCTAATCCCATTTGGGTGTGTCCAAATAATACGGGTAATGTAAAAACGTCGCCCTTTTTTACAACTCTAAGACTATTTTTATAATAATTTGTTTTGTAATTGAAATATTTTCCTTCATCATATATTGTTTCTTTTTCAGATTCTATAAGCCTGTATATGGGTTGGTTATGATCAACAATAATTATTGAGTAATTTAAATGCGCCATATTAAAATTATATAAAGGATTATCGTTAAGATTATACCGAGGACTTTTATTGGTCAGAAAGGTATGAGAATAAATATCTAAGCTTACTTTCCCAGTATTATTTGCTTTGAAAAATAAATATCGATAAACATTATAAATAAGTATATGCATCTGGGGATTAGCCACATCAATATAGGTAGAATCACTAAGGTAGAATGATAACTCCGGTCCTAATGTATTGTCATTCCAATCAATAAACGGTAAATTTTTTCTAGAAGTATTTTTCCACGCAACAGATGAGAATAAGTCAGAATTGCTTAAGTCAGAATTGCTTTTTGTAGTTTTTTCAAAAATGTGTTTTACATAATTCTTATTTATTTTAATTGGAATAAGTAATATATCATCAGATAGAATGGTAGTTGCCGATAAATCAGGAAAGGCAGATTGTGCAGGCTCTTTCAATACTCTGATTCTCATTTCAATGTTACTACCACTAAAGTCTGATTTTTCGCTATTATTCGATGGTTTATTTTCAAATTGATATTGGAAGACAAATATTCCGGTATCTTTTGGTTTTACAGCTGCCACCCAGTAGTCATCTCCAAAATGAGTTTTGATATCAGCATTTATAAATTGGAAATGCTCTTTAGTTGCAGTAATGAAATCCTGTTCAAGTTTATGAATATATGCTGAGTCTTTGGCGAATAAATTATTCACTTGTGCATGGTTTGCTAAATTAATTAGTAATAGAAAGAAAAGGAATATGGTTTTTTGCATTTATATTTTTTTTATAAAGATGCAAAAATGTATCCTATTACATAATTATTTAACCAAATATTTACTACCCAACCAACTATCCTTAACCGGAATGATCCATTTTTCAATCATTTCTTTTTTAGTAAGAACCGTATTGTTAAAATATAAAGTTTCAGAAGATATAAAATTATTTTCTAATGCGTAATTGAGCTGAGAGAGAGGTATTAGTTGAATTTTGTCTTTAATATAAAAAGCCATGTTTTGTCGATCGAACAAATCAACATTATATTTTGATTGAATACTTTTTATAATATGTACAGAACTGTCTGTGCTACAGCCACTTACACCGGTAGCTGTTTCATCGGCCATAAAAACAATAAACTGCCCGAAAAATAAGTTAGCATAGCCTTTTACAGGTGTTCCATGGCTTTTCCAGTTGGCGACAAACTCTTCCAGAATGGCTTCAATTTGTAAGGCTTCACTCATGGAAAAAAGCCTGCTGCTTTGGTAAATCCATACCCTGGAATTATCATGAAAATCAGTGGGTAAATATTGTTGGAAATCGAGATTCATTTTAAAATTTTCTAAACCGTTTACGGGGATCTTTACTGGCATGGTGAATAGATGCAATGGAAATTCTCTTAAGTTCCTTATTAAATGTATAAATTATTTGAAAAGGAAAAATATCCAAATTTAAAAGCCTATAATGACCCTTTATTATTCTTGCTCTCAAAGGATGTGATTCAATTATTTGAAAAGTCACTCTTAATTGATCAACAAATTTCTCTCCTAAACCACTTGTTTGTGATTCATAATAGTCATAAGATTCAATGATGTCAATATAGGCTAGCGGGTGTAATCGAAGTTGCATTATTTTTTACTCTTAAACTTTTTTCTGGCATCACGAATTGCTTCTTCAAGCGCATACCCCTTTACTTTACCGGTTTCAAGTTCAATTCTTCTTCTTTCCATTTCTTTCCAAAAATCTGTATCCGAAATTAAATTACTTTCAATTTCATCCTCTACCATTGAGTAAAAGGCTTTTATTTTTTTGGGATCTCCATTTTCTACATATGAGTGTAATTTTTCCCGTATTGCTGCCATATTCATTGTAAAATAATTTAATACTAAAATTACAAAAAAATTATATACTTGCCGCCACCAATTCTGCAATATCCAGTACCTGCACTTCCTCTTCTTTTTCATTGGTTTTTACACCATCCGTTAGCATCGTATTGCAAAAAGGACAAGCTGCGGCAATCACACCAGCGCCGGTTTCCAAGGCTTCTTTGGTTCTTTCCAAATTTATTCGTATATTACCTTTTTCTTCTTCTTTAAACATTTGTGCGCCACCGGCGCCACAACATAAGCCATTACTACGGCAGCGTTTCATCTCTACCAAAGCAACATCTAAGGCCTCTAATACTTTTCTGGGAGCTTCATAAATATTGTTAGCCCTGCCCAGATAACAACTGTCGTGATAAGTTATTTTTTTGCCTTTAAAAGTACCGCCTTCACTCATTTTAATTTTGCCTTCATCAATAAGCTGCTGTATAAAAGTAGCATGATGGATTACCTCATAGTGGCCACCTAGTTCAGGATACTCATTTTTTAAAGTATTAAAACAATGAGGACAGGCTGTAACGATTTTTTTAATATTGTATCCATTCAAAATTTGAATGTTCTGGTAAGCCATCATCTGAAACATAAACTCATTGCCGGCACGACGGGCAGGGTCGCCGGTACACATTTCTTCCTTACCCAGAATAGCATATTTAATTCCTATTTTGTTTAAAATCGTCGCAAAAGCACGGGTAATTTTCTGTGCCCTTTGGTCAAAGCTTCCGGCACATCCTACCCAAAAAAGAATTTCAGGACTTTCTCCATTGGCCATCATTTCTGCTACTGTTGGTACATGCATAAGCAATATTTTAATTTGACAAATGTAAATAATGTTTTCGCTATTGTGATTTGATGTTTAGAGTTTATTTTTGCAAAATTTTACTTGCGTTTGAAAAAATTATTTAGAAAGATAACCAACTGGGAAGCATGGCCTTTTAAATTGTTGTATGCACCCATTTCGATCGTATGGGTTTGGTATATAATAAAATCGAGAGCTGTGTGGTGGTTTACGCCCAGTAACCCAAAATTGACATTTGGTGGAATGGAGGGAGAACCAAAAAAGGAAATGTATGCCCTTTTACCTAGAGATTTTTATCCGGCAACATTTAATGTCATTCCACAAGAATCATTGCAAAAGATACAAGAGCAGCTAAACGAGCACAATATTATTTATCCTTTTATTGTAAAGCCTGAAGTTGGTGGTCAGGGTGTCTTATTCAGAAAAATAGATTCAGAACAGGAGCTGATTGCTTACCACAATAGGATACCTGTGGAATATATTATACAAAATATGATTCCTTATCCCATGGAAGTAAGTGTTTTTTATATACGACATCCAAAAGAGCCAAAAGGAATGGTAACCGGTTTTTTACATAAAATTCCGATGCAGGTGGCCGGTAATGGAAGAGATACTTTGGAAAAATTAATATTACAGCATCCTAAAGCACAAAAAAGGGTAGAGGAGCTGAAAAGCAAGCATAAAGATAAATGGTATCAGATTTTATCAGACGGTGAAAAATATATGCTGAGTTATGCAGCTAACCACAATCGTGGCGCTCATTTTGTTGATTTAAAAGAACATATTGATGATCAATTGGTTAGCATTTTTGATAAAATCAGTTTATCGATCAATGATTTTTTTTATGGTAGATATGATATTATGTGCAGTAATATTGAAGATTTAAAAAATGCTAAAAATTTTAGTATTCTTGAATTTAACGGCTGTGGCGCTGAACCTAATCACTTCTACGATACCGGCTATACGCTTTTAGGAGCTTATAAAGAAATCTTAAAGCATTGGAAAGCCTTATATCAGATTAGTAAATATAATGCTCAAAACGGTCATCAACCCTGGCCCTTTCAAAAGGGTAGAAAATTTTTACGTGATGCCCGTAAGTATATGCAAAGGATGAAAGAAATTGATAAACAATTGGGATTATAAGTTTTAAAATGCTTCCCCATGTGTCTTTTGAATCAACCAATGGGTAAAACGTGGAAATAATTTCATCATTTTTACAAATAAATTGGTAAGCCATATTTTTCCAAAAAAGCGCTGAATAAGACGTCCCGTTTGTATCCGTTTAGCAAATTGCCTTTTCCATGCTGTTGAATATTGTTTTTTCAATTCATTACTGGAAATTTTTCCATGAAAAAACGCATTAATTCGATCCATAGCTATTTTGCTGCTGTGTAGTGCCATACTCATACCATTGCCACACAGCGGAGTAATCATGCCAGCGGCGTCACCGAGCATTAGAATATCATTTTCAACCTGAGTTTTTGCCAAAAAAGAAATTTGTGAAATAGCGAGGGGTTTTGGAAAGATAAATTTACATGCTGAAAATATTTTTTTTAGATGTGGATTTTTACATAAAATGTTCTGTTCTAACAGTTGAATGGAATTCTTATTTGCTTGCAAGTTTTCCGCAGTTGTAAGATAGCAAAGGCAGTATTGATCATTTTCTATTTTTGATATACCGCAATAGCCATTTTCGAAATTGTGTAAAGCAATGGTATCATTGGGCCATGCAAGTTGAATATGATATTTTACAGCAATGTAATTATTCAATTTATTCGGTTTTTCCTCTGCAAACTTTCGATGCCATTTAATATCCAGATTGCTTCTTTTACCAAAGCTGCCACAGCATATTTTACCATAAAATTCTCCTTCCTGAGTGGAAATAATGAAATGTTCTTTCGTTTTTAAAACATCATTTACCTTGCAATTTTCATAGATTGCTACGTCATTTTTTTGAGCAATTTTCTTCAATTCATTATCGATTAAATACCTGCTAATGCCAAAGCCACCGAGTGGTAATGAGGTTTCCAGCATATTTCCATTAGGAGAAGAGATAATTAGTTTTTTGATAATAGGTAGTTGCATGGATGATAGCGGTAAACCAAGGCTTTCTATAAAATTCCAGCTTTCCAGGCTTATATACTCACCGCAAACTTTGTGATAAGGATACTGCTCTTTTTCAAACAAAATCACTGAATAACCCTTTTGGGCAGCTTGAATAGCAAGTGATAAGCCTGCAAGGCCTCCGCCAATAACAATAATATCATATAGTTTATGGTTGCTCATGCTGATAAACAATCAAATGCCTGAATGCCCATTTCCAATTAATTAAAAAGTTACTAAGTTTTGCTTTTTGTAAAATTACCTGCCATTCCCTTTTGGTAAAGCCCCTTGCTACCGAAAGTGGAGCATCGTTTTTTACCAAATACGAAGAAGAAAATAATTTTGTCAAGATTTTAATAGCGTAATAAGCAATGTAATTTCTCTCTAAATCATTAATAAAAAAGCCTTTTTTACAGTTATTGCTCATCCATTGGAGCATATCTATTAATTCATTTTCTGCAAAATGATGGCAAAATAATGAAGAAAATATGATGTCAGGTTTTTCATTGCCGAAGTCAGTTTTTTGATAATCACTGGTTATCCAGGTAACATTTAAATGGGGGTATTGCTGCTGTGCAAAGGCAATGCAGGCAGGCTTTATATCAATGCCAAAAAATTTAGCATTTATATTTTTTCTTTTGCACCATTTTTGTATTGCTGCTAAATTATCACCACCACCACAGCCAATTTCACAAATACCAATATTTTTAGCATTTTCAATAATTTTCCTTATTCCTGCAATAGTAATGGCGTGTCCGCCCAGCCAGGAGTTGATCATATTCAGCTCTTTCATATTCTGCCGAATATCATCAAACGGAATATCGTTGCCATCCAGCAACTCTTTTTGATAAGATCTTTTGGATAAGTTAACCATAGCTGGCGACAAAAGTTTCCATGGTCAGCCCCGGTCCAAAGGCTGCGCCAAAAATGTTGTTATTGTGTTTTTTTTCATGTTCTATTTGAGAAAAAATATCTTTCAAAACAAAAAGAATAGTAGGAGAACTCATGTTTCCATATTCACTGAGTGTTTTATAGGAGTACTCCAGTTCATTATTTGTTAGTTGAAGACTTTTTTCTATAGCCTCTAAAATTTTCTTTCCACCGGGATGAATGCACCAATGGGTAATATCGCTTTTTGAAAGTCTGGCATGAGTTAGTGCTTTATTCACCAGTTGCTCAAAATCTTCCTTTACCAAATCAGGAACATATCCGGTTAAAGTCATCAGAAAACCTTTGGAAGAAAGCTCCCAGCTCATATCTTTTATACCTTTAAAAGCGACCTCTGCGTAAAATTTTTTAAGCTGTAATCCTTTATAATTACTTTTTTGTGATTGTACCAAAACAGCAGCACAACCATCTGCAAATAATAAAGTGGATGCAATGTTATCAGGCGTATTTTCTTTTTGAAAATGCAGTGTACAAAGTTCTGTACAAACAATTACCACATTGGCCTTATCATCTGTTCGACATATGCTATCCGCCATTTTTAAAGCATGTATGGCAGCATAGCAACCCATAAAGTTCACCGATGTTCGATGAATATGGGTTGGAAGAGCCAAGCCCTGCATAATTTGAAGATCCAATCCGGGAGCACTCATACCGGTACAGCTTACAGTGATCAAATGTGTAATATTTTCTTTTTGTATTTTTCCACCAATACAATTCATAATGGCTTCTATCGATAAGGGTGCAGCATGATCTGTGTACCATTGCATTCTTTTCTCCAAAGATGGGAAAGGTTCTAAATCTTTATTTTTTTCATAAAAAATTCGATCCTCCGTGGAAGTACTGTAATCGGGAATAACGGAATAGCGTGATTGAATGCCAGAATGATTATACAAGAATTTTAGTTTTCTACTTTCTTCTTGAGAGGTACAATAAATGTTGTCTGCAAATGAATAAATCTGCGATTGAAAATGCTTATGAGCCGGTAAGGATGTTGCTATGGAAATTATCTTACTCAAACTTTTCAAGGATTAATATAGTGATAAATGCTACATTCGAACAAACGGAAGCTAATAGATTCATTCTCATGGTATTGTTGTAATTAACTGCAGATTTGTCTTTCAAAAATTTACCATACCAGATGATGAAATTTATAATTACAGGAATTAAAAAAGCCTGCAGAATAAAAAAATATCTTTCCTGTAAAACACTCATAAAATAGATATACAAAATTAGCATTGCCATTGCATAAATAACGGCTGTAAAAATAAAAGTTCCTTTGTAGCCCAGCTTCATACTGATCGTAGTCACTCCGTCTGCTTTATCCTGTGCATGCTGATAAATTTGTGTAATAGGATAAAAGCCGCCGATTAATAAGCTGGAGGCTGCCATGGCCCAGTAGGATACCTGAAGACTTTTTATTTTGCTACAACCATGTGTCACTAAAAAATAGGTTACGGCGCCCTGAAAAATAACAACTGTTGAATATCCTAAAATAGGATATTTCTTTAGTCTGATACCTCTGTAGCTGTACGCTCTCGAAGCTAATATATATGCCGTAATACCCAACACAAAATATATACTAATCAAAAAACCAGCCAAAATGGCCAAAGTATCCATTCCCAACGAAATATAAAAAAGCTGCTTAGTAGGTGTTTTCGGATTTTTAATGCCTCCGATACTTGCTGTATCTTTGTCCATATAACTGTTGTAACCATTACTTGCAGGGTAGACTAACAAATGTAAAATCACAAAAACTAAAATGGTCTGTGTTACATCTACGTTTACAGTTTGGCTTACTGCAAACCAAAATACTGGCATTAAAAAAAAAGAAAAATGAAATCTAAGTAATTGTATCGTAGAAGATTGAAGCATTTTTTGTAAAATACACCAGTTTGGCCGAATATTTGCAAATGTCTTTAATAAATAAATATTAAAGTTGTATTTTTAAAATATAAACTCTTCTGTTATGAGAAAATTTCTTCTTTTTTGGGTGGCTGTAACACTTCTCAACAACAGTTTTGCACAGTTAAAGCCTGCAGATGAAGGAAGCAAAGTGCATTTTGTAATAAAAAATTTTGGCATTAAAACCGGTGGAGATTTTAAAGGATTGAAAGGCAGCATTGTCTTCAATCCATCCCGTTTATCTTCCTCCAGCTTTGATGTAAGTGTAGATGCTGCTACGGTTGATACCGACAATAGTATGAGAGATGAGCATTTACAGGAAGATGAATATCTGGACGTTAAGAAATATCCTCTCATTACTATAAAAAGTACCAAAGTAGTACCCTCTTCTGTTGCTGGTCGCTACTATATGTTTGCCCAACTAACCATTAAAGGTGTCACTAAGCCGGTAGAATTTGGTTTCAGTGCAACTCCTAAAGATGGCGGATACGTGTTTGAAGGAAACTTTGAAATCAACCGCCGTGATTTTGGAGTAGGGGGTAAAAGTGTTTCCATGGCAGATAAATTAAAAGTTGAGTTGAAAGTATTAGCCAAATAATTCAGGTTTATTTATTTAGAAGCATTTCTTCAATTACTACCTTTGCCGGATGCCTAAATTGATTCGAGTTTTTTTATGGGGCTTAATGATCAGCTTCCTGGGATCGCTGCCGCTGGGCACTTTAAATATTGCAGCCATGCAAATTGGTATTCAGGAAAGTGTTCTGCAGGCGATCTATTTTTCCATAGGATCTTTGTTAGTAGAAATGGTTTATGTACGTATTTCTCTGGTAGGTATCGGATGGATACGTAAGCAGATAAAGCTCATGAAGATTATGGAGTGGATTACCTTATTCATTATCATCGCTTTGGCTACCGGTAGCTTTATTGCAGCCCTAAAAGATGGCGTTCATGCTAAAAATGTTATGTTGGAAAATCACATGCACAGGTTTCTGTTAGGTATGTTTATGAGCGCTATCAACCCGGTACAAATTCCTTTCTGGTTTGGATGGAGTACTATTTTATTCAACAAAAAAGTGCTGGAGTCTCACCGTCATCATTATAATTTATATATTCTCGGAATCGGTATTGGAACCCTGCTGGGCAATTGTATTTTTATTTTTGGAGGCAAATGGCTGGTGCAAAAGATAACAAACAGCCAGCAATATCTTAACTGGGTTATTGGTGGTATTTTTGCTTTAACTGCTCTTATTCAACTCTATAAAATGATTCGGCATAAAAATATAATATCTAAAATCAATAATTGATATAACTACTTGATTTTAAATTTATTATAAAATTTGTTTGCAATTTTATTTTAAATAAAAACCTTCTTAATAATTACTTAAAATTTCTCCATTTCACATAAAAGGGAACCAAAAAATTTACTATCTGGCACGGATATTGCCTACCTTGTAACATATTATATTTTTTAATTCGTAAGATTATGAAAATGATTGAATAAAAAATATAACATGATTAAAAAATATAATTTAACCTTACTAGTTGCTTTGGCAATCGTCATAACATTGGTAAGTTGTAAGAAGAATAAAATTTATAGCATTGATCCCGAAACTTTGTCTGAATCACCGGTTAGTCTTAGTGAATTTGTTGGGTTGATTCCATTGGGCGCCACCAATCCGCCCAGCCATACTTTCCCTACAGATCATATGTACTTTTTTTACAAAGATTTTGGAATCTCTAAAAACATTAAATCTCCGGGCAATCTGCATATTTTTTCTATTTCCCGGGATCGGCATAATGTAGGCAAACCTGATCAGACGGAAGATTATAGTATTCGGTTTGGTGTACAGGGAAAATCAGAGCTGTATTTTTCACATATAGCAACTTTATCCAAAAAATTATTGGATGCGGTAAACAACTTCTATAAACCCACCAGCTGTAAAATATACGAAGTAAATGGATCAGTACAGGAGCGTTGTTATAAAAATGTATCAATTGATGTAGTAGCAGGAGAAATTATCGGAACCGGGGGAACTGTTGCCGGACAGTTTGCTTTGGATATGGGAATGAAGGTTAACGATGTTGCTGTTTGTCCGCTTGATTATTTTGCACCTGCCACCAAAACTAATTTAGAAGCCATGCTTTCTAACTCAGACGGGTCGATTAAAAGAAAAGCTTTGCCTCTTTGTGGAGAGATATATCAAAATATTGCAGGTACCATACAGGGGAACTGGTATAAAAAGGGAGCTCCCGAATTTCCGGAAGACCCACATCTGGCGTTGATAAAACATGAGGTAGACCCGTCTATTTTACTTTTCTCTATCGGGAATGGATTAACAGGGCAGGATCCGGGTAGTTATACGTTTCTTCCTTTAAATTTTGGCCAAATTAACCGACCTTTTAAGGATGTAAAAGCTGATGGTAATGTATATTGCTACAATTACAAACCACTTAATGGAATACTAATACCCAATGCTTCTATTATTGTAAAGCTGGAGAATAATAATGAGCTGAGCATCGAAAAACGTAATTGTAACTGTGCCTGTCAGCCGTACCAGTTTAGCAATAATAAGGTGGCTTTTAGACGGTCTCCGTAAGTAGAGAATCGTATTATTTTATGTAAAAAAACTTTTTTGGCATCTTATTAGTAAGTCTGATGCTTATAAATAGGACATCTTTGTCAAAAAAAATATATTGTATGCAAACACTTCTGGCCACTCTTTTATTGATTGCCATAAAATTAATGGATAAAGAAAGTAAGGACTTTACCATCAAAATGTATGCACTGGATAAGGCTGAGCCTGATAAAATAATTGTTTTTAAAAACGAATGGCTGAAAGATGCCAGCATAAAAACAACGGTGATCAACCCTGATGAAAATGATGTGGCTTTATTCCATAAAGTCACTAATGATAGCTTGTTTTTGCAACAAAATGAGGAGGATGATTGGAAATATACCGGCTTGAATAAAAATGAAGTAAAAATAACAGCCTTGAACGATAGTCTTCTAAAAGCAACGTTTAAGGATGAGCTTACTTTTTTGATTAAGAAGAATAAGGATATATATGAGATTAGTCCTCAACATTTAAATGATCATGATGATTTTCCAAAGATGACTTTGGAGTGGGCACATTAAAGCCCACGATTTAAACCGTGGGCTTTCTTTAATAATCATTTTCCCCACTAGTCTTCGGTTTATCGCCTGCCGGTTTGGTGGCAGTTTTCTTATTTTTATCATCGGGTTTATTAGCAGGATTAGAATTGTTATTGTCTTTCTTATCTTCCTGTTTTGAGGCGGCAGCATTTTTTACTGTATCACCTTTTTTTATATCGCTTTCGATAGGAATATTATCATTGCTATTTTCAAAATCATTGGGGTCGCTGAAAAAGTCATTGGCATCATTATTATCATTACCACCGTCAATTGTAGTATCACCCTGTAAAAAATACCTGGCCATATTTTGGTCTGCCAAAATCTCTTCATTATCAATCACAACAGGCTTTTCAAATTCTTTTATTTTACCATAATTCAGTTTTTTATCAGCGTATACCTTGTTCATGAAAATGCCCCATTTGGGCGCCGCCATCTCACTACCACCGGCTGTTCCGGCGTAAATTCTAATAAATGGATCTTCGCAACCTACCCAGGTTCCGGCCAGTAGCTCAGGTGTATAGCCGATGAACCAACCATCGGTATTGCCAGTTGTGGTACCTGTTTTGCCGGCTTTTTCAACCGGAATTTTATAATTATTTAAATTTTTAGCCGTACCAAATTTTATTACACCCTGCATAAGTTTTACCATCGTATAAGCATCACCGTCACCAATGACCTGTTTGGTTGCAGGATGAAACTCTTCGATCAAATTACCGTCTTTATCTTCAATTTTAGTGATCAGAATAGGTTCGGTACTCACGCCTTTGTTAGGGAAAATAGTATATCCTCTGAGCATTTCCAGCATAGGTACTTCGCCTGCCCCTAAAGCTATAGAGTAGTAGGGAGGGAGTTTTGTAGTAATACCACATTGCTGAACAAATTCAATAGTTCTTTTTACACCAATTTTACCAATCATTCGCCACGGTGCAATATTTTTTGAGTATGCCAGGCAGCTGGCTACAGTACCGCCGCCACTGCTTACTGTTTTGCCTCCCAATGATAATCCGCCGCCGGGAATAACGGTTTCGGGAGTATAACCAGCCTCTGTGATGGCCAGCGTGTACACAAATGGCTTAAAAGTAGAGCCTACTTGTCTTTGGGCTGTTATATGGTCGAATTTAAACCATTTGTAATCAATACCGCCTACCCAACATTTCACTTCTCCGGTTCGTGGATCCATGGCTGCAAATGAAGTTTGCATGAGCTGACGATGATATTTGATAGAATCGAATGGTGTCATTACGGTATCTTTCTCCCTTTTTGCATTCCAGGCAAAAACTTTCATTTTTACAGGTACATAAAAAGCCTTTTTGATCTCTTCATCGCTCATATTTTCTTCTTTGAGTAATTTCCAGCGCTCAGACTCTCTCATGGCATTTTCCAAAATATTTTCATGTCCTTTCCACATTCGGTTCCCGACGGCCTTCAGGGTATAGTTTAATTTTTTTTGTATTACTGGCATGTGTTGAACTACCGCTTCTTCTGCATATTGCTGCATTTTTGAATTAATAGTGGTATATATTTTTAAGCCATCTCTAAATAGGTCGTATGGTTCACCAGTTTTAGGGTTTTTATGATTTTTGCACCATTCTTTTAAGCGAAGTTTAAGGACATCTCTAAAATAAGGGGCTATTCCTATATTCTCATCAATTTTTTTATAATTTGTAATGAGTGGCTTTGCCTTTAATTTGTCGGCCTGTTCTTGTGTTAAATAATGTTGCCTGCATACTGCCATCTGATTAATTACGATATTTCTTCGTTCTACAGATGCCTTCGGATGTCTGATGGGGTCGTAAATAAAACCTTTGAGCATACCGACCAATACAGCAGCTTCTTCAATGCTAAGGTCTTTTGGTTCTTTTTGAAAATAAGTTCGGGCGGCATTGCGTATGCCATACACATTGCCCCAAGGGGCTCTGTTTAAGTATAAAGCAATAATTTCTTCTTTTGTAAAGTTTCTTTCAAGCTTTACGGCTACAATCCATTCTTTTAATTTATCAATAGATCTTTTGAAAACATTACCCTTTCCCTGGTTCAACATCATTTTGGCTACCTGCTGAGTAATGGTACTTCCACCGCCCTGAGTACCCAGCGTAAATACAGCCCTGCCAACCGCTTCGGCATCTATCCCGGAGTGATTGTAAAATCTTTCGTCTTCCGTAGCAATTAGTGCATGAATAACATTAGGAGAAATCTCGTGGTATTTTACTTCGCTTCTGTTTTCAGCATAATATTTACCCATTAAAACATTATCACTGGTATATATTTCACTGGCCAGATCAGCTTCGGGATTTTGTAATTCTTCTACAGAAGGCATTTTGCCAAAAACGCCAAAATTAGCACATAACAATAACACAAGAATAGAAGAAAATCCTCCAAAAAAAATAATCCATAAAAACCTGACAGAACGCTTCATATTTTATTTACAAAATTAATTTAATAGAATATAATGAAAGTTAAAATTTATTAGGAAATTGTTTATTCAATAAATCTCTATAACTATTTACATCTTTATTATTTTTCAATAATTGTAAATTTTCATTAGTTATTATCAATAATGAATATTTATTGGTTGGCAGCCATCCGATTTCCACCGGAGCAGCTTTTTTCAATTTTATGTAGTACTCTAACGCAGCTTCAGCATTTACAAATCGGCTAAAAACTAACATTGTTCGATTGATATCCAATACATCTTTGGTAATTTCGATGGATTGTGTACCATAATTCTCTCTGTTATACCTGGCAATAGCATTTTTGGCCTCTGTAATATAAACCTGATCTACTTTATCCAGCAACATCACTACGCTGTGCGGTGATTCCAGAGCCATGGTAAAGACACCATTAGACAATGCAGGGGCCACCTTTTTTACGCTGTCAACAGCGGGTAATACTCGTTTCGGCGTATCAATTTTTGATGGCTCTGCTCGTTTAACTGTATCGACCTTTACAGGAATAGTTTTGGTAACCGTGTCTACAGGCGGTGTTACAATTTTCGGCGTATCAACTTTTGGTGCTTCTGCTTGCTTGACTGTATCGACTTTCGCAGGTGCGGTTTTAACGGTATCCATTCGTGGCTTAACAGGATTAGCGACCACTTTTTTTACGGTGTCAATGGTTGGATTATTAATAGTAACTGGTTTTTTATCATTTTCAATAGGTTTTACTACAACAGGCTTTTGCATTTCTGGATCTTTATTAACCACTGCTTTACCGTTATCATCATTGGGTGTTGGTAAAATATCATCATTTTCCCGGGTAATATTGAGGTTAGCCAGATAAGACTCAATTTCATTTCTTCGTTTAAGTACATCAATCATATTTTGAGCCTTGGCTACCATCGGCGAGGCTGGATACAATTCTATTAATTTCTGAAGTGTTTGAATGGCAATGCTATCACTACGCTGACGGATATAATAAACACTTTCTATGTACAATAATTGCGGTGTCCAATAAATATTGCCATAGACGCTATCCGCCTGCCTTTTTTGCGATAATGCTTCTGCAAAACTGCCCTCAATAAACAGGTTATAAATGTCTTCATATTTTTTGGTAGCGCTCGTATTTTGATTTTTAGGATTAAAGGCCGAAGGATCGTTGGCCATTAAAGCAAATTTACTCTTTGCAAACTGCGTATTCAATAAATTTTTATAGTAATTGGCTTTGGCCAGATTGCCCAGTTTATAGTAACAGTAAAATAAATTCAGGTATATTTCACCATCACGAAGCCAGGAGGGAAATCTTTGTAGATGTTCCTCGTATGTTGTAATAGCCTGCTCATAATCTTCCAGTTCATTTTGATACAATTTGCCTAACTGAAACATATTATTGGCAATAATTTTATTACTGCTATCCATTGCTGCAGGGGTAAGAGGAATATTTTTCATCAGGCCTTCGAAACTAAGCTCCGTTACTTCGGTTTTGTTTTCAGACGTTTCGGTCGTATCGGCTTCATTATTGTTGTTGGCATTATAAGTATTAATATTTACTGCTTTATCCAAAGCTGATTTACGGCGCCAATTGTCTAAGTTGGCACGATCACCCCATTTGGCTTTAAATTCATTCAGACCTTTATTTTTCATGGCTGTATTATAAAAATACCATCCGTCTGAGGCATCATCCGTAAATAAATCTGTGGGTTGATTATTCGTATTGTTGTTAAAAGTAATAGCTGTTACGCCATTATTACTTTCTTCTTTAGCGCTTTGATTTTTACTTAATTTTTTTAAAATATTTTTGATAAAAGCTTCTCTTTCAGCGCCAGGCATGGCGGCAATTTGTTGCAGACTATCCTGTTTTTCAATATTGGCAATTTTTTCAACTATTTTTTGCAAGGTTGCTTTTCGCAGTTGTATATTAGCTATCTGATCGGCGAGGTTGATATCATCAGTTTGCAGGCTGTCGTAATAAGCATATGCATTTCGGTAATCTTTTTTTGCGTAGGCAATATCAGCTAATCGCAGAAAGCATTTGTTTCTGTATGCGCCATTATTTTCATTTACCTTAATACTTTTGAAATAATTGACTACTGCTGCTGCTGTGTCGGGCTTTTGCATGTACAATTGAGCGATAGAATAATAAATAATATCCCGATATCCGTCAAATTTATCCTTTCTTGCCATTCTGGTAAGCTTCTCAATGGTGTTATTAAGCCCTTTTAATCCCTCGCTTTCTTTGTACATTTTAGCATCATTCAATTGGGCATAAATATCCATCAAAGGATTTACGGTATGATGTGCTGCTTTAGCATAATATTCTGATGCTTTTTCATATTGCTTATTCATTTCCAGCATCTGCGCCAGCAAAAATTCCCAACGGGCTTTATCATTTTTACTATCTGCATTGGATAGTGCTTTTTCTAAATAAATGGCGGAGCTGTCGTACATATTTTGTTTGTAAAACCAATAAGCCGACACTTCATTTAAATCATTTTCTAATCTGCCCGGCAGGTTGGGATCATTATTTAAAATATTAATTAATCCTGCTGCTTCACCGTACGCTTCCTGTTCAGTAAATGTTCGGATCATCCAGATCAAAGCATCATTTCGACTGGGTGGTAAGGATGCAATTTTTTGAAAAAAATTTCTGTTTTCTTTATTGGCAATACTAATAATATTATTGACAGATTCAGTATTGGTGCCAATTATTTTATCATCATCTTCCTGTTTCTTTTTACGAGAGAAAAGATTGTAATTGATAAATTGGAATGCCATAATGGCGGAGTCAAAATCTTTTTTTAAGTAGTAAGATTTGCCAATCAATAAATATAAATTATCAATCCAGTCGTTACGCAGATCATGCAATAAAATACCGGCTGTTGCTTTATAAATTACAGAGTCTAGCTCCGATTTTTGAGCAACTGTATTATCCAGAGAATAGGGATAAAAGGAGAGGAGCTTGGTAAAATTATCCTGTTGCGAATTTTTTGCTCTGTCAATTACCGTGTTTAATTTATTACTGGCATTGAAGTAATAATTATAATGCGTAACACTGTTTTGCAGAAACTGCCTGGGCTTGGTAAATTTTTTTTCGGTCGTTTTTTCTGAGCCTAATTTCCTGTTTTCAAACTTTTGCGGTTTTTTTTCTCTTCCAAATGGATCAAATGTCCAAGAGGGTTGGGATAAGGCGTTTTGGGTAATAACACAGCTTATTAGAATGACAATTAGCTTAATAATCCTCATGACTAGTACTTAATAGGTTGGTTTTAACATATAAATATCGGTTTTTTTGTTGAAATTATGCAAGCAATGCCATGTATTTACTAATTTTAACATCTGAGGCATATAGTATGGTTAATTTAAATCCTAATAATACGTTAAAAAGGTTGCGAAATCGTTATCGCCTGGTGATCATGAATGAGGATACGTATGAAGAAGTGGCAAAGTTTAAATTAAGCCGATTCAGTGTGTATATTACTTTGAGCAGTATATTTGTACTACTCACCGGTTTAATTGTGGCTTTAATTGTTTTTACACCACTAAAATATTACTTACCTAATTCCGGCTATGGCAATGTGCGACAGATAAGGGAATTTCGACAGTTGAAGTTCCGAACGGACTCACTGGAGCAGGCATTGCAATATCAGCAACGGTATTTTAACGATTTGCAAAAGGTATTGACAGGCAAAGTTCCTGCTCTGGATACGAATAGGTTGGATATAGAAAAAAGTGATACATTAAATAAATAAAATCAATATATTAAATATAATAATTTATTAATATGAATAATAAACGTAAGGCGTTACTACCGATGGTATTTGTGTTTATCTTTTTTAACGTTTTTTTTCTATTGGGAAAATCTATTTTTGAAAAGTGGGGGGTAGACAGGTATGTTTTGATAGGAACTAATATGATGTTTTTTATTATCAGCCTGATTAACTTTTACCTGCAACATACTTCTATTAAAAAACCTAACGCAAATGTATTTGTCAGGAGTATAATGGGAGGAGTAATGATTAAAATGTTTGCCTGTATTATTGCGCTGTTAGTGTATTATTTTTTGAGTGGTACATCATTTAACAAACCGGCTATATATGGTGGACTATTTCTATATCTGGTTTATTTAGTGATGGAAGTAAGTGTTTTTATGAAGTTAAACAAAGAAATGCATGCCTAAGAAGGAAGCGCCATTAACAGTATTGCAGCAGTATATTCCTCAGGATAGTTTTGAGGATGTACTATTATTTTTAAACACATATAATATTCATCTTACCATTACAAAGCGCAGGCATACAGTGTTGGGTGATTACAGGCATTCAACAGTTTATAACGCTCATCGTATTAGTATAAACAGTAATTTGAATAAATATGCTTTTTTAATTACTTTATTGCATGAAATTGCCCATTTGCTTGTTTTTGAAAAATTTGGCAATAAAGTACAAGCACATGGTAAAGAATGGAAAGATGAGTTTGGAAAAATTTTAAGCAAATTTATTCAGAAAAAAATTTTCCCTTCAGACATAGAGAAGGCGCTTTTGTATAATGTACAAAATCCAAAAGCAAGCAGTTGTGCAGATGAAGATCTGATGAGGGTATTGTATAAATATGATAAGAAGAAAGAAGCATTTTGTCTGCTGGAGCAATTATCAGAACATACAGTTTTTAAGATTAATGGAGGCCGGTTATTTAAAAAGGGTAATAAAATCAGGAAGCGATACGTCTGCACAGAAATACCCTCCGGCAAGGTGTATTTATTCAGCCCGGTATTTGAAGTGTGCATGGTAGAAGCCGGCTAAAAAGCATAGTTAATTCCTATCGTAAAGTTAAAGTTATCATGGCGCCAGGCTTTATTCTCTGTATTACCGCTCAATACATTTTTATAAGTGATATTTGGAATTTGCCAGCCATCGTTTTCTAAAATATCAGGTCTTTTGAATCTAAATCCTGCATCAAGCCTTAATACGAAATAATTAAAATCGAGTCTTAATCCTGTACCAATAGCAACTCCCAATTGCTTGTAGAGGTTTTTTAATTTAAATTGAGCGCTGTCTGTCATATTGTCAGGCTGGGTATTGTGTATATTCCACACATTACCCACATCCATAAATAGCGCTCCTTTTAGTATAAGTGAATTGGGAATTATCTGGGCAATGTTGTAGCGATATTCAGCATTGCCTTCCAACTGTAAATCACCCGTCCGATCATTGTATACCTGCGTCGCATCGGGGTTGAAGGGTATTAAAGGCTGACTGCCTCTGCCTATACCACGAATGGGCCATGCCCTCATGCTATTGCTTCCACCGCCAAAATATTGCTTAAAAATAGGCAGCGTCGTGTCTTTTCGGGCGGCAATACCGATGCCGCCAAATAAGCGGAATGCAAGAGCCGTTTTTCCATAACTTACAACATATTTATATTCCATATCAGCTTTGATATATTGGCGTAAATACTTTTTAAATATACCCAGTCTGCCCCAAAGTAAACCGGATTCCTCCAGGTTCCATTTGATGCTTCTTTCTCTTAAGGTGCTGTATGGATGGTGAGGGTTTCTATAAAGTGAAGTACGACTTAATAATGAGCCCATTACCAATGCTGTGTTAAATGAATATTTTAAGAAAGGGTTATTATCCAAGGTAGCCTGAAATGCATCAGTTTTATTGTACAGATAGCTAAATTCAACATTCATTGGTTTCAGTGTCCAGAGTTTATTTTTTCCTTTAAGAGAGGTATTGTTCCAGGTATACCCTAATCCCACATTGGCAGTTTGTAGATTAAAAAGGTTGATTCTGTTTATAAGAGAAAAATTAGTATTGATAAACGACTCTTTCGAAGGCAACCTCTTATTGTTAATTTTATTAAAAGGGGTAATAAATTTTGGGAAAAAGATATTATTGGAGTAACTCAGCTCATTCGAATTGATAATGTCGTTGGTTGCATTATTACTTTTAGAGTTAAGTTCAATACCTGCCCGGAAGCTGTGTGTCATTCTGATGGCTTCTTTATTAATATTTCGATTTAACAGTGATACATTGGCGGATACACCAAAAAGCCCGGCATTCAGGTTGTTGGTGTTATTTTTATCGGTATAGCTGGCTTCCAGGGCGGCCTCAAAGCCGTATCTTTTATTGGTCATCAACTGTACAATCATATCAATTTTGTTGATACTGTCTTTCAACTCTACTATTTCAATATTGATGCTTTGCCATACGCCTTTTTTGTAAAAACTGTTGAGCGTCTTATTGTAATTTTCTATGTTGTACAAATCGCCTGGTCTGAGAAAAAGATTGCTACGTAAAAACCTCCTTTTGAATAGATAATTGTGATATTTAACAATATATTTTTTGTTTCGCCCAGAAGTATCGGTTATTAACCTGGAATCATTTAACCTGTCGCCGGGCTGATAATCTGGTAAAATGATGATATTATTGATGTAGTAGGGTCTGATTTTTGAACTGTCTTTGGTTTCATTAAGTACAATCGCCAGTTTAATTTGTGGCGAATCCCTTCTTTTTTTTGCTTCGGCCAATATTTGCAATTGTTCAAAGGGATCATCGCTGATGGTGGTTAATGCCTCAATGGTTGTATCGCCTCTTACACGCAATTCATCGGCAGAAAATTTGTAATAACCATTTTTTCTAAACAGGGTAACCAGGCGTTCTATTTCGGCCTGTATATTTTCTTTGGTAACAGGAGTTCCTTTTTTTAGAAAAGCTTCACTGATAGATTGTTGTACCAGGTGTTGCAAAGAATCGTTGTGCATGGAGTAGGCAATCGTATCAATGAGCGTGGGTCTGTTGGGTTCGATGATAAAATTCACTTTTACTCTTTGTTGACCATCTCTGTTGATAGTGTCGGCTTTATAAGTTACGGTAGAAAAATAATAACCCACATGGTACATGGATGCCTGCATGTTTCGAGCCGAAACGCTTGCAGCAGCGGTATCAAAAGCAGGAGGATGATCCATATAATGGAATACCAGCCATCGATCTTTTGTTCTTATAATCATACTGTCATCCAGTTGGCTGCTTAATCTTTGTTTTAAAGCGTATTTTTCATCTTTGGTAAAATTTCCTCCTTTAATTTCAATATTCGTTTTAAATACAAATGGTTTATCTTCTTGAAATTTTCTGGGAATGGTACAAGAAGACAGTATAATTATTATTAAAAAAATATTTTTCAATAACTTATAATTAATAATTTTACTTTTAATGCCGTACATAAACAACTTTAAAACTCTATGATAAACAAAACACAGATCAAATATATTCAAAGTTTACACCAGAAAAAATTTAGAGACCAAAAGAACGTTTTTTTTGCGGAAACACCCAAGGTGGTGCATGATTTGATTACCAGTAACTACTTTCCTTGTTTGCAGGTTTATGCGGTGGATGAATGGATTGTGGAAAATGCTATCATGCTGAATAAATACCAGGTTAAAGAAGTGATAGCCGTGACACCGTATCAATTGGAAAAAATTTCTGCGTTGATGGCGGCTAATGCGGTATTGGCTATTTTTGAAAGGCGTGAGCCGAATGATTCTTTTGTTGTAAAAAAAAATATCACTCTGGCGCTGGACGGTATCCAGGATCCGGGGAATTTGGGGACTATTATCAGGATTGCTGACTGGTTTGGCGTTAAAAATATTGTATGCAGCGAAGGAACGGCAGACATATTCAACCCTAAGGTGGTGCAAAGTACCATGGGAAGTTTGGGTAGGGTAAATATTTTATACACCAACCTGGAAAACTGGTTGGCTAAAAAAAAAGGCGTGAAAATATATGCCACTGCATTGGATGGAAAACCACTGAAGCAGTTGGGTAAAATTAAAGAAGGTATTTTCATCATTGGCAGCGAAGGCAGGGGTATCAGTGAAAACATTATGAGCCTTGCTTCAGAAAAAATTACCATAGAAAAGGTGGGCAAAGCCGAATCCCTGAATGCTGCTGTGGCCTGTGGGATTGTTTTGTCGCATGTTATTTAAACGCAATCGCCTTCACAGGCTTCACTTTTTTGATTAGCCAGGTAGGAATGATAAGTGTAGCGATACAAATGAGAAATGTAACGAGGCATATCCATACAACCTGCCAGCCTGCTACGTCAGCCTGCGCTGTGCTCATGTAATACGCTTCTTCATTAAGTTTGATAAAACCTGTTTTTTGTTGTAGCCAGCAAATGCCTAAGCCGACCAGTGTACCGATAACAATGCCTGCAATGGCTATGATGGCGGTATTGTACAAGAATATCTGTTGGATAGTCCAGTCTTTTGCACCAAGCGCTTTTAAAATACCGGTCATCCTGGTACGTTCTAATACTAAAATAATTAAACAGGTGATGAGATTTACTACAGCCACCACCATCATAATAGATAGTAGGATATTTTTTATCTCTCCCTGTAAGTTGAGCCAGTCGAAGATGGAAGGATAAATTTCTTTGATAGATCTGCTATACCAGGTTTGTGGCAGCCCCTCATACATTAGATGGTTAACAGTATCCATTTGCCGGTAATCTTTTAAACAAATCTCATATCCACCAATCTGATTGTTTTCCCATCCATTTAATTGCCTGATTAAATTGATATCGCAAATGGCAAAGTTTCTATCATATTCGTCGATGGCGGTTTTAAAAATGCCGGCAATATGTAGTTTTCGGGTGATCTTACTGCCATTTTCTTTAAAAAAGAAAACAAGCAGGCTGTCATTTACTTTAATGTTTAATTGATTGGCTGTATAAACTGAAATATCAATTTCTTTGCTAAAGCTGCTGTCGGCCGGGCTTACCCATTTACCCTGCTGTAAAAAAGGTTGTAGCCTGGAAAAATTAAAATCTCTATCTATCCCTTTTAATAAAACGCTTTCAATATCACTTTTAAACTTTAGTATGCCTGATTTGGTTGCAAACCGTTCTACGGATTTTACAGCCGGGAGTTGTTGCAAATAATGCTCTACACTATCGCTTTGATAAATGGGATATTCTTCTGCAATACTCACTTTTTCTTCTACATCCTGTTGTACCCGAATATGTCCCCAGAAGCTAAATACTTTATCGCTAATAACGTGTTGAAATCCATTCACGAAGCTGAGGGCTACGATCATAATAGCCACACTAATTGCGGTAGCGGTTATTGCCAAACCGATAATAAACCGGGAGAATGTTTTTTGTCTGTTAAAGGCAATTCTTCGTGCTATTAAGGGGGCAATGTTCAATCGGTATGATTTTAGTATCTTACAAAAGTATTTGATTAATGGATAATTTATTAATGGATAATTGATAATGGCAAAAAAAGCCCCGGGGAATAAAAATTCCAATAATTAATGCATCTTAAATAATATTATTATAAATGAATGGTATAATATACAAATAAAATAAATAATAAATTTTCATTTTATTATTTATCAATATTTATATTAAATTAATAATAAATATATTATGTATTATAAAAGAATATATTTAATTGAAATAATATTTTTGGTCATATTAAATCTATCTACACATGCCCAACAGCCGGATAAAATATACCAGCCTAATATTGCAACCGTTCGGTTGCATATGTATGGAGATCAGCTGAGCCTGCCGGTGTATCGGTTGAATAGTGAGGATCGCCTGGAGCTTCATTTTGATGATTTACAGGGAGATGTTAAAAATTACTATTACAGTTTTCAATTGTGTGATTATAATTGGCTGCCTGTCAATATCAACCCCTTTGATTATGTAAAAGGATTTACTCAACAACGCATCACCAACTATCGCTATTCGTCGATAGCTTTAACCAGATATACTCATTATCAGGCGGTATTGCCGGACAGAAATGCAGTACCTCTTAAAAGTGGTAACTATTTGTTAAAAGTTTACCTGGATGGAGATACTTCCAAACTGGTATTTACCCGGCGATTATTGGTGTTGGACCAAAAAACGTCTATAGCAGGGCAAATATTACAACCGTTTGCTGCGCAATTGTTTAAAACACATCAGAAATTGCAGTTTAATATAAATATTAAGGGGTTGAATTCTTTTAGTGCAGCACAGCAAGTGAAGGTAGTAATTTTGCAAAATAACCGTTGGGACAATGCCTTAAAGGATATTCCTCCCACTTTTGTAAGGGGTAATACGCTTGAATACAGCTCAGAGAATTATGGTATTTTCCCGGCTGGCAAAGAATGGCGATGGCTTGATTTGAGGAGTTTTCGCTTGCAGAGCGACAGAGTAGAAAAAGCCGATTATAAAACGGATGCTACTAATATTTTTTTAAAGCCTGATATTGACAGAAGCGGCCAACGATATATCTATTTCCGGGATTTGAATGGAATGTATAATATTGAAACATTTGAATCGATTAATCCCTACTGGCAGGGTGATTATGCCACAGTAAAATTTAGTTTTGCTCCTGCTAACGGGGAGGCCTATACGTATAGAAATATTTATTTGTATGGACAGCTGACTAATTATGAAAGGAATGATAAAACACTGATGAATTTCAATCCTGAAACAAGAAATTACGAGTTAAGCCTTTTTTTAAAACAAGGATATTATAATTATGAATATCTCGTTGCTGATAAATCGGAGGCCTCTAAATTATATGATGTAGAGGGTAACTACTGGGAAACGGAAAATTTGTACACTATATTAGTTTATTACAAATCATTTACCGATCGCTCTGATCAATTGATCGGCATTGCAAAAGTAAATTCCAGAAATGATCGGCCGGGGGTGAGCTTCTGATGCTAAGAGGGGCAGGAGGTAAGGAGGTTAATTTGTTAAAATGTTAAGATGGAGACATTACAAAAAATATGTGCCACTACCATTACCCTATTACCTCAATACCCAATTACCATAATACCTTAATACCCAATTTTAATTTTTAATTCTTAATTTTTAATTACCTTTGCGGCCGGCAAGTCTTATACGACCAGCTCCTGCTGAACTCCCCCAGGACCGGAAGGTAGC
>CAZPHA010000014.1:0-59328 GCA_964586215.1 uncultured Ferruginibacter sp.
ACCGCTAAAGCTGATGGCTGATACGGCAGCTCCGTTACACACCGTCTGATCGGCAGGATCATTTACTGTTGGAGTAGGTCTTACTGTTATAGAAAAACTTTGTGAAGACCCTGTACAACCATTTGCAGAAGGTGTTACTGATAATGATGCAGTGACGCTATTTACACCATTATTGATAGCATTGAATGTTGTAATATCACCTGTACCGCTTGTTGCCAAACCGATATTGGTATTATTATTTGTCCAGCTGTAAATTGTTCCGCTTACTGCACCAGTAAATGCAACCGATGTAGGAGCTCCATTACAAACACTTTGATCAACAGGATCATTTACAGTTGGGGTAGGTTTGACCGTGATGGTGAAATTTTGTGAACTACCAGAACAGCTATTGGCTGTAGGGGTGACAACTATATTTGCTACTGCATTTGTTGCGCCACTATTTTGTGTAACAAAGGAAGCAATATTACCTGTACCGGTGGCGCCCAGGCCGATAGAAGTATTGTCATTGGTCCAGCTGTAAGTTGTTCCGCTTACTGCACCGCTAAAATTTACAGCTGAGGTTGAAGCCCCCTTACATAAGGTTTGATCAACAGGATCATTTACTGTTGGGGTGGGCCTTACTGTAATAGAAAAATTTTGTGCAGATCCTGTGCAACCATTTGCTACTGGAGTTACTGTTAAAAACGCAGTGACACTATTTGTGCCATTATTGACAGTATTAAAAGCAGGAATGTTTCCTGTACCACTTGAAGCCAACCCAATGCTAGTCGTATTGTTTGTCCAATTATAAGTTGCTCCGCCTACAGATCCCGAAAAATTGAAAGCTGCGGTAGAGGCACCATTACAGACTGTCTGGTTTACAGGGTCATTTACTGTCGGTGTTTGGTTAACCGTAAGAGTCGTACTTTTTGTGTCGGAGCCACATGAATTAGATGCTGTTACTGATACTGTGTGATTGCCTGCACTTAATGATGAGGTATTAATTCCTATTGAAGACGTAGTGGATGTGCTGGAAACACCGGTTGAAGTATTAACCCCATCAATTTTCCATTGAAAAGATAAACCTGAACCAGCGGCTACACAAGAGAAATTAGCAGTTGTTCCTGAACATACAGTACTGGTAACCGGACTGGTAGTAATGATTGCCGGGCTACAAATGGCAAAGCCAGAAAGTGTTCTTTCTGTATTTAAGCTGAATCCATCACGAGCTACGAGTCTGGTACGATAGGGAGAATTGCTGATTTCAGCTGCTGTATTATTTTCTCCCCATTCTGAACGATTTGCGACATGCCCCCCCCACGCCAGAATTACCGTTGAATTAGATGCGGTAAAAGTGATTCTTATTCTTGTTGCGGAGGGGGAGGCAGATAAATCTCCCAGATTTCCATTCGAATTATTTATGTATGCAATATTGGTGATCGTTCCATTATAAATGGTAAATCGTTTATCATTTGCTGATAATAGATTAAAGCTGGATGTTGGTTGTGAAGCTCCTCCTACCGTTCCACTAGTGGTTGATACTGGTGGTGCAGGAATTGTAAAATAACTTGGCGATCCTACTGAAAAACCCTGAGTGGGGTTAACAGTTTCATCAAGCCGTTGGTAATAAGTTATATAATCAATAGCATTTCTACTACTTCTACGAATATCCCACTCGAAATCCAGTGTATGAGAGCCTGATGTACTCAAACTGGTCATCACTACCCTGTAAGGGATTGACTGACCTTCTTTGAAGTGAGCATCATTTGATGACAGATTGGAGGTTGACCAGTTCACGGGAGAAACAACCGGATCACCAACACCACCGTTTTCACCAATGTAAAGTGTGGTAGTTTGGGCATATGAACTGGTAACGAATAAAAAATTTATCACTAACATTACAATTACTGTGAATGATAAATTTTGTAAATAACTAAACCCATTCGATTGAAGTTTGGTAGAGGTAGAATTTTGCATAACTTAAATTTGGAGTGGACAAATTTTTTAAGTTAGGCTATTGGAATGTAGTAAGGTTTTAATGCAGAGGAATGAGGAAAATCAATTAAAAATGAAGAATTAAAAATTTATTAATTATTCATTTTTTCTAAAAACAAATCAATTAATCAAACGGAAAAGGATTTTTGCAATAACATCTATAAATATTATAAAAATATATGATGAAAAGGTAAGAAAAGCAGATTTATGAGTGTGGGTTGATTACGATAGGATATGGAATTGAGATAATTTCAAACATCAAGATAGATAATATTTTTTTTATATGCAAGAATTAGGAAAATTTTTTTTGGTATAACACGAATTAGAACCCTGCCCGACTGTATCGTTCAGGTGGGGAATTACACGAAAAGTTCTTTTTGCACACCATGGCCGGTGTCCTCACCGGCCACTTTTCACCATATGAAAATCCTATCAATTTAATTTAAACAGGTTCTATTAAATAAATTTTAAACAGGCTCTAAGACTATCCGTAATTTGGGAAATTGATTTCTTGCGGAGTAATGCGGATAGCCCAACCCGAGACGCCGGAGGCGGTGAAGGGGCACGCCCCTAATTATTATTTTCCACTCCCTTTTCCAAATTACGGATAGTCATTTTAAATCTTCAATATTTCCTATTAAATACTCTCGATTACCATTGCGCTGGCGCCACCGCCGCCGTTACAGATACCGGCTGCTCCATATTTAGCATTATTTTGTTTGAGAACATTAATTAAAGTAACAATAATTCTGGCGCCACTGCAGCCTAAAGGATGACCTAAGGAAACGGCTCCCCCATTTACATTCACTTTGTTAGGATCCAATTTCATACGACGAGTATTTTCGATACCGACCACCGAGAAAGCTTCGTTAAGCTCCCAATAATCAATATCTTCCATTTTTAATCCTGCTTTTGCAACTGCTTTGGGAACTGCCAACGAGGGCGTTGTGGTAAACCATTCCGGAGCCTGTTCTGCATCGGCATAAGCGATAATTTTAGCAATGGGTTTTACGCCCAATTCTTCCATTTTTTCTTTACTCATCAATACCAATGCAGCTGCACCATCATTCATGGTAGAAGCATTGGCGGCGGTTACGGTACCGTCTTTAACAAAAGCGCCTTTTAATTCTGGTATTTTATCAAATTTTACATTAAAAGGTTCCTCATCTTTTGAAAAGAGAAGTGGTTCTCCTTTCCGTTGGGGGATTTCCACCGGTACGATTTCATTATCAAACTTGCCTGCCGTTACAGCAGCCTGAGAACGTTTATAGCTTTCAATAGCAAAAGTATCCTGGTCTTCCCGGGTGATACCGCATGTACTGGCACATAATTCGGCTGCATTACCCATTGCTTTACCATCATACACATCTGTCAAGCCATCTTTTGCAAGTCCATCAATGAGTTGCGTATTACCATATTTGTTACCCCATCGCATGCTGTCTATATAGAAAGGAACATTACTCATACTTTCCATACCCCCGGCAACTACTACAGAGGCATCACCTAATAAAATACTTTGTACACCTTGTGCAATGGCTTTCATACCACTGGCACACACTTTATTTACGGTAGTACAGTTCACTTCATTAGGCAATTCGGCAAATTTTGCTGCCTGTCTGGCAGGCGCCTGGCCTAAATTGGACTGGATGACACATCCCATTAGTACGTCATCTACCTTATCACCACTTATTCCTGCCTTATGTAGGGAACCTTTTATCGCAATAGCACCCAACTGCGTAGCTGAGAAATTTTTTAGCGAACCGCCAAAACTCCCCATCGGCGTACGTACGGCAGCAATAATATATACTTCTTTACTCATAAATTATTCAGAATTATGGGTGCAAAGGTACGAAAATTGGCCAATTGATACTTAAACTTGTCTTTTTACCTTATTTTTTCATATATAAACAATTTTAAATATTAATATTTCGTTATATGATAATTACAATTTATAATTTACTTTAACTTAAATCCTTATGAAAACATTTGTGACTTTTACATTTCTAACATTTTTTACTGGTTTTTTAACAACAAAAGCACAATTTAGTGGGAACTATGGTCCAACCAATTGGACGACAACTACACCAGGCCCTTCAAATGGTACTGTGAATACCGCAAATGCTCCTGATTATATTATATTAAACGGAAGCAATGGCGGTGGCGGTTTGAATGTGATTACAGATTTCACTATTGCCGCAAGTGAATCAGGCACCTGGGGATTTGATTGGGAGTATCATTCAAATGACGAGACTCCGTTCGCTGATCCTGCCTATGTATTAGTCAATGGTATTGCAACACAATTATCGAATAATGGAGGAGCATTTGACCAGTCCGGCTCCTATTCAGTACCTGTAAGTAATGGTGATATCATTGGTTTCAGGGTAAAAGCCCTGGATAACTGTTGTGGTAATGCTACCTTAAAGATATTAAACTTTGTGGCTCCTTCAAGCGGTGCTACCTTGCCCGTTAAGCTTGCTTCTTTTACAGGCATGGTGATGGGTAATAAGCAAATAAAACTGGACTGGATAACAGCTGTGGAAACCAACAGTAATCGTTTTGAAATAGAACGCTCGACCGATGGCCACAAATTCGAAAAAATCGGAACCATTGCAGCCGTGGGCAACACTAACCAAACTCATAAGTACTCTTTTAATGATTTTTCTCCCACCGATGGTACCAATTATTATCGCCTAAAGCAGGTAGATAATGATGAGTTAACTACTTACTCAAAAGTAGTATCACTAAAATATACTAATTCCGGTAAAATGAGCGTTTATCCTAACCCGGCTAGAGACTTCATCAATATTAATATTGGCCAAATAAATACTTCCGGTAAAGAATTTATCAAACTATATAATGTTAATGGTAAATTATTAGAAAGCCGTCAGGTAACTTTGCCGTCATCTAATAATATTAAATGGGATGTTTCGCATCTTACTTCCGGCACCTACTATTTTAAAGTAGGCAATAACGCTGAGTTGCTGAATTTTATCAAAAATTAAATAATTCAAATACGAAGTTTTTTTATAGCACAAGTTAACAGCTTGTGCTTTTTGCGTATAACAGGATTCAATGTCGCCTTGGTATTGGGTACTAATTTCTACAAATAATTACCCATAAATATAATTTAGTATAAAAAATAGCGTTATAAGAAATTAACTACCGTATATGTGTAAACTAACTTAAAATCCTTATGAAAACTAATTTAACTTTTACATTATTAGCGTTGTTATTAGCTGGTTTTACAAATATAAAAGCCCAATTTAGCGGAAACTATGCCCCTGCTAATTGGACAACCACAGCGCCTTTTCCCTCCAATGGTACTGTAAATACCCTTGATGCTCCTAATTCTATTACACTGAATGGCAGTAATGGTGGTGGTGGGATAAATGTAGACATCAATTATACTATTAATGCAGTTCAATCAGGTTTATTTTCATTCGACTGGCAATATCACCAGAATGATGATGCTTTTGATCCTTTTACTGACATGAGTTATGTATTGGTTAATGGTTTTCCAACAGCATTGAATAATACAAATTTTAACAATCTTAATCAGGCTGGCAGTTATAGCACCTTTGTCAACGCAGGCAATAGCATCGGCTTCAGGGTAAGGGCAGTGGATAATTGCTGTGGTAATGCTACTTTAAAAATATTAAATTTTTTGGCTCCCGGAGGCGGTGTTATTTTATCAGTTAAGCTTACTTCTTTTACCGGTACTTTAATGAGTAATAAACAAATTAAACTGGACTGGAGTACAGATTTGGAAACCAATAGTAACCGTTTTGAGGTAGAACGTTCGACAGACAGTTATAAATTTGAAAAAATTGGAATTATTGCTGCTGCCGGCAATACCAATCAGACCCGTAAATATGCTTTTACCGATTTCTCTCCCACCGATGGTACGAATTATTATCGCTTAAAGCAGGTAGATAATGATGAATTTACTACTTACTCCAAAGTGATAACAGTCAAATGCAACAATACCGGCAAAATGAGTATTTATCCTAACCCGGCCATTAATACCATCAACATTAACACTGGCTTAACTGCTGCTGCCGGAAAAGAATTTATCAAATTGTACAATGTTAATGGTAAATTATTAGAAAGCCGCCAGGTAAGTATACAGCCGGCAAATAATATTAAATGGGATGTTTCACATCTTACTTCCGGCACCTACTATTTTAAAGTAGGCAATAGCCCTGAGTTGCTGAATTTTATCAAAAACTAAGTAACACAAATATCAAAGTTTTCATACAGCACAAGTTCATCGCTTGTGCTTTTTCATTTTTATTGATAAACTAAAGACATCATGTTTACAGAAATGGCATAGTATTTACATTACTAAAATCACAGGTATAAACCCCGGGGTAAAACCTGAACCCTTTTTCCGCCTTCGGCGGGATTAGACTTGCAATTTTTGCTGCTTCGCCTTCGGCGAATTGCAAAAGTTAACTCTCATAAGTAAAAAGATAGTTGGCTAAATTGAAATAACTACTTACAAGAAAAACAATCCCCAACTTATGTAAAAAATCACTCAGAAAATGGAAACGAGCCGATTCTCAAATTTATAAAATACTTATACTAAGCCCTTTCCCATGGTCGATTATTCGTATGTAAGCGCTTTTTTGGCATATGCTTTTATCCGTTTAGGTTAAATAGTCAACCGTAATTAGTTTGATATAAATAATAAGATTATGAGTAATGAGATGGACATACAAATATGGGCAGGAATAGAATGTACCATTAATCGTATTGGCAATAATTATCTTGATCAACTGGCATATGCAGGGCATTATAACAGGTCAGAAGAAGATATAGCACTTATTGCAACCTTGGGAGTAAAAATGCTTCGCTACCCGATATTGTGGGAAAAACATCAACCTGAAAACAATACCAAAATTGATTGGTGTTTTGCAAAAAAAAACCTGTACAAATTAAAAGAGTACGGTATCGATCCTATTATAGGCCTTGTTCATCATGGTAGTGGACCAAAATATGTCAACTTTTTTGATGGAAGCTTTCATAATAACTTAGCCAGGTATGCCCGAAAAGTAGCAGAGCAATTTCCATGGGCAGAATATTATACTCCTGTCAATGAGCCGCTAACCACTGCCCGATTTTGTGGGCTATACGGACACTGGTATCCACATTTAAAAGATGATTACTGTTTTTATAAAATTCTTCTCAGTGAATGTAAGGGTATTGTATTGGCCATGCAGGAAATAAGAAAAGTAAATCCAAATGCCAAATTGATACAAACAGAAGATTTAGGCAAAAGTTTCAGCACGCCATTATTAGCTTATCAGGCTAACTTCGAAAATCATCGACGTTGGCTTTCATATGATTTATTACTAGGTAGAGTATCATCCAATCATTTCATGTGGAATGCCATGACATCATGTGGCATAAAAGAGGAAGAAATTCTGTTTTTCTCCGACAACAAATGCATGCCGGATATTGCAGGTTTTAATTATTACATTACATCTGAGCGTTATCTGGATGAAAATCTGGCTCATTATTCACCACAATATCATGGTGGAAATGGCATTCACCAATATGTCGATATTGAGACAGTAAAAGCAGCCTTACCTACTGAAGGAGGACCAGCCATTTTACTAAAAGAAGCCTGGGAACATTTACGGATACCCTTAGCTATTACAGAGTGTCATTTACACAGTCCACGGGAAGATCAGATGCGATGGTTTAATGTGATGTGGAATACCGTTAATAAAATTAAAAATGAGGGAGTAGATCTCCGTGCCATTACTGCTTGGGCAATGTTTGGCTTATATGGATGGAATTGTTTATTAACGAAACCCTGTGGCGATTATGAGTCAGGAATTTTTAATGTAAGTACCGGACATCCCCGGCCAACAGCTCTTACAAAATTTATCCAGGAACTGACAAAAAATAAAAAATATCACCATCCAATATTGGACCAAGAAGGATGGTGGGAAAGAATACATAACCGCAAATTGATAAAAACAAAAGCAGTTCAGGCAAATAAACAAAATATCAAATGCAGGCCATTATTAATTTTGGGTAAAACAGGCACTTTAGGATCGGCTTTTAGCCGTATATGTAAAGAAAGAAATATTCATCATTTGCTACTTGGTAGGAACGACTGCGATATTACAAATAGGGAAATAATAAAAAATGTTATACAAAAACATCATCCCTGGGCTATTATTAACGCTGCCGGATATGTAAGAGTGGATGATGCTGAACAGGATGAGCAATCATGCATGTACGCAAATTGCAATGGCCCTGCTACTCTGGCTAGAATGGCGGAGGAAAACGACATCAAATTTTTATCTTTTTCTTCCGACCTGGTTTTCGATGGTATGAAGAAAAAAGCTTATACGGAAAGTGATGAAACATGCCCCCTTAATGTATACGGCCGTAGTAAAGTGCTTGCCGAAAAAATGATTTTTGAAAGTAACCCAAATGCACTCATTATTCGAACAAGCAGCTTTTTCGGCCCTTGGGATATATATAATTTTGTTTATCAAACTATAAACGATTTGAAACAGGGGCGTATGGTACAAGCAGCCAATGATATTTATATTTCTCCCACTTATGTACCTGATCTTGTTCATACTTCACTGGAACTATTAATAGATAACGAACGGGGTATATTTCACGTCACCAATTCAGGCAGTACTACGTGGTTTGAATTGGCTAAAAAAACTGCCATTTTGGCAGATTGCGACATTTCCCTCATTAATCAATTACCCACCGGCAAAATGTTGTTTAAAGCCAAAAGGCCTGCATATAGCGTTCTGATAAGCGAAAAAGGAATACTCCTTCCGCATTTTGAGAATGCATTGGAACGTTACCTGGAATGCAGCATTCATGTACCACAAAATGCATGGATAGCCTGAACCTCATGCCCAACCCCTTATCCTAAAGGAGAAGGGGAAATTATACGTTATCCATTAACAAATTATCAATTAACTTAGCATACAATTACTAAAACTCATGAACATTCTGCAGCAAATTCTCTTTGTAGTTTTATTTATAATGTCTGTTTGGCTTTTTGCTAAAAAAATTAGCAAGATTCGTAGAAATATCCTGCTGGGAAGACCAGAGGACTTAACCGACCATAAAAAATTGCGTTGGAGAAACCTATTACTTTTAGCATTGGGGCAAAAGAAAATGTTTAAATATCCGCTGGTAGCCCTTATGCATTTTGTGATCTACGCAGGGTTTATTATCATTAATATTGAAATCATTGAAATAATTCTGGATGGCATATTAGGCACCCACCGGCTTTTTTTACCCTGGCTGGGTGGCTTTTACAGCTTTGTTATTAACTTTTTTGAAATATTGGCTTTTGGCGTTATTATCGTTTGCATTGCATTTTTAGCAAGAAGAAATATCATAAAATTAAAACGCTTTGTCAGTAATGATTTAAATGGCTGGCCCCGATCAGATGCTAATATCATTTTAATTACAGAAATTATTTTGATGAGTCTGTTTCTGACAATGAATGCTACCGATAGAGCGCTTCAGCTTCAGGGAGCCTCACATTACACCCATACAGGTAACTTTATAATCTCAGGGTTGATTGCACCGCTATGGAGTAATATACCTGCCGATGCACTTATTATTGTAGAAAGAAGTACCTGGTGGCTACATATCATTGGGATTGTAGTTTTTTTAAATTATTTACCCTATAGCAAACATTTGCACATCATGTTAGCTTTTCCCAATGCATACTATACCAGGTTAAATAATATTGGTAAGATGATTAACATGAAAAATGTACAAAACGAAGTATTGTACATGATGCAACCTGAACTAGCGCCAACACAAGCAGAGCAACCCATAGATGGTACTTATCAAAAAGCGCAATTCGGAGCCAAAGATGTATTTGACCTGAGCTGGAAAAGTTTATTAGATGCATATAGTTGTACAGAATGTGGTCGCTGTAGCGCCGCTTGCCCTGCTACACAAACCGGCAAGTTGCTAAGCCCACGTCGTATTATGATGAAAACCCGTGACCGGGCTGAAGATGTTGGTAAAAATATGGATGCCAATGGCGGTCAATTTGTGGATGATGGCAAAATATTGCTGAACGATTACATTAATATAGAAGAACTAAGAGCCTGTACTACCTGTGGCGCCTGTGTAGAAGAATGCCCCGTAGGAATTTCTCCTCTGGCAATTATTATTGAGTTACGCCGTTCCCTCATCATGGAAGATAGCAATGCTCCGATCGAATGGAACAGCATGTTTGGCAATATCGAAAACAACTTTGCACCCTGGAAATTTAGCCCCGAAGACAGGGATAAATGGGTGGAGAGTTGACAGGGTTGAGATGTTAATATGTTAAAATGTTGAAATGTGAAGATGTGGGTTTGTTGTATTATTTAAAGATTATTTTACTTCAATAACAGCCTGAGCTGCTTCCAGGGGTAGGTCCTCACCTGCATCTACAACCGCTAAAACATTATATTTCCCTTTGGGTACATTGCCGGGAATTTTGTAATCAATATACCTTTTCTGCTCCGGGAACATAGGAAAATCGTCATTATTTAACCTGATTTTTTTTCCGTCTTCCATGCTGGATAATTCCAGATAACTTTTACATTGTAATTGAACGGCTCCGGTGTTTTGACACACGATCCTGTAAATGCTATCACCTGCATTGGGTTTTGGATCAAAACTGAGCATTTTTATTTCAGCATTGTCTAAATTCGGAGGTGTTTGATATACATGCACGCCTATACGCATGTTGGTAGTGATAGTGGTAGTAACTCTGCCGGGATTTACTTGTGTTGTCTTCTCTGCAATTGTCTCTACAAACACCATACCCCATCTCATTATCTTTACGTTATCAGCAGAGTCAGGTACTTTTAGCTTTACTTCTATATTTATTGCCTGCCCCGGCTCTAATTCCACAAAATCTTTATCAAGACTGATCCAATTACTGCATGAATGGCTAATTGTTCCGGGCTTTAAATATACATGCCTGCCCGTTGTATCCCTCAACCAGTCGGCCACAAATAACTTAATTTGCTTTTTTTCTTTTAAATTATTAATAATGGAAAGATTACTGACCCCTGCCTGTCCGTTTAACAAGCGAAATTCAAGTGCAGAAGGGTTTACCAAAAGCCCTTCGGTCGTCATTTGAGCGTAAATACTGCTACATTTTAACAGAACAAAAAATGTTACAATAATGCTTGCCTTTTTCATATAGTTCAGAGATTTATTTGTGAGACTCAATTTTTTCAATTCGCCGAAGGCGAAAGGTATAATACCCCACAGCCTGCTGAGGAAAAAAGAGTTCGGGGTTTGCTCCGAGGTTCATACCTGCGATTCAATTATGTTTTAAAAAATTTACTTTCCTGGCTTTCTCCACAATAGTAAAATTGGTTACCTCTTCTTCTTTATTTACCAGATCAATAGAAAATAATAAAACTTTAGGTTTCAGATAATCATTAAACGCCTCCGGATTAAGTGAAACAGTATAATAATTAGCCGGAAGATTGAAAAAAAACTCACCTTTATCATCCGTAATTTTCTGATAGGTATTACCGAGGCTATCCGTTACTGTAACTTTTATCCCATCCGGCGTAAATTTAGTAGTACCCATCGAATCCAGTTTAACAATTATGCGTCCGCTTATCACCTTACTTTTTTTAAATGGAATCAGATACGTCATTGATCCGTTTACCAAGGCTTTCTGTATATTTCCATTGGCAGGTACCAATCCTTTAACACCGGTAGCATTCTTTAAATCAATTTCATATTCCTTTTTGGGAATATTTTCATACACTGCTATTCCCTGCCGGTTACTTAACAACAAATGATGATCAATGTACACGGGAACCTGTTCCAATCCGGCCTCCTCTTTATCCTTTATTCCATTACTATTAACGTCGTTAAAGACAATTAATTTTAAGCTATAGTATTTTTTTCGAAAAAATACTGGCACATTAAGCCTTTTTTGAAGCGATACGTTGAAATAATTACTGTTTCGGCCAAATATGGGCGCATTTGATTTTTTTATGGGAATACTTCCAAAAAAGGAAAAAGTCAGACCCCGGTCATAATTATTATAATTGATCCTGGAACTGATAAATGAAGTGCTGTTACTGTCGTACAGGGATTTTGCATAATTGTAGCCTGCATTGACAAATAATTTTTTAAATATCAATACTCCCATAAATGTGCTGATATTAAAAGTTTGACGGTAAGCCGTTAACGTTCTTTTTACAGAATCGGATTCAATAATCGGATTACTGATAAACATCCCGGATATACCAATGTTATCAGTGTAGGAAACAGATGCCCCACTGCTATTAAGCCATAACATCTTACTATTTTTATTACCCGATTCCAGCCTGCCAATCCCATTAAAAGAGTTGATATTAAACTTAAATTTTTTCCCACTGCTCAGTGAGTAAGAAAAATCAGAAAATTTATACCTGTTCAGATCACTACTGGAAGTCCCATTTTGATAAAATGTACCCAGGCTCAGGCTGACTGAATGCACATCATTATACCAATCTGATTGAACACCATACCTCGAGGTATTAAAACTAAATGCATTGGAGCCGTAAACCGTATCAATAAAAAAATTAGAATTAATTTTGTTTGCCTGGTAAAATAAACCACCGCTTCCATGCTTTCCCTGATATTTTATCAGATGGTTTTGTGATAGAAACCCATTGTAAAGCCCCGGAAAATCAATCGAATAATAGTCCAGGTTAGAATTAATATAAATTTTTTTCCGTTGGCTGTAAAAGCTATACCCAGCCATGGGCCCCCATTTTTCCGGAAGTTTGTTTCGTACGTTGTTATTGTAATTATTTCTGCCAACTCCTGCTTTTATATCCCAATGAATATTATTTTTATCGGCTAAGATAATTTTATTGGTAAGTAAATAGCTTTTAACATCCGTTTCATGATCGGTATTAACCGATATTACATTTTCTACTTTTATTTTTTTGACAGCATACTTTATGGTAGCCTCCGTATTATCATTTTTATAATAAGAATTGCTTGTGTGAATAGAAGTCGCTAATCTCACTTCCGTATTCTTTTTCAAGCGATAAGCAATGCTGCCGCCGTAACCATCTGTTATAAAATAGTTGTTGTTATTTTGCGTTCCCAGGCTGATTCGTAATTTATCGCTTATATAATTGATCCCAAACAGGTTTCTCTGAAGCTGATTCATTACACCGATTTGTTTGGATCGAAAATAAAAACTGATTTTTCTTTTGTGTGAAATATCAAAACTGCCTTTTGCTTCACCAAAATAATTAGCCTGATTGTTAAAATTAAGATACCCAAAACCTATCTCCAACGGTAAGGTTGAATAAGCAGAATTGTGCATTTTGTAATTTTCCAGCGCTCTCTCTACTGCAAAACTGTAATCTTTCGAGCGGATAAATGTATCCATTACTTCCACATGAATGGTTTCATTTTTTAAATTTTGCCATTTGCCAGGCAGTATTTTCAGCATGGTATGATAAATGGTATCCTGCCCGGGTAAAAGCTCTATTTCTTTGGTATGTTTCCATTCAAAAAAGCTATTATAAGCCTGAATGGTAAAACTATTGGTGATATTACCTGTATTTTTCACATATACTTTAACGGGGATATTTTTATTATCCTTTGTAAGCCTGATATCGGGTGTAAGTAATTTAGCCGTAAACTTTTTAACAGCTACAGTTTTGATGAAAAACTGTAAAGTATCTTTTTGACCATTGTTGATTTGAGTAATAACCATCTTAAAAGGCTGCCAATTGGCAGATGCAGTCGGGATAGCAATAATCGTTAAGGGAAAAGCCCGTGCTGTATGAGGAGCAATGGTTACCTGTTCAGTAGTAGCCAGGCACTTCCAGCCGGAAGGAACCTGAAAATCTACCTGAAGATGGATATCGGCATTGTCAATATTTTTAATAGTCAACACATTATTAATAATACGTTGGGAAGGCAATGCCGTCACAGAATCGATAAAACTTGATGTAAATTTGGATGGCTGCTGTGCTGATGTTTGAATAAAACATGTAATGAGCAGGGTTACAACAATCAATTTTATGATATCAAATTGATAAGACAGCACTTGAATACAAAGGTTTGAGGTTAAAGATGGTGAAGCATTTGATGCATAAATGAGCCTCTGGTTGAGGCCCATTTATAGTAATTAAAATATTATAGTGCGCTGGCAACTACGTTGATTGTTTGTTCATAAATACCGGTAGGTGTTGTCCAGTCCACTTCTGCCTTAGCCCTGAATGAAAACTCGTTATCAGCGCCAGGAGTAATTTGTGCTGCATTCGGCATATTTCCTAATTGAAAATAGCTGGATGCGATAGAAGCTATGCTTACATCCGGATCGCTACTTTCCATTTTTTGCCAGAAAGGATTGGATATGGGACCGCTAGCAGGACCATTATAGCTTACAGGACTGCCAAACAAGCTAATTCTTACTGGTATATTGGCGCTTACCTGGTAAGTAATTAAATCATCGCCTGAGCCTGTTAATTTTACTTTTCCTTCATTCAATTGTTCTGGTTTATCAACGGTGGCAGATAATTTACCACCATTTTTGGGAGAAAGACAGATCATTTTATGCACTTTCAATTCAAGTAAGTGATGTGCCCGTACATTATCTACTGGTCCGTTGGGAGTTTTTGATACTGCACAGTTTTCACATCTACCGCCACCCTGGTTGCCGCCGCCTTCATTTTCATCATCATCACCACCATTGTTGTGATTGTTTTGAGCGCTTGCAATAAAGAAGCTTCCTGCAGCCATAAAGGCTAAGAGAATTTTTTTCATCTGATTAATTTTTTTGATTAAACAATACGGCTAGTCAAGGAAATGATTAATATAACAGCTTGCACAGGAAAGGATAATATAAAATGTGCGGTGATTCGGGACAGAGGATTTGTAAAGAGAGATCGAGCCGGCTCTAACGTTGTACACACAAAATAATAAGATTTTTTAAATATTAAAAGAAATTTTAATAATTTTTTTTAGACACTTTAATTATCTTCTAACAATAACGCATACGCCCATTTACACATATACAATAAAATTTATAAATATAATTAATTATATGGAAAACCCTAACACCTCAGCGCTACTGCTGTAATGTTTCAAATCGGAAAAATATATACCAACTCTATAATATCACAGTCCTAAGTGTATCCAAAGTCACTGTGTTTGGGACACGCTGTGTTTTCATAATCGCCGTAATTTATCCTTCTTCTAACCTATCATATATAATTATTTCATCTATAAAATATGCCATGTTGTCGCTATCCGAAGGGAAATATATTAAGTGAAAAGTTAAGAATACATAAATCCTAAAAGATAAAAGATGAATTTCATATATACGTATAAAATTGTAAATTAATGTATAATTTTATATAAATTTTAATAATAGATAATAATTATAAAATATTATAAATCAATAAATTAAAATAAAATTACTTAATAAAATAAAAATTTTTAAGCTTTCTTTATACCGAATGATTACTTCAATAAATTGCCTATTATATTTGTTATTTTTAATTGAATTAGATTTCATAATTTATTGATATACAAATAAATATTAAAATATTTTATTACTAAATTTTATAGTAGTATTATTTATGCCTAAAAATATACCCAATGTTCATTTTGCTAATTTTTTTATATTAACTTAAATTACTATTTATTTATGGCGTTACGCCATCCTACTCCTATTTTTAAAGGATTCACATTTCTTTTAAAAGATCGTATTGCCAAATTGTCACTATATATTATTTCCTATCAAATTGTTATAAAAATAAAACTAAAAGTGCCTGACCTATTTTTGATATCTTGCATTACAGAATTAATAGTCATATGGCAAATAAATATAATTTTTGGGGAGGAATATTTTTTCTATTGGCTCTTAGCATGCTGGCAGGATGTAGTAGCCCGAAAGAGTTGGTGTATAAAGATGTTACGAATCTGGAAATGGGAAAACTGGGGTTTGGGGCTTCTACCCTAAAATTTGATGTGGTATATTATAACCCGAACAACTTTGGCCTTAAACTTAAAAAAACTGAGTTAGATATCTATATTAATAATACCTTTCTTGGTCATACTGTACAAGACCAGCAAATTGCCATTCCGAAAAAAGCAGACTTTGCAATCCCTATTACCGTAGCAGTGGACATGAAAAATATTTATAAAAATTTATTTTCGGCTTTATTCAACAGTGAAGTAATGGTAAAGGCAGTCGGCAAAGTAACAGTTGGTAAAGCCGGCATATTCAAATCTTTCCCGGTTAATTATGAAGGAAAGCAGAAAATATCTATGTGATTTAGTTGATAGATGACAGATGATAGTTGATAGATGATAGGGTTTTGCCATCGCTTGTGGAGTTTGTCTGAAAATGTTGTGACATTAGTAAATTCCTACCCAGATCATATAAATATTTATTAGTTCAGTGCTTTTGCTAAAAATTCGGAGCCGTTGGCATGTTTTTCGTATTTTCAGAAAGCCCCTACAAATCTCCCATCTGTCATCTATCATCTGTCAACTATCCTCTAATCCTCTACTGCAATACAATCCCCCCTAGTGGCGGCAAGTGTACGCTAAGCTCATACAATTTATTTTTTTTATCAACCAGCGTTACTGATATAGCCGGATTAAAGACATCACCGGTACCCCAATATTTCTTGTCATTACTATTAAATATTTCAGTCCAGTCTTTCTTGCCCGTTACTATTATTTTCCAGTCATGTCTCACAACAGGGGTCATATTTAAAATAATCAATGTATCGTCTTTTTTGTGCTTACCCTTACGCATATACGCTATTACCGATTCAGCTCTGTGATACAAATCTACCCATTCAAAACCAATCACTTCATACTGCAACTCGTACAAAGCAGGGTTATTTTTATACAAATGGTTCAGGTCTTTTACGCACTCCTGCATTCCTTTATGGCACTCAAATTGTAATAGCTCCCAGCTTAGCTCTGTTTTATAGTTCCATTCAGTGGTTTGTCCAAACTCATTTCCCATGAACAACAATTTAGCTCCGGGATGGGTAAACATATAGGTGTAAAGTAGTCGCAGGTTAGCATATTTCTGCCATTCATCGCCGGGCATTTTATAAATCATAGGGCTTTTGCCATGCACTACTTCATCATGGCTGAGGGGTAACATAAAATTCTCATCATAGAAGTACATCATGCTAAAGGAAAATTTATCCTGATGATGTTGGCGAAACAGTGGATCCATTTTAAAATAATCGAGCGTATCATGCATCCAGCCCATCATCCATTTCATGCCAAAACCTAAACCGCCAGCAGTTGTTGGGCGACTTACCATTGGCCAATTAGTAGCTTCTTCAGCAATCGTTTGCACATCCGGAAAATCCCGATAAATGGTTTCATTCAAATCTTTGATAAACGCAATAGCTTCCAGGTTGCCATTACCTCCCAGTTCATTAGGCTCCCATTGACCTTGTCCTCGGGAATAGTCTAACTTAATCATACTACTCACCGCATCCACCCGAATACCATCAATATGATACCGATCAAACCAGAAACGGGCACTGCTGATGAGGAAAGATTTTACTTCGCCCCTTTTATAATTAAAAATATAGCTATTCCAATCCGGATGGTAGCCCTTACGCATATCTGCATACTCATAAGTATGTGTGCCATCAAACATAAAAAGGCCGTGTAAATCGTAAGGAAAATGTGAAGGCACCCAATCCAATATTACACCTATACCCTCCTGGTGCAGTTGATCAATCAGATACATAAATTCTTCGGGTGTGCCAAACCGTGAGGTAGGTGCAAAATAGCCTGTACCCTGATAGCCCCAACTTCCATCAAAAGGGTGTTCCATCACGGGCATAAATTCAACATGGGTGAAACCCATTTCCTTAACATAGGGCACCAGCCGTTCAGCTATTTGCAGGTAGGAATTATAACTTTCTTCATCATTCTTTATCGGTCTCATCCAACTACTCAGGTGCACTTCATACACACTCCAGGGAGACTGTAAAGCATTGTGTTTCTTACGTTGCTTCATCCATTGCTGATCATTCCATTGATATTGAAGGGGCCAGCAAATAGAAGCAGTATCGGGTCGCTTTTCACAGAAACGGGCAAAGGGATCTGCTTTATCCACTTTCCTCCCCTTGAAACCTTTAATATGATATTTATAAGTTTCGCCTTTCTGCATATTTGGAATAAACCCTTCCCAAATGCCTGATTTATCCAGGCGTACATAGAGCGGATGTGATTTAGTATTCCAGCCGTTAAAATTGCCGATAACTGATACAGCAGTAGCGTTAGGTGCCCAAACAGCAAAATAGAACCCTTCCGTTTCCAGCACTTTTAAGGAATGGCTCCCTAATTTTTCATACGCATTGTACAAGGTACCCTGCTGAAAATTTTGAATATCCTCATCAGTAAATAAAGAATAATTCCAGACAGTTTTAGCTGTATCAACAAAATGCTGTTCTTCGTATTTTTTTTGAATGCCGGCCGCAGCATTTTTGAAAGATTTATTTTTTGTTACGGCTTTATTTTTCGAAGGCATAGTTTTATTATTTTTCTTTATTACTGACATATCCGGCGTTATTGTAAAGATGTAATTTTTAAATTTAACAAAAATTTATTTCTCTTTGAAAATTTTAATTTTCTATCGATAATACTGATATTTTTTAATTATTTAACCATTCCTAATTGGGTTAACCCCCCAATTAAATAGTACACAAGTCATAATACTGTCAGATAGTCATATGCATTTTATATTTTTGTTGAATCTATTATAAACAATAAACTTGAATAATCTTAACACCCATCCGATCTATCAAATGTACAAATTAACCGTACTTGTATTTTTCGTTTCACTTTATTCTATAAAAACATCAGCACAAACAAGTAAGTTTTCCGGGTCAGTAATGGATACCTCTGCCAACCAGGGTGTAAAAAATGCAGTGGTAGCACTGGTAACTGTGGGAGATTCCATTCTATACAAATTTAGCCGGGCAGATGAAAAGGGTCAATTTTCCTTTAAGAATATTGCCGCCGGAAAGTATATTTTGATGACTTCTCATCCGTTATATGGTGATTATGTAGATAATGTAGAGATCAAAGAAAATGACAATCAACAGATTAACATTATGTTAATATCAAAAAGCAAGCTATTAAAAGAAGTAATTGTAAAGAGTGGCTCTCCTATTAAAATTAAAGGCGATACCGTTACGTATACTGCTGACAGCTTTAAAGTAAGTGCCAATGCAAACGTGGAAGAGCTGCTCCGGAAATTGCCTGGCATCCAGGTTGATAAGAATGGTCAAATCAAAGCAATGGGAGAAACCGTTTCAAAAGTATTAGTTGACGGCGAAGAGTTTTTTGGTGATGATCCTGGTATGGCAGTTAAAAATCTACGAGCTGATGCTGTAAAAGAAGTGCAGGTTTTTGATAAAAAAAGCGATCAGGCTGAGTTTACAGGTATTGATGACGGCCAAACAAAGAAAACCATTAATTTAAAATTAAAAGAAGATAAAAAGAAAGGCTATTTCGGAAAAGTAGAATTGACGGGTGGCATGCAGGATAAAATTGATCATCGCTATAACAACAACATACTTTTCAATGCTTTTAAGGGGAAACGTAAATTTGCAGGTTATTTGCTACAGGGAAACGTAGGACAAAATGGATTAAACTGGCAGGAAAGACAGCAGTTTGGAGGTGAAGATGATAATATTACCAGTATGTATGATGAGGAAAATGGAGGAATCATGTTCATGTGGAATCAGGGAAGTGATGAGGACCCATACATTGACACCAGAAATGGTTTTTTTGAAAATTTAAATACAGGTTTAACCTATAGTAACAAATGGAATAATAGACATACCCTTAACTATTCGCCTAAACTTAACCATCTGCAATACGACAACTTAAAAAATACTTTTTCACAATTTCAGCTGGGCGACTCTCTTTTCAACACCAACTCCAGTGAAAATATGATTGTCAACAAAAAAAATATAAAGAATAATCTTATCTATGATTGGAAAATAGACTCAGCCAACTCCCTAAAAATTATTACCAAATTAAACGTTTATAATACAAAAAGTAATGCCTCCAGGCAATCAGAAAATAGCAGCAGAACAGGATTGCTTAACAATACCACAGAAAACAATTCAACCAACAATACCGACAGGCTGTCTTTTGGCTCCACACTTTTATTCAGACACAAATTTAAAAAAGACCGCCGGACTTTTTCTCTCAACACTGATTTTAACATACTAAATTATAGGAATACAGGGTACTTATATGCGGTAAATCAATTTTTTGATGCCGGAAATTTGATTCGAAAAGATACATTGGATCAGAAAAAAAATAATGATAACGACAAAAAAAATATTTCATCCCGTGCCGTTTATACAGAACCATTATCAAAAAAATATTCGCTGGAAGTAAATTTAGAGTACAGCAATAATGTTGCAGAAAATAATCTTACAACATTTAGCAAAGCAATATTCAATATTGATAAATATGATAATGTAGTTGACTCACTCAGTAATCATTTTGACCAGAATATTAATACAACAAAATCCGGGTTTAAAATAAGCTATAAGTATAAAAAAATAAAATATGGTTTTGGAAGCATGGTGGGGTTTACCCATTTTGATTTAAAAGATATTTCCAATGACCAACTTTATGTACAAAATTTTACTAACGTATTCCCCTCTGCTAATTTTCAATATGCTTATAAACCCAATCATAATATAACTTTAAGATATGACGGAAGAACAATACAGCCTACAATAAGTCAGCTTCAACAATTAAGAAATAATAATGATCCTCTAAACGAATATATTGGCAACCCTTTGCTTAAGCAATCTTTCAATCACAACATCACTGCAAGCCACAATTCTTATAACTTTCTTAAAGAGATGTGGACTTATAGCTCTATCAATGCCAATATTACCGGCAAAGCTATTACCAATAGCGTAACCATTGACAAAACAGGAAAGACTATTACACAACCCATCAATAATAAAACCAATACTACAATCTGGAGCTGGATGGGGTTAGGAAAAAAGTTGAAAAAATTAAATATTGATTTAAATACTAATTTGCAGCTTAACTATACCTCCTTTCATCAGTTGGTAAATAATATAGATAACAGGTCGCAGAACAGCAATGCAACATTAGGAATTGGAATAAGTAAATCAAAAGAAAAAAAGTATAGCGTGAGTCTTCAAAATGATTGGGGATACAATATGAATCGATCTACCATTTATAATAAAAAGGTAGATTATAGCACTAATAGTTTGAATTTCAATGGCACCCTGTATATAAAAAAGGTATGGAATATTAGCAATGATATTGAATATAACTACCGTCAAAAAACAGATGAATTTAGCAATAACGTAAATAATACATTATGGAATGCCAGACTTGAAAGGACTTTCAGAAATGATGAATTTACCGCTTTTGTACTTGTTCGTGATCTTTTAAATCAAAATATTGGTATTGATAGAAGTTTCTATGGGAATACACTCACCGAAATTAGGAATACTCGTCTGCAACGCTATTGGATGCTTGGATTCAGATGGGATTTTAAAAACAAGAGCAACAAGAAATAATGTAGTTATGAAAAATATTATTGCAACCATACTTTTCTTTTTATTCAATATAATGATTCTTAAATCACAAGTTTTTATCGAACAAGGAAATATTGAATTTGAAGTAAAAACAAATATTAAAAAAACAATGGGTGACGGTACCTGGGCTGAAATGATGAAAGAAAATCTCCCCACCTTCAAAACAGCATATTATAAATTTACATTTGCTAATAATAAAAGCATTTTTAAGTTGGATCATTTTGATGAAACCACTAAGATTCCGGATTATATGAAAAAAAGTGATGAACTGAATGTGTGGTATGGTGATTTCAGCAATGGATCAATGGAAATGACTAAAAATATTTTTGGCTCTGATTTCAATATTAAAGATAGTTTACTTAATATACAATGGAAACTCTCTAATGAAAATAGAATTATAGCTGGTTTCAACTGCAAAAAAGCAATCGGTAAAATTTTCGACAGTGTGTATGTATTTGCATTTTATACAGACGAAATCATGATTAGCGGCGGTCCATGCAGTATTAACGGACTTCCGGGAATGATTCTGGGTATGACAATACCACGCCTATATACTTCCTGGATAGCTACGAAAGTTAACGTTACAAATGTTAATGAAACAACTATTCAACCCGTAAATGCAAAAAAACCATTTAATAAGAAAGCATTTAATGAAACATTGGCTGACAGAATTAAAGAATGGGGTTCAGATGAAGAAAGTAAAAAATGGAAAGAACAGTTTTTATGGAATGCAATGCTGTAAAGTTTTATGTTTACTTACTCAAGTCCAATACCGATATATTTATAAGTACTAACAATCATTTAGCGATTACGTAAATAGTCGTTAAATTTCGAATCATCATCACACATTTCTTAAGGTTAGGCAAAATTCAGTAAATATTTGGGCAAAGTATTTTTTTGGCAGTTGCCATAGCGTATTGTAAAATTTAGGAGCCATAATTTAAACATTTCTGTTAACCTTACGGCTAAATTTTTTCGTCGATTTTCGTAGACTGCCATCGCTATAGCACAAATTGCTAAAATTATTATGTAATATGATAAACTTTTGCATCTTCATATATATTTACTTTTTTCGATTTAAAAATTAATCACTGATGTCAAGTAGCCGATTTCTTAGTTTACTCTTGTTTTTTTCCTTATTTTCCTGCACAAGCAACAAGGTTAAAGACAATGATGAAATTTCCAATAAAGAGTTTATTGAACCTGAATTTTTCCTTTTAACGGAAACCAATCTTTTAAACCCCTTCGGATCGATGCAGAGAATGCTTGATGCCTGGAACAGAGAGGCTATTGAAAATGCTAAAGAAGGAGGAAAAGATTCGGCCACTATAATACAACTCAAGGATACTACAAGCGATAAGAATCGTTCTTTAGCTTTAGATGTTCCTTTTATGTATTATAATGATCAAAAAAGCTTTGAAGAAGTTATTAAAAATGCTTCCTCGTCTTTCTCGAAATGGAGAAAACCTACCGCTACGCAAGCTCAGGGTATTGACAGTTTAAAATCTTTCGATTTTAATGGGTATGGTATACTGGTGATTACCTCTTATTTAAACTCACAGATAACCAACAGCATAAGGGTACTTCCAAAGTCGGATAATAATATATCTTTAACATTGAATTCAAGAGCAAGTTCTATGACAAGTGAGGCAAGTGATTACACTAGTAATTTTTGGAAATCAGATATATATAAAATCAATAAACTGCATGCTGACAGTTTAACCATTTATTTTACAAATAACAATAATCAAAAGGATTCTTTACAGTACTCATTAAAATAGCGCCAGATTGACATAAAAACGTATGCCTAACAAAATTGTTAAATTTACTTGTTGAGCAGTCAAGCTGTGGTAGAGAAAAGGATAACCATTAAAGAATAGAAATAGTAATTTACATCCTGGTCTTCATTCAATAAATGTGTTATATGCAACCTGTTAATTGGGGAAAAATAAAAAACATAATTCAACTTTTAAAACCAAACAGAGAAAGCTTACTAAAGCTTATTTCTTCCAGACTGACTACAGAAATGTTAGTTGACATAGCTTCTGCAGACTATGGCTATAAAGCAGAAGAAAATCTGGCAGCGTTACGTAAAATTATAACGGACTATCAAATGCCAACACGTTATATCTTAGATTATGAAGTTCTGGGCTTAATCAGACACCTAAAGCCTATGGAAGACGATATAGAATCAACAGTAATAACGTCTATACATTTAAAAAGAGCTTTTTGCTGTACCATATTGATTACAGCTAACACTTTTGAAGATAATGATTATTATGACATGTCACTAGAATACGAAGAATACAACATAATTCAATTGATAGAGAGTGTTAATTATTTAGGCAAAGATTTTCAACTGGCAACTATATTTTTTTTAGCCTGGAAAATGAATAAAGAAGGTCTTTTTTACGAAGATGAATTAAATAATCCGATTTCTCTTTTAACACTTATATATCTTTTGTTGAAAGCAAAGGATTTAATTTCTGAAGATAATTTAAAAGTATTAACTGAACTTTTATTAACTGTAAAAGAAAATGAATATCGTACCTGGTGGATATTTGATGCAGCACTTTCTAATCAATCAAAATGGATAAAATTAGGAGAAGATTTACTTCAAATATCTTTAGGAATAAAAAATGAAGATTTAAGAAAAAACATACAAAATTTATGTGATTTGATTTTGTTAAATCAATAGCAGTTTTAATTTTATACTATTTTTTTAACTCCAATATTAATGCTTTATAAGAGCCAACAGTTATTTCCTGATTAACATTTCCGCTTGTATTACTAATAATATCCACAAAATTCGTAAACCCCTTCGTCCGTTCGCTGTATTTTTTTATATCAATTTTTTTTGCTATCTTTGCAGTGTTGATAACCACCATCACCGTTTGTTTTTCATCATATCTAAAATAAACGTATAAGCCATCTTCCGGCAAGTATTGCATCATTTTTCCCGTAGTCAATGCAGAAGAAGTTTTACGATAATTCGCCAGTTTTTTTACATGCTCAAATATAGCCTGATCAGTAGCCGTACGTCCCGCAGCAGTAAATTTATTCACTTTGTCACCAGCCCATCCTCCGGGGAAATCTAAACGCACATGACCATCATTAGGACTTGTAAAACCGGGAGTAGTTATTTCATCTCCATAATACAATTGCGGAATGCCTCTGCAGGTAAGCATCCACGTTAGTGAAGATAAATATTTGTCCAAATTTTCGCCTACAACAGAATAGAAGCGGCTTAAATCATGATTATCGATAAAAATAACATTCCTTGTGGGATCTTTATATACAAAATCCTGTGCCAAAGTAGTATATAGCCTATTGACTCCTTCCGTCCAGCCAAAATCCTTTGTCATAGCACCGGTAATACCCCATAATGTTTGGAAATCGGTAATCCCTTGTAAGTTACTTTTATAAGGCAGCATATAATTATTTTCCACAAAAAAACTTTGATTAGGTACTCCATGCACATAAGTTTCACCAAACATGGTAAGCTTTGGATATTCATCCAGCAATGCTTTATTGCAGCGATTCATAAATTCTAAATCGTTGTAAGCATAGGTATCAATTCGCCAGCCGTCTATACCAAAATTTTCAACCGTCCATAAAGCATGTTGAATTAAGTAATTGGCAACATAGGGATTAGCCTGGTTTAAATCCGGCATTTGTGGGGTAAACCATCCGTCTGCCATTTGCTTATAATCTTTCTTGCTACCATAAGGATCAAAGAGTGCCTGATCCTTGTAAGTAGTGTTGGTGTATGCATCCCATTGATGCACCCAGTCTTTCATAGGCATATCCTGAATGGTAAAATGATAGAGCCCTACATGATTGTACACGGCATCCTGGATAATTTTCATACCTCGTTTGTGCATGTCCGTTATTAACTCCTGATAAGCTTTTTCGCCACCCAAACGGGGGTCTACTTTATAATGGTTGGTAAAAGCATAGCCATGTTCCGTACGATCGGGCATATCATTTTCGATCACCGGATTGAGCCATAAGCTTGTTACTCCTATATCCTGTAGGTAATCCAAATGATTTTGAATACCTTTTAAATCACCTCCGTGCCTGTTGAATACCGTATCTCTGTTTAAAGTCAGGTCTTTCATTCCGGCAATTCGATCATTAGTAGTATCGCCATTGCTAAACCTGTCCGGCATGATAAGGTAAATCAGGTCTTTTGTATTTACTCCCTGAGCAAATTGCTGTCCGTTACCCTTTCTTCTGGCCTTAATTTCGAAAGATACCTCACCAATAATATTCTTATTCGCTACAATGATTGATGCAGCCCCTGCTCTTACATTTGGGGCAATGGTTACATCCAGAAAAACATAATTTTTATTTTCTACACGATTTATTTTATTAATTTTTATACCAGGATAGTCAATTTGATAATTATAAAAAGCATTGCCAATATCTTTTCCATAAAGCATTAGCTGCACTTTATTCCATTTCATACCAGCCCACCAGTTAGGCGGATAGCATTGAACAGCATCCTGTGAGAAAACAGCTGTTTGAATTAAAAATGAGAAATTAAGAATGAAAAATGTTTTTAGGATGTAATTTCTTTTCATGAATGTTATTTTATGCCTATTTATATCTATCCGAAGACTTAGCCTGCGGATAGATATAAATAGAAAATTATTTTTTTTCTTTTACCAGAATAAAACACAAAATAGCCGCAACAATCATCAACACACCACCACATTGTACAGCCAATAACCTGTCATTGTTCAATATATTTTTCATAATCCATCCAAAACCAAGAGAAGCAATAATTTCAGGCAATACAATAAAGAAGTTAAATATTCCCATGTACACACCTACTTTATTTTCCGGTAATACTCCACTAAGCATGGCATAAGGCATGGATAAAATGCTGGCCCAAGCTATGCCCACACCAGTCATACAGCCATACAACATATATTTATTTTCAACAAAAGCCACGCTAATCAAGCCGATAGCACCACATAGCAGACATATAGAGTGTGTTAATTTACGACCCAATTTTTTTGCAATAAATGGTAAAATAAAAGCAAACAAAAAAGTTACAACGTTATAAAATGACAATGTAAGACCGGCAAAACTTACTCCCACCGTATACACAGCATCTGTTTCACTGGTAGCATGAAAAACATTCCTGGCAACGGCTGTACTGTAGTAAAACCACATTAAAAATAAACCGGGCCACGTAAAGAACTGCACTAGCGCTAATGCTTTCATTTTACCGGGCATGTTCACAATAGAGTTAAATATTTCTTTTACACCTCCACCAAAACCTTTATTGGATTCCTGCACTTTTTCTTTAAATCCTATACTTGGAGGCGGATACTCTTTTGAAGTAAAAACAGTGTACAAAACAGAAGCCAGAAAGAAAAAAGCCCCAATATAAAAGCTCCACTTAACATTATCAGGTATTACGCCACTCTCAGCGTGGCTGCTAAAATGAAAAACATTGGCCATCAGCCAGGGAAGTGCGGATGCGATGCTACCCCCCAAACCAATCATTAAACTTTGCATTACGAAACCCTGTGTCCGTTGCTCTTCGGATAATTTATCTGTTACAAAAGCCCTAAATGGCTCCATAGCAACATTACCAAATACATCCATAATCCAAAGCAAGCCTGCAGCTATCCACAAAACCGGACTATGAGGCATAAATATCAAAGCAACAGAACTAAAAATTGCGCCAATTAAAAAGTAAGGCCTTCTTCTACCCCACCGTGGATGCCAGGTACGGTCGCTCATGTATCCGATAATCGGTTGAACTAATAACCCGGTAAGCGGTGCTGCCAAAAAAAGTAATGGAATTTCGTCCGGGTTAGCATGTAAATATTCGTAAATAGGCCCCATATTGGCCCTTTGCAAATCCCAACCAAACTGAATCCCAAAAAAGCCCACACTCATGTTGATGATTTGCGCAATACTAAGCCTTGGTTTTTGCCAGGCAGAAGTTTCAAGCATAGCAGTCGTTTATTTAATTGTTGTTGGTTTATATAAAATATTAAAATTATTTAATATACATAACTACTGGCAGATAAACATACTCAACCCTTTGCGGCATTGATATTAATAAATTGAACTCAATCAGTGATCATATCTGCGGAATCGAATATCTACTAAGAGCTCAATGTTTTTGATTTTTTATCAAGGCATCCGTGATCTTAAACAACAAATCCATCCGGGATAATAGAGCCCTTCTTCAATACCACCACTCCGTCTTTTACTGTGTATAAAGAATGATTTACATCCGTTAAATGTGGCCCCCCATTGATTTGTACATCATTACCTACCCTGCAATCCTTATCCATAATTACATTTTTGAAATAACATCTTTCACCAATACCAATTTTTGGTATGCCTTTTTCGGCATTCCGTTCTATTTCTTCCAGGGTTTCATAAAAATCGCAACCCATGATATAAGAACTCAAAATGGTAGTATCGTGGCCAATTCGGCTACGAATACCAATTACGCTGTTTTCTATTCTGCTGGCATGAATGATGGATCCCTCGGCAATAATCGTCTGCACCAATGTTGTTCCGCTGATTTTTGCCGGTGGCAGCATTCGGGAGCGACTATAAATCATCCTTTCATTGTCAAATAAGTTAAAAGGTGGCAATTCCAACGTTAAAGCCAGGTTGGCTTCAAAAAAAGAATAAATATTACCAATATCTGTCCAATAACCATCGTATTGATAACTGATTACCTTACAGTCATCTATAGACGAAGGAATAATTTCCTTACCAAAATCAGTAGCATCTTTTTTGTCGATCAATAATTGATCAAATAACAATTTTCTATTAAAAATATAAATACCCATAGAGGCCAGATAAACCCGTCCCTGAGCCTGCATTTCAGGGCCTGTATCGCTAACCCATTGTGGTAGTAAATTCTTCGAGGGCTTTTCAATAAATGAAGTAATACAACTATCTTCATCCGACTTTAAAATGCCGAATTCCGGAGCTTCTCTTTCTCCCACCGGAATAGTAGCAATCGATAGATCAGCATTACTGGAAATATGATTATCCAGCATTTCTCTAAAATCCATCTGGTATAATTGATCTCCGGATAAAATCAACACATAATCAAAATCATAGTTACCAATATGCCGAAGCGATTGCCGCACCGCATCAGCCGTACCCTGAAACCAACCCAAACTATCGGGTGTTTGCTCTGCTGCCAGAATATCTACAAAGCCACTGCTGAACACACTAAACTGATAAGTATTTTTTATATGCTTATTAAGAGATGCAGAATTAAACTGCGTCAGCACAAACATTTTATTAATACTGGAGTTGATACAGTTGGAAATAGGAATATCAACTAATCGATACTTACCGGCAATAGGAACAGCCGGTTTACTCCGGGTAGAAGTCAACGGATACAACCTGGTACCTGCACCACCACCCAAAATAACTGCCACAACTTTTTTTGAAATATCCATAGAGCCTGTTTAATAAGTTTATTATAGGATAAATATATTGGTATTTTTCATTTAAATAAAAAATAATAGCATTTAGACCAACTGTTGATAAATAGCTACATAATTTTTTGCACTTTTTTCCCAGCTATTGTCAATCTTCATCATTACTTCAACCACCTCATCCATTTTAACTGTGTCATTATAAAGCTGTGTAGCCCTATATATGGCATGTGTAATTTCGCCAACATTTGCCTGGGTAAAACAAATGCCAAAACCAAATGGATCCTCATAATCTATTACCGTATCTTTTAACCCTCCTGTTTTTCGTACAATCGGTACTGCACCATACCGCATTGCGTACATTTGATTTAACCCACAAGGCTCTACACGACTGGGCATCAGCAAAAAATCAGCTCCGGCATACATCTGGTGGCTCAACTTTTCATTGTATCCAATTTGCGAATTATAATAGCCCATCAGGTGGCCTTTCATAGATGTGAGTTGATACTCCACCTGAGGCTCTCCACTGCCTAAAATCAAGAAATTCATATTACCATCTATGTAGTACAATGCATCACCAATAGTCTGTGGCAATAAATCGGCTGCTTTTTCTCCTACAAATCTTCCAATAAAAATGATCAAGGGTTTGTTAATATCCAGCCCAAACTGCTCACACAGTTTTTCTTTGTTTAGCTGCTTTCCTTCCTGAAAATTTTCTACCGAATAATTATCAGTAATATAATTGTCAGTCGCCGGATCCCAAACAGCATTGTCTATACCGTTTAAAATGCCCATACATTTACCCCGTTTATATTGAAACAACTTTTCCAATCCATTGGCAGATTGAGTAAGTTCTTCCATATAACTCGGACTTACAGTAGTAACCCTGGCTGCACATTTTACACCGCTTGCCAATGGGTTAATCGTATTATCCCAATCCAAAGCTCCCCAGCGCCATCGATCCCATGCAGGAATATAATTACTTTTGTCCCAGCCCATCCACCCCTGATACTGGGCATTGTGTACGGTTAACACAGTAGGAATAGTCGATAAATGTCGATACGCAAAACAATACTGCATCATGAACGGTATCAACGCCGTATGATGGTCGTGTACATGCACAATATCAGGGCGATGCTGCCATTTACTCATCCAGTCAACCACTGCAATTTGAAAGGCCATAAATCTTTCGGTATCATCATCATATGAATACACGTTTACCCTGTCCAGCAGTCCATAAATATCTACACAATAAAGATCAAAGCCCAATTTATTGGTTTTTTCTTTGATGATGGTATAATCTAAATGATTAGAGGCCATGATAAAAGACCCTTTATGTACCACCTCCCACTCATTATCATATAAAAATTTGGTTCGATGCATGGGCATCACTACTTTGGCAATGTGTCCTAATTGGTTTTGATATTTCGGCAGGGCGCCAACAACATCTGCCAGTCCTCCTACTTTAGCTACTGGATAACACTCAGCGCTTATATGAATTATTTCCATTGATACAGTATATTCTTGTCAAAATAAGAAGGTTTTCGTTACTCACAAATTTTGAATACTATTTTTTTTCTAAGTTGTGAATTTATTCTATTTTGTATCCTTTAAAAAATAAATATGCCAACTATACAACCTGCCTCAGCTATGGCTGAGTCCGCCAGTCAGCCACAAAATGCTACCAACTATGGAGCTTTGGGAACGCTGGTAACCGTATTCTTTTTTTGGGGATTCATCGCAGCCGGCAATAGTGTTTTCATCCCTTTTTGCAAGCATTACTTCCATTTAGATCAGTTTCAAAGCCAGTTAATTGATTTTGCCTTTTATACTGCATATTATATCGGAGCCTTATTACTATTCGCTTTCGGCGCTTTTGGAGGAAAGGATTTAGTCGGTAAATGGGGTTATAAAAAAAGTATTGTGTATGGGCTGATCTTTTCGGCCTTAGGCGCTGTAGCTATGATCATAGCTGTTAATGTAAATACATTTGCAGGAATGCTGGTAGGTTTGTTTATAGTAGCCTTAGGATTCTCACTACAGCAAACCTCTGCACAGCCCTTTGCCATTTCGCTGGGTGATCCGGCTACGGGTACCAGCCGTGTCAATTTAGGAGGAGGTGTTAACTCATTCGGTACTACCATTGGTCCCATTGTCGTAGCCTTTGCACTATTTGGCACTACAGCAGCCATTACTGATGAGCAAATTGCTTCATTAAGCCTGGGTAAGGTAATCATTTTATACAGTTGTGTAGGAGCATTATTTATCGGTGCAGCCTCCTTATTTTATTTTTCCAAAAAAGTTCCTGCCGGCATTAATGAAGAAAAAACAGAGAAAGCCAATAAAGCCTTGTTCACACTGCTAATCATGACCGGATTGTTAATAGTGATGTTTGCCCCGGTTTTTAATAGCTATAAAACGGATATTACATTACTCAGTGAAGCCGACAGGCATGCGCTGGAAGCTTACCGAATGAAATGGTTACTGGGCGCTTTAGCCATTGTGGTAGCAGGATTGCTGGTAGTTAATTTTAGTGCCCGTAAAAAGCCGGAAGGCTGGGGAGCCATGCAATATCCGCAATTGGTTTTAGGCATGCTGGCCATTTTCGTATATGTAGGCGTGGAAGTGGCTATTGGTAGTAATTTAAGCGAATTGCTGAAGCAACCCGACTTTGGAGGGTTACAGTCATCCCAGGCGGCACCCTATATCTCCATGTATTGGGGTAGCCTGATGATTGGCCGATGGGCTGGCGCTGTTTCTGCCTTTAAACTTTCAAAAAATACTAAAATTTTACTCCAATTTATTGTACCACTACTGGCCTTCGGAGTGATCATCAGCGCTAATACGCTGGCCCAATACGATATGAAGCCATTATATTATTATTTTATATGTGTATTGCTACAAATTTTAGCATTTTATATAAGTAATGATAAGCCTGCCAGAACTTTGCTGATTTTTGGTTTACTGGGTGTTGGAGCTATGATTATCGGCATTTTCAATAGCGGAACAATTGCTATTTATGCTTTTTTAAGCGGTGGATTATGTTGCTCTATCATGTGGCCATGTATTTTTTCATTGTCTATTGCAGGATTGGGAAAGTATACCACACAGGGATCAGCATTTTTAATTATGATGATTTTAGGCGGTGGCATCATACCTCCTATCCAGGGAAAGCTGGCAGATGTAACCGGTATTCATCAGTCATATTGGGTAGCGGCAGCCTGCTTTGGCTATTTGGCATTATTTGCTTTTGTGGTAAAAGGAATTTTAAGAAAACAGGGCATTGATTATGATGCTGAGGTAGCTGATAGCAAGCATTAGTGATAGTTGTAGCGATGCTAGATTATTGAATTTTTGGGCGTACTCCCGGATATCCGGGATCGGACTATCCCTCACGCTTATATCCTTGTCTGACGGTCCCCGTCTGACAAGGATATGAAAAATCGCCTTACTTTTTAATTGTGTCAGACGGGTGCTGCCAGTATTTGTGTCAGACGGGGACCGTCAGACAAGGATATAGGAATCGACTTACTTTTTAGTTGTGTCAGACGGGGACCGTCAGACAAGGATATAGAAATCGCCTTACTTTTAATTGTGTCAGACGGGAACCGTCAGACACAATTAAAGCCATAAAATTTATTATGAGAAACGAATACGCTATAGGCATTGATATTGGTGGCACTAACACCGTTTTTGGAATCGTAGATCATCGGGGTGATATTTTATACAGAGGCGCCATCTCAACCCGTAAGCATGACTTGCTGGATGATTTTTTACAGGATTTATATGAAGCCCTGAACCCTGCCATTGAACAGGTGGGTGGTATAGAAACCATTCGTGGGGTGGGTATTGGTGCTCCCAATGGTAATTTTTATACCGGCACCATTGAATACGCTCCTAATCTGAGGTGGAAAGGCATCATACCACTGGCTAAAACGATTGGTGAACGCTTAGGCGTACCCGCTGTACTCACCAACGATGCCAATGCGGCTGCCATTGGTGAAATGATGTACGGCGCAGCCAGAGGCATGAAAGATTTTATCATGATTACGCTGGGTACCGGTGTAGGAAGCGGTATTGTAGCCAACGGCCAACTGATACTGGGACATGATGGCTTTGCAGGAGAATTGGGCCATACCATCATTATTCCGGATGGCAGGTTGCATCCGGAAACAGGCTCTCACGGCTGCCTGGAGAGCTATGCCAGCGCTACAGGCGTAGCTATGACGGCCATTGAGTTTTTACAAAGCAGCACTTCGGATAGCCTTCTCCGTAAGTATAATAAAGAAGCAATTGATAGCAAAATTGTGTACGAGTGTGCCGTACAAGGTGATACCCTTGCCCGGCAGGTATACGAATTTACCGGAAAAATTTTAGGACAGGCGTTGGCTAATTTTGTCATGTTTTCATCGCCGGAGGCCATTATATTATTTGGTGGTATGACGAAGGCCGGCGACCTGATTATGAATCCCACTCGTGAGCACATGGAGAAAAATCTCTTACCTGTTTTTCAAAATAAAGTAAAACTCATTTTCAGTAAGCTTCCGGAAGCTGATGCCGCTATTTTAGGGGCCAGTGCATTGGTTTGGGAAAGGAAGGGGTAAGAAATTGCCGGATGTCCTCCACCCGGCAATCAGTAAATACGTTAATCTGTTTTTATTTATGATGTTGATTTTCAAAAATATCATAGTAGTCAAGTAAAGTACCGTGGACTTCTGCGTATGCCCCATCTAAACCCTCCATATTTTTAAATTCTTCTGCATATTTGGCAGGATTTAAAACAGCATTGATAAAATTATATGAAGTCAGGTAATCTAAATAATCAAGATAATCGTCACTTTTGCTTTGCCTTTTCATTTGATCAGCTTTTTTCTTTAGTGAAGCAAGAAACTGCTGGGTAAATATCTTTGTTGGCAAAACAAATGAGGTATCAATTTTAGATGTATTTCCCATAAGTTTTATTTTATAAGAAATTACCGGTAGAGATTTAAATTCAAAATTTTTGCCTACAGGCATATCTACCAAACGGGTAACTTCTATATAACCTGGATAAACCTTAATGATATTATTATCGATTTCTCCCTCTGCAACAAATATGGAATTCTTATCTGTACAATTATAAATTCCGAATCCATTTACATACACTGTTTTGTCTGATTTTTGGTCCTTATAGAAAAGATTTGCTTTAATCTCCTGGCTATCCTCATATCCGCAGACAGTTATTTTTTTGCCACTTACGGTAGAAGTTAATAATGGTTTGGCTTCTGGAAAAATGTCCAAACCATTACAATTACAACTCTTTTGAGCCTGAGAAGATAAAGTGACACCTAAGGCTAAAGCAGTAAAAAGATATTTCATTTTTAAAATTTTATTTTATTAAATATTTTATTTATTATAAATGATGCAAAGAGAAATTGCTTTGCATAAATCGTAAATATATATTTATTTTAATAATACAAATGCCCGGATCTTTAGCATCCGGGCAGAATTTGAAATTATTCATTTATTAACCTTTTACAATAGTCTACTCTGAATCCAGCTTACTCATTTTCAAATCCCTTTGTAATTGGGTGTATGATGTGGCTTCGGGTATTTCTATGCCTCCTTTTGTCGCAGTAGCTACCGCATTAAGTACAGCAGGAGTGTAAGCCACAGCAAATCGGAAAGTTGCAAGAAATCCAGGGGTAGCATTGAATTTCGTAGTCATGTAAATACTATTTTCGGCAATTCTTTCTTGCTGAGATGTTTGTAAAATAACCGTAGTAGACGAGGACTTAAAAGATCCTCTGACATTCAGGATAGTAACTGTACCTGCAAAAAATAAAAAAAGGCCTTTAAATAATAATCTTTTCATAAAACTGAATAATATTTAATATGATATAATTTTGCAAATATATAAAACTATTTATTTTATATAAGCAAAATACATATTTATATTCAGTTAATAATCAATGTATTATATTAAATTTTTTAATCAATTCTGGGTTTATCAGACTTTCTTTTTCTGACTTTTGGGTGCAAACATCACCAGCATACGCTTACCTTCCATTTTAGGCATGCCTTCGAGTGTACCCACTTCTTTCAATTTATCGGCAAATTTCAATAAGAGAAGTTCACCTCTTTCTTTAAACATGATGGCACGACCTTTAAATTGTACATGCGCTTTTACTTTATTGCCATCCTGTAAAAACTTTTCTGCATGCTTGGCCTTAAACTCAAAATCGTGGTCATCTGTATTAGGTGTAAAGCGAATTTCTTTTACCTCACTGGTTTTTGCTTTCGCCTTCATTTCTTTCTGCTTCTTTTTCTGATCGTACAGAAATTTATTGTAATCTATAATTTTACAAACAGGCGGTACAGCACCCGGAGAAATTTCTACCAGGTCTAAGCCCTGCTCTTGTGCCATTTTCAGGGCTTCCTGCGTAGGATAAACACCTACTTCAATGTTTTCGCCTACTAACCGTACCTCGGGTACACGAATCATATGGTTAGTACGATGTTCCTGTTGTTGTTCTTTCTTAAAACGTGGGTTAAATGCCCCTCTCGGTTGTCTGGGTGGAAATGCCATTAATTGATTTTAGTTAAAAAATTTGTTTATTTAAAGTTTAATGATTGCTACTATTAATGCACCGACGGCAATGATGGTTCCCATAATCCATACCATAAAAGTATTCATCCTCTTTTCGAAATACGTCTGAAATTTAAGTATATCTTCTCTTAATAAATGAATATCCTGTTTTGTAGCCAGTTCGTTCTTTTCTTTCTCGAATTTTTGATCTATTATTTGCTCGATTTCTTCTACCACTACTTTTGCATCGTCATTGTTTTTAAAATGCCGAAGGAGAACTTCATATATTTTAAACGATTGTGTTGCCGTCATACCTCAAAAATACAAATTATTCTGATTTTTTTTCTTTTACCTCGGTCAATATGTCTTTCAGGAAATCTTCTACAGATTTTGTGCCAAGATCGCCTACCCCCTGCCTTCTGACGGCGACCTTACTGTCATTCATTTCTTTCTCGCCTATTACCAGCATGTAAGGTATTTTAGCTAATTCTGTATCCCTGATTTTTTTACCAATTTTTTCATTTCTATCGTCAATTTCTGCCCGGATATCAGCCGTTTTCAAAATCTGCAAAACGCTCTGTGCATAATCTAAAAATTTATCACTGATAGGTAATATTTTTACCTGAACAGGCGTCAGCCATAACGGGAATTTACCACCACAGTGCTCTATCAATACAGCGATAAAACGCTCCATACTTCCAAAAGGCGCTCTGTGAATCATCACAGGGCGCTTTTTAGTATTATCTGCGTCCACATATTCTAATTCAAAACGCTCCGGCAAATTATAATCTACCTGTACAGTTCCCAATTGCCATTTACGTCCAATAGCATCTTTCACCATAAAGTCGAGCTTAGGACCATAAAACGCCGCTTCACCATATTCTACCACAGTTGGCAGATTCTTTTCTGCAGCTGCTTCAATGATATGCTTTTCTGCCAATTCCCAGTTTTCATCACTACCGATATATTTACTTTTATCGTCAGGATCTCGTAAAGATATTTGTGCAATATAATCCTTGAAATTAAGCACCTCAAATACATGCAACACCAAATCTATCACCTTTTTAAATTCTTCTTTTACCTGTTCAGGCATACAAAATAAGTGAGCGTCATCCTGCGTAAAACCCCTTACTCTTGTAAGTCCATGCAGTTCTCCATGCTGCTCATAACGATAAACCGTGCCAAACTCAGCCAGCCTTAGAGGCAAATCTTTATAACTCCTGGGCGATGATTTATAAATTTCACAATGATGAGGACAGTTCATCGGTTTTAGGAAAAACTCCTCTCCTTCATGCGGCGTTTGGATGGCCTGAAAACTATCTTTTCCGTATTTTTCATAATGCCCGGAAGTAACGTACAAGCCCTTTAAGGCAATATGAGGGGTAATAACCGGCAGATAACCGCTATCAATTTGTGCCTGCTGCAAAAAACGCTGTAACCGCTCTCTTACCATGGTACCTTTTGGTAACCACATGGGTAAGCCCATACCTACTTTTTCGGAAAAGGTAAAAAGCTCCAACTCTTTCCCCAGCTTTCGATGATCCCTTTTTTTTGCTTCTTCTAAAAAGGTTAAATAGTCATCTAATTCTTTCTGATTGGGAAATGTAATGCCGTATACCCGGGTGAGCATTTTATTTTTCTCATCGCCTTTCCAATAAGCACCAGCTACACTTAACAATTTGATAGCCTTAATAAATCCGGTATGAGGAATATGTGGTCCACGGCATAAATCAGTAAAGCCACCTTGTTTGTAAAAAGTAATGTTACCATCCTGCAATCCACTTAACAGATCTAACTTGTATTCATCACCTTTTTCTGTAAAGTATTGAACTGCATCTTTTTTAGATACCTCCGAACGAACATAAGGATTATTTTGTTTCGCCAGCTCATTCATTTTCTTCTCTAAGCTTGCCAGATCCTCCTCACTCAATTTTGCCCCTCCCAAATCCATATCGTAATAAAAACCTCTTTCTATGGGAGGACCTACCCAAAATTTTACACCCGGGAAGGCGTTTTCCACTGCCTCCGCCATCAAATGGGCAGAAGAATGCCAAAAGGTAGATTTTGCCTCCTCATCATCCCAGGTCAGTAATTTTAATTTTACGTTATCCGTTATCGGCCTTGTAGCATCCCATACTTCGTCATTTATATTAGCAGCCAATACTTTTCTGGCCAATCCTTCACTGATAGATTTAGCTACATCCAATGCAGTAACACCTTCTGCGTATTCTCTAATCGCCCCATCCGGTAATGTTATTTTTATCATATATAATATCCTTTCAAGTATCTTAAACCGCAAATTTAACGAAGTATTGGCAGATCGAATTATGTAAATATGTAGATTTACGCATCTAAACTCTATATTTTTGTAGTAAAAGCAAAAAATTGAATATTTTAAAATATAAATACATTATAAAATAATATATAATGAAAAGAATATTACTTATTTATATAATATTTTTGAGTGTGCTGACTGCATATTCACAAAACTTTACCGGTCAGTGGAAAGGCTATTTTGCAGATAAAAGCACCTCTTTTGTTGGTTGGGGAGGTGAAAAATGTGAATATGTATTAGAGTTAGAATGTAATGGCAGTAATGTCACCGGTTATTCTTACACTTATTTTAATGAAGGAGGCAACAGGTATTATACTATTTGCAAACTCAAAGGAAAAGTAAACAACAAAAGCAAATACGTTGAAGTAACCGAAACAGAACGAACCAAAACCAACGTTCCTTATTATGTACGCAACTGTTTTCAAATTCATAAACTTACTTTTTTTAAAAAAGGCGATGAGGAAACGCTAGAAGGCTCATGGATTCCGGCACCCAACCAGGAAGGTAACTGCGGTTATGGTAGCACAGTCCTTTCACGCAGGGTTCTCAAACCAGTTACACCTCAATACAACAAATCGGAAGCCAGGGTAAATAAGCCTACTAATGATAATGTTAAAACCCAACAAAACAAAAGTAGTAGTACAGCAAAAAATCAAACCTCAACTACGCCCAAACCACCGGTAGTAAAAAAGCAAAATAACAATACAGAACCGTCTGTTGCAAAAAATAATCCACCCTTAAAAATGGAGCCGGAAGTGCAAGCTCCCATACCGCCTTCTACCCCTCAAAAAGAAGGGCCAAAAAATATTCAACTTAATAAAGGTTTTGAAAAAAGAAACAGTAATCTGCTAAAAACAATCGAAATAGAAAACGAAACTTTCAAAGTGGATTTGTATGATAATGGCGATATTGATGGCGATACCGTTTCTCTATTTTACAATGGTCATCTGATTCTGGCTAAGAAGAAATTAAGCGCCAATCCTATCAGTCTTGATTTAAAAGTGGATAATAACCAGGAAATAAGTGAGTTGACTATGTATGCTGAAAATCTAGGTGAAATTCCACCCAATACCGCTTTAATGATTGTTACCGACGGTAATAAAAGATACGAAGTTCGTATTACATCTGATCTGCAAAAAAGCGGAGTGATTAGGTTTACGCACAAAAAATGATCCATTAGCTAATACCTTTCCAGTTAGCCGGATCCTGACGCCATTGAAGTAAAATATCCTGATGCTCATGACTCACTCTTCCCTGTTCAATCGCCAGCTCAATAAGTGCTGAATAGTTAGTGAGTGCCAGGTATGGTATGCCCAACTGAGCAAAAGCTTTCTCTGCAACATCAAATCCATAAGTGAAAATAGCTACCATACCTATTACCTCCAATCCGGCATTTTGAAGCACTTCACAAACCTGTAAACTACTTTTACCTGTTGAAATCAAATCCTCCACCACCACTACTTTTTGCCCGAAAGTAAAATGCCCCTCAATTTGATTGCCCAATCCATGTTCCTTAGGTTTGGGCCGCACATACATAAATGGCAACTTCAATTGATCAGCAGCCATAGCGCCCCAGGCAATGCCCGCCGTGGCTACACCAGCCAGCACATCTGCCTCTTCAAATTTTTCAAAAATAATACTACACATTTCACTTTTCAGAAAATCTCTGATATATGGATAAGACAGAACACTTCTGTTATCGCAGTAAATAGGGCTTTTCCAGCCACTGGCCCAGGTGTAGGGTTGTTGAAGATTTAATTTTACGGCATCAACCTGTAGCAATTTTTCTGCTACCGCTTTTTCATTTGTCATGCTGCAAATTAAATAATCTGAAAGTATTTAAATAGAAAGAATTAATTTTACCTGCGTCAGACGGGGACCGTCAGACGCAGGTAAAATCATGCACATCAACATTTATTTTAACAATAAGAAAATTATCCTTTGTGATACTCCAGAATCAATCAAACAACAATCGGAAGACATTATTCTGGAGAATCCCGATAACATTGCTCTACAATCACTCATTGCAAAAACAGAAGAAACGGACTTTACTTCAGGCATAGTTATTGACAAAAATTTTTCATCATTACAAAAAAAATTCTTCCAGCAATTTACTGCTATCGAAGCAGCCGGAGGTGTTGTAGAAAATGAAGACCAGGAAATTTTATTTATTTATAGACTTGGCAAATGGGATTTGCCTAAAGGAAAAATGGAAGACAACGAAGCCTCTTCAACTTGCGCTTTAAGAGAAGTAGAGGAAGAAACAGGCCTTCTGGGGCTAACACTTAAAAATAAAATAGGCGAAACCTATCATACGTATAAAGCTTACGGAAATTATTTTCTTAAAACTACTCACTGGTATCACATTATCTGCTCTAAAGATCAGCCCTTGCAGCCACAAACAGAAGAAAATATAGAAAAAGCCATTTGGGTAACCCGACAAAACCTACAGGAAGTAATGGCAAATACTTATCCTTCTATTCAGGAAGTATTAGATAGATTTTTTCAAAAACCCTAAAATGTAATAATTTTTGTACTGTCTGTCGACTATCACATTTGACAGAAATTTAAAAAGCTACACTAACAAATACTAAAATATTTAGGCTAAATTATTTAGTAATAATTATACCCACAAAATACTAACAAGGCCATGTAGAAAGCTGTGGATATTTTATGTTTCTACTTAATATTATACTTAAATAGCTTTGCAAATGATAAGTCTATTACAAAGATTTATGTAAACGATTTAAGTAACATTATAAGGCATTCTGCTGACAAAATTTTTAAATGAGAAATATTCCACGTAAACACCATTATATTCCTGAGTGCTATTTAAAGCAATTTGCGAATAGTCAAAAACAATTATGGAAAAGAAAAAAAAACGAGCAAAAAGTATCTCCATGTACTACCGCACAGATTTGTTATGAGTTTGATGCATTTAAATTAAAAACAAAGGAAACATTAGATTTTAATGATGTAGGAGATGAAAATTATATTGAGAAATACTCATTTAGAAAACAAGAAAATAATTATGGCAAGAATATATCAAAAATTATTACATATAATAATTCCACTCGAATAATTGAAAAAAATACTTATAAACTATTTTTGGAAACTTTAGTTACAATCAAAAGAAAAAACCCACTTACAAGGAATATTATTATAAATGCAATCAAAAAGAATATTGATAATGGATCATACAAAGATGAACTTTTAAAAGGAATGCCCTCTGATTCACAATTGAACTTCGATTGGGTTTCTTATCTTGACCAGCACATACAAAAAAATAGAAATGATGATAACAAGTTATATGACATGTACCTATCTACCTTTATAAATTATGATGAACAATCAATTATAACATCTTTAGCTACCCAACTATTTCAATACAAACAGATAGTTTTACACCCAGAGAAAGGAAATCAATTTATAACTTCAGATAATCCAGGAGTAATCATTAATAATGATGTTTCAAGAAGTATAGGCGGATTGGGAGAAGATTTCAAATTTATCTTTCCCTTATCACCTTTTGCATGTTTATTGATTGATTCTTCAAGCCCAGAAAAAAGTCAAATAATTGGAAAAATTATTTATCATTTTGTTGTAGACAGTTCGGTTGTTAATAGAATAAATGGATTGACTAAATTACACTCGAACATTAGAATTTTTAGTCTTTCTAAGGATGTTTTAAGAATGTTTCAATTTTAACTTTTAGATGAGATTAGATTAATTTTTTCCAATCTCCTTAGGATATTTCACCATATTTATTCCGATTTTTATCAGATATATGTAATTTTATCTTTTAACCCATTCACAAAGATTGCTGTTCTTCAAATATAATACTGCTATCTGCTTAATGGTAAGTATTTTTTATTCTATACTTCAATTTTACCGACGCATGGTATGCCTATCATGCTGAATGGGAGCTGACTCAATATGTGATGAAGATTCATTTTTAGTGGATCCTTTTTTTGTAAAATGCAACACCAACATACCAATAAATATAGCAGCTGCAATTCCCGATATAGTAAGAGAATATTTGTAAAAAAGCCATATTCCTACAATGGACAAAACCAATCCCCAATACTGCATGGGAACCCAGAAAAAAGTGTGCTGATTTTTGTATAAATACTGTTGGCCAGTCTCTTCATCTACTTCAATTTTAGCTTGTTGGATATTCCATTTGTTGCCAAAAAACCAATTAAAAATTCCTGTAGTAAAAGTTGCTATTGCCGGCGCATAGCTGTTTCTATATGCTTCCGGAAGCACAAAAACAAATAAAAATACACATACTACCCAAACGATTAATGTTAAATAACCTCTGCCCGACCATACAACTGTTACCATAAAATGTTATTATATTATTAATTTTAATAAATTATTTTGTTATGATTATCAAATATCTTGCCAAAACTAGTACTGCAAAACTTTGTGTTCCATCCAATCCCTGCTCTAATAACGTCTTTTACAAATGATAAAAAGTCGACCACCTTTGAAAGGTGGTCGACTGTACAAAAAAAAGACTATCAAATATATTGCCAAAACTAGTACTGCAAAACTTTGTATTCCATCCAATCTCTGCTCTAACATCGTCTAAAAAGTCGACCACCTTTGAAAGGTGGTCGACTGTACAAAAAACATTTTGGTGTCACCTCGGATCATTTTGCAAAAAGACCCACAGGGCAAAAAAAATCGGCCACCTTTAAAAGATGGCCGACTGTACAAAAAACATTTTAGTTATTCGCCGGAGCATTGCCTCCCTGCTGTCCCTGTGGTCTTGGGGGAGCTCCTTCAGGCTTTGGTATCAATACTTTTCTGCTTAATTTAAATTTACCGGTTTTATGATCAATACCGATTAATTTAACTTTTACTTTATCACCTTCTTTAAACACACCGTCCATGGTTTCTAACCTTTTCCAGCTGATTTCACTGATGTGTAAAAGGCCCTCTTTTTTTGGCAAGAACTCTACAAATGCGCCAAATTCTTTAATGCTTTTAACAGTGGCTTCATACACTTCTCCTACTTCCGGCATAGCTACCAGTCCTTTCACCCAGGCTACCGCTTTATCCAGCCCCTCTTTTGCCGGAGAGAAAATGCTTACTTCGCCAATATTCCCCACTTCTTCAATGTTGATGGTGGTGGCAGTTTCTCTCTGTATTTCCTGAATTACTTTTCCTTGTGGTCCAATCACTGCACCGATAAATTCTTTATCGATAAATAATTTAACCATACGAGGTGCATGTTCTTTCACATCCTCTCTTGGTGCAGCTCTGCAGGTATACATGGCATCTAAAATATGTAAGCGCCCTTTTTTAGCCTGCTCTAAAGCTTTACGCATAATATCCATACTCAAACCATCTACTTTAATATCCATCTGAACACCGCAGATACCGTCTTTTGTACCGGTTACTTTAAAATCCATATCACCCAAATGATCTTCATCACCCAGAATATCGGTCAATACTGCATATTGATCTCCTTTCTTGATAAGGCCCATGGCTACGCCACTCACATGTTTGGCCAACGGTACACCGGCATCCATCAACGCCAATGATCCGGCACAAACGGTAGCCATAGACGAAGAACCATTACTTTCTAAAATATCACTTACTACTCTTACTGTATAAGGATAATCGCTACCGGGCATCATTTTCTTTAAGGAACGCATGGCCAGGTTACCATGTCCTACTTCTCTTCTACCTACACCTCTCATCATTTTTACTTCACCGGTAGAAAATGGAGGGAAGTTATAATGCAAAATAAATTTAGCGTATTCTGATTTCGCTGCACTTTCAATCAACAATTCATCCAACGGAGTACCCAGTGTAACGGTTGTCAAAGATTGTGTTTCACCACGAGTAAATAAGGCCGAACCGTGTGGTGTAGGCAATATGTCCGTTTCCATGGCTAACGGCCTGATATCTTCAGTAGCCCTGCCATCCAAACGTTTACCATCATTCAAAATCATATCTCGTACTACATGGTATTGCAGCTCTCCCATATAGTAATCAATCAGGTCTTTATCATTTTCAGGTAATTCTTCACCTAAAAATGTTGTTACTTCTTCATTTAACTTTTTAAAGGCATCACTACGGGTATGCTTATCCGAAGCAGAGGCAGCTATTGCATGCATTTTATCTTTGGCAAAAGCAATAATTTTTTGGTTAAGCTCTTCGTTGCGGTAAGGTTTGGTATATTCACGTTTTGCAGTAACACCCGCTAATGTCCTCAACTCTGCCTGAGCTTTAATCTGTATACGAATGGCTTCATGAGCAGCTTCCAAAGCTTTAATTAAATCTTCTTCCTGGCATTCTTTAGCTTCTCCCTCCACCATCATAATATTTTTCTCTGTAGCGGCCACAATAAATTCATAGTCGGCTTTCGCTAATTGGCTTCTGGTAGGATTAATGATAATTTCACCATCGATACTTACAACCCTTACTTCAGAGATAATTTCCTGAATGGGAATATCCGATACGGCTAAGGCTGCAGAGGCGGCAAGACAGGCTAGTGAATCGGGCATTATTTCTCCATCTGAAGAAACCAGTGTCACCAATACCTGTACATCACAAAAATAATCTTCCGGAAATAACGGACGCAGGGCTCTGTCAATCAAACGAGAGGTAAGAATTTCATAATCATTCAATCTGGCTTCTCTTTTAAAGAAAGATCCGGGGATACGGCCTGCAGAAGCAAATTTTTCCTGGTAATCTACGGATAAGGGAAAAAATTCCTGCCCTTCTTTAGGCTCTTTGTTGGCAACTACAGTAGCCAGTATTACACAATTACCCTGACGAACTGTAACAGCGCCGTCAGCCTGACGTGCCAGCTTACCTGTTTCGATGGTAACCATTCGATTGTTACCAATATCAAACGTAATATTTTTAGGTTGTAAAAATGACATGGAGATTAGTTATGATGTTAATATGTTTATATGTTAAAATGTTAAAATGTAAATCTATATTGATAGGTGTAGAAATCAGGATGAGTATAAAGAACGATTCCCAACTGAAAATGTTACAGTTGGGAAAAATTCAAATTACATATTAATGAAAATTATATTATTTACGTAAATTTAGCTTTTCCAACAAAGCTCTGTAACCCATGAGGTCGTGCTTGCTCAGGTAAGTTAATAAACGTTTACGGCGGCCTACCATAGCCATTAATCCTCTTTGTGAAGAGAAATCTTTTTTGTTGGCTTTTAAGTGCTCAGAAATGTGGTTAATACGTTCTGTTAACAGAGCAATCTGGCCTTCGATAGATCCGGTATTGGTAGCTTTACCACCAAAATCTGTAAAAATTTTTGCTTTCTTCTCAGTTGTTAAATAAGACATCTCAGTTTTTTTAATTACATCCAAATAAATAGTATCTCAAAATTTCGATGCAAAAGTAATAGAAATTTTACAATTTAAGCGGAGATTTGAGTTTTTTTTTGAATTTTGCCAAATATGAGAAAAACATTTGCGGTGGTTGGCTGTGGTAAAATAGGCAAAAGACATGCCGAGCAGATACAAAAATATGGCATTTTACAGGCCGTTTGCGATATTGATACTCAAAGATGTAACGATTTATCTAAGCAATTTAACACCAAAGCTTATGATAGCCTCGAAAGCCTGCTGACAACAGAAAAACCAGATGTGATTAGTATTTGTACCCCTAATGGCCTGCATGCCAGTCATACCATTGACTGCCTGCATGCAGGCGCTCATGTACTTTGCGAAAAACCGCTGAGCATCCGGGTAAGCGATGCTATAGCCATGATGGAAGCTGCAAAAGCTAATCATAAAAAACTTTTTGTAGTTAAACAAAACAGGTATAACCCCCCCGTGGCATTTGTAAAAGAATTACTTAAGAAACAAGCATTGGGAAAAATTTTCAGCTTTCAGTTAAACTGTTTTTGGAACCGGCCACCAGCTTATTACACCGACTGGAGGGGTACTAAAAACCTCGATGGCGGCACCCTATTTACCCAATTTAGTCATTTTATTGATTTATTATACTGGTATTTTGGTGATGTAAATATTATTAAAGCCATCAAGAAAAATTATAACCATCCAAACATTGATTTTGAAGATAGTGGCGTGATATTATTTGAAATGCAGTCCGGAGTTACCGGCGCTATGAATTACTGCGTTAATACTTACCCTCAAAATATGGAAGGTTCGTTGACCATCATGGCAGAAAAAGGAACCATCAAAATTGGCGGACAATATTTAAATGAGTTGGAATATTTTAACGTAGAAAATATGGATACCCCTGTATTGGAAAAAGGCAATCCCGCCAACGCTTATGGTGTGTACACGGGCAGTATGAGCAATCATGATAAAGTGTACCAAAATTTATTAACGGCTCTGGAAAATGATGATCATGAATTTGCCAGCGCAGAAGAAGGCTTGAAAACAGTAGAGATCATTCAAAAAATATATGCCTGTGATTAATATCGTACATATTGTAGGCAACCGCCCTCAGTTTATTAAATTAGCTGTACTCTACAATGAACTAGCGACCGATCCTTCCTTTACCCAAAAAATTATTCATACGGGGCAGCATTTTAGCTATCACATGAGTGATCTTTTTTTTGAAGAATTGAGTATTCCTAAGGCAGATATCAATTTTAACATCAATAATTTATCCACCAATTTATTTATTGCTCATGCTGCGGATGCGTTGGAAAAATATTTTAGGGAAAATAAAAATCTGATCGCATTTGTTTATGGAGATACCAATACTACCCTGGCAGCCGCCATCGCTGCTAAACGCTGCCATACTTTTTTAGTACATTTTGAAGCAGGTGTACGTACCGGCGATATGAGCATGCCCGAAGAAATTAACAGGCTGCTGACTGACAGATTGGCAGATATTAATTTGTGCTGTACAGCCAGAAATTATGCTACCATGCAACAGGAAGGCTATGGCACGACGATTCCCTCGAAAATGTATCTTACAGGCGACCTGATGCTGGATGCCTTTAATAAGCTTGGAATGAGCTCTAAAGCGATTGTACAAGATAAAAATTACATTGCCTGTACCATACACAGAGCTGCCAATATTGGCAATGAAGAGGCATTACATAACATTATAAATGCATTAAACATCATTCATAAAGATCTTCCAGTGATTATGCCGCTTCACCCACATACTAAAAAAATGATGGAAAAATTTGACTGTAAGGCATTGTTCACAATATTAGATCCATTGAGTTACCGGGATATGAAATCATTTTTATCAGGAGCCTCGTATATAATTACAGATAGTGGAGGCACCTGCCGGGAAGCTTATTTTTTAGAAAAAAAATCATTGATCATAATGAATAAACCATTTTGGCCGGAAATCATTGAAGATAATTGTGCTTTATCTGTTTCTGCCCAATGTGATGTAATCATAAAAAAATTTGTTGCTTTGCAGGATTTACAACCCAATTTTACTAATCATATTTTTGGTAATGGAGAGGCTGCAGCTTCAATTAAAAAAATATTATTGGGATTAAACAATTAACTATCCGTAGGTTAAGTCTACGGGCAGAAAACGAGCAAAGATTTCAATTTATCTTTATTAATGAATAAAAAACGCATTACCGTTTCCGTTATATCTGATTTAACAACTGATCAAAGGGTCATCCGCATTTGCACTACCTTACAGCAAATGGGCTTTGAAGTTAATGTAATAGCGAGATCGTTCCGCAACAGCCTCCCATTGGAAAAATATCCTTTTAAAGCTTCGAGGATTCGGTGTTTTTTTAAAAAAGGTGTACTTCAATATGCTGAATTTAACTGGAAATTATTTTGGAAATTATTATTTACTAAAACAGATTATTTTCTGGCCAATGATTTAGATGTATTAATTCCTAACTATATCATAAGTAAATGCCGGCGAAAACATTTATTTTATGACACACATGAATATTTCACCGGTGTACCAGAATTAAGCCATTCACCAACCAAACGAAAAATCTGGAAGTTTTTTGAAAATTGGATTTTTCCAAAACTCAAAACTGTTTATACCGTTAATGAATCCGTAAAAAATAAGTATGCTGAAGAATACGGCAATAAAATTGAAGTCATCAGAAATGTTCCGATTAGCATTAGAACTGAACCCAAATCACTTCCACTTCATTGGCAGGATAAAATCATTTTACTTCTCCAGGGCGCCGGCATTAATGAAGGAAGAGGCGGAATAGAACTTTTGGAGGCCATGAAATATTTACCTGAAAAATATTTCTTAGTGATGATAGGCAGTGGCAACCAATGGAACCTGATACAACATAAAAGAGTAGAATGGGGCCTGGAAAATAAAGTTGAAATGATTGGCAAGCTTCCTCCTTCCGAGCTAAAAAAATACACTCCGCTGGCTCATATTGGCTTTAGCCTGGATTCTTTTAACGACTTAAACTGCCTGTATAATTTACCCAACAAAATTTTCGACTACATCCATGCAGGAGTTCCGGTTATTGCTACCGCTATCCCGGAAGTAAAAAAAATTACAGAACAATATGGCTGCGGTATTTGTATTAATAATTATGACCCTGTATTTATTGCAAATACCATTTTAAGCATGATGGCGAATAAAGAAGCATATGATCATTATAAAATTAATTGCGTCAAGGCTGCAAAAGAACTTTGTTGGGAAAAAGAGTCTGTAAAATTAATGCATATTTACCAACCTTACCTGTGACAGAGAGACATTTACATATTGTAACCCACGATGTACCCTGGCCTGCCGATTATGGCGGTGTAATTGATATTTTTTATAAAATAAAGGAACTACATAACAACGGAGTATTGATACATCTTCATTGTTTTACAAAAAATAAATTACAACAAAATGAATTAGACAAATACTGTGTTAGTGTAAATTATTATTCACGAAAAAAGCATTTTTCGGGCTTTTCACTTGCTACCCCCTATATCGTTAACAGCAGACAAAGTGATCAGCTGATGGCTGACCTTTTAAAAGACGACTATCCAATTTTATTGGAGGGAATCCACTGTACACATATTCTAAAAAAATTATCTCCTCATAATCGTCCAATAATTATCAGGCTGCACAATGTAGAACATGAATATTACAAGCATTTGGCAAAATATGAGAACAATTTTTTCAAAAAAGCATATTTTTTATATGAGAGTTTGCTATTAAAAAAATATGAGAATAAACTTGCAAAAAAATATAAGTTTTGGACTGTTAGCCGGGCGGATGAAGAATTTTACAGCAACCGTCTAAAAGCAAAGCAAATTAAATATTTGCCTGTGTTTCTTCCCTGGACAAAGCTCAATTGCAAGGAAGGCAATGGCTGCTTCTGTTTATATCATGCCAATTTATCTATTAATGAAAATGAAAAAGCAGCCTTATGGCTTTTGCAAAATGTGTTTAACGATTTACAGATACCATTTGTGATTGCAGGAAAAAATCCATCTAAAAAACTGGAGAAAATGGCTCATCTTCATGCACATACCTGCCTGGTAAGCAATCCATCAGAAAGCGAGATGATGGATTTGATTGCAAAAGCACAAATTAATATTCTACCTTCCTTTAATAGCACCGGAATAAAATTAAAATTACTGTTTTCGTTATTTAACGGTAGGCACTGCATCGTAAATACGGCCGGGGTAGCCGGTAGTGGGCTGGAAAATCTTTGCCATATTGCCAATACTGTGTCAGAATATAAGCAATTAATCCAACAATTATTTTATCAGCTCTTCACAGAAGAAGAATGCAAAATTCGACAAACTGCATTAACTCATTTATACAACAATGAACAAAATGTTCAGGAAATTATCCATACTTTTTGGCCAGCCTGATCACATGCTAATAGAAGCGTTATCCCATACTTTGCCACCTTCCGTTTTGATAGTTCTGGCAGGAAATTTATTAATTACGAGATAATCATGTGTAGCCATTAGAATGGTTGCATTGTAATCTTTACAAATTTGAAACAATAACTGCATAATTTCATCGCTGGTTTCCGGATCCAGATTACCGGTAGGCTCATCGGCTAAAATAAGTTTAGGAGAATTGAGTAGTGCTCTGGCTATATCCAGCCTCTGTTGCTCGCCGCCACTCAATTCAAAAGGCATTTTAAAGCCCTTTGTTTTTAATCCTACTTTATCCAATACATCTGCAATTTTTTCATCCATCAATTTGTTATCCTTCCAACCGGTTGCCCTTAAAACAAACTTTAAGTTTTCGTTTACATTACGATCAGTAAGTAAATGAAAATCCTGAAATACTACTCCTAAACTTCTGCGTAAAAAAGGAACTGTTTTCCAGGTTACTTCCTTCAAATTAAATCCTGCTACGGACCCTTCGCCCTGAGTAAGTTGCAAATCTCCATACAAAGTTTTCAACAGGCTGCTTTTTCCACTACCTGTTTTCCCTACTAAATATACAAACTCTCCTTTATCAACTAATATATTTACATCACTTAAAATAAGATTATTACCCTGATAAATATTTACATTTTTTAACGATACTATTGGCTGCGTCATATTAGAATTAATTAACTGATTATTTTACTTACTCAATTGTATTTGTGAGCAAAATTACTCTTTACTATCTCTTTTTTAACGATTATTTTTAATTTAATTGTTAAAAGTTAAATTTAGTTGTGATTGTAAGACGGATTATTACACGAATTAGATCTAATTACACGAATTTTCCCTAATAAGGCATCAATATTGAGATCAATCTCCTTCTTTGTATTTAGTATTTTTCGAATAACTTTTAAAAAAATCTTTTGCAATTTATTGGGCTACAAGATTATTAATAATACTATCGGTCATTTTTACATAAATATACTTGAGCTTAGGGTGATTGGATAATGCCATCAGGTGTTTATTCAGCGTAACGGTATCATTACGAACAGCAGGACCGGTTTGTAATTCTACAGGATCGGAATGATTAAGTCTGGAAACAGTTTCCATCATCAACGGCTTCAGGAGATTAAAATCAACTTCTTCTTTATCACAAAAATTTTTAGCCAATACATATAAATGATTGGCAAAATTATTCACTACCACAGCCGCCACATGTAATTTCAGTCTTTCATTGTCGTTAGTCTTTTTTACATGATCGGAAATGCTTTTGGCAAAATCTTCGATACATTTAAGTGTGTCTTCATCACTTCCATCTATCAGCAGTGGCATAGTTACAGAAGGGTCTGTATCTTTTTTTAAGCTTTGCAACGGATACAATGTTCCATAACGCTTAGATACTTTTTCCAGCACGGATTGTGGCACAGAGCCTGCAGTATGTAGTACAATTTTATTGCCCAAATTTAGCGAGTAATGTAAAGCACTTAATGCAATATCTTTAATGGCAACAATATAAATATCAGCAGTTTTATCTATTTGAGAAATGTTATCGGTGTATTTACAAATTAAGGTATCTGCCAATAATTTAGCATTATTTAAAGTATGATTATAGACCTGAACAATGTTGTGGCCGGCATTTTTAATTTTCTTAGCTAAGACAGTGGCGGTGTTACCAGCACCGAGTATTATAACATTCATGAGTTAGTTATGTTTATCTTTGTTATTGGATTTAAACAAGTTAAAAATAATTATTCTATCTAAATAATAGTGAAAAAAAAGAATGAAATTTTCAAAAAGATTAACATTATTTACATTATAACGAAAATTAATCTTTTATCGTTTATTGCAAAGAAAAAAGCTGCAAAAAAAGTTTTTGAAATTTTTTGTACCCCCTATTTAAAGGCCCAGCCAAGGTTTCCGGCAATTTTCCATGAAGCAACTCCTTTGTTTTTTTACTTGAATAACCGAAAAATTACGGGATTCAAATGGAATGGTTCACAATCAAAAAAAGTTTTGATTCTCCATGGTTTTAGATCAGCCGCCCATAAATTCGAACACATGGTATCACCCTTAATACAAAAAGGATATGAAGTATTAGCCTTTGATGCGCCAGCCCACGGCGCAAGTGAAGGACACCAGACTAATGTTCTGGAATATAGCGCCATGATTAAAAAAATAATGGATTTATGGGGGCCTATTGATAGCTTTATTGCTCATTCATTTGGCGGAATTGCAGTATGTTTTGCACTGGAAGAAATGGATTTTATCGATAAGAAGAAGGTAGTTCTCATTGCACCGGCTACAGAAACAAAGACAGCAATTGATATACTTTTCAAAATATTAAAGCTCAAAAGCAAGGCTGTTAGAAAAGAGTTTGACAAAATCATTTTAGAAACATCCGGCAAAGCAACAGAATGGTTTTCCATCCGTAGAGCCGTAAAAAATATTAAAGCCGATATTTTATGGATTCATGACGAAGAGGATTATATTACCCCACTTACAGATGCATTAAATGTTAAAAATGATGATCATCCTCATATACAATTTTTAATTACGAAAGGATTGGGACATCAGAAAATATACAGAGATACTGACGTTAATAATGCAGTATTGGCATTTTTATGATAGCTTTCTGTTTGAGGTTTGGAGTTTGAGGTTTGGAGTTTTAGATTAACGCTTGAAAAGCTAAAATCTAATTTATATAAATATATTTTAATATATATTGCCATAAATAATTTGCATTTTTCAATTTTAAAGTAATATTGCACTAAATTTTATTTGCACCCGTTAATACATATAAATACATTACATTATAAATGAGTAATATATATTAATGATTGTTAATAAATTTATATTTGTTAAAAAAATAATATAAATGGCGAAAAATCTGTTAATTGTAGAGTCTCCGGCAAAAGCGAAAACAATAGAAAAAATTTTGGGAAAAGATTTTGAGGTAAAAAGTTGTTATGGGCATATAAGAGATTTAGAAAAAAACGATATGGGCATCGATATCCAAAATGGTTTCGAACCAAAATATATCGTTCCGGAAGAGAAATCAAAAGTGGTGAAAGAATTAAAAAGCCTGGCCAAAAAAAGCGACGAAGTATGGTTGGCATCGGATGAGGATCGTGAAGGAGAAAGCATTAGCTGGCATCTGGCAGAGGTGTTGGATTTAAATCCACAAACCACTAAAAGAATTGTTTTCCATGAAATAACTAAGCCGGCCATAGAAAAAGCAGTCAATAATCCCCGTACCATCAATATGGATTTGGTACATGCCCAGCAGGCAAGGCGTGTGCTCGACAGGTTGGTAGGTTTTGAGCTAAGTCCGGTACTCTGGAAGAAAATAGGCAGGAGCGGCAGCCTGAGTGCTGGCAGAGTTCAAAGTGTTGCTGTAAGACTGATCGTAGAAAAAGAAAGAGAGATTAATCAATTTAAAGCTGTTAGTAGCTTTAAATTAGAAGCCACCCTGGCAGCTACGGATATACATAATAAGGCAGTCAGCTTTAAAGCGGAAGGAAATAAATTTAACACCGGCGAAGAAGCTGAAAAATTTCTACAGAGCTGTGTAAAAGCTATCTATACCGTAAAAGATATTCAGGTAAAACCGGCTAAACGTACTCCTGCAGCTCCTTTTACCACTTCTACCCTACAGCAGGAAGCCAGTCGTAAACTAGGCTACGGGGTTAGCAAAACCATGTTGCTGGCACAAAAATTATACGAAAGCGGTAAAATCACTTACATGCGTACGGATAGTGTAAACCTAAGCGAAACGGCCATTGGTGAAATAAAAAATGAAATCAATAAAAGCTATGGAGCTAAATATTTGCAGGTTCGTAAATATAAAAATAAAAACGAAAGCGCTCAGGAAGCACATGAAGCTATCCGCCCTACTTATATTGATACCCATTCCGTAGATGATTCTGAATTGAACAGACTATATGAACTGATCTGGAAAAGAACCATCGCTTCACAAATGAGCGATGCCGAATTGGAAAAAACTATTGCCAAAATAAATATCAGCACTAACAATGCAGAGTTAACAGCCAGTGGTCAGGTTTTAAAATTCGACGGATTTTTAAAAGTATATATGGAAGATAGTGATGAAGACGATAACGATAATGAAGAAGATGGCAGATTACCTAACCTCACGGTTGGCCAGGTGCTTGATTTTAAACAAATGACAGCCACCGAAAAGTTTACCAGGCATTCACCTCGCTATACTGAGGCTTCGCTGGTAAAAAAGCTGGAAGAACTGGGAATCGGCCGACCCAGTACTTATGCCCCTACCATTAGTACTATTATTAAAAGAAATTATGTAGAAAAAAAAGATAAAGAAGGTGTAAAACGTAATTTCAAAATTTTGCGGCTAAAAAATGATGCGATTGAAAAAATAACGGAACAGGAAATTACCGGAGCTGAAAAAGCAAAACTATTTCCAACTGATTTAGGGTTAGTAGTAACTGATTTTTTATCCCAGCATTTCAACAAAGTGATGGATTATTCCTTCACGGCAAATATCGAGGAAGAATTTGATGAAATTGCTGCCGGTAAAATGAAATGGAACAAAATGGTAGGTGATTTTTATTCTCCCTTTCATAGCAATGTTGTACACACCCTTGAAACAGCAGAGCGTTCTGTGGGGGAACGACTTTTAGGCGTAGAATCTTCCGGGAAACCCGTTACCGCCAGAATGGGGCGTTATGGCCCTATGGCGCAAATTGGAACAGCAGATGATGAAGAAAAGCCACGATTTGCAAAGCTAAAGCCTAACCAAAGTATTGAAACCATTACCTTGGAAGAAGCCTTAGATTTATTTAAACTGCCCCGTAATCTGGGTAAATTTGAAGGCGAAGATGTGGTGATCAATATTGGTCGCTTCGGCCCTTACGCAGCACATAATAAAAAATTCTACTCTCTCAACAAAGAAATGGATCCCTACACAGTAGAATTAGAAGAAGTAGCCCCCATGATTGAAGAAAAACGCAAAGCGAAAGATGAAAAAACAATTAAAATTTTTGAAAAAGAAAAAATACAGATTTTAAGAGGCCCGTATGGCCCATACATAAAACAAGGGCTAAGAAATTACAAATTAAGTAAAGAACAACAGGAAAAGGCCACAGATTTAACAATTGAAGAGGTAAAAGCTACTATTGAAGAATTAAAAGCTAACCCTCCCAAAAAAACAGCCAGAAAAAAGAAAGTGTAATAATGATAACGACATAATCGTATTGCCCACTATTATTATTATTTATAATTAATTTACAAAATTGATTTTTTATTGAATAATTAGAATTGGTTGAAAACAAAGAAATATCAGCGCTTTTACATCTTATTGATGACCCAGACCAGGAAGTATACGATACGGTAAGCAATAGAATTATTTCTTTTGGTAAAGCCATTATTCCGAACCTGGAAACACTTTGGGAGAATACTGCCCACGAGGCAACTCAGGAGAGAATTGCACTGATTATACACAAAGTACACTTTAGAGAATTATCTGAGGACATGACTAATTGGAGCAATGGGGCTTCACCCTTATTAGACGGCGCTTTATTAGTGGCCAGATATCATTATCCCGAAATGGATAGCAATGCTGTTTTGCAGGAAATCGAAAAAATCAGGCGCAATATCTGGCTGGAATTGAATAATTATCTCACACCACTTGAACAAATCAATGTAATAACAAGCATTTTATACAACTATTTTAAACTAAAAGGAACAGAAGTATCCTATACACATCCGGAAGATTTTTTATTAAATAAAGTAGTAGAAAGTAAAAGTGGTAATGCCATTAGTAATGGTATCTTATACTTAATTTTATGTGATTTACTGGATATCCCTGTTAATGCTATCAATATTCCCAAACAGTTTATTCTGGCGTATTTTAATCCACAATATTATGCTGTACCAGAAGCTGAACAGGATTTACCAAAAATAAGTTTTTATATTGATCCATTAAATGGACAAATTTATTCACACAAAGATGTTGAAAATTACTTCAAACGCATTTCTGTTCCTCCTACCATATCCTACTTCAAACAACTTACCAACAAACGCATCATCCAATTTTTATTGGAAGAATTTAGCAAATGCTTTGATGATGAAAACAACCTATATAAAAAAGATGAATTACTCTCATTAGCAAAACTGCTAGATTCATAATTCTGTATCCTGAATATACTTTCGTTAGTTAAAATACCCCATTGGTTAATTCATTTACAATTTTTTTTAGCCAAAAGATATTTAGTATTAATGAAGATATTAATTTGTGTTAATTATTCATTTATGCATATAAATAAATAATAATATAAATCTAATAAATCTATTTAAAAACTATGATGCGTTATTACTACACTACCACTTTTTCTATTCTTACATGCATGCTATTATCCTTTACAGGCAAAGCTCAATATTGGAATACAAAAGGAAATGCCGGAATGCAGGCTAACAATTTTTTCATTGGCACGGTGGATAAAAACCCATTGTCTCTCAGGACTAACAATACAGAAAGACTTTATCTTGATGCACAGGGCCGGGCATATTCAAATAGTTTCTGGGGGTTCGGAATGGAACCGGATCAAAACTATCGCTTAACAATAGATGGAAAAATATTTTCTGGTGGAGGCCTGGTCACTTCTAAAGTAAATGCTACAGGTATTACCAGTACTTCTATCATTACCAATGATATTATAACCGCCACTATAAATGCCCCAAACAATAAACCCCTTGAACTAAAAACCAATGGTAGCACAGTACTATCGTTTGATATAACCGGGAACCTAAAAGGGAAAAATATATACGTAAATGCTATTAATACTTATCATGGTTCTATAAATGCCATTTCGAAAGATTTAGTTTTTAAAACAGACGAAAAAGAGAGAATGCGGATTTACAATAACGGACAAGGAGTTACCATTACCGATCAACTTGCCATTGGTGATCAACCACAGCAAGGCTATAAACTATATGTAAACGGTGATGCTTATACGAAAAATGGCTTAGCAGAAAATGTGAAAATTTCTAACAATTTAGAAGTTAAGAATTATTTAGATGTTAAAGCAGATAATAAAAATAGTGTTTTAAAAGCAGTCAGTAATGGCATCATTACTATGAGAGGAACAGTAGGCGTCAATATGGATCCTGATGAGAAATATACCCTGGCACTTAAAGGAAACTCTCTACTAAAAGGCGTAGTAAAAATTGGCGATGTGCCTGAAAGCAAAGCCAAGGATTATGTACTGGTTGTTGGAGGAAAAGCAATATGCGAAGAAGTAAAAGTACAGGTAAAGTCTATGTGGCCAGACTATGTTTTTGATAAATCCTACAATTTATTATCACTGGAAGAAGTAGAAAAATATATTCAACAACACAAACATTTACCGGGTATCCCGTCTGCATCAGCAATTAAGGATCAAAATGGTATTGAATTGGGAAACATGCAGTCTTTATTAATGCAAAAGGTTGAAGAACTAACACTTTATCTAATTGAACTAAAAAAAGAAAACGAGTTATTAAAAAAGGACAATACTCTTCTAAAGGAAAAAATAGGAATACAATAATCCTTCCTGGTTCATTATTATTAATTAGCATAAAATGCTGTTTATATGTCTCATTTAAAATACGCTTACTTACAATACGCTAAAAAAAATATTGTACTCGGGATTTTTCTGGCATTAATATTAATGCATAATGCTAATGCCCAGATACCCAACAGAACATTTTCGTTTAAAATAAATGAAAATGAATTAACATCGAGGCAGAGAGAAATGAGCAACAGTATTCTTAACAATATTGACTTTCAGGAAAAAATATATGCAGACATCAACGCTGAAATGTTAGAAGAACGCTCGGAAATAAATTTCTCATTCAACAACAACAATATCTCTATTCAAACAAATAACTTACAGAAATACAGTTCAGACGATCACTATATTTCTTATTACGGGCATACCAATAACAATGGCGTAGTTGACATTACTTCCTATCGAGGACAAATTCGGGGGTCAATAAAAGAAAATAACATTACATATCTCATTTATCCATTAACCGAAAAAAGGCATGTTATTTTATTAACAAAAGGGAAAACTTTAAGTTTTGGTGACGGCTTTTGTGGCAATGAAAAAGATGACATTCCAGCGTTGCGAAAAAACAATACTCCGGATTTTGCAATTAACAATAATGCCTCTTCTTCAACTCAACAAAAAAATGCTTTTTGTGGCAACAAGTTACGAGTACTAATATTATACACTCCGGAGGTAACTAAAAAAGATAAGTGGGCTGCAATACATTTTATAGATTTATTTCAAAAAATGAACGCCCTGAATGCCAATAGCCAAATTAATCACAAGTATGAACTAGCTTATTGTGGCGAATTTCCCTTCAAAGAATCCGGCAATCAGGCAATTGACATGCTTAATTTTCATAATGATAAGGAAGGTATGGTTAAATACCTAAGGGAAAAATACAAGGCTGATGTATGTGCGTTGGTTGTAAGCAAGCTAAATGTAGGTGGCAGAGCCTATCGCTATAAAGCATCTTATGATGAAGCATATGCCTTAATGCTCTACACGCCTTCAACAACTGACCAATATAAAATTTTAACTCATGAAATTGGTCACCTTTATGGCTGTGGTCATGATGATAAGCATGACTGGATTACTCCTTACAACTACGGACGTGCATTTACACATTTTGATACAGCTCCCTATTTTGCAACAGTAATGAATCATGTAGCGAATGCCTGTGATGAAGCCCCCGGATGTGAAATTATACCCTATTTTTCTAACCCCAATATCAATTATCCCGATAAAAAATACGAAAACATACACATAGGTTTAAAAGGTTATGCAGATAATGCCCAGGTAATGAATATCAGAGCTTCAGCAATGATCAATATGCAGCCAATTATAACTGAAGAAAACCCCTGGGGGCAGGTAACATTAGGCGAATATGAACATATAAGAGCCCAAGAAGTAATACACAATAAGGAGAAAATTGGCGGTAATTTCTACGGCTATCATGTAAAACCTGAAGGTGTGGCCGTTTTTTCAGCAGGCAATTCAGTTACGCTATACCCGGGATTTCAAGCTGATTCAGGCGCTACATTTACTGCTAAAATAGAAAAACTTAGTTGTACAGAAAATATCTCTCCCACCATTCCAATCAATGAGATCACGGCTGTTACTCAATCAGCTGTTCTTCAAAATAATAATATTATCAACGTATATCCCAATCCATTTAAAGATATTGTAACCATAAAAGTTATTGATAATATAGGTATCAATAATATTGATATAAAAATATACGATGTAACCGGCAAATTAAGATTGCATCCTTTACAACAAAAATATAGAAATTCAATTGATAATCATGTGCTTTCATTCAATGCAGAGGCGTTACCTACCGGTATGTATTACTGCATCATAACCATCAATGGCAAACAATACGCCGAAAAATTATTTAAGTAAATTCTATTAGTAAAATATTTCAATGCATAAAATATTTATTATAAATATAATCATTATTGTCCGACTAAAATCGGGTTTAAAAATGCTGTATCCCTTTACTGCT
>CAZPHA010000015.1:0-55194 GCA_964586215.1 uncultured Ferruginibacter sp.
AATAAAATCACACCTTTTATAGCTTCATATTAAGCGAACGTGTCAAACTCGGGAAAGTAAGTAAAATTAATGCCCGGGCAAAAGCCCGGGTAATTTTTTATCCATTTTTCCTTAGCTGATTCAACAGAGCCCTCATATCTTTTGGTAATTCAGCAGTAAGATTAATCTCTTTACCACTGACATCATTAAAAATAAGCTGGTAGGAGTGAAGACCAAGTCTTGCCAGTAAAGGCTTTTCGATTTCTTCTTTTTTACTGAGGTTGAATTTTCTTTTGATAGAAGAAAGTAATACTGGTTTTCCATCACCATATAACTCATCACAAATGATAGGGTTTCCCATGCTTTTGGCATGTACTCTTATCTGATGTGTACGTCCGGTATGAATTTGAAATTTTACTAAAGAAATTTTTCTGTTGGGTTCTATCGTTTCATAGTCGGTAACCGCTAACTTCCCTTTCTTGTGGATGATCATTGTTCCCTTATGCACAGGATGTTCAGCTATGGGCAATTCTATTTTGCCCTGAAGAGAAGATGGTAAACCATGCACCAGCCCCAGATAGTATTTGGTTACCTGCCTGTTTTCAAAAAGTTGTGATAAATGTTTATGTGTATGTTCATTTTTTGCAAAAACAATAATGCCGCTGGTATCTTTATCCAATCTGTGTACGGTAAAGATGCTGTCATATTTATTTTGTAAAATGTTTTTTAAGGAAGTTTGTGTTTGCTCTCTGTCAGGAATAGATAATAAGCCGGCAGGTTTATTTAGAGCGACTAAATCATCATTTTCAAAAATGATAAGTTCGTCGATATTTTTTGAAAGTAAATATTTATTGACCACAGTTGCAATTAGATAGATTTAATTAGGTTAGTTGCTTTTTCTTACTATTATTCATATATTTTAACAGTCTGATTTCTTTTTCGTTTAAGAAACGCCATTTGCCACGTTCTACATTTTTTTTGGTAAGATTGGCAAACATTACCCTGTCCAGATTTTTTACATCATAGCCTAAAGATTCAAAAATGCGGCGAACAATACGATTACGGCCGCTATGGATTTCAATACCAATTACAGACTTATCTCTGCTATCGGCGTAAGCCAGGCTATCTACATATACCATTCCATCTTCCAACTTTATGCCTTTTAATATTTTATCAAAATCAGCTTTTAGCAATGGCTTATCTAACCTTGCCTCATATACTTTCTTGATGGCATAGCTGGGGTGAGAGAGTTTTTGTGTCATTTCACCATCATTGGTCAATAGGAGCACCCCGGTTGTATTTCTATCTAAACGGCCGACAGGATATACTCTTTCAGCAGTAGCAGTTTTAATCAATTGCAGTACTGTTTTTCTGCCTTGGGGATCGTCTGTAGTGGTAATGTAATCTTTGGGTTTGTTAAGTAAAATGTAAACTAAATTTTTTGTCAGAAATAGCTTTTTCCCATTGTAAGTTACCGTATCAGCTTCTTTTACCTTGTAACCAGGCTCGGTGTTGATAGTATTATTCACCTTAACTTTCCCGGCTTTGATGAGTTCGGCTGCATCCCGGCGAGACGATACGCCACAGTGTGCCAGATATTTATTAAGTGGTATGTCGCCAGATGAATTGTTTTGGTTTACATCTTCATTATTTTTTTTAGTCTTATGAATGATAGATTTATCAGTTTTATTAACAGGTGTTTTCTTTTTCGTCTCTCCTTTGCCGTTAGATTCAACCGATTGTTTCTCGTTGAATCTTTTATTTTTCTCTGCTTTTAAATTTTCAAAATAGGCTGCCCGTTCTTTTTTCCATTTTTTCTTCTCCTGACGGTGTTCTTCTTTAACAACGCTATTTTTTTTCTTTGTAAATTTTTGAAAGGCTGATTGCTTCATCTTCATTCTTTTGTTATGTAAAATAGCGTCGGGTTAATTTATAATGCTACCGGGAAATTATTATCTGCCAAACATTTCATCATCTTTATCAATTCTGGTTTGGTCTTCTAATGGATACTCTTTTCTTAATGGAAAGTAGTCCATTTCATCTACGTTTAAAACTCTTTTTAAATTAGGATGACCGATAAAATTGATGCCAAAAAAATCATAGGTTTCTCTTTCCATCCAGTTGGCTGACTGGTATAAGGCCGTTGCACTGAAAACATCTGGCTGTTTTACCGGTGTGAAAACCTTAAAACGCATGCGTACATTATCCTGTAAATTATGTAGATGATACACCACAGCTAATTCCTCTCCTTTTCTTTCGGGGTAGTGCACCGCCTGCAAATCGGTAAGAAATTGAAATTGTAAGGTAGGATCATCATATAAAAACTGCAGTACTTTTAAATTTAAATCTTTTGGCGCTGTGAAAGTGAGCATGCCGTATGGTTCCTGCCATTCGGAAAGTTGATCTCCGAACTTTTCTATTAATTTTTGTTTAATAATATCGTTAGTAAGGTTCATTGTTTGGTGTTTTGGGTTTGATGTTTGGTGTTTGATGTTTGATGTTTGGTGTTTGATGTTTGATGTTTGATGTTTGATGTTTGATGTTTGATGTTTGATAAAATTTTTAAATAACAAGATATAAAAAACATCTCAACATCTTCACATCTCAACATTTACTCAATACCATATCCTGCCAATAGCTCTTTATATTGATCGCTGTATCTTCTTCTCAAACCTTCTGCGTTTACCAGTTCTTGTATTTTCATAAATCCATCCAATATAGCTTCAGGTCTTGGGGGGCATCCGGGCACATATACATCTACCGGAATTATTTGATCAATGCCTTGTAAAACAGAATAAGTATCGAATATACCGCCACTGCTGGCGCAGGCGCCTACTGCCATTACCCAACGAGGTTCGGCCATTTGTAGATATACCTGTCTCAGTACGGGCCCCATTTTTTTTGCAATGGTACCCATTACCATCAATAAATCACATTGACGGGGAGAAAAACCTACCCGTTCGGAACCAAACCTTGCTAAATCGTAGTGGCTGGCCATTGTTGCCATGAATTCAATACCGCAGCAACTGGTGGCAAAAGGTAGGGGCCAAATAGAATTTTTTCGGGCAAGACTTACTACTTTTTCAAAATTGGTAGCCATAAATCCTTCTCCCATGTATCCTTCCGGGATACCTTCAAACTTTACATAATTGTTATATTGTACCGGCCGTGCCATTTTTATTTAATATTGTAGATTTTATATGTAAGATTGAATAATTAATATTTAGATTATATTTAAATATTAGTTTATGTATAAATAATTATTAATAAAATAATTATACATAAAAATAAAAAAATATATTAATTCATAATTCTTAATTTTTAATTCCCCTTTAGTCTTCCCAATTTAATGCTCCTTTTTTAATAATGTAGGTAAACCCTGCAATAAATAGTCCTACAAACATCACTACAGCCGTAAAGCCCTGCCATCCCAATTCTCTAAAGTTGACGGCATAAGGGTAGAAAAATATTACCTCTACATCAAACAGAACAAATAAAATAGCCACCAGGAAGTATTTAATAGCCATTGGTTGGCGTGCATTTCCCCTTATTTCTATACCGCTTTCAAAGTTTTGTAACTTATCAGTGGTTTTGCGTTTAGGACCAAAATAATGCGTTAATAACATCATAGTGGCAATAAAACCTATCGCAAAAATTAATTGTATGGCAATAGGTAAATAATTGGTAGCCGTACTTGTTTGTTCTATTTGTAATAAAAAAGAATGCATATGCTTATATAATATACAAAATTACGACAGTAGGGTGAATATTGGAGATAAAATCAATAAAAAAACCCGCTATCTTTTGTGATAACGGGCTATTGTTTGACTATTATTAATGGAATAAGCTAAAGTTCTTATCAATCCAATCATATAATAAGAAACTACTTTCTTTTACCTGCGCCGCCAGTTTTGCCTCCTGTTGGTTTTGGTTTCTCAGCAGGTTTTGTACCGGTATTTTTAGCAGGCCCGCTGCCTGTACCGGTTGCGCCACCTGTTTTCATTTTACTTATGGCTTCTCTGTTTCTTATTAATTCCTGATCGTTGGGGTCAACCATTAATGCCTTATCACAAAGAGCCAAAGCCGCATTTTTATCTTTTTTAATATTAGCAGCATAGGCAATCATATATTTATAACTACCAACCAATTGGTTTTTAACTTTACTTTTTGCAACGCTATCGGTAATAGCTTCACCAATGGAAATTGCTTTTTCAAAAGCAGGATTGGCAAGGCTTTGTTCCATTGTAGTATCGATACCCCAGCTGGATTTACCTATCATATAATATCCAAAAATATCATCAGGGAATTTTTGGGTGTACATATTAAACACATCTATGGCCGGTTGAAAATTTCCTGAACGGTAATAACTATATCCGGCATTATAAAGGTCAGTTTTTGTTATATTCTTTTTTACATTCAGAATTTTTTTATACCAGTCTCCTGCTTCTTTATATTGCTTCCTGCTTTCGTAATTGGCCGCTATTGATTTTAGCTGGTTCACTTTCCCTGCTTCCGTTGTATCTAATTCTACTGCTTTATCAGCATAAATATTTACCAGACTGTCATTGCCCGGAAATTTCAGCAAAATGGCTGCATAAGTCGAATAGTCAGTTGGACCAATTTTTTCCGGTTTTTGTTTTTGGAAATAAAGATCAAAAGATGCCTTAGCATTCGCAGAATCTCCCAATCTATTGTAGGCATAACCCTTTAAGCCATATAAGTTAGGATAAGGTTGAGCAACGCCGGCCATACATTTATCTGCCTCGGTGATGGTTTCGTTGAACAATCCTTGTGCATATTTCATAGATGCTCTTAAGTAGCAGCCGTTTGTTTCATCTTCTTTTTTAATGGCTAAATATTTTTCCAGATACTCACCTGATTTTACTACATCCGTATTGTAAAAAAGTAAGTATAAATTCTCGTATACCGGAGCATAGTTCGGATCTTTTGCAATGGCTTCATTAAAATATCTCATATAAATATCCTGTTGGCCAGTACCTTGTGTTTGGTACAATTTGCCAATTCTATAAGAGGCTCTGGCATAGTTAGCATCCAGGCGAAGTGCAGCTTCGTATGATTGTTGTGCGCTACCACCATCACCCATTTTTCTATAAGCATCGCCTAAATTCACATATACATCCGGATCTTTAAAGCCTTTTAAAGTTGTAGCCAGTTTTAACTTATCAACGGCATAAGCAGCATCACCATTTTTAGTCTGCACATTGGCAAAGCCAATAGCATTTAATACCGGTATGCTTTTTCCCTGACTCAAAGAGATAGCTGTTTCAAATCTGCTACGGGCATCCTGTGCTTTGCCTTCCAGCAATTCAATATGCCCCATGCCAGCAATGAGCAGCGGGCTATTGCTGTTGGCTGCTAAAGTTTGCTGATAGAGGGCTTTGGCTCCGGGAATATCATTGTCGTCTGGCAATATCATAGATTGCCCCAACCAGTAAACTGCATCTGCATTATTTGGATTAGCAGTTACCACTTTTTCAAAAATGGCTTTAGCACTTTTATACTTTTCGTAGTACATCAGCTTTTTGCCATCATCAATGTTTTGTGCTTTCGTCACATTTGTAACCCAAAAAGAAGTTAACAACAGTAAGCATACTTGGATCTTATTCATTTTATTTCCTATTTTGTAAATAATACAATTTAAATTTATGATTTATATATAAATATATATGTTTGATTTTGGTAAAATTTCTATAATTTTTCTTTTATAATTACATTTCTAACATCAAAATCCATTTTGGGTCCTAAATAAGCTCTTCTGAAAACTAATTGTCCTTTCTCATATTTTAAAAAGCTTGCAAAGCCTGACCCTAGTCCGCTCCAATTTTCTTTCAAGATATAATACAAACGACGTACCAAAGGATAGCGACGTGATAAAATGCCCTGCTGTGTTGGTTTTACATACGGTGTATCTGTGCATACTTTACACTGTACATAAGCGATTTTTACTTTTTTTAACATTTCAACCTGTTCGGCAATTTCCGGATTACCTATCCAGCTGAATCCTACAAAGCCGATAGCATTAGCATTATCAGCCACATAATTGAGCACTTCCCGGCTGTTTTTTACTGCACGAACCACGCTGGTGTCGAATGGTTGGCCTTTTAAAATGCTATCCATTACAAAGCGTATGGTACTGGTGGCATTCAAACCGTCAAATATTACCGTATTGCGGTTGCCGGCTTTGCCTGTTAATAAATCCTGCAACTGCTGCAAAGTAAAAACAGTATCTGTACTGTTAGCATTCACTACAATGGTAACAGCATCTGTCGCTATTTCTTCCGATATGGGTGTATAAGCCAGCGAATCATTCATCAGGCGGGCCTCTTGTTTGGAAAGACCTCTGGTTACAATAACCATTCTATTGGCAGTGTCATAAAATAAGTCCTTTAAACAATCAGCCTCAGATTTATAGTGTGCAATAATTTTTGTATTGGGATTAATGGATTCATACACTTGTATTTGCTCAGCTATTACCGGGGCAAAAGCTTCGTCTACGCTTATATGTATGGCGCCGGATGTTGGTGTATCCGTTGCCGTTGTGTTTTTCTTTTTGTTGTTATCATTACATCCTAACATTAACATACTGATTCCGCCATAAATGATAGTGGCGGTAAAAATGTTAGTCAGGTATTTTAAAAAATAAGTCAATTCTTAAAATAATTTTTTTTGTAGCCCCTGTAAATTCTGAAAGAACCATAGACCATACAAACAACGGCGAAAATTTTTATGATTACGGGGTCATACTGGTTAATATAGGGTTGCGTAGCCCTTGTTGGGAACATAAAAAAAGCGCCAGCCAATATCAAAAAAGTACCCATTACGTAATTGGTAATGGATCGCATTCGTACGATACCTTTTTCTCTTTCACTAAGTGGCTCATTTTCAAATTCTTCCAGTGCCATGTTGTTTTTAATTTAAAAACCTGTAAGATAAAATAATCTTACAGGTTTCGGATTTTGAACGCCCAATTTACGGAAATTATCCCTAAAATGGCGCATAAATTATTCATGACCAACAAATTTTACAGGGATGGTATAGTAAACGGATACGCTTTGCCCGTTGCTTTTTCCGGGTATCCATCTGGGCATTTTTTTCAAAACCCTGATTACTTCCTTATTAAATTCATCTCCACCATCTTTTACTGTAACGAAGCTTTCCAATGTGCCATCGTAATTAACTACGAATTTTATCATTACACTTACTTCTTCGTTTTCTTCCATTTCTTTAGGATTTATAAGATTTTTCTCCAAAAATTTTCGTAGTGCTTCCATGCCACCCGGATAGGAGGGCATAATTTCGGCTGTTGCTAATGGGCCTGTTGGTTCAGATTTTGTGGTTGCTGTATCTGATGGCTTATTATTGCCTCCCTGGTTGTTTGTTGGCTGGGGTTCGTTCACCAGCGCTGTTCCGGGATCATTTATATCATTATTATTGCTGGCAATGTTATAATCTGTAATATTTTTTGCCAATTTTGTTGCCTCATTTGAATTGTTTGTAATCTTAACATTACTCACCCACGTTTGTGTTTTTAAAGGTTTTGCAGTTGCTTTTTTGAAGGGTTGCCTGGGTTGTTCAACTTCTTTTTTTATTGGTTCCTTTAATGGAGTAATATTTGCATACCTGGTATCCAATATGGGTTCTGTGTTTTTTTTATTTTTTTGTGGAATAAAAGTAATGGCTGATACAATAACCATTAATGCCAAAGTAATACTGATAGCAATCTTCATACGATGGTTATAATATTTTCTTAAAATATAAGCTCCGTACATTTTATTTCTGTTGGCAAAAAGGATATCTATAATATCGCTTCTTAAAATTTGTTCGCTGCTTAGCATATGTAATATTTTTTGTTTTTAATAAAATATGTTTTGGAAAAATTAGCTTTATTAATAAGACGCCATAACTGCGAAAATCCATAAATATATAGGGCGATAAAATCAGCTGATGAGGGAAATAATGCTGAAAGGCTGAGGGATGCGTAGGGTTTAGCCGGAGCCGAAGGCGGCGGCCGAATCCGCCGCAGGCGGAGCAGCCCGGAGCAGCCCGTTACAAATGCTGATTAATGAATGGATGCTGACAGCCCCAAATGTAAAGTCATTCACAACTTTACTTACAAAGCTTTTCAGGAGAGTATTATATTTGCTACATGAAGATTTTAATGGTTTGTCTTGGTAATATTTGTAGAAGCCCGCTGGCCGAAGGGATTTTGTTAGAAAAAATCAGGCACAGTGAATTAGACTGGCAGGTTGACAGCGCCGGTACCAATGGCTTTCATGTGAATGAACCGCCGCATCGTTCCAGTCAAAAAGTTGCCCGGGAACATGGAATTGATATCAGCATGCAAAGGGCCAGAAAATTTGTGAAAGATGATTTTGATAAGTATGATAAGATATATGCCATGGCTGGCGATGTGCTGGAAGAAATGCAGGCGATTGCCGGTTCGGCTTATGATTCTAAAAAGGTAGAGCTATTGTTGAACGAGTTATATCCCGGCGAAGATAGAGATGTGCCAGATCCCTGGTACAGTACAGAAGCTGCTTATTATGAAGTATTTTCTTTAATCGAATCAGCTTGTGAAGCGATAGTTGCTAAATATACGAAAAATATTGAAAATTACCAAATAAAATGATGAATAAACCCTCTATTCCGCAAGGTACTCGTGACTTCTCTGCTACAGTTTTAAGAAAAAGAAATTATATCCTTCATACTATTCGAAAAGTATTTGAGGCGTATGCTTTTGAACCGTTAGAAACACCTGCGATGGAAAATCTTGATACGTTGATGGGAAAGTATGGCGAAGAGGGAGACAGGTTGATTTTTAAAATTTTAAATAATGGATTGAGTGATCCTAAAAATATTGACAAGGCAAAGGCAGGTTTTGAAAAGTTGCTGGAAGGGAAAAATACAACCGAATTGACAGAAAGAGCATTACGGTATGATTTGACCATTCCTTTTGCACGCTATGTAGCCATGAATCATAACAAACTGGTGTTTCCTTATAAACGTTACCAAATTCAGCCGGTATGGCGTGCTGACAGGCCTCAAAAAGGCAGGTACAGAGAGTTTACCCAGTGTGATGCTGATGTGGTAGGTAGTACCGATCTATTGAATGAAGTGGAGCTGGCATTGATTTATCATCATGTCTTTACCAAACTTGGGTTACATAATTATCAATTGTGTATTAATAACAGAAAAATATTAACAGCATTGGCAGCGCTTTGTGGTGATGAAAGTAAAATGTCGGACATAACCATTGCTATTGATAAGTTAGATAAAATAGGACTGGAAAGGGTAAAAGCCGAGTTGACAGCAAGAGGCTTACACGATCAGCAAATTGCAATAATAGAAGCATATTTATTGATTAACGGCAGCAATGAGGAGAAGTTAGCTCAATTGAAGCAATTGATTGGTAAACATGAAATCGGCTTGCAGGGTATAGCTGAAATTGAATACGTATATCAAAAAGCTGCTGCAAATGGTGTACGATGTATATTGGACTTTACATTGGCAAGAGGATTGAATTATTATACCGGAACCATATTTGAAGTAAAAGCTCCGGCAGAGGTTAAGATAGGTAGTATCGGTGGTGGTGGCAGGTATGATGATTTAACGGGCTTATTTGGTGTGCCTGATATTCCGGGTGTAGGTATTAGTTTTGGTGTTGATAGAATTTATGATGTGATGGAGGAGTTGAAATTATTTCCGGATAATTTACAGGCAGGTACTCAGGCTTTATTTTTTAATATGGGAGAGAAAGAGAGTACCTTTGCATTTGGAATGATGCAACAATTGCGGCAAAATGATATTTCCTGTGAAATGTATTTGGAACCGGTAAAAATTGCTAAACAATTTAGCTATGCCGAACGGAAGAACATTCCCTATGCAATTATCATAGGAAGCAAAGAAATAGAACAGCAATATTGCCAGATTAAAAATTTAGCTACCGGAGAGCAACATGTAGTAGTTTTGGATAAAATAATTGACTTTTTTAATCAAATTTAAAATAAAATCAAAACAAATATTTTTATGAGAATACATAGCAAAAGCTACCTGCTTATTTGTGTTGTTGCAATTTTTATTTTTTCTTCCTGTACCAAAAAGACAAACAAACAGGGAAAATTTATTCCTAAAGATGCCGTCGTGGTAGCGCATGTGAACGGGGCCTCTTTGTTTTCAAAAGTGCCGTGGGATTCAGTGAAGCAGAACACTTTATATAAAGATACGAATTTTTTACATGATGTTCCTGACTTTATGAAACAGGTGTTGGATAATCCCGATAATAGTGGTGTAGATATCAAATCAGATGTATTGTTTTTTGTCTGTAAAGATTCAATGGGTGGTTATGCCTGTATGGAGGGTAATCTAAAAGATGCTGCTAAATTTAAAGAGTTTAATAGCAAAATATCTCAAGAAAGTACCCAATCAGAAAAAGATGGCATACAATACATCACTTTTGCTCATGCCATAGTAGGCTGGAATAAAGAGAAATTTATTTATGTTACGGATGCACAGGAAATGAGTTTGGCCCGGTATGATTATGATGCAAAGCCTAAGCAAAGAGATTTGATGGCTACCTGTCAGTCTATTTTTGTATTGAAGGAGGGTAATAGCTTAGGGCAAGATGAAAAGTTTTCAGAACTGATGCAAAAAGAGGGAGATATACATTTTTGGGTAAATCCTGAAGCAATGTATAAAAATATGGGAGATTTATCTTTTGTGAGTACCATGTTTAATTTTGATAAAATATACAAGGGGGTAAGAACAGCTACTACTATCAATTTCGAAAATGGTAAAATAAATGTTTTCAACAAATATTATGCAGGTAAAGAGTTAAGCGATGTTTATAAAAAGTATGAAGGAAGATCTGTTAATGAAGATATGCTTAAACGTATTCCTGCAAAAGATGTAGCCGGTGTATTTGCCATGAATTATAAGCCGGAAGGTATTAAGGAGATACTGAAGGTAATGAATCTGGATGGAGCGCTGAATATGGGAATGGCATTTGTTGGTTTTAATGTGGATGATTTTGTAAAAGCCAATAAAGGCGACCTGTTGTTTGCAGTAAGCGATATACAGTTACAAAAAGATTCGTTCCTTATAGATTATGAAGATAGCAGTAAAGGCTTTTATTCGTATACTACTCCCAAGCCCGATGTATTATTTGCTACCAGTATTGGCGATAAAACCTCCTTTGATTTAATGGTTAATTCCATCAAAAAATTAGGCGAAGAAAAATTTAAAGGGGAGGTACCGAAGGGTACTTACTATAACCTAAACGACAAATATTTTGTAATAGGAAATAATAAAGACAATGCGGACAAATATTTGACCGGGTCTAATAATAATTTTGATTTTATTAAAAAGTTGAGTGGCAATCCTATTGCAGGGTATATCAATTTTCAATACATACTAAAATCTATGGAAGAGGATGCTACAAAAGATAGCAGTGGTAAAGTTGTTTATGACCTTTCTTTAAAAATGTGGGATAATGCTTATTTAACCGGAGGAAAATATGAAAGCGGTGGCCTTACCCAGAATTTTGAAATTAACCTGATTGATAAAAATAAAAATAGCGCCCAGCAGCTGCTGAATTATTTTTCTCAAATAGCTAAAACTTTTGTTGCATCAAAGGCTGTGATTTATGATGAGAAGGAGGAAGCAGACACTCTAATTGATAGGACAATCCCGGAATCGGAAGAGGATATCGTTGCTCCTGTACCTAAGAAAGCAAAATAGTTGAAAATATCTTCATTTCAGGCGGCAGTAATTGTCGCCTGATTATATCATATTGCATGCATCAAATTCATCTTCAGCATATAACGCCTTCTTTTTTAGAAGAAGAAAAAATTACCCGATCACAAATCTGGAATAAAAATGTAGTGTTTGAGAAAGGAGAAAAAGTACAAATTGTAGCACCCAGTGGTAGCGGAAAAACTTCTTTAATTCATTTTTTGTACGGAATGAGAAATGACTATGAAGGAGGTATTTTGTATGACCAGAAAAAAATTAAAAACTTTAATGTTGATACTTTTTCCAAATACAGACAAGATTTTTTAAGTGTTGTATTCCAGGATTTGAGGTTGTTTCCTCAACAATCGGCCAGAGAAAATATTGATATCAAAAGAATATTACAACCCTTTCATCAGGAAAGTAAGATAGAGGCAATGGCTGAACAATTGGGTATTGGCAATAAATTAAATAATATGGCTAAAAACTGTAGCTATGGCGAACAGCAGCGTATTGCCATTATTCGTTGTTTACAGCAGCCTTTTACTTTTTTATTGCTGGATGAGCCTTTTAGTCATTTAGATGAATACAACAGACGAATAGCGATGGAATTGATCGAACAGGAAGCCGAAGAAAGAAAAGCTGCCATTATACTGGCAGATCTAAAGCCGATTGAGTATTTTAAAGCAGATCGGGTGTTGTATTTGTAGTTTGGGGTTTATTGTTTGAGGTTTGTTGTTTGGAGTTTGATGTTTGTAGTTTTGAGTTGGCGTATACTTTCATGAACAACAAACCCCAAACCCCAAACATCAAACCCCAAACCCCAAACATCAAACCCCAAACCCCAAACCCCAAACATCAAACCCCAAACCCCAAACCCCAAACATCAAACCCCAAACCCCACACCCCAAACATCAAACCCCAAACCCCAAACCCCAAACAAAAAACTCTAAATAAATGCCTCTCTCGTACAAACATATCGCTTCATTTTTAAATGGTAATCAAAATAGAATCAGCCGTTGGTTAAGCTATGTTGGATTGGCCGTAGGAGTGCTCTTGCTGCTCTGCTCACTGCAGATGTATTTTAATATCAATCAACTCATAAAAAATAAGAGTAGTAGAAAAGATGGGTATGATTTTATTTCCATTACTAAAAATATTACCAATGCCCGAATGGGTAAGGATAATCGTTTCACAACTGCAGATGTTAAAGAAATCCAATCGCAGCCATTTTTAGAGGGGGCAGCTCCATTGATTGCCAATCAGTTTCGGGTAAAAGCAAGTGCAGGCAATATTATTCCCTTCAGTACAGATTTATTTTTAGAGGCCTTAAACGAAAACTTTATTGATACCGTTCCGTCTTCTTTTGTGTGGAAAGAAGGGCAGTTGGAAGTGCCAATTATTTTTTCTTCCGATTTTTTAGAGATGTACAATGTTTTTGCACCGGCACAGGAGTTGCCTCAGCTTTCTCCAGAAAGCATTTCTTCGGTAAACATTATTTTGGAATGCTATTTTAATGGCGGGATACAAAATTTTAGAGGTCGTATTGTTGCTTTGAGCGATAGGATTAATTCCGTATTAGTGCCAGAAAATTTTATGAAATGGGCTAATAAAAATTTGGCAAATGCAACTGATGTGCCGGCCTCCAGAATTTATATCAAAACTAAAGATGCCAACAATGTGGAGTTATTGAATTATGTTAAGCAAAAAGATTATCGGATCAATAAAGACAAAACCAAGTTTGGCAGAGTAAAGCAGATATTACAAGGTATTGTCAGCGCTTTAGGGGTTTTTGGTGTACTGGTAATATTGTTAGCAATGATGTTGTTTTCCTTTTATCTACAACTCATGATTGCCAAGAGTAAAGATAATCTGCAACTCTTACTTACTTTGGGTTATTCTCCGAACTGGCTTAGTAAAACAGTAGCCAAAAGATGGGTACCCGTTTATACTTTTATTATTGTATCGGTTTTTTTAATCACCACCTTATTGCAATATTGTTTCCAGCATTTTATACTCAGTGGCAGAGCTGAAGTGTCACCTGTCATTGATATGTCTGTCCTCGTTGTAGCGTTGGTACTGCTAATATTATCCACTTTGATCAACTATATCATGATCAGGAGATTACTACATCGTTTATAAGGCCTCATAAACAATCGCAGCTCCCTGGCCTACGCCTACACACATGGTTGCAAGACCATATTTCCCATTTCTTCTTTTCAATTCATACAGTAAGGTTGTAGAGATTCTCACGCCGCTACAGCCCAGCGGATGTCCAAGAGCAATAGCGCCACCATTCACATTTACTTTTTCTATATCCAGATTTAAATCGTGTATGCAGGCAATAGATTGAGAAGCAAAAGCCTCGTTTAATTCTATCAAATCGATATTACTAACGGTTAGGCCTGCACGCTGTAAAGCCTTGTTGCTGGCAGGAACGGGTCCGATACCCATAATGGCAGGGTCAACGCCACTCACCGCCATACTTTTGATTTGTGCTATCGGTTCCAGGCCATATTTTTTTATAGCCGATTCGCTGGCTAGCAACATAGCAGCGGCGCCATCATTGATGCCACTACTGTTGCCGGCAGTTACCGTGCCATCTTTTGCAAACACCGGCTTAAGCTGGCCTAGTTTTTCTATGGATGATAGTCTTGGATGTTCATCTTTATTAAAAACCCAGCTTTCTTTACCTGATTCTATGGTTACCGGTAGTATTTCCTGTTCCCATTTGCCGGCTGCCAATGCTTCGGTATATTTTTGCTGGCTGGAAAAAGCAAATTCATCCTGTGCATGTCTGCTGATATGCCATTGTCTGGCTACATTTTCGGCAGTTTCACCCATAGAGTAGGGGTGATACAATTCAGATAATTTTTTATTAATAAAGCGCCAGCCCAGTGTGGTATCAAAAATTTGCGGCTCTCTTGCAAAAGCAGCCTGACTTTTAGGCATTACAAAAGGCGCCCGGGTCATACTTTCCACGCCACAGGCGATGATTAAATCAGCGTCTCCGGCAGCGATAGTTCTGGCACCATCCATAACGGCCTGTAACCCACTGGCGCAAAGCCTGTTAACCGTTGTGCCTGCAACAGAGGTAGGTAGGCCGGCCAATAAGGCTGCCATCCGGGCCACATTTCTATTGTCTTCGCCACTTTGATTAGCAGCGCCCGCAATCACATCCTCAATAGCATTTACATCAATGCTTTCATTCCTGTCAATCAAACCTTTGATAACCATCGCCAATAAATCGTCCGGCCTCACAGTACTTAAAGCTCCTCCATATTTTCCGATCGGCGTTCTAATGGCATCTATCACATAAACTGCTTCCATAAAATAATTGATAATGGGTTAATTGATAGTTGATAATGAATGCGAATTAAGGGCTAAAATAGATTAAGAGATGTTAAAAAATCAGAATCTTTAATATTATTTTTATTGGGGCCGTCAGCTTCATCAGTTATTTCAGCTTTAGTACCGGCTGCTACGGGCTTCGGCCCCGAAAACGGGGCTACCCCTTCGCATCCGGCGGCCTTTCAGCTTTTTACCATGCTTCAGCATTTTTATGTTATATTTTACCAATCATTTTAATCCTTAATTTTCTTCATGAGTTGTAATCAAATTATTACTATATTTTATTCATAAAAAATTTATTATCAATTTAATATATATCAATAAAAAGTAATATATTAAAATAATAAATAAACTAATTATCATTTATCCATTAACTCATTATCAATTAACCACAAGGGCTATCTTTGCATAATGCCAGCAGTTAAGAACATACGGACACTTACATTGCCCGAATTAAAAGAATATTTCGAATCAATCGGTGATAAAAAATTCAGGGCCATACAAACATACGAATGGATTTGGAAAAAAAACGCCCGGAGCTTTGATGATATGACAAATTTATCAAAGGAGCTTCGTCAAAAAATTGCTGAAAATTTTACTTTGCCTGCTTTAACAGTAGATGCCACACAGTATAGCGCCGATGGCACGCTGAAATCAAGATTTAAAACTTTTGACGGACATTTTATTGAGGGAGTGCTAATACCAACTGAAAACAGGTATACTGCCTGCGTATCTTCGCAAATAGGCTGTAGTTTAAGTTGTAAATTTTGCGCCACCGGTTATATGGATCGCAAACGCAATCTTAATTTTGATGAAATATATGATCAGGCGGCTTTATTAAATCAGCATTGTGAAACCACCTATGGTAAAAAGCTTACCAATATTGTTTTCATGGGTATGGGAGAGCCTTTGCTGAATTATAAAAATGTATTGCAGGCCATTGATAAAATCACCTCAAATGATGGTTTGGGTATGAGCCCTAAACGGATCACCGTTTCAACGGCGGGAGTGGCAAAAATGATTCGCCAGCTGGGAGATGATAAAGTACGGTTTAACCTGGCGCTTTCACTACATGCTGCCAATGATGTTAGTCGTAATGAAATTATGCCCATTAATGAAAGTAATAGTATTAAAGTGTTAATAGAGGCATTGAATTATTTTTACACACAAACAAAAAATGATATTACGCTGGAATACATTTTACTGAATGGTGTAAATGATACGCTGAAAGATGCCGGGGATCTGATAAAAATTTACAGGCAAATTCCCACTCATTTAATTAACGTGATTGAATATAATCCAATCGAAAATGCTTTATTTACAAAACCCCATGAAGAAGCAACCCGGCAGTTTACAGATTATTTAGCCAAACACCGGGTAAATGTTCGGGTTCGCAGAAGCCGGGGAAAAGATATCGATGCTGCCTGTGGACAATTGGCCAATAAAGGATAAAATTGGGGTCTTTATTAAACTTTTTCTTTTTTACAAAGTCTATCTATCTATATTAAAAGCAATTCGTGTAATTGGCTAGCATTCGTGTAATTAAAATATACTAATATTTTATTTATCTAACAAAAACAAACATATATGAAAAAAATATTAATCTTAATTATTTGTTTTTCAATTTTTTGTGTAAAAATTAAGGCTCAGCAAACCGGGGAAGTAAATCAACAACGACATAAAAAGGGCCGGGCTGAAATGATGCAGCAACTCAATTTGTCAGATGAACAAAAAAAGCAGGCAAAGCTGTATCAGGAGGAGTTTAAAAATCAAATGCTGGAATTAAATAAAGGCGAAAACATTACCGTAAAAGAATATCGGGACAAAAAAGATGCTTTACGCAAACAGCAGAAAGAGAAAATGCAGCGTTTGCTTACTGCAGAACAAAAAACCAAGATAGATCAGATGAAAGCTGACCGTAAAGCAAAGGCGGATGAGCATTTTGCAAAACGAATAGAGAAAATGCAGCAAAAACTCAATCTAACCAGCACCCAGGTAGCCGAAATGAAGCGCCAGCGTTCGGATATGCAGGATCGCTGCAAAGCTATTAAGGAAAACGAGACCCTTTCCAGGGCAGAAAGAAAAGCACAACTGACACAGCTAAAATCTTTAGCAAAAGAACAGCGTAAAAAGATATTCACAACCGAGCAGTTAAAACAATTGGAAGAGATGAAAATGAAAAGAATGGAAAAAGGGAGAAGATAACCTTTACACGAATTGGGACGAATGGCACGAACTTGTTAATATAGTTTACAATATTGAGAATCTGTCTTTTTCTTCATCGAGCAGAAAATAGGCAGATTCTTTATTTTTTAAAGATAAATATGATTTGTTCCTATTGCCGGTCATTTATCATTTATTTACCTATTAAATGCCTATATTCCTCAGGATTTAGTTGTATATTTGCGTTCCAATTTTGTCAGGTTTGGTTTTCTTAAATAATTAATAATTATTTAAAATATTTTGGCAGAAGGAAAAAATAATAACTATTCATGTCAGAGCTAACGGATCATATCATATTACCTGAGGGGTCTATCGAAAAGCAAACGACTACGTTAAATCTCGGGCCTACCCATCCTGCTACACATGGCGTATTTCAGAATGTATTGGAGTTGGACGGAGAACGAATAATGAAAGCCACTTCAACCGTAGGGTATATCCACCGGGCATTCGAAAAACTGGCAGAAAGAAGACCACTTTTTCAAATTACACCCATTACCGATAGGCTTAATTATTGTTCATCTCCCATTAACAATATGGGCTGGCACCTCACCTGTGAAAAATTATTAGGCGTAACGACTCCCAAACGGGTGGATTATTTACGGGTAATCATTATGGAGTTAGCCCGTATCAGCGATCATTTGATTTGTAATAGCATCGTAGGGGTAGATAGTGGCGCTTACTCAGGCTTTTTGTATCTGATGCAATATCGTGAGTTGATTTATGAAATTTATGAAGAAGTGTGTGGATCAAGATTGACTACCAATATTGGCCGTATCGGTGGCTTTGAAAGAAATTTTACCCATACTGCCTTTGAAAAGCTGGAAAAGTTTTTGGAGGAATATCCTAGGCAACTGAAGGAGTTTGAAAAACTGTTTACACGTAACCGGATATTTATGGAGCGTACGATCGGTTGTGGCCCTATCTCTGCTGAGAGGGCATTAAATTATGGCTTTACGGGCCCTAATTTACGAGCTGCCGGCGTTGATTACGATGTGAGGGTGCATACGCCGTATAGCAGTTATCAGGATTTTGAATTTACCATTCCGGTAGGTACTACCGGCGATTGCTACGACAGATTTTTGGTAAGAAATGAAGAGATGTGGCAAAGTATCAGCATTATTAAACAGGCGTATCAAAAAGTGCAGGAATTTAAAGGCGCTGAAGCGGAAGTATACCATGCTGATGTACCGGCCTACTATTTACCGGAGAAAAAAGATGTATACACCAAAATGGAGGCCCTGATTTATCATTTTAAAATTATTATGGGTGAAACAGATATCCCTGTTGGGGAGGTGTACAATGCGGTAGAAGGCGCCAATGGTGAACTGGGATTTTATTTGATCAGTGATGGGGGCAGAACACCTTACCGCTTGCATTTCCGGAGGCCTTGCTTTATTTATTATCAGGCTTATCCGGAATTAATTAAAGGAGGTATGCTGAGTGATGCGGTGATTACCATGAGTAGTTTAAATCTAATTGCCGGTGAATTGGATGCATAAAGTTTTTGATTAATGAATAAAAAAAGAAAAATAGAACTTATAGTCCGGAAAGTTACTTTCGAACAGGCAGAGGAAGAAGATGTAGAATTTTATGCCAAAAATAGTTGGAAGAATAGCGCCGAAATTGTTGAGGAGATGCGAAGAAGCATATGGAATCAGGCTTATAATTCTAATTCAAAAAGGGAGAAAGTTATTTTTAAAGCTGGTTTAAAAGATGAACGGGATGATTTTGAATGAAAATTTTATTGAGTTTATTGAACTTCTTAATAAGCACGAAGTAAAATATGTGATGGTGGGAGGTTGGGCTGTTATTTTTGAAGGATACAGTCGCAACACGGCAGACATCGATTTTTTTGTAGAAATTTCTCAAGAGAATGCTAAGAAAATGATGCAGGTATTGAAAGAGTTTTGGGGTTCTACTATTGGATTTACCGAGGATGATTTTTTAAAAGAAGAGAATGTTATTATGATGGGACGAATTCCTTTTCGAATAGACATTTTAACATCTATTACAGGCGTAAGTTTTGAAGAGGCTTATAAATCAAGTAAAATTTATACTGATGAAAGTGTAAATATTCGGTGTATCCACATTAATGAATTGATCAGTAATAAGAAAGCAAGTGGGAGGTTAAAAGATTTAGCAGATGCAGAAATGCTTGAAAAGATTTTGAAAAAAAGAAAAGGCAAATAAGATGGAGATTAAATTCTCACAGGAAAAATTAAATAATGTAAACGAAATTATTGCCCGTTATCCGCAGGGTAAGCAAAAAAGCGCTTTATTGCCGGTATTGCACTTAGCACAGGAAGAGTTTGGTGGATGGCTGGATGTACCGGTGTTGGATTATGTAGCTCAATTGCTTCAACTGGCACCCATAGAGGTGTATGAAGTAGCCAGCTTTTATAGCATGTACAACCTGAAACCGGTAGGAAAATATGTGTTTGAAGTGTGCCAGACCGGCCCTTGCATGCTTCGTGGAAGTGATGATATTATAAATTATATTAAAGAAAAATTAAATATTAGTGTGGGTGAAACAACAGCAGATGGTATGTTTACACTTAAAACGGTAGAATGTTTAGGAGCTTGTGGTTATGCACCCATGATGCAATTGGGAAAACATTATCGGGAACATTTAACGAAAGAAAAGGTGGATGCAATTATTGAGGAGTGTAGGAGTGCAATTAAGAATTAAAAATTAGGAATGAAGAATTAAAAATTATTGTATTATTTCATAGTGCCTCGGTTCGTGTCATCACGAACCGAAGTAAATAATTGAATTAAAAATTAGGAATGAAGAATTATTGTGTAATTTCTAAGCTTTGGTTAGTGTATCACGGACTGAAATAAGGAGATTGAGAAAAATCAAAATTAATGTCTCGGTTCGTGCCCTCACGAACCAAAATAAATAAACGAATTAAAAATTAGGAATGAAGAATTAAGAATTGATGCATTATTTCTAAAGCATCGGTTAGTGTATCACGGACTGAAATAAGGAGATTGAGAAAAATCAAAATTAATGTCTCGGTTCGTGCCCTCACGAACCAAAATAAATAAACGAATTAAAAATTAGGAATGAAGAATTAAGAATTGATGCATTATTTCTAAAGCATCGGTTTGTGTATCACGGACTGAAATAAGGAGATTGAGAAAAATCAAAATTAATGCCTCGGTTCGTGTCCTCACGAACCGAGGCTGAGGAGGTTCATATGCTTGCTCCCGGCCATGATTCGTGTACTAAGAGCCGGGACAGAGATAATGCCAGATTAGGTAAGATTAAATTAATTTTGTATGGTTTATAAGATTTTCAGTGAAGGAGCACCTATTATAATTGCCGACATGGCTAATTATACACATTGGAAATCCATGGCAAAGCCAGTTGATGAGACTGAATACGAAACTAATTTTAAACTTATTTGTGATAAATTAAATGGGTTTGGTTTAATTTCTTTTATGCCTGGCAAGTCTGCGATTTTTATGGAAACAATGGGGGGAGGCCCGTTGTATTGTTATTTGGACGAAAAAAGCAAAGAGATTACAATTTTTAAAAGTTTAAGTCAAATGTCTTATGAGGAAGGATTAAAAATCTTTCAGAACGAAACAGAAATAACCGAATCATTAGAAGTTTTCTTTTCAGGTAATTTTATTGTTGCAGACAGTGCATGTGATTTGATGAACTTTAGAAATATTGACGGTGAAAATCAAAAAGAAAAGATAGATTATATTAATAAACAAATTGCTTTAAAAAATTCTTTTGAATTAATTGCAGAAGGCGATGCTAATGCTTCAGGTATGGTGTTCTTAATTTCTGCAAATAAATATAAATGTGGGGGTAAGTACATTGAGATTAATCAAAATCAAAGTGTGTTTGGATTACTTTTCACACCGGTTTAATTTGAATTTGATAAGATGGTACCTTAATGCCCGGTTCGTGTGGACACAAACCGAGGCTGGCAGAAACCTTAAGAATAAATGCGTGAGCTACCTGGAAGGTGCCGAGCCGAAGGCGAGGCAGTGCGTAGCACGGAGCGTAGCGAACCCTGCAAGGGAGCGACCCCGACACTGCCGGAGGCAGGGAGGGGGCACGCCCAAAAAAATGAATTATTTTAAATTTGTAAAAATATTAATGGGAGTAAAACTATTATTAGAAAAAGCACAGGTGCCAAATATTCGCAGCTACGAAGTATATCGCCGTGAAGGTGGATACCGTAGTGTGGAAAAAGCCTTAAAAATGGCGCCTGCGGATATTGTAGAGGAAGTGAAAAAGAGCGGTTTGAGAGGCCGTGGAGGTGCTGGTTTTCCTACCGGTATGAAATGGAGCTTTTTGGCCAAGCCGGAAGGAGTGCCTCGTTACCTGGTGTGCAATGCCGATGAAAGTGAGCCGGGTACTTTTAAGGATCGCTATCTGATGGAGTTTATTCCGCATTTGTTAATAGAGGGAATGATTGTTTCTTCCTTTGCGCTGGGCAGTAATGTTAGCTATATTTACATCCGAGGAGAATATGCCTGGATTACAGATATTTTAGAGCATGCCATTGCAGAAGCAAAGCAAAACGGCTTGCTGGGAAAGAATATTTTAGGAAGTGGTTTTGATTGTGAATTGTATGTACAACGTGGTGCCGGCGCTTATATTTGTGGCGAAGAAACAGCCTTGATAGAAAGTCTGGAAGGCAAGCGGGGTAACCCGAGAATTAAACCGCCATTTCCGGCGGTAAAAGGTTTATGGGATTGCCCGACGGTGGTCAATAATGTAGAAACATTGGCAGCGGTAGTGCCTATTATCAATATGGGCGGCGAGGAATATGCTAAAATTGGTGTAGGAAAAAGTACCGGCACCAAGCTGATTAGCGCCTGCGGTAATATCAATAAACCCGGTGTATATGAAATAGATATGACGATCAGCGTGGAAGAATTTATATATAGCGATGAATATTGTGGAGGAATTGCTAATGGGAAAAGGTTGAAAGCCTGTATTCCGGGCGGTTCTTCGGTGCCTATTTTACCGGCTAACTTACTGCTAACAACTGCCAAGGGTGAAAAAAGGCTCATGAATTATGAAAGCCTCAGTGATGGAGGCTTTGCCACCGGTACTATGATGGGTAGCGGCGGCTTTATTGTGCTGGATGAAGATCAATGTATCGTGAAACATACCTTAACTTTGGCAAGATTTTACCATCATGAGAGTTGCGGACAGTGTAGCCCCTGCCGGGAAGGTACGGGATGGATGGAGAGAATATTGAAAAAGATTGAGTTAGGTAGGGGGGAAATGAAAGACATCGATTTACTATGGGATATTCAAAGAAAAATAGAAGGCAACACCATTTGTCCACTCGGAGATGCCGCAGCATGGCCTGTAGCGGCTGCGATCAGGCATTTCCGTGATGAGTTCGAATGGCATGTTTTAAATCCTGACATCTGTGTAAAACAAAACTATGGACTGGCAAATTATGCTTCACCGCTACAGGTGGTAGCATAGTAATTATTTAACACAAAAAAACACACAACAATGAAAAAACTTTCCCTTTTAAGTTTTGTATTAGCAGGAGGGTTGATGGTATTGTCGCCTTCTTTATTTGCACAACCGATTAAAATCGGAAGCAAAAGAATAGATACAAAGAAAACAATTGAAGCCGGCAGTAAGACAGTTAAGGCGCTAACTTTATCAGACGAGGATGTACTTAAAATGACAAAAGAGTATATCGACTGGATGGATAAGCATAACCCGGTAGCAAAACCAACGGATCCTTTTGCTAAAAGACTGACCAAATTGGTAAAAGATCATATGCATGAAGATGATTTAGACTTAAACTTTAAAGTGTATTTAGTAAAAGATGTAAATGCGTTTGCTTGCGCTGACGGCAGTGTGAGGGTATGTGCAGGATTGATGAAACTAATGACAGATGATGAAATTCTTGGCGTAATCGGTCATGAAATCGGTCACGTAGTGAATCATGATACAAAAGATCGTTTTAAAACTGCCTTATTAACCTCCGCTTTGAAAGATGCTGCCGGCGCTACCAGTGGTGTAGCAGCAGTACTTTCTGACAGTCAGTTGGGTAGCTTGGCAGAAGCTTTGGCCAATGCTCAATTTTCACAAAAACAGGAAAGCAAAGCGGATGAATATGGTTTTGATTTCTTAGCCAGAAATGGTTACAAGGTTAGGGCTATGGCAGATGCTTTTTGGAAATTAGTAGACCTTGAAAAAGAATCAGGTGGTAAGAAAGGCAAACAGGCTTTCTCTTCTCACCCTGATACAGAAAAACGTGCCGAAAGAATGGATAAAGAGGCAGATAAATGGGAAAAAAAGAATGGTAAAGGAAATGGCTAAATGATCATTTTATTATTTAACCTGTCTATTGATGAACTTAATCGAGAATATAGAAATAAAAAACTTTAAATCTATTCGCCATCAAAAAATTGAAGGGTGTAAGAGAGTTAATGTTTTTGTGGGTTATCCTAATGTTGGGAAATCTAATATTCTAGAGGCTTTAGGAATATTTAGCTCATTCCAGCTTAAAAATCAATCTTTTAAGTTTAATGAAATATGCAGAGTTCATTTTTTTTCTGAGCTTTTTTTTAACAGGGATACAAGAGAAGCGGTAAATATTTGTGTTAATAATAATATTCTTACTGAATTAATTGTAACTGAGGCAAATGATTTGAATGTGAGAATGCATGGGAAGGTTAAAGGCAATAACGAAAGGGATCATACTTATGATATGTTCTCAACCACTATTGTCAATAATGATTTCTCCTATAAAATTTCAAAAGAGCCTATTGATGCTACTGATGAGCAAATCATGCCTTCTGTTCATAAATACGAATTTGATAAAAATATTATTATTAATCAACAAAAGCCTAAAGCTCTTGCTATCCCTTATGGAAATAACTTAGCAGATGTTTTGCATAGTCATGCTGATTTGCGTAAAGAAATTGTTAGTATTTTTAAGGACTACGATTTGAAGCTTGTATTGAGCAGAGAAGCTGAGGAATCAATACGGTTTCAGAAGGAATTGGAAGATGGAGTTGTTGTTCCAATCGAGTACCATCAAATTGCTGATACTTTAAGAAGATTGATATTTTTTAAAGCGGCAATTGTAACTAACTCTGATGCTGTTTTATTGTTTGAGGAACCCGAGGCCCATATGTTTCCACCCTATATTTCAAAATTTACATCTGATATTATTTTTGATGAAAACAACAATCAATATTTTATTTCTACTCACAGTCCTTTTGTGTTGAATGATTTTATGGAGGAATTATCGCCGGACGATCTAAATATTTATACGGTTACGTTGAAAAATGGCGAAACTATAATTCGAAAGATGACAAATGAAGAGATTTCTGAAATTTATCAATATGGAATAGATCTATTTTTCAATTTGGAAGATTATTTGAAAGATGAAATTAGCTAAATCAAAATCTGTTATACCTGAGTGTTATATTGATAGTAACTTGTTTGATGTTCTTTTAAATTTTGAAAAAGAAAGTGTTAATCATGCCAAGGGGAATGGTACCGTATTAAATAAAATGGAACGGATGTTTGCAAATTCATTTTGTATTGGCATAATTGATAAAGATCGAAGAGATTTAACTAAAATAAAGACTAATTTTGTTAAAGTGGAAATTGAAGGTATTGAGGATTATCTGATACTTTATCAGAGTTGTAAAAACAAGCATCATTATCTTATTCAGATTGTGCCTGCAATTGAATTATGGATTTGGAATGTAACCGATAAACTTTCAATAGAAATTGGCAAATTTGACATCCATGCATTAAGTCTGGATGAGTTTAAAAAGATTACAAAGCAAGTTGATAAAAAAAGAGATGCCAGGTTTAGAGCACTTTTTAAGGAAATTGTGAATCAATCAGATTTGAAACAGTTTTTGCCTGTTATTAAACTCAAAAGTATTATCAATTTGATTTTGGATAAAAATTACCAGGTAGATATAAATGAATTAATGAATGTCTGAACAAACAAATTTATATAAAGTAACCATCGACAACATCACTATTGAAGTAGAGCCGGGTACAACCATTTTGAATGCAGCTCGAAAAATTGGTGGTGACGTAACGCCGCCGGCTATGTGCTACTACAGCAAGCTGCAGGGTAGCGGTGGTAAATGTCGTACCTGCCTGGTAGAAGTTGCCGCTGGAAGCGCTGCCGATCCACGGCCAATGCCTAAGTTGGTAGCAAGCTGCCGTACCAGTGTAATGGATGGTATGGTGGTAAAAAATATTACCAGTGAAAAAGTTCAGGATGCCAGAGCAGGAGTGGTAGAGTTTTTATTATTAAATCACCCACTTGATTGTCCTGTCTGCGATCAGGCGGGGGAATGTCATTTGCAGGATTTAGGGTATGAACATGGTAAGGAAGGTACTCGTTATGAGTTTCCTCGGAGAACTTTTAAAAAAGAAGATATCGGCCCTTATATTCAATTGCATATGACACGTTGCATATTGTGCTATCGGTGCACTTATGTAGCTGATCAATTAACTGATAACAGAGTGCATGGTGTAGTAGACCGAGGCGATCATGCTGCTATCTCAACCTATATCTCCAAAGCCATTGAAAATGATTTTAGTGGCAATATGATTGATGTGTGCCCTGTAGGAGCTTTAACAGATAAAACATTTCGATTTAAAAACAGGGTGTGGTTTACCAAACCTGTTGATGCTCACCGTGATTGTGAAAATCCAAAATGTTGTGGCAAGGTTACGCTGTGGTTGCGTGGTGATGAAGTTTTCAGAGTTACAGCTCGTAAAGATGAATGGGGTGAAGTACAAAGTTATGAGGGTAAGCCCGGCTGGATTTGTAATACCTGTCGTTTCCACAAAAAGAAAACCAGTGATTGGGTGATTGAAGGACCTACCAAGATAAAGCGGCATTCTGTCATTTCACAAGGACATTATGTAGATGTTGTAAAGCCAACTGAAACTTTAAAAGAAGTTATGAACGGTAGAGATCCCAAACTGTTAATGGATATACATAGTATAAGTGAAGTAAATAAACCCGGTATACATTTAAGTGAAATTGAAGGGCCGGCGGATGCGGAGACTTTTAAGAAAAATATCTAACAAATTATAATATTATATAAATTATAATTATGTTATTATCAAATAATTATATTGAAAAAGTATTGATTGAATATTTTAAGGATAAGCCGGTTAACAGGGTCTGGTTATTCGGCAGTTATGCCCGTAATGAAGCAGATGAAAGCAGCGATATAGATATATTGGTTGATATTGATAAAAATGCTAAGGTAGGAATGAGATATTTTCTTTGGCATGAAGAGCTGGCGCAATTGCTCAACAAAAAGGTTGATGTAGTTAGTTATGGCTGGGAAAACAAGTATATAAAACCATTTATCGATAAAGATAAAAGAATAATTTATGAGAGGGCCGCTAGGGAATAATGCCAGGCTTAGCCATATTAATGACTGCATTCTGGAAATTGAAGATGCAATAAAATCAATAGTAAAAGAAGATTTTATTAACAATCATGTTGTAAGAATTGCTGTTGTAAAATGGATTGAAATAATTGGAGAAGCATCAGCACATATTTCTGAAGATCTCAGGCAAAAGTATACGGAAGTAGATTGGATAGCCATAAAGGCGTTAAGAAATGTCGTTGTACATGAGTATTTTGGAATAAAGTATGATTTAATTTGGGAAATTGCTACAGAACATTTACCCATTTTAAAAAAACAAATTTTAACCATCATTAATGATTTGAGTAAATGATAGACCTCCCTTTGTTGTTAGAAAAATTTGTATTAATTATAGTAGTGGTAATGACCTCTTTGGTGATTGCCATGTACACTACCTTTGCCGAAAGAAAAGTAGCGGCAGTAATTCAGGATAGGAGAGGTCCTAATCGGGCTGGCCCTTTTGGCATATTGCAGCCTTTGGCCGACGGATTAAAGCTTTTTTTTAAAGAAGAAATTATTCCGAATTTTTCTTCCAAATTTTTATTTATCCTGGGACCTTGCCTGGCAATGCTTACGGCCATGATGACCAGTGCTGTAATTCCCTGGGGTGATACCATTCATTTATTTGGTAGAAATATTTCTTTACAAATTGCTGATATTGATGTAGGAATTTTGTTTGTATTTGCCGTAGTAAGTTTAGGTGTGTACGGAATCATGATTGGTGGATGGGCCAGTAATAATAAATACTCATTGATTGGCGGTCTTAGAGCGGCTTCACAAATTATCAGTTACGAGCTGGCCATGGGTATATCCTTAATTGCTTTGATTATGATTACAGGCAATTTAAGCCTGAAAGAAATGGTGGTACAGCAGCAACAGGGACATTGGGGCGGCTTGCTGGGGTGGAATTTTTTCAAACAGCCCGTAGGGTTTTTAATTTTTTTAATTTGTGCTTTTGCTGAATGTAACAGAACACCTTTCGATTTACCCGAAGCTGAAAATGAACTGATCGGAGGGTATCATACAGAGTATTCCTCCATGAAACTAGGTTTTTTTCTATTTGCTGAATATATCAATATGTTTATCAGCAGTACCATTATGGCTACCTTATTTTTTGGTGGCTATGATATTCCTTTTGTGAACGAAGCCAACCTGTCTGTAAATCTGGCAGCAGTTTTAGGAGCCGTTGCTTTATTAGCGAAAGTGGCGTTCTTTATATTTTTATTTATGTGGGTACGGTGGACTATTCCCCGATTCAGATATGATCAATTGATGAACCTGGGATGGAAGATATTAATCCCTCTGGCGTTAATAAATATGTTAGTTACAGGAGGAGTGGTGTTGTATATGGGGAAGTGAAAATATTAGTTTTATTCTATGGTCAACAACCTTTCAAAGGTTATCGACCATGAAAATTTAAATTATAAAGTTATTTTTGCATGGTATGCATTTATCTCAACAACAAATACAGATCATAAAAGATTACTTTGCCGATAAGCCGGTTGAACATATTTATTTGTTTGGAAGCTATGCAAGGGGAGATGCAAATGTTAACAGCGACATTGATCTGGCTTTTATAATGAAAAAGGGAACAAGAATAAGCTATTTTGGCTTAGCACAGTATTTGGTAGATTTAGAAAAGCTTTTACACAAAAAAGTTGAAATGGTTGAAAAAGACTTTTTATATCCCAGGATTAAAGAAGTATTTGAAATGGAAAAAGAAACACTTTTTTAAATTGTATTGAGAAAATAATCATTTTAAAATCTAAAATAAAAAATTAGGATTAGGTAGATAATTTGCATTGTGTTTTTACTGGCCTCAGAAAAATAGCGTTAAGAAATTTACGAATGAAGCGTTCAATGGCGAAAATGAAGATAATAGATATAATGTTGACAGTAGTATGGGCTGATACCTATTCAAATGTTGGGCTTTAGCTTTTTCGCCATAGCGAAATGCAGTAAATTTCAGCTATTTTTCTGCAGCCTTGATTTTTTTTGTTACTTTTTTGCATCAAAGCAAAAAAGTAAATAGAGTAAAAGAGAATGGGCATTTATTTGTGAACTAAATACCTAATCCTAATAAAAAAATTATTTCTCATTTACACAATTAATTACTTATCCAATATTCGTTTTCATGGTCAACAACCATTAAAAAGTTGTCTACCAAAAAAAATAATTTATAGCAAATATTATAAATAAAATTTATTTGTAATATAAAAATTGCAAAATTACTAAATAATTATTAATTAATAATTATATGCAAGCATTAACCAACAGAGTAAAACCGGTAGACAGGAGGCCGATGAGCCTCGGGGAGCGGTTGTATCTGCCTGCAATATTCAAAGGTATGGCGATAACGTTCGGCCATATTTTTAAGAAAAAGCCTACTATTAACTATCCGGAGAAAAAGCGGCCATTTAGTCCTGTTTTCCGAGGCCTGCATATTTTAAATAGAGACGAAGAAGGCAGGGAGAATTGTACCGCCTGTGGATTGTGTGCAGTTGCCTGTCCGGCAGAAGCCATTACCATGGAAGCTGCCGAAAGAAAAGAAGGAGAAGAGCATTTATACCGGGAAGAAAAATATGCAGCCAAATATGAAATCAATATGTTGCGATGCATATTCTGCGGATTGTGTGAAGAGGCTTGCCCTAAAGATGCCATTTATTTGAGTGAAACATTTGCTCCGGCAGATTATCAGCGTAAGCAATTTATTTATTCAAAAGAGGAGCTATTGATTCCTCATCCTGTTAAAGATCCTGAGGCTTATCAAAAAGCATTAGGAAATCGGGCAAAAAAAGAAAAAGTTAATTAAATATAATATCGTTCCTTTGCGGAAAAGTTAGCTAAGGTTTATGAGTATTACGCAAATAATGTTCTGGGTATTATCTGTGCTGGCTCTGGGCAGTGCTATAAAAGTAATTACCAGCAAGAATCCGGTTCATAGCATCCTTTATTTAATCATTGTATTCTTTACTATTTCAGGTCATTATATATTATTAAATGCTCAATTTCTGGCCATCGTCAATATCATTGTATATGCCGGCGCCATTATGGTGCTGTTTTTATTTGTGGTAATGTTGATGAATTTAAATGCGAATACAGAGCCACCGAAGAATAAACTCATGAATTTTGCAGGGGTGATTTCAGGAGGAATTTTATTTCTGGTGATAGTAGCAGCATTGAATAAATCGCAGCAGATACATGCAGCTGTGCAACTCAACGGGGGCAATGCAGGTTTAATAAAAAACCTGGGCAGAGTATTGTTTAGTGAATATGTACTACCTTTTGAAATTAGTAGTGTACTCTTTTTAAGTGCTATGATCGGAGCAGTAGTAATAGGCAAAAAATAAATTATAGTTGATATTTAATTAATTGATAATGGATAATTATGCTTTATGCATTATCAATTATCCATTAACTAATTAATCAATTAAAAATGTATTTATCACTGTAAAGGGTATGAGATTTAATATGTTTTTTACAAGAATGGATAAAAGAAAATAGTAGAATAATCAATAACTATGTATGCATTATCAATTATCCATTAACTAATTATCAATTAAAGATGTCTATACAATACTATATTTTTTTAGCCATAGCGCTTTTTTCCATTGGGATCATCGGTGTGCTTACCCGTCGCAACGCTATTATTATATTTATGTGCATAGAGCTGATGCTGAATGCTGTTAATCTATTGCTGGTTGCATTCTCTAAAATGCATGCTTTAAATCCGAAAGCCGTAGTCACAGCAGCCGTAGATGCTCAATTATTTGTATTTTTTATTATGGTAGTAGCGGCCGCAGAAGTGAGTGTAGGGCTGGCAATTATAGTAATGATGTATAGAAATACACATTCGATTGATGTAAATTTTTTAAATAGACTTAAAAATTGACGACCGACGACCGACAACGGACGACCGATTGTATTAGCCTAAATTCGGTGGTCGGTCGTCAGTGGTCGGTGGTCCAACAATTATGAACAACTTTTTACAACAATTTTGGCTGATACCTATAGTTCCATTAATAGGCTTTTTATTAAATGGCTTATTCAGAAAATATTTTCCTAAAATGCTTACCAGCCTTGTAGGATGTGGCACTATATTATTCTCTTTTGTTTTTAGTGTATTTGTTTTTTTACAAATAAAAGATGGACATATTTTTACTGCTCATTATTTCAATTTTATCCATATCGAATCATTAACAGTCGGATTTGATTTTAAAATTGATCAACTTACTGCTCTCTTTTTATTAATCATAACCGGTGTTGGGTTTCTTATACATGTCTACTCTACAGCCTACATGAAAGAAGAAAACTCCGCTAATTTCGCCAGGTATTTTGCTTACCTGAATCTATTTGTTTTTTCCATGCTGCTGTTAGTAATGGGAGCCAACTATGTAATCATGTTTATAGGTTGGGAAGGTGTGGGGCTTTGTTCTTATTTACTAATCGGTTATTGGTTTAAAAATACCTCTTACAATAATGCAGCTAAAAAAGCATTTGTGATGAACCGTATCGGAGATCTGGGTTTTCTATTAGCTGTGTTCTGGTTGATCAGCAAATTAGGGACTACCGATTATGCAGGTGTCTTTTCAGGGGTTTCCAAATTGACCGCAAAAGATATTACAGGTATTACCCTGCTATTGTTTGTAGGCGCAACCGGTAAAAGCGCCCAAATACCCCTGTACACATGGCTACCCGATGCGATGGCCGGTCCAACGCCTGTGAGTGCATTAATACACGCTGCCACCATGGTTACAGCCGGTATTTATATGATAGCTCGTAGCAACGTATTGTACTCATTAGCGCCGCTAACACAACATATTATTGCAATTATTGGCCTGGTTACAGCCTTACTGGCAGCAACCATCGCATTGAAACAAAATGACATTAAAAAAGTACTGGCTTATTCAACCGTAAGTCAGCTCGGCTTTATGTTTCTGGCATTAGGAGTAGGTAACTACGTAGCGGCCGTATTTCACGTAATGACACATGCATTCTTCAAAGCGCTTTTGTTTCTCGGCGCCGGGTCTGTTATTCATGGCATGCATCACGAGCAGGATATTACCAAAATGGGGGGCTTAAAATCTAAAATGAAACTAACATACGTTAGTTTTTTAATCGGATGCCTGGCCATTGCAGGTATTCCTGGTTTTAGTGGTTTCTTTTCTAAAGATGCCATACTGATGTCAGCATTTGAACACAATAAAATCGTGTATGCATTGGCGTTATTTACTGCCTGCCTTACTGCATTCTATATGTTTAGATTGTTATTTATCACTTTTAATGGCAAATTCAGAGGTACGGAAGAGCAGTATCAGCATGTGCATGAAAGTCCGGTTACCATGACAGTACCTTTGTTAATTTTAGCTGTTCTCTCACTTATCGGAGGTTTTGTAAATGTACCGGCTATACTAAACGGTAAAGAAAACTTATCAAATTTTTTAGCGCCTGTAATAGGTAGGATTGAGGCTTCACCATTATCTCATACAACTGAGTACATACTGATGAGTTTAACAAGCGGTCTGGTTATTATTGCTATTATTGCAGCTTATATATTGTTTAAAAACTATCAGGCTAAACCAGCCAAAGGCTTGGGAAAAGTTTTGGAGTACAAGTGGTATGTGGATGAGCTTTATAACTACATCATTGTAAAACCACTTCAATCATTGTCCATTTTCTTTAATAATATTTTGGAGAAAAAAGTAATAGACGGTTTTGTTAACGGCATTGGTAAAGCAGTTAATTACGGAGGACGACAGCTTAGATTATTGCAAAGTGGACAGGTAAGTGCTTATATGCTTTTAATGGTAATCGGTGTTTTGATATTATTCATTATTCAATTGTTTTTATAATACGGTAGTATGGATACACAAGATGTTTGGATTACATTTCCGCAAATGTTGGTTTGGATACCGCTGATAGCAGGTCTGCTGACATTTCTCCTGCGAAATGATAAATTGGTAAAAGGGTGGGCATTAATAGCATCAATAATTACATTAACGGTATCTCTTGCCAGTATTTATTACCAAAAAAATAATGCCTTAAATGGTTTGACATTTGGGTACGAATGGCTCAAATACATTGGCTGTAGTTTTACGCTGGGTTTAGATGGAACAGGCAGAATACTAACACTATTAACAGCCGTGTCTTTTCCCATCATTTTTATCGCTACCTGGAATACAAAATATAAAAGTGCCAACGCATTTTATGGATTAATGCTTTTATCGCAATCAGGTTTAATGGGCGTATTCTGTGCTATGGACGCATTATTATTTTACTTTTTCTGGGAGCTCGCCTTAATTCCGGTTTACTTCCTATGCAGTCGCTGGGGAGGGGAACGAAGAATACAGGCTACATTTAAATTTTTTGTATACACATTTGCTGGATCACTGTTAATGCTGGTAGGTATTATCTATGTGTACCAACATACTGCCGGAGTGCTATATGCTGATGGTACAGCTTCGCCGCACTCATTTGGATTAAGAGCATTTTATACTGCCAATTTGTCAGGTGGTCAGCAAAGCTGGTTATTCTGGTTGTTTTTTATTGCTTTCGCCATTAAAATGCCTATTTTCCCTTTTCATACCTGGCAACCGGATACATACGAACAATCCCCCAATGCCACTACTATGGTATTAAGTGGCGTAATGGTCAAAATGGGGGTGTTTGCAGTCATCAGATGGCTATTGCCGATTTTCCCCACTGCTGTACCAAAATTCGACAATGTTATCATCGCCTTTTCAATATTCGGAATGGTTTACGCCAGTTGCATGGCCATCGTGCAAAACGATTTAAAACGTCTGGTCGCTTATTCTTCCATCGCACATATCGGATTAATGTGTGCTGCCATATTCACTCGTACGGATATGGGTACACAGGGGGTAATGATTCAAATGTTTAATCATGGCATTAATATTATCGGCTTGTGGATTGTAGTAGATCTGATTGAAAAGCAATTAGGTGTGCGACAACTTTCCCAACTAGGTGGAATTGCTCATCGGGCGCCGGTTCTAACCATTATGTTGGTAATACTCGCTGTAGCTAATATAGCTTTGCCATTAACAAATGCATTTATAGGGGAGTTTCTAATGCTTAATGGAGTATATCAATTCGGGTTCTGGTACGCATTGGTAGCCGGAGTATGTATTATTCTGGGAGCTGTATACACTTTAAATATGGTACAAAAAGTATTTTATGGAGAAGCTAATACACTTACCGCTGCATTTAGTGAAATTAAGTTCAATGAAAAAATTATGCTGGCAGTATTGGTAATACTGATTTTTATATTAGGGGTATTTCCACAGCCAATCTTGAATTTAACTAAAGATGCTGTGGCAGCTATCACAAAATTTGAATAAAAATTATAATTGTAAACAGATTTATTTCTGCAAATAAAATATGAATGCAATAATCATTACAGCAGTTTGGGGAATTATAATGATGTTTGGAGGTATTGCTATCAAGAACAAAAGCGTACCCAAATATTTGGGACTACTTGGCTTGTTACTTGCTTTTGTGGGCAATGGCATGGAACTTATCAATGGCACACCATTTTGGGCAATTGATGTAAAAGATATGATTGCTACCAATAGCTTTAATCTCACTTTTATAGCAATTGCGTTGGCTTGCACAATACTCCTTTTTTTGTTGAGCGGAAAAGATGTTGAAAAAGTAGGCCCCCATGTTTCAGAATATTTTGCATTAATATTTTTTGTTCTTTGTGGTATTTCCATTGTTGCCACTTTTAATACATTATTATTATTATTTATTGGCATAGAAATTATTTCAATCCCATTGTACATACTAACGGGGAGTGATAAACGCAATTTGAAAAGCAATGAAGCCTCGCTAAAATATTTTTTAATGGGAGCTTTTTCAACCTGCCTGATGCTGATGGGGATTGCACTAATTTATGGCGCCAACGAATCAGGCTCTTTCTATATCAATAATATTCACCTGGGTATAGGAAAAATACCTGTGCTAATGATGGTAGGCTTGCTACTACTGCTCATTGCCATGTCTTTCAAGGTTTCCGCAGCGCCTTTTCATTTCTGGACACCCGACGCATACGATGGAGCGCCAACTATCTTCACTTCCTTCATGGCTACTGTGGTAAAAGCAGCCGGTTTCTTTGCTTTTATACGTTTATTTCAGGATGCTTTCGGAAGCATTCAGTCTCAATGGCAGACGCTCATTGCCATCATCACCGCAGCTACCTTATTGATCGGAAACATTACCGCCGTATTTCAGCAAAGTGTAAAAAGGATGTTGGCTTATTCCAGTATTGCACAGGCCGGATTTATGTTGTTGGCTATTTTTGCCCTCAACGATAAAGCCAGTGAAGGATTGGTGTTGTATGCTGCTGCATACAGCATCGCCACTATTGGATTATTCACTATTCTCTTAAAAATGAATGATTATACCCTCGAAGGGTTCAATGGATTGGCTAAGCAACAACCTGTTCTGGCATTAACCGCCACTATTTTTTTATTATCCCTCACCGGCATTCCACTTACCGCAGGTTTTCAGAGTAAATTTTTTATGCTCATGGCCGCTGCCGAAAACGGGCATCATACCTGGTTGATTATTTTGGCTGTATTGTGTGCCGCCGTAAGCGCCTACTATTATTTCAGAGTCATTCAGGCCATGTATTTTAAAGATGCAGCAACGGATACCCCCGTTACAGATGTTTCCCTAAATGCTAGATTTAAATTACTGTTAATTGTAGCTGCATTACTGATCATTATATTAGGTGTTTACCCCGACGTCATCTTATATTGGGTACACTATATCGCCTAATTATCATTTTTTGATATCTTTTAAAAAAGTGGGGCTGTCAACATTTGTAATACTACTCAACAGTTGTCCCTGTCTTTGGTAGTAGTGCCCTGCCAACGCACCTGCCTGCACACACGGGCAGCTACTACTGCCAGCCAGGCAGCCCGTCAGCTTTTTTGGGTCTCCACGGGGTCTTTTTTGCAAAAAAGACCCCGTGGGAATAAAAGTCTAAACAGCTTCATTATTTTATAAATCTTGTTAGCGGTTTAGTATAGCATTAAATATTATTATTTTTATAAATTTATAATTTATTGTTTAATAAATTATTATAAATAATAAAACTTTTTAAAATAAAAATTCGTGTAATTCCCCGCCTGAACGATGCAGTCGGGCAGGACAATAATTCGTGTCAAACAAACAAAAAATTAATCTAATTCCCTCCAATTCGTGTTTTAAAACAGTATTTTGCAGTTAGTATGAATTTTAAGGACACCCTTTCACTCTCATATAAAACCATTAAAACAAATAAGCTCCGAACCGGCTTAACAGTTACCATTATCGCCTTAGGGATTTGTGCGTTGATTTGGTTCTTAACAGCAATTAAAGCAGCCAGTACCAGCCTCACAGCCAGCTTTTCTACCATGGGGGCCAATTCATTCAGCATCAGATTTAAAGAACGAGTGATAAGATTTGGGGGAGGCAGAAGCAGCGGCGTAACAAAAAAAGTAACCAAAAACTCCCTAAAACAACGATCATCAAATGCAGGTAAAATCATTACCTATGAGGAAGCAGGCGAATTTAAAAAGCGTTATACCTTTCCCGCTAAAGTGAGCCTCGCTATTGGCGGACTGGGAAATATTGTAGTCAATACAGATCAGCGAAAAACCAATCCGGACATCAGAGTGTTAGGCGGTGATGAGAATTATTTGGAATTAAACGGCTATAATATTGCTTATGGTAGAAATATTACCATACCCGAAATAGAGTCGGGCAGGAGTGTATGTATGCTCGGCAATGCCGTGGCTGAAAAACTTTTTCCGGACAACCTGTCCAAAGCAATTGATAAAATCGTGAAGGTAGATCATATTCCCTACCGGGTAATTGCCGTTTTGGAAGATAAAGGATCCAGCGCTTTTTTTAATACAGGAAAAGTTATTTTCACTTCTTACAATAATATCAGACGCTTATATCCCCAGGCAAACGCCTCTTTTACCATTGGGGTAATGGTAAGCGATTTAAAATACATGGAGCCAGCCATTGGTGAAGCAAAAGGCACTTTTCGGCCCATTCGTAAACTGGATGTAAAAGATGATGATAACTTTTACATTGATAAAAGCGATAGCATCGCCGAAACCTTATTAACCAATCTAAGTTTTCTGGAAAAAGGAACTATCGGTATTGCACTCATCACTTTAATCGCTTCTGCAATCGGGTTGATGAATACCATGCTGGTGGCCGTAAATGAACGCACCCGTGAAATAGGGCTAATTAAAGCCCTGGGTGGTACCAGTAGCGATATCCGTCGGCAATTTTTATGGGAATCTGTATTAATCAGTTTTTTCGGTGCAATTGTTGGCATTGTAGTGGGAGTAGCACTGGGTAATTTAATAGCATTTTTCTTAAAATCGGGGGTAGTGCTGCTTTGGGGCTGGATTTTGGGTGGTATCGTGGTTTGCTCAGCCGTTGGGCTGGCCGCCGGATTATATCCTGCTTATAAAGCTTCTAAATTAGACCCAATCGTAGCCCTACGACATGAATAACAATTAGCCCATCAGCACATTAGCATATTAGCACATTATCATATTATTATTTTTTCTTAAAAAATTAAAAAAAAATTAAAACCAAATTGGTACTTACAATTATTTTATTAACTTGTGCGCTCCATTGAAGCCTTTTCCTATAAAACAGTAATATAATTTGATGAAAAATGATCGATAAATAGCATTTTTCATTAGAATTGTATTTGAAAAACTAAATCAATCACAAAAAAATTTTTTATTAACAAAATTGAATGTCATGGCAGAAACAAAACCAAGTGTAAAACCAACTACTTCAGTGAACGTAAAAAAATCTGGTAATGCAATTTCTCTCTTAGCGCCGGTAATATGTATAATTGCAGGCTATTGTATTTGGAGATTTATTTTGGGAAATCCCTCAGGTTTTAACAAGCCGGGAACAGGCTGGTTTTGGCCATCACATGATGGACCTAAAAATGCACTTAACAAAATGTATTTAGGGGGTATCATTGTGCCTATTCTTATTGGCACGTTTTTAACAATGATCACCTTTGTATTAGAAAGATTTTTTACCATCAGCAAAGCAACAGGCTCTGGTAATAATGCTGATTTTATACGTAAAGTGCAATATCATTTGGCTAATAAAAATGTAGATGCTGCTTTGGCAGAATGCGACAAACAAAAAGGTAGTGTGGGTAATGTAATGAAAGCCGGATTACATCGCTATAAAGACATGATCAGCAATACAGAATTATCTACCGATCAAAAAGTATTGGCCATTCAAAAAGAAGTAGAAGAAGCGACTGCACTGGAATTACCGATGCTGGAAAAAAACCTTGTATTCTTATCTACCATTGCTTCGGTAGCTACACTATTGGGTCTGTTAGGAACCGTATTGGGTATGATCCGTTCATTTTCTGCCCTGGGTGAAGGTGAAGGTGGTGGCGATGCTGCTTCTAAACTATCAGTGGGTATCTCAGAAGCCCTTTACAATACGGCGCTGGGTATCGGTACATCTGCTATTGCCATCGTATTCTATAACATCTTTACCACCAAAATTGATGGTATCACTTATGGTATTGACGAAAGCGGCTTTACTTTAACACAAAGTTTTGCTTCTTTATATAAATAAATTGTATGGAATTTGTGCAGAACTGCGTCTTATTTATAAAGTAAAAACATTTAAACAATCATGGGAAGAGCCAAAATACCTCGTAAGAGTACCAATATAGATATGACGGCCATGTGTGATGTGGCATTTCTCTTACTGTCATTCTTTATATTGGCTACCAAACAAAAATCCCCGGAAGCAGTGGCAGTAAATGCGCCTACTTCCGTATCATCAAAAGTAGCGCCCGAGGATGCTATATTAATCACATTAACCAAAGAAGGTAAAGTGTTTTTAATACTGGGCGATGATACCAAAAAAGCCGATGTTTTGAGTGATATTAATACTGCCCAAAATCTGGGGCTTTCAGAAGCAGAACTTAAAAAATTCGGCAAATTGAGCTACATCGGTATGCCGTTGAATACCATTAAAAGCGTATTGGCATCCGGACAGACGATTCCTCCAGATAAATTGCAGGGTATACCCATTGTAGATAGTACCAATAACGAACTGGTAGCCTGGATGCGTAGCATAAACAATGCTTATGCAGGTGCCAGCCAGCGTGATTTGGAAGAAAAAATTGTTATCAAAGGTGACAATTTAGCCAGCTATCCTTCTTTTAAAAATATCAAATATGCACTGAAAAAGAATAACATTTTTAAATTTCGGATAGCAACAAACTCTGAAACAGTGCCAGTAGGTTCGGAGCTGTATAATGTTAACAAAGGAATTGCTCCAAAAGAAGGGAAATGATAATATTGTCAATTTTATAAATGTAAAAAAATATTTTATATGGCAGAAATGGATACCTCGTCGGGTGGCGGCCATAAGAAAGGGCCCGGCGTAAAAAAAAGCAAAAAACTCTCTACCAGAGTGGATCTTACCCCCATGGTGGATCTTGGTTTTCTGCTCATCACATTCTTTGTGTTTACTACAACCATGAGTAAGCCCACTGCAATGAACATGAATGAACCAAAAGATGATCCCAATAACCAGTTACAAGTGAAAAATTCCGGGGCAATGACCATTTTGCTAGGAAAACAGGATCAGGTTTACTACTACATGGGGGAGCTAAAAGCAGAAACTGCTTCGGAACAGTTTAAAAGCAGCAGTTTTAAAGATATTCGCCAGGTAATTTTGGATAAAAAGAAAGCCACTCCAATTGGTGATTTAATGTATATCATTAAGGCAGATAAGGAGAGCACTTTCAAAAATGCCATTGATATACTCGATGAAATGTCTATATCCGCAGTACCTCCCGGGCACTATGCTGAAGTAGATATTACCGATACAGAGTCAATGCTGATTCAAAAAACGGAAGAAGCCAATGGTATTAAGTAACCCCAATACTGCTAATCCACTAAACAGGATGCATATTCGTGTAATTAGCGCTAATTCGTGCAAAAAATAATTCGTGTTTATGGAATTTATGCAGTTTTGAATCTTATTAATATAAAGTAATTACAATGGACATTAATAAAATTTTAAGCGCCGACATCCTTGATATCATCTTTGAGGGTAGAAACAAGGCTTACGGCGCCTACCAATTAAGAAAAACCTATGCCAAAAGGCTTGCGAAGGCGTTATTGTTTACGGGAGGCCTTGCGGCTTTAATTTTTCTTACAACGGTGTTTGCCAGTGTTTTTAAGAAAAAAGGCAACGACAGCATTGATGTGTTGGATACGCAGATGGCGGAAGTTAAGAATGAACCGCCACCGCCTCCTCCTCCGCCGCCGCCACCTCCTCCGCCCAAGGCGCCACCACCCCCTGAAATTAACCAGGTGAAGTTTACACCTCCTAAAATTGTGAAGGATGAGGAAGTAAGGCCTGATGAAAAGATTGAAGAAATTAAAGAAGACCAGGCGATCAGCACCAAAACAGTAGAGAGCGAAAATAAAGATGCGGTCGTAAATGCACCTGTAGAAGAAAAAGGTACCGAAGCCGTAGCCCCTCCCAAACCGGCGGAAGATGAAAATAAGGTATTTACTAAAGTGGAAATTGAAGCTTCATTTCCCGGTGGTGATGCTGCCTGGAGACGTTATTTGGAAAAATCGCTTAATGCAGAAGTAGCTACCAGTGCAGGCGCTCCGGCAGGTAACTATACCGTAATTGTACAGTTTATCGTAAGTAAGGATGGTAGTATTAGTGATGTAAAAGCCTTATCTAATCATGGATATGGAATGGAAGAAGAAGCGGTAAGAGCAATTAAAAAAGGGCCTAAATGGACACCCGCCGTACAGAATGGCCGTCAGGTAAATGCTTACAGACGGCAGCCAGTTACCTTCCAAGTGGTAGAAGAATAGGGTGCGTAAAATATAACAAGGGTATTTGTCTGACGGTCTCCGTCTGACAAATACCCTTGTTAACACTTTACAAATACCCTTTTTTACCCATTAAACCCTATTGAAGATTTGTTAGATATTATAAAAAAAACAATATTTTGTAGTATATATACTATTTTATTGTAGTATAAATGTAAGTTTTTCAAGCCTTTATGTCATAAAAAGGTCAGTTTTCATTTTTCTTGCCAATTCGTTAATTCATCTACCGTATCCGTTAAATGACTATTTGCAACTACTTCCTTAATACAGAACTTTGACTTATCAAAGAAATCTAGTAAAAAGCACTGCTCAAATTAAATCCCTTTGTCGTGATCCGTACTGCTTTAATCCAACAGTATTACGGTATAACAGGGTTAAAATTTTCTTATTGTATTGATAGATGAAAAATACTATTAATATGATATTGGGGCAGTATCATCAACATAAATTGTTACCATGATGAAAAAAACAAGCGAACTTATATTTACCATCATATTCTTTATCTTACTATTAGCCTTTGCCGTATATTTTATTACAGTATAAAGTTTGAAGCGTGGGCTATTTTAATAGTTTTCCATACAATACATGGCTCGCTTATATATATTAATAATTTCTATGCGTTAATTTTACATTTACTAACTGCTACATCTCCATAAATTTCACAATTTACCACTTATAAAGTTTTTGGAATTCAAATATTCTTTTTTTACTTAATTTTGGCGCTTTACCATAATAACAAGACTTTATGAAAATTTTCTCAATTTTATTAACTGCGATATCTACTTTTATTTTTATTGGATGTAATAATAATTCCGGTAATCAACAAAGTGACAATAGGACAGTTTTTTTTGATACCAGTGGAATGGAACTTACTACTAAGCCGGGGGATAACTTTTTCTTATATGCAAGTGGCAAATGGGACAAAACAACCACTATTCCTGATGATCAAAGTGGTTGGGGAAGCTTTTATACACTTTACGAAGAAAATCTAAAAAGATTAAAAGAAATTCTGGAAGAAGCAGCTAAAGGATCACCAGCTAAAGGCAGTCTTGAGCAAAAAGTAGGGGGCTATTATGCTTCGGGTATGGATACGGTAACCATTGAAAAACTGGGTGCTGAACCATTAAAGCCAGTTCTCGGAAAAATTGAAGCCGTAAAAGATTATAAAGAGCTAATGAATTTGATAACAGAGCTGCAGGCTAAAGGTGAAAGCAGCCTGATAGGTTTTTATGTTGGAGCAGACGAAAAATATAGCAGTAAGAACATCGCTATTTTCTACCAAACGGGTTTGTCGTTACCGGAGAAAGATTACTATACTCGTAAAGACAGTACAACCGAAGCTATTCGAAAAGCATTGCTGAAATATGCAGCTACACTCTTCACCCTCACTGGCAGCGACAGCGCTACGGCAAATAAAAATGCAAACATAGTTTTGTCAACGGAAACAGCCATTGCCACATCTCACCGAACACCTGTTGAACTAAGAGATCCACAAAAAAATTATAATAAAATTAGCGTTACAGATTTAGATAAACAATGTCCAAATATAAATTGGAAGAATTTCTTTACACAACTCAATATAAATGTGGATAGTGTTAATGTTAGCCAACCTGATTATTACAAAGCACTCAGTACTTTATTATCAGGATTATCTATTGAAGATTGGAAAACAAAATTAAAGTTTGATTATATAAAGTCTAATGCCTCGCTGTTAAATAAAGCATTCGTTCAGGCAGATTTTGAGCTTAATAAAGCATTTAGTGGTAAGAAGAAAGATAGCGACCGTTGGAAAAAAATGGTTAATAGGGTAGACGGAGGATTGGGAGAGTTGCTAGGGCAATTGTACGTAAAAAAATATTTTACCGACAAAGCAAAACAAAGAATGGATGAGCTGGTGACTAATTTGCAAAAAGCTTTTGAGGCAAGAATTACGAAGTTGGATTGGATGAGCGATAGTACTAAGCAAAAAGCCATTACTAAATTAAATGCATTTTTAAAAAAAATTGGCTATCCTTCCAAATGGAAAAACTATGATGATGTAACGATAGATAAAACTAACTTTTTTGCCAATGCTAAAAGTATTAGCCTGCACGATCAAAAAGAAATGATTGAAAAAATTGGTAAGCCTGTAGATCGAACAGAGTGGGGCATGAGTCCACCAACAGTTAACGCATATTATAACCCTACCAACAATGAAATCGTATTCCCGGCAGGTATTTTGCAATTCCCATTTTTTGATGCCAATGCAGATGATGCAATTAATTATGGAGGTATCGGAATGGTGATTGGCCACGAAATGACACATGGATTTGATGATCAGGGTAGCCAGTATGATGATAAAGGTAATATGCAAAACTGGTGGACTAAAGATGATGGTACGAAATTTAAAGCAAAAACAAATAGTGTAGTCAATTTATACGATACTTTTACCATTTTGGATAGTGTGCATGTAAAAGGAGCGTTGACGCTTGGTGAAAATATTGCTGATATAGGTGGCCTGGCCATTGCTTACGATGCATTTAAGCTTACTAAACAAGGTAAGGATACTGCAAAAATAGATGGGTTTACCCCCGATCAGCGCTTTTTCTTAGGTTTTGCACAGATATGGCGTATCAAAACCCGGGAAGCGAATATGCGGATGCGAATCAATGTAGATCCACATTCTCCTGAAATGTACCGTGTAAATGGCCCTCTGATGAATTTTGACCCTTTCTATAAAGCTTTTAACGTGAAAGAAGGAGATAAAATGTACCTTAAACCGGCAGATAGGGCGAAGATTTGGTAAAAATTTGGGCGTGTCCCTCCTTCCTTCCCCGGCCTGAAGGCCGGGGCTAGTCAGTCGGGTCGGGCTTTACGCTCCAAGTCCTCGTATCGCCTACGGCGATACTGCGGGCTTTTCGCTGCAATCCCTCACGCTGTTTCAGACTACCGACTACAGACAACCGACCACCGATTATATTCCCACGGGGTCTTTTTTGCAAAAAGCCCCGTGGAACTGGGGCTGAACAAGGTTGAAAAAGCTGAATGGCCGCCGGATGCGGAAGGCGAGCCGCCGCCTCAGGTGGGCCGAATCCGCCTTAGGCGGAGAAGCCTGAAGCAGCCGGTACAAAAGCTGAAACAATACATAAAGCTGATGGCCCCAATAATAAAAAATATTATTAAAGCCCCCAATTTCTTATTTTTTATCTCTCTCACTTGATTTTATATTGTTACATTAAATTGATTATCAATATGATGTATCAAATAACCTCTTGCATTAAAAATAATATTAATAAATACATCCAAACCCCAAACTTCAAACCCCAAACTTCAAACCCCAAACAATAAACATAAAACTTCAAATTCCTTTTTTGTTAAAAAATTAAATACTTCCGGAGTAATATAAAAATAATTTTGTAACTTTGCACTCCTTTAGCTTAGGCTTAGTGTAAATTTATTTATAATTAATGCCTTTTTTGAGGGGAAATCTGCACATTAAAACGTTTTAATTTACATATGTCTGCAACAAAATCTCAAGCTGCTCAGCGTATCAATTTCGGAAAAGTTGAACACTTAGCAGAAACTCCCGATTTGCTTGGAATTCAGATTCAATCGTTTAAAGATTATTTCCAGCTGGAAACCACTCCTGATAAGCGTAATGTGGAAGGTCTGTTCCGTGTATTTAAGGAAAATTTTCCGATTACGGATACCCGTAACATTTTCGTATTGGAGTTCTTAGATTATTTTGTGGATCCTCCACGCTATACCATTGAAGAATGTATTGAAAGAGGTTTAACTTATGCGGTGCCTTTAAAGGCCAAGCTAAGGTTAAGCTGTAATGATGAAGAGCATGTTGATTTTCAAACTATCGTTCAGGATGTGTTTTTAGGTAATATTCCTTATATGACACCTCGTGGAACCTTTGTAATCAATGGCGCTGAACGTGTAGTGGTAAGTCAGTTGCATCGTTCTCCGGGTGTTTTCTTTGGTCAGTCTACTCACCCCAACGGCACTAAAATTTACTCAGCCAGGGTAATTCCTTTTAAAGGCGCCTGGATGGAGTTTGCAACAGATATCAACAACGTGATGTACGCCTATATCGATCGTAAAAAGAAATTCCCCGTAACCACTTTGCTGCGTTCGATCGGTTTTGAAACGGATAAGGATATTCTGGAATTATTCGGAATGGCAGATGAAGTAAAGGCAGATAGAAAAACACTGGAAAAATATATCGGCAAGCGTCTGGCAGCCCGTGTACTCCGTACCTGGGTAGAAGATTTTGTAGATGAAGATACCGGTGAAGTAGTGTCTATCGAAAGAAATGAAGTGATTTTGGAAAGAGATAGCATTTTGGATGACTCCAACATTGCCATGATCCTGGAAATGGAAGTGAAAAGTGTCTTCATTCAGAAAGAAGAAGTAAGTGGTGATTATGCCATTATTTACAATACTTTAAATAAAGATACTTCCAATAGTGAATTGGAAGCGGTACAACATATTTATAAGCAATTGCGTGGCGCCGATGCTCCGGATGATGAAACAGCCCGTGGCATTATTGATAAATTGTTTTTCAGTGATAAACGCTATGATTTAGGTGAAGTAGGGCGCTATAAAATCAATCGTAAACTGGGTATGAATTATCCTTTGGATAAAAAAGTACTAACTAAAGAAGATATCATTGCGATTATCAAATACCTGGTTTTACTGACCAACGGTAAATCTGAAATAGATGATATCGATCACCTGAGCAACCGTCGGGTACGTACAGTTGGGGAACAGCTATATGCTCAATTCGGTGTAGGGTTGGCTCGTATGGCTCGTACCATCCGTGAACGTATGAATGTAAGAGATAATGAAGTATTTACCCCGGTGGATTTGATCAATGCCAGAACATTATCTTCTGTAATTAACTCATTTTTTGGTACTTCTCAGTTATCTCAGTTTTTGGATCAAACCAATCCACTCAGTGAAATAACCCATAAGCGCCGTATTTCGGCGTTAGGCCCCGGTGGTTTAAGCCGTGAAAGAGCCGGTTTTGAGGTCCGTGACGTACACTATTCTCACTATGGTCGTTTATGTACCATCGAAACGCCGGAAGGACCAAATATCGGTTTGATATCTACACTTTGTGTGCATGCCAAAATCAACGATATGGGCTTTATTGAAACGCCGTATCGTAAAGTGCAGCATGGTAAAGTAGATATGAAAAAAATTACCTTCCTGAGTGCAGAAGAAGAAGATACAGCTAAAATTGCACAAGCCAATGTGGATTTAGATGGTGATGGTACTTTTGTAGAAGACAAAATTAAGAGCCGTCAGACAGGTGATTTCCCTATTTTAGAAAAAGATGAAGTAGAATACATGGACGTAGCGCCAAACCAAATTGTAGGTTTAAGCGCTTCATTGATTCCATTCCTTGAGCATGATGATGCTAACCGTGCCCTGATGGGTAGTAACATGCAACGTCAGGCCGTACCATTAATCAGGCCGGAAGTACCTGTTGTGGGTACCGGTTTGGAAGGTAAAGCAGCCCGTGATGCCAGAATTCAGATTCATGCAGATGGAGATGGCGTTGTTGAATTTGTAGACGCTAATGAAATTCATGTAAGATATAAAAGAAATGAAGTACAACAACTGGTAAGCTTTGAGGAAGACTTAAGAGTGTACAAGCTTACTAAATTTGTTCGTACCAACCAGGAAACCTGTATCAATCTTCGCCCTGCTGTAGTAAAAGGACAAAAGATAAAAGAAGGTGATTTCTTAACGGAAGGATATGCTACCAAAGATGGAGAACTGGCATTGGGTAGAAATATGAAAGTAGCCTTCATGCCCTGGAAAGGATACAATTTCGAGGATGCCATTGTAATTAGCGAACGTGTTGTAAAAGAAGATCTATTTACGTCTATCCATATCAGTGAGTTTGAAATTGAAGTTAGGGATACTAAATTAGGAGAAGAAGAATTAACTCCCGATATTCCGAACGTAAGTGAGGAAGCTACTAAAGATTTGGATCAAAATGGTATCATTAGAATTGGCGCTCATGTAAAAGAAGGAGATATCCTGATTGGAAAAATTACGCCTAAAGGTGAAAGTGATCCGACTCCGGAAGAAAAACTATTGCGTGCAATTTTTGGTGATAAAGCCGGTGATGCAAAAGATGCATCTTTAAAAGCGCCAAGCGGAACAGAAGGTGTGGTAATCAGTAAAAAATTATTCCAAAGAGCAAAGAAAGATAAAAATGCAAAAGTTAGAGAAAAAGCTCATCTTGAAAAAATTGAAAAAATACATGAAAAAAATGAAGCAGATATTTTAGAATTACTGGTTAATAAATTGCAAACATTATTGAAAGATAAGGCTAGTGCAGGCGTAACTAATAATTTTGGAGAAGTGTTGATTGGTAAAGGCGCCAAATTTACATCAAAAAATCTGGGAGGTATCGATTACCAAAATGTGAACCCTCTTGGATGGACCGGCGAGGCTAAAACCGATGATTTAATCAATGTACTTCTTCACAATTATAATATTAAGTACAATGAAGAGTTGGGAAGATATAAGAGAGAAAAATTTAATATATCTATAGGTGATGAACTCCCTGCGGGTGTATTAAAGTTGGCTAAAGTTTATTTAGCTGTAAAACGTAAATTGAAGGTGGGTGACAAAATGGCAGGTCGCCACGGTAATAAAGGCATCGTAGCGAAAATCGTTCGGGAAGAAGATATGCCATTCCTTGAAGACGGTACACCGGTTGATATTGTACTCAATCCATTGGGTGTACCCAGTCGTATGAACCTGGGCCAGATTTATGAAACGGTATTGGGCTGGGCTGGCGAAAAGCTGGGTGTTCGTTTCGCAACGCCAATTTTTGACGGGGCCAGTGTGGAAGAAATTGCGGAATATATTGATAAAGCAGCTTTACCTAAATTTGGTCATACCTATTTATACGATGGTGAAACCGGTGACAGATTTGATCAGAAAGCTACCGTAGGTGTTATCTATGTTATCAAATTACACCACATGGTGGATGATAAAATGCATGCCCGTTCGATAGGGCCATACAGCCTGATTACGCAGCAACCGTTGGGTGGTAAAGCTCAGTTTGGTGGCCAGCGTTTTGGTGAGATGGAGGTGTGGGCATTGGAAGCATACGGGGCATCTAACATTTTACAGGAATTATTAACACTTAAATCGGATGATATTATCGGAAGGGCAAAAACCTACGAGGCTATCGTTAAAGGTGATAACATTCCAAAACCAGGCATTCCTGAGTCATTCAACGTATTGGTGCATGAATTAAGAGGTTTAGGACTGGATTTACAGTTTGAATAAGATAGCAAAAATGATCTTTAGTTTTTAATTAGCTATAATGAACTTTGAGCAGGAACAAGAGGATTTGGATAAGATAGTAAAAAAACTCTCTGATTATGGCTATTCTGGTTTAAGTGAAGAAGAAAAAAGAAAGCTATTTACAAGTAAATTAGATAATCCTAGTTTAATAAGATTTGATACAAAATTAGAGTTCATTTTATGTATGATTTTTCTGCTGACACTTGTTATTCATGGTATACAACGGATAGTGTTAGCTCAGAAAATTCCTATTATTTTAAAATTAAATTCTTTGGTTTCAAATAATACTGCTAATGTAATTTTAAATATAATTTTAGGTTTCATAGCAGTATTAATAGGTGGTTATTCACTAATAAGTTGTTTGAGTAGTTATAAGAAGAATAAAATAATATTTTTTTATAGAAAAGATGATAAAGACAAAAAAAAGAAAATTTATAGCATGATTTCTTTGTATATTATTTTGTCTCTATTTATTATAGAAAAAATATTTAGCTTTTGGCAAATATTTATCGAAAAAGTTTTTTAAAAAATTCACTGTAAACATACATATAATTTAAAATGAATGAATATCTGTAATTTGGTAACATCTAAGAGCTAATAAATTTGTGTGAGTAGATTGTAGCGAAAAGTCTGAGGTATGAGTGTCTAGGATTCGCAGCAGATCAGCGATAGCATGAACCAGACTTTTTGAATATATCTAAATGATAAACAATGTATTTTTAAATTATAATAAAGTTTAAGTTCAAATTTTGAATCAGTTATGGGATATTAAGTTTAAATAGAGATAAGAAGTGAAATACGGGAGCTATTGAGTTTCAGGTTGGATATTTTTACTTCTCAAATTAATATTTTCCATTTATTAAAAAATTATCAATTAAAAATATGGCATTCAAAAAAGAAAATCGTCCCAAAGCCAATTTTTCTCAAATTACAATTGGATTGGCTTCTCCAGACAGTATTTTGGAAAAAAGTTATGGAGAGGTTTTAAAACCGGAAACGATCAACTATCGTACTTACAAACCTGAAAGAGATGGCTTGTTTTGCGAAAGAATTTTTGGCCCGGTAAAAGATTACGAGTGTGCCTGTGGCAAATACAAACGTATCCGTTACAAAGGCATTGTATGCGACAGATGTGGTGTGGAAGTAACAGAGAAAAAAGTACGTAGAGAAAGAATGGGGCATATCAAGCTGGTAGTACCCATTGTACACATCTGGTATTTCAAATCATTGCCCAATAAAATTGGTTATTTGCTAGGAATGAGCTCTAAAAAATTAGAGACCATTGTGTATTATGAACGCTTTGTGGTAATTCAGCCAGGAGTCCGTGCTGATAAAGGGCAAAATTATGGGGATCTTTTAACGGAAGAAGAATATTTGGATATTTTAGAAACATTACCAAAGGAAAATCAGTATTTGCCGGATGATGATCCGAATAAGTTCATTGCCAAAATGGGTGCTGAAGCAGTACATGATTTATTGCAAAGACTTGATTTGGACCAATTAAGCTTCGACCTGCGTAACGCAGCAGCGAATGAAACATCACAACAACGTAAAGCCGATGCGTTAAAGCGTCTAAGCGTTGTAGAAAGCTTCCGTGAAGCAAATACCAGAATTGAAAACCGTCCGGAATGGATGGTAATGCAATATATTCCTGTTATTCCACCAGAACTCAGACCTCTGGTTCCGTTGGATGGCGGTCGTTTTGCTTCTTCAGATTTGAACGATTTATACCGTCGTGTGATCATCCGTAACAACCGTTTAAAACGTTTATTAGAAATTAAAGCCCCCGAAGTGATTTTGCGTAATGAAAAACGTATGCTTCAGGAAGCCATTGACTCCTTGTTTGATAACAGCCGTAAATCCAATGCTGTAAAAGCAGAAGGTGGTCGTGCATTAAAGTCTTTGAGTGATGTATTGAAAGGTAAACAAGGGCGTTTCCGTCAAAACCTTTTAGGTAAACGTGTTGACTACTCCGGCCGTTCGGTAATTGTGGTAGGCCCTGAGCTAAAAATGCATGAGTGTGGCTTGCCAAAAGATATGGCGGCAGAACTGTTCAAGCCATTTATTATTCGAAAATTAATCGAAAGAGGCATTGTAAAAACAGTAAAAAGTGCCCGTAAACTGGTAGATCGTAAAGAAGCTATCATTTGGGACATTTTAGAAAATATTTTGAAAGGACATCCGGTAATGCTCAACCGAGCCCCAACGCTACACCGTTTGTCTATCCAGGCTTTCCAGCCTAAGTTGATTGAAGGTAAAGCCATACAATTGCATCCATTGGTAACTACGGCCTTCAACGCCGACTTTGACGGTGACCAAATGGCGGTGCATGTGCCATTAAGCAATGCGGCTATTTTAGAAGCACAATTACTCATGTTGGCTTCACACAATATCCTGAATCCACAAAATGGTACACCTATCACACTGCCTTCACAAGACATGGTGTTGGGATTGTATTATATCACCAAAGGAAAAAAATCAACAGAAGCAGAAAAAGTAAAGGGTGAAGGCAAAGCTTTCTATTCTCCTGAAGAGGTGATCATGGCTTATAACGAGCGTCAGGTTGATCTTCATGCTAATATCAAAGTAAAGGCCAATGTAAGGAGTCAGCATGGTGAACTGGTAAATAAAATTATTGATACTACCGTAGGACGTGTGATTTTTAATCAGTTCGTTCCAAAAAGTGTAGGTTTTATCAATGCTTTATTAACTAAAAAATCCTTACGTGAAATTGTAGGCGATATCATCAAATGGACCAATGTGCCCATTACTGCTAAATTCCTGGATGATATCAAAACCTTAGGATATCGCATGGCATTCAAAGGAGGTTTATCTTTTAGTATCAATGACCTGATTGTTCCGGAAATTAAACAGGAGATGATTGAAAATGCCCAATCTGAGGTAGATGAAGTTTGGGAAAACTATAACATGGGTTTAATTACCAACAATGAAAGATACAACCAAATCATTGATATCTGGAGTAGGGTGGATACTAAAATTACAGAAACATTAATCAGAGAATTGGCAACCGATAAGCAAGGTTTCAATTCTGTATATATGATGCTGGATTCCGGGGCTCGTGGTAGTAAGCAGCAGATTAAGCAGTTGGCTGGTTTAAGAGGTTTGATGGCTAAGCCACGTAAATCCGGTTCATCTGGTAGTGAAATTATTGAAAATCCAATCTTGTCTAATTTTAAAGATGGATTGAGCGTATTGGAATACTTTATCAGTACACACGGCGCCAGAAAAGGTTTGGCGGATACTGCCTTGAAAACAGCTGATGCCGGTTATCTGACCCGTCGTCTGGTGGACGTAAGCCAGGATGTTGTAATTACTGAAGAAGACTGTGGAACATTGAGAGGCATTGCTACATCTGCATTAAAAGATAATGAAGAAGTGATTGAACCATTGAAAGACAGGATTGAAGGACGTACTTCATTACACGATATTTTCCATCCATTAACAGATGAGTTATTGATATCTGCTGGCGAAGAAATCAGTGCAGAAGCAGCTAAAGTGATTGAAGAAAGTGGTATTGAAACAGTTGAGATTCGTTCGGTTTTGACCTGCGAAAGCAAACGTGGTGTGTGCGTAAAATGTTACGGTAAAAATCTTGCCTCCGGTATGATGGCACAAAGAGGTGATGCAGTTGGTATCATTGCGGCACAATCGATCGGTGAGCCCGGAACGCAGTTGACACTTCGTACGTTCCACGTTGGTGGTGTGGCTGGTTCTGCATCGGTTGAATCTACCTTGCCTGCTAAATTTGAAGGTACTATACAGTTCGACGGTTTGCGTACGGTAACTACAGAAGATAATGAAGGTAAAAAAGTAAACGTAGTAATCGGTCGTACGGGTGAAGTGCGTATCATGGATGTAAAGAATGATCGTTTACTGATTACTAATAATATCCCTTACGGCGCTACTTTACATGTAAAAGACGGGCAAAAAGTAGCCAAAGGCGATATCATCTGTACCTGGGATCCATTCAACAACGTCATCGTTTCAGAAGTACATGGTAGCATTAAATTTGAAGCAGTAATTGAAGGTGTTACCTATCGTGAAGAGGCAGATGAGCAAACAGGCCATAGAGAGAAAGTGGTGATCGAAACGAAAGATAAAACTAAACTTCCGGCCATTATTGTAGAAGGAAAAGAAAGAAAAGTGTACAATCTGCCTGTGGGAAGCCATGTAGTAGTAGAAGAAGGTGATGATGTGAGAAGTGGGCAGGTACTTGTAAAAATTCCAAGAATATTGAGCAAATTGAAAGATATCACCGGGGGCTTACCTCGTGTAACAGAGTTGTTTGAAGCAAGAAATCCGAGCAATCCTGCTGTAGTATGTGAAATTGACGGGGTAGTAACTTTTGGTTCCATTAAACGTGGTAACAGAGAGATTGTGGTGGAAGCAAAAGACGGGGTAATTAAAAAATACCTGGTACCACTGAGTCGTCAAATTTTGGTGCAAGATGGTGATTTTGTAAAAGCCGGTGCTGCATTGAGTGATGGCCAAATTGCACCTGCTGATATTCTGGCCATTAAAGGACCGTTTGCAGTACAGGAATATGTAGTGAATGAGATTCAGGAAGTGTATCGCTTGCAAGGCGTGAAAATCAACGATAAGCACATCGAAGTAATTGTGCGTCAGATGATGCGTAAAGTAACTATTGAAGATCCGGGAGATACTAAATTCTTAGAAGGCGATACTGAAGACAGGCTGGACTTTAATATGGAGAATGATTATATTTTTGATAAAAAAGTAATCACGGATCCGGGAGAAAGTAGTAAGCTTAGATCAGGCCAGATTGTTACGCTACGTGATGTCAGAGAAGAGAATTCTATTTTAAGAAGAGCCGATAAGAAATTGGTGGAATACCGCGATGCTAAGCCTGCTACATCTAGTCCGTTATTACTAGGTATCACCAAAGCATCGTTGGGAACACAAAGCTGGATATCTGCCGCTTCCTTCCAGGAAACAACTAAGGTATTAAGCAGCGCTGCTATCAATGGTAAAACTGATTTAATGATGGGCTTGAAAGAGAATGTAATTACCGGTCATCCGATACCTGCAGGTACAGGCCTTCGTGAATTTGAAAATATGATTGTAGGAAGCAAAGAAGAGTATGAATTGCTTATGACTACTAAGGAAGTTATGAGTTTTGATGATGAGGAGTAAATCGCTGATTTTTTGGTTGAATAGATTTCACGGAATATATTGAGGAGTAAGTCAAACTTACTCCTTTTTTGTTTTAGGGTATTGGTTAACGTTATAGAATATACGAAGATATTGTGCCATTTATAAATATAGAATGGTATAAAATGTTGCCCAAAGCTATGCCGATGAAGTGATTGCGATCCGCCCAAGGCGGACAAGCTGCAACCCTGCCCGACTGACGTCAATCAGGCGGGGATGATGTTACGAAGAGCTGAAGCTGGTATCAGGCTAAAAAAGAAATGTAAATGTGTAAAGATTCATTCGGTAGCCAATACTTCAAAATATTATTTGACCTTAGTGTAATTGATTTATTTTAATAAATTGCATTTTTTAACTTTATTAAGATTCATAAATGGTTAAAAATGAACAAACAATTACAAAATGACTTGCTGCAGTTAAGTCATTTGCTTGGAACAACAAAAGAGCAGGGGCTTGCCTATTTACATAATATTTCAGAGAGACCTACATCAACGGAGCAAACTATCAATGGGCAAATAAATTTGCCTTTAGATGGCTTAGGTGCTTTGGAAACACTTAAGCAATTCAATGAACGGCTTGGGCCTGTAATTGTATCAACCTCTGGTCCCCGATTTTGGGGATTCGTAACGGGAGGTTCAACGCCAGCCTCAATTATGGGCGACTGGCTTACTACTATATATGATCAGAATTGTTTTTCAACAAAAGGGCAGGGTGATATTTCAGCAAGTATGGAAATAGAAACCATACAGTTATTATTGGAGCTGTTTGAATTGCCACATGATTATTTAGGAGGGTTTGTAACTGGTGCAACCATATCTAATTTCACAGCTCTTGCTGTTGCAAGGCAATGGGTTGGTAAGCAGATCGGAAAAGACTTTGCAAAAAATGGGGTAGACAGAAATGTACATGTACTGGCTGCTACACCTCATTCTTCTGCTGTAAAGTCTCTGGCCTTATTGGGTATTGGAAGCAATAACATTATTAGAGTGCAAATCGAGGAAGGCAATAGAGAAGCTATTCAAATTAATGATTTGGTTAAGAAGATAGAAGGGTTAAATGGAGAGCCTTTCATACTTATTTCAAGTGGAGGGACCGTTAATACGGTAGATTTTGATGATTTCGTCGCAATCTCAAAACTAAAAGAGCGATTTTCATTTTGGTGGCATATTGATGCAGCATTTGGGGGATTTGCCGCATGTTCGGCATCACATAAGCATTTGGTTAAAGGTTGGGAAAATGCAGATAGCATTACAATAGACTGCCACAAGTGGTTGAATGTCCCATATGAAAGTGCGGTTTTCCTTGTAAAAGAAATGCATAAATATTTACAAGTTGAAACATTTCAAAATTCCAATGCACCATATTTGGGAGATCCTCTTGAAAATTTTAGCTATTTGAATTTCCTACCCGAAAATTCAAGACGTCTTAAAGCTTTGCCTACCTGGTTTACATTAAATGCATATGGTAAAAATGGCTATAAAGAAATTGTTGAAAATAGTATTTCATTGGCTAGACAATTTGGGCAGTCTATTACTGATAGTATGGATTTTGAATTATTGGCGCCGGTTAGACTAAATACGGTTTGTTTTACTTTGAAGAACGAGGAAAGTATTGATATATTTTTGGCCAAATTGAATAGTACGGGAAAAGTTTTTATGACACCGACGGTTTATAATAGTAGAAAAGGCATTAGAGCCGCATTTGTAAATTGGCGTACTACTGAAGCTGATGTAAATGAAGTAGTTGAATTAATGAATAATATCGTATATACATTAACGTTATAGTATAAACGAAATTTTATATTTCACAGACAAAAGATTGTAGTGTTAGCTAGGTTTATGGGTCTCCACGGGGTCTTTTTTGCAAAAAAGACCCCGTGGGAATAAAAGTCTAAACAGCTTCATTATTTTATAAATCTTGTTAGCGGTTTAGTATGAGTTTACCAATTAGTATATGAAGCTGTTTAGACTTTTTTTTTAAATAGAAAAAGAAACCCGGAAAGATGTGA
>CAZPHA010000016.1:0-133 GCA_964586215.1 uncultured Ferruginibacter sp.
TCGGGTTCACATTACCCGATGTGAAAAAAAATGACACAGTTTATTTTACACTCCCGACTGCCCCAAAATAATATACTCTCATAACGCCCCTACTCTCTTATACTCATTTTCTCTTACCCCTCTTATCCCTCCT
>CAZPHA010000016.1:233-52864 GCA_964586215.1 uncultured Ferruginibacter sp.
TCTCTCTTCCTCTCTTAGCTAACGTATACGCACACACGAAAACTATACGCATACCTCCCCTCTTAACCTCTTTCTCTCTTACCCCTCCTTCTCTCTTCCTCTCTTAGCTAACGTATACGCACACACGAAAACTATACGCATACCCCTCTCTTAACCCCCTTTTCTCTTAAAAACTCCTAGCTTACTTACTCAAATGCATACTTCTTTCCTTATACAACTGCCTGAAATAGGGATCCCGCAAGTCTTTGATAAATCGAATGGCTTCGCCGGTGCTTTTCATTTCCGGGCCGAGTTCTTTGTTTACACCGGGAAATTTGTTGAAAGAAAATACCGGTTCTTTGATGGCAAAGCCTTTTAAGTTTTTTTCAAAAGTGAAATCTTTCAACTTAGCAGCGCCCAGCATCACTTTGGTGGCAATATTGAGGTAAGGAATATGGTAAGCTTTGGCAATAAAAGGTGTGGTACGACTGGCTCTGGGATTGGCCTCTATCACATATACTTTACCGTCTTTGATGGCAAATTGTATATTGATCAACCCTTTGATATGTAGGGATCGTGCAATTTTTTCGGCGTATTCTTCCATGGTTTGTACCACCATTGGCGTAAGGTTGAATTGCGGCAATACCGCATTGCTATCGCCACTATGGATGCCGGCCGGCTCTATGTGCTCCATTACACCCATCACATGAAAATCTTCGCCATCAAAAATGGCATCGATCTCGGCTTCCTGGCAGCGATCTAAAAAGTGATCGATCAATATTTTATTGCCGGGCAAATGTTTTATTAAACTCAATACGCCTTTCTCCAGCTCTTCATCATTCAACACAATACGCATGCGCTGACCACCCAGCACATAGCTTGGCCTTACCAGCACCGGGTAACCTACCCGCCTGGCCACATCAATGGCTTCATCCGTCGTGTAGGCGGTACCGTAATTGGGGTAGGGAATGTCCAGCTCCTTCAGCAGATCACTAAACCGGCCACGGTCTTCGGCAATATCCATGTTTTCGAAAGAAGTGCCGATGATTTGTATTCCTTTTTCGTGTAAGCGTTTGGCCAGTTTTAAGGCTGTTTGTCCACCGAGCTGCACAATCACCCCATAAGGTTTTTCATGCTCAATAATTTCCCAGATGTGCTCCCAGAATACCGGTTCGAAATAGAGTTTATCGGCAATGTCAAAGTCGGTACTCACCGTTTCGGGGTTACAGTTGATCATGATGGCTTCGTAGCCGGCTTCTTTGATTGCCAGTAATCCGTGTACGCAGCAGTAGTCAAATTCAATACCCTGACCGATTCTGTTCGGCCCGGAGCCTAAAACGATGATTTTTTGTTTTGAAGAAACAATACTTTCATTTGCAATGATCTTCACAACTCCCCTCTCCACTCCGTGGAGAGGGGACGGGGGTGAGGTCTCCCCTGGTTCGTGAGGACACGAACCAGGGCGTTCAGGGATGAGGTTATTTTCCGGTTCGTGAAGACACGAACCGGGGCGTTCGGACAGGGGTGAGCGTTCAAATGTCGAGTAAAAATAAGGTGTCACCGCTTCAAACTCTGCCGCACAGGTATCTACCATTTTAAATACCCTTGTGAGACCCATAGCTTTGCGACGTTCGAAGATATCCTCGCTGTCAAACACTTTCATTACCCTGGCTATCTGTTCGTCGCTAAAGCCTAAAAATTTGGCTTTTTTCAGCAATTCATCCGGCAGCGATTCAGTATCATATTGAGCAATTTCTTTTTCGCAATCGCAAATTTTTTGTAGCTGGTAAATAAACCAGGGATCAATTTGGGTGCTTTCAAAAATGCGTTTGGTACTCACGCCAGCCATCAGGGCATCTTTGATACGGAAAATGCGATCCCACTTCGGCGTTTTAATGTAGTCAATCAGCTCATCGGCTTTCATCACACTTTTTCCGTAGTAGCCGAGGCCCACGGCTTCATTTTCCAGGCTCTGACAGGCTTTCTGAATGGCTTCGGCAAAGCATCGGCCAATGGCCATCACTTCGCCAACGCTTTTCATTTGGAGACCCAGCGTATCATTAGCGCCTTTGAATTTGTCAAAATTCCAGCGGGGTATTTTAACGATCACATAATCCAGCGCCGGCTCAAAATAGGCAGACGTAGATTGCGTAATCTGATTTTTCAACTCATCCAACGTATAACCGATGGCCAGTTTGGCCGCAATTTTGGCAATAGGGTAACCCGTAGCCTTAGACGCTAATGCCGACGAACGGCTCACCCTCGGGTTGATTTCTATGGCAATGATTTCTTCCGTTTGTGGGTTGAGGGCAAACTGCACGTTGCAGCCTCCGGCAAAATTGCCCAGGTTACGCATCATGCGGATGGCTGTGTTACGCATCAGTTGGTAGGCGGTATCGCTCAGCGTCATGGCAGGAGCTACGGTAATGCTGTCGCCGGTATGAATGCCCATCGGGTCAAAGTTTTCCACGGTGCAGATGATCACTACATTGTCGTTAGCATCCCTCAGTAGCTCCAGCTCAAACTCTTTCCAGCCCAGCACTGCTTTTTCTACCAGTACTTCGTGGATAGGCGATGCCGTTAGTCCGTTGTTCAGCGCCTCGTCGAGATCATCCTTACTGTGCACAAAGCCGCCGCCGGTACCGCCCAGCGTAAACGAAGGCCGTATCACCAGCGGAAACCCGATTTCCTGGGCAAACTCCTTCCCTTCGAGAAAGCTGTTGGCCGTTTTGGCAGGCGCCACCGGAATGTTCATTTCGATCATCCACTGGCGGAATTTTTCCCGGTCTTCAGCTTTGTCGATGGCTTTAATGTCTACCCCGATCAGGCGTACCTTGTATTTTTCCCAGATGCCCAGCTCATCGGCCTCTTTGCAGAGGTTGAGCGCTGTTTGTCCGCCCATGGTAGGCAGTACGGCATCAATCCGCCAGTCGTCGGATAGGTTATTATTTTCTTCCAGTATCTGTTCAATACTTTCTACTGTCAGCGGCAGCAGGTACACTTTGTCGGCCATCATCGGGTCGGTCATGATGGTAGCCGGGTTGGAGTTGATCAAAATCACTTTAACACCTTCTTCTCTTAAACTCCTGGCTGCTTGTGTTCCGGAATAGTCAAATTCGCAGGCCTGGCCTATTACAATAGGGCCTGAGCCGATGATCAGTACTGTTTGGATGGAATGGTCTTTAGGCATATGCAGGTTGCCAATGGAATGGCGTGCAAAGATAAGGAATTTGGGGATTATCAGGTTTGAGGTTTGGAGTTTAGAGTTTATGGTTTGGGGCTGTCGGCGGCAGGAACTTTGTTCGGCGATTGCTGCGGCTGCAGAGTTTATCCCGATGAATATCGGGAGGCTTCGCTATCGCTTCGGCCTAGCCTGAAGCTAGGCCAGGCGCTACGCATTCGCCAGCCCGTCCAACTTTTATAGGGCTATCCATCAGAGTAAATATAGCAAAAAGAGGTACTCAACAGGTGCTTACATAGTGCTTGCAAGAACATGGATTAATAAAATGTAGAATCATATAACCTTGCGACATAATTTTGCTGCACATTTAATAGAAAATATTAAGCATAACAATAAAAAAAACATATTAATTTATAATTATATAATCCAAAGGGAATTGAGTAAAGTTGAAAGCGATTGATAAAATTATCAGGAAAATATTCACGTAATATTTACAAACTCAATAATATAGAACATTTTTTTAATTGATTGATTTTCAGTAATAAATTGGCAATTTTACTTGCAAAAATTCATTCTATTATTGAATGGGCTGAGATAGAAGGTGGAAAAACGCTAATTGTTCAGACAGACTAAAAATCTTAGTTTTGACTTTTCTAATAATTGACAATTAGTTTGAAACATGCCACTTTGGAACAACGACACAGAAATTGAGTTTTTTAAGCAAGCCTTAAAAGGTTTTGCTTCCCCCGAACAACTCTTTTACAAGCTACAAACAGGTTATTTCGCATATGTGCCTAACGGTGTAGGGGCAGAAGGATTAACACTTCAAAGTCGAAACGCTTTAATCGGTCAGTTCACAGAAAAGTGGTGTAAAACCATTTTCGAACCAATTGCAAAACAGTTTAATCTTTATGCTGTTAATAGCGTAGTTTGTGAAGAACTCGGATTAATTCGGTCTTCAAATGCCGATTTAGCATTTTGCACCACCAATGACATTGAGCAAAAGCCCGAAAACATAAAGCTCATTTTTGAAATTAAAATGAGTGTTGTATCCAATTACAAGTTCACTGCTCCTGACACAGTAGAATTTGTTGGAGATTACAAACAACATAAAGGTGTTCCTTCATTTACACGTTCTGACTCCATGCTTAAAGCTATTGGAAAAGCTATTAACATTCGTGTATCGGGTGTCAGCTCAACTAAAATTCCAATTGTAATCTTAGGCAATAGTCCAATGAGCAATAATTATCTCAAAAAAGTTGATTTTCTAAAAACCTCAGGAGTTATACAAGGTTTTTGGAGTTTAAATCCTAAGCCTACAAACTCGAACTTCTTGAGCGTTTCTCCAAAATTTGGATTCCAAACTATTCCATCTGAAGAAAGTTTATTTGGGCTTTGTGAAGAACTGTTATTAAATGACATGAATTTCTTTTCTTCCATGATTTCTAAAGTAAAACTTGGGGAAATAATCCAAATAGCAAATCAAGAGAAAGATGAGATCGCAAAAGCTGAAAAATTCTTAACCTTAATTCGCAATTGATATGGCACATGAAAAAGGAACGAAAACAAGCTCATTCGGAACAAATGGTAGAATCAACCATGATTCTACAAAATTCTATAACTCAAAATTGTATTCTTCTCTTGAGCAAAAAAAGATAGAATATGAAAGTGAACATCAATTACCTAAGAAATACATTAACAGAATTATTTTAGGTTCAGCTGAGAGTATGAAGGAACTGCCAAATACTTCTGTGCATCTGGTGATTACATCACCACCCTATAATGTTTCAAAAGAATACGATGAAGATTTGTCTCTAAAAGAGTATTTACAATTATTGAAAAATTCTTTTAAAGAAATTTACAGAGTTCTTGTGAATGGTGGACGTGCATGTATTAATATAGCTAACCTTGGACGTAAACCGTATATTCCTTTGTCTGACTACATTTCAACAATGATGATTGATATGGGCTTTAATATGCGTGGCGAAATTATTTGGAACAAAGCCGCAAGTGCAAGTCCTTCGACAGCTTGGGGAAGTTGGCAAAGTGCAGCAAATCCAATTCTACGTGACATCCACGAATACATACTTGTATTTTCAAAAGGCGATTACAAAAGAGAAGGTAAGGGAAAAACAAACACCATTACAAAAGAACAATTTATGGAGTGGACAAAATCTATTTGGACTATGAATGCTGAAAGTGCAAGACGTATAGGACACCCAGCACCATTTCCAGAAGAACTTCCTTATAGGCTTATCCAACTCTACTCATTTAAAGATGATGTTATTCTTGACCCTTTCATGGGTAGTGGTACAACAGGGGTATCTGCACTTAGGTCGGACAGAAAATTTGTAGGCTATGAAATTAATCCCGACTACATCAAACTTGCTGAAACAAGATTGAACCCTCACGTCTCTCAATCTAAAATGGAATTTTCAACAAATGGTAAACATTGAAAACGTCACCTTCCGCCCAGGTTCGTGTCGACACGAACCTAGGCTTTTGAAGTATTTGCAACCAAAGTCCATCCCCTCACGAACCGCTGCTTTGAGTAGTACATTTTTCGTATAAAATATTAGTAATCAATATTTTATGTAAAATTGTATCACTAAATTCGAAAAAAATTTCTTATATTTGAGAGTTATACGAAATTCAATGGCCTCACAAAAAGATGATAAAATACGATGTCCATGCTGCAATATGCTAAAAGGTATAAATGAAGTTAGCGAGCTAATAAACCATTACAAGCTGGTAATGCCAGCAGGATATAAAATTAATTTTAAGAATTTTAGACCGTATGGAATATGGGCTTGTGATTTATGTATTAATGAAAAGAAGGCAATCAAATCAGATCCTTTTAAAATGAATTTTACTGTTTTGCCACGGTATTTTGCCTATATCAAACGAAAATTGGTTTGTGATGATTGTAATGTTGACTTCGAATTTTCCGCAAAAGAACAACAACATTGGTTTGAAGAACTAGGATTCTGGCATGAATCCATGCCGAGACGGTGCATAACATGTAGAAAGCAAATCAGAGAGCAAAGGAATTTAAATACTGAACTTTCTGATTTGATGCGTAACTTGAATAAAGACGACTTTAAACAATTGCAGAGAATATCAGAAATATATGAACAAATGGGCAAAGCCGAAAAAGTGAAAGAATACAATACTCTGGCTCGGAAAGCCCTAAATAAAAATGTAAAATCGCCTAACAATTGAATATAATCTCCGCCCAGGTTCGTGTCTTACGAACCTGGGCTTTGAGAAAAAAACGCTGCTTAAGCTCTCTTTTCACATTGATTCATGATCTGGGCCTCAGAATAAAACATAATTTGATTTAACAATTTCTACTACTTTTGTTATCTACTTATGATTAAACAAGACAGCTTTGTAGTACGGGAGTGTGCCTGGATTAATTTTTTATTGAGCTTCCTTTTTTTCGCAATGTTTATTGGTACATTAGTAACAACAAATTTAAATTCCAACTATAAGCTAGAAGATTATCAATATATTTACCTCCTTACCTTAATACCTTCTATTTTACTTTTAATAAATGGAATTAAAAAAAACAAACTTATTGAAATAAATAAAGTGGGAATATTTTATAGAGGAATTCTTATAACTGTATGGCAAAATTTTATTAATGCATATATCATTGAGGAAGAAATTCCTGGAAGCTTAAAAGATAATTTTAGATTAATGATAGAATATTATGTGCCTGAAAAAGGCATGAAGTATATTTCAAAACTGGCTATGTCAAGTTCCCAAGATAAATCAGAAGATCAAATTATTGCTGCAATAAAAGATTTCCATAATGAAAATAAAAAATAGCGCCGAAATTTTTATGTAAAAAGAAAGCATTTTGAATCTATTAATTAAAACATAGTTATGAGAAATATATCAGGCATTTTTATCCTTTTACTATCCCTTCTAAGTTGTAAAGAAGACCATCGTAAGGAAATTGAAAAAACAATCACAGATATTTATGGTGAAAAGCAAAGTATTTATCAAAATACTCATTTGGATACTAAATATTCAAGAAAATTGGAGGAATTAGTTAAAAAATCAAGAGAAACGGAAAAATTAGATAAGGAAAAAATAGAAAAGAGTAATAGCCCGACAGATAAACCCCGCCTTATTGAAGGAGAAATTTTTACAAGTCTGGAAGAAGGTTATTCTTCGTACAAAATAGTAAAAATAGATGCCGATCATAAACAAGCAAGTGCTATAATTGAATTTCATAATGAAAACTTTAAAGAAACCTGGAAAGACTCTTTAATACTTTTGAATGAAAATGGCTGGAAATTAGATAATGTTTATTATACGAATAAATCCAATTTAAAAGATGATCTTTTACACTTTAATAATGAAAAATGAGAAACTCCTTCGTCGTGGTTCGTAAAAAACGAACTCAGGCTATAAAAATCATAAGAATTAAATATCAAAAACAATTTAAATCAGAAGCTGAAGAAATAATTGAGTTTATTAATACACAAATTAACCAATATCACAACTAATCCCCAACCAATAGGAGTATGCAGCACAGCTAAAGTGGGATAGCGTAATTGCACCATAGTAAAATTTCACTACTTACACACCAACTCAAACAATTTAATGCTATCTACACCGATGGCCCTGGCAATGCTCGTCAAATCTTTTAGCGTAAACTTTTCCGGATGAAAAATTTTCTTATTGAGCCTGACGTAGCTAATGCCCGAGTCTTTCACAATGGTGCTTTTGGGAACAATATCAAAAATCTCTGAAAAACTTTTTATTTTCCCTGACTCCATATAGGTTTTGAGGGCAAAATATCTTTTGTCTTTTATCATAGGTTCAATTTAAAACAATAAATAGAATGTTAGAATAATTTGGATAAAATACAGCATTTAACCCAAACTCTTGCTATCATTATAGCAAAATTTTGTACGCTTTTTTATCCACAAAAAAATTTTGACATATATTGTGTTGTTTATTACGAGCTACAAAGTTATTCCAATTTTTGGAAAAATCCAAATTATTTGAATAATATTTTTCAAAATTGAAGAAATGGTATTATCAAAGTTAGCAAAAAATTTGTTGTTTTTGCGAAAAAGAAATAAATGGACTCAGGCAGAAATGCCTGACAGATGCAATGTTAAAACCACCACTTGGTCAAACTGGGAAAATGGAGTATCAGAACCCTCTGCGTCCAAAATAATTGAAATTTCCGACCTTTTTGAACTTCCCATAGATTATATCCTAAGGTACGATTTAGAAAAAAATGTTCATCTCATAGAAGAATGGCAGGAAAAAAAGGGCAAAAAAATCACTTCTCTATATCCTTATCCCACTTTTTATGAAGATACACTTAATGTAGTAAATGAACCTGTGGAAAATTATGGAAAGGAATTTAGAAAAGAAGTAGAGCTGCTTATACTGAAACAATTAAACGTCATCTCAGATGATGTACGGAAATTAACGGATAAACTATTATAATACCGTTTTAACAATTTTCTTCCCCTGCCAAGTCTCTCAGCAGCGCTTTATATCTATTCTTTAACACTCATTTATAAGTTAGGATCCCTTATACTTATTGCAATTTTTTTCGTATCTTTGTACCCTTATATCAGGCGGATTTGTTTATTGTCAGGCCTGTAAAAAGCTGCACTAATAAACGAACGCAATTCTCATTATCTTTCTCGAATTTGTAATCGTTTATTTTTTGCAGGGTGTACTGTTGTCTTTACGCCTTAAAGGTGTCAGACAACTATTGAAATTATTTAAAAAATCATATGAAAAGAACCATTCAGGAAGAACTCAACAAACGCATTCTTATTATCGACGGTGCCATGGGTACTATGATACAGCGCCACAAACTGAAGGAGGAAGATTACCGGGGCGAACGATTTAAAAACTGGCATTGCGATGTAAAAGGCAATAATGACTTATTGAGTATTACACAACCGCAAATTATTATTGATATCCACCAACAATATTTGCAGGCCGGCGCCGATATTATAGAAACCAATACTTTTAGCAGCACTTCTATTGCTCAGGCTGATTATGATATGCAATCTTTAGCATATGAACTCAATGTTGCTGCAGCACAATGTGCCCGAAAAGCTGTTGACCTCACCCCTTCACCCCTCTCCGCCAGTGGAGAGGGGCAGAGGGTGAGGTATGTAGCCGGCGCCATAGGGCCTTTAAATAAGACGTTAAGTTTATCTCCCGATGTAAACAATCCCGGCTATCGTGCCATCACTTTCGATGAGGTAGTAGCTGCTTACACGGAACAAATCAGAGGGCTGACAGATGGTGGTGTGGATATTTTATTAGTGGAAACTATTTTCGACACCCTCAATGCCAAAGCAGCTATCTTCGCTATCAAAAAATATTTTAAAGACACCGGGAAAACAGAGTTACCCATCATGATCAGCGGCACCATAACGGATTCCAGCGGCCGTACATTGAGCGGACAAACACTGGAAGCGTTTTATATTTCCGTGATGCATGCCAATCCGCTTTGCATAGGTCTTAATTGTGCATTAGGGGCCACCGAAATGAGGCCACATGTTGAAGCGCTTAGCCAAATGGCCGGCTGTTATATTTCTGCTTACCCCAATGCAGGCCTTCCCAATGCATTCGGCGAATACGACGAACAGCCGCATCAAACGGCCTGTATCATCGAAGAATGGGCAAAAGAAGGATTTGTCAATATTGTAGGAGGATGTTGCGGAACTACACCGGATCATATCCGACAAATTGCAGAAAAGATGAAGCAATATCAGCCTCGCCAACTACCCGTATTGGAAAACTTTTTGTAATTGATAATTGATTAATTGATAATTGATAATGGTTAATCCCTTTTTGATAAATTTTTTATTGCAAAATATTCGTAGAGTTATTGTTGTTTTGGCTTTGCTTATTTTTCCATTTGTTATACCTGCACAAGTTCATATTGGTTTATGGGAGCCTGATATTTTTTTATCTGCTTCGCAGAAAAAATTCTTTGTAAACCCCCTGGAGAAAAACAACCATATTGATGATGATAAAAATGGTATGGTGGATGATGTGTGGGGTGCTGTTTTTACTGATAGTGGCCAGCTGGTTGGTAAAAAGAATTTAGTCGGAAATAAACATCCGGATGAATCAAATGATATTAATTTACAGCATGGCTGGGCCGTTTGCCAGGTACTTACCCGGTCTTTATCTAATATTAAAATTATCCATGCAGGATTTACGCCACTTACGCAACATTTAAAAAATACCGGCATTTTGGATTTATCTGTTCATGACAGAAAAAATAATCTGGACGATGAATATACTTATTATAAAAATTTTGCTGTTCTAACGGTTAAATATTTTGCTCAGCAAAAAGTGAGCATAGTAAATATGAGCTTTGGAACTTCAGCCAGTATTTTTGCTGAAAACAATATCAATCTTGGCAATAATGAAGAAGAAAGAAAGGCCACCGCTAAAATTTGGATGGAACATTTTCTTCAATCTTTTAAGGAAGCATTTGCTTTAGCGCCTCATATTTTATTTGTAGTGGCTGCCGGCAATGATGGCGAAGATATGGAAGAAGCATTTGACGTACCCGGCCTGGCCAACCTGCCGAATGTTATTTGTGTTGGCGCTCTGGGCAAAAATTGCCAGCCGGCTAATTTCACTAACACAGGAAATCGTATTGATGTATTTGCAAAAGGCGAAAATATAATAATAACCGATATAAATGGAAACAGGCAGGCACTTTCCGGAACATCACTTGCCGTGCCCTTTGTTACCAATACCGCCGTAAAAATGATTCAAAAAAATAAAAATATAACTGCCGTAAAATTGAAGCAGGCATTGATTGAAAAATATAAAAAAAACAAAAACTTTTTTTGTAAATAAGCTAGCATGAATGAAACGTTACATATAAAACCATATCTGCAATTATCAGGATTAGAACCCCTTACCATTCGACCGGAAACGAATTTTGTAAACGTAGGAGAGCGTACAAACGTAACCGGTAGTAAAAAATTTGCACGCCTTATAAAAGAAAATAAATATGAAGAAGCTCTGGGTGTTGCCCGCCAGCAGGTAGAAAATGGCGCTCAAATTTTGGATGTTAATATGGATGATGCGCTGTTAGATGGAGTGCATGCTATGACAACCTTTTTAAACCTATTGCAGGCAGAGCCTGATATTGCCAGAATTCCGATCATGATCGATTCCTCTAAATTTGAAATCATCGAGGCCGGACTTAAATGTGTGCAGGGAAAATGCATTGTCAATTCTATTTCACTTAAAGAAGGAGAAGAAAAATTTATTGAACAGGCGTTTATTTGTAAAAACTTCGGCGCCGCAGTGATCGTAATGGCATTCGATGAAGTTGGGCAGGCCGATACCAAAAATCGCAAAGTAGAAATTTCTTGCAGGGCATATAAAATATTAACAGAGCAGGTGGGTTTTCATCCCGAAGACATCATTTTTGATCCCAACATTTTCGCTATCGCAACAGGCATTGAGGAGCATAACAATTATGCTGTTGATTTTATAGAAGCTACCAGAGAAATAAAAAAGCTGATGCCACTTTGTAAAGTAAGTGGCGGCGTAAGCAATGTATCTTTCTCTTTTAGAGGCAATGATCATGTTCGGGAAGCCATACACAGTGTTTTCTTATACCATGCCATAAAAGCAGGCATGGATATGGGTATTGTAAACGCTGGCCAATTAGCCGTATACGACGAAATTGACCCAACATTAAGGCAGCTTTGCGAAGATGTATTGCTCAATAAAAATAATAGCAACAACGAGGCTACCGAAAAATTAATTGCCTTTGCAGAAACAGTAAAATCTACTGCCAGGACAACTGTAAAGGATGAAAAATGGCGGGCTGAGCCCATTGAAAAAAGGTTGGCCCACGCTTTAATTAACGGCATTACAGATTTTATTGATAATGATATTGAGGAGGCACAAAAAAAATATACTACTCCACTAGAAATTATCGAAGGACCGCTTATGGATGGCATGAATACAGTGGGAGATTTATTTGGATCCGGAAAAATGTTTTTGCCACAAGTGGTAAAAAGTGCCAGAGTAATGAAAAAGGCTGTAGCAATTCTCACGCCTTACATTGAAGCAGAAAAAGCCAGGCTGGCAGGCAACTCAACACAAAAAGAAAACGAAAACAGGGGGCCGGCGAAAATATTATTGGCAACCGTAAAGGGTGATGTACATGATATCGGTAAAAACATTGTAGGCGTAGTACTCGGTTGTAACGGATATGATATAATCGATTTGGGCGTAATGGTGTCGGCAGATAAGATTTTGAGTGAGGCAAAAAAGCATCAGGTTGATATCATTGGCTTAAGTGGACTAATTACTCCTTCCCTGGATGAAATGGTACACATTGCTAAAGAAATGAAACGCCTGCGAATGGATGTCCCCCTTTTAATCGGTGGTGCTACTACCTCCCGAATGCATACAGCCGTAAAAATTGCCCCTGAATATCACAATGGCGTAGTTCATGTGCTGGATGCAAGTCGTAGTGTAACCGTAGCCGGTAGTTTGTTGAATAAACAACAGAAAATTGTTTTTTTAGAAACAATAAAAAATGAATACCATAAATTAAAAGAAGATTTTAACAACAAGAAAAATGTAAAAACATACTTAAGTTTTGCAAATGCACAAAATAATTACCTGCAAATTAAGTGGGATGATTATACGCCACCAACTCCCACCTTCACAGGAACAAAAATTTTTGATGATTATGATGTAAGAGAAATAGCTGATTATATCGACTGGCAGCCTTTTTTTATCGCTTGGGAAATGCACGGAAAATTCCCACAAATTTTAACTGACCCTACTGTTGGAGTTGAAGCAACTAAACTTTACAACGATGCTAACGCCTTGTTGAAGAAAATTATAGAAGAGAAATGGCTAACAGCAAAGGGAGTCATCGGCTTTTGGCCTGCCGCTAAAATAACACCTGACAGTATTACTGTTCAAGATAAAGAATCGGAAATAAAACTTGAATTTTTAAGACAACAAATTAAAAAAGTTGATGGGCAGCCTAATCTTTCATTAGCAGATTTTATTATGCCTTCTTCTCAACCTGTAAACAACAATAAAAAAGACCATATCGGCGCTTTTTCTGTAACAATACAAGGAGTTGATACCTGGGTTAAGCATTTTGAAAATAATCACGATGATTATAATAAAATTATGCTTCAAGCGCTTGCTGACAGATTAGCGGAGGCTTTTGCAGAGCTACTGCATAAAAAAACACGTACAACATATTGGGGATATGCCGGCAATGAAAATCTAAGCAATGAGCAACTTATTAAAGAAGAATACATGGGCATCAGACCTGCACCGGGTTATCCGGCCTGTCCTGATCATACAGAAAAATATAAACTATTTCAATTACTTGGAGGAGAAAAAATTACAGGAATTCATTTAACAGAGTCACTGGCAATGTCTCCGGCATCTTCCGTTTGCGGCTGGTATTTTTCACATCCTGAAAGCAAGTACTTTGGAATTGGAAAAATACAAGAAGATCAATTGGCAGATTATGCTAATCGAAAAGAAATGAATATCGAAGAAGTGCGGAAATGGTTGCGGCCGGTATTAGAGTAGCGGTTCCTTTAATCATTTAAAAAAACAGTTGCCCTTTTCAGGACAACTGCCGGCTTAGATTGCATACGATAAGGCTATATATGGAGTAATTCTTCCGATTTTTATGGTCTTGTCCTATCTTGATTGTTTTTTTCGTCTCTTACTTCGTTGCGTAATTGCCTTAACTTGGCCCGGGGTAAGTGGATTTGGAAACCAATCCCTATTCTCAGGGCATTACTATTTTTATTTACATCCGGTGCATTGGTAAAATCGGAAGTAAAATTATATTTTACCAATCCCTCCAAAGTAATGTTGGGATTTAGAATAAACGCCAACCCTGGTCCAATACCAAATCCCATCCCATTAGTGCTTACAGTTGATTCACCTGAACTTTTAGAATTTTGCCCGTAAAAGCCGATATTGGCATCCAGGAAGAAACGTGATCGACGCATTAATCGAAACGTAGTATCGGGAAAATAATAGCGAGCAATAGGGCCGATACCGTAATTAAACTGTCTAAATCCTTTTGATGTATTTAGGCCTAGCAATACTTCACCGCCTATAGCGAAATTGTCCTGAACAAACCAGGCAACCCGTGGAGTTACGTTTAAGCTAAAATTAGTCCCGCCTTTTTGGAAGCCAAGATTAAGATTAGTGAGTTGACCTCCGATAATATAGTAGTTTCTTTGTATTTGTGAATATCCTAAAGTAGAGGCAAAAATTGCGGCTACAGTTAAAAACAGATAGATCTTTTTCATAAGTATTTATTCGTTTGCTACTTTTTTATTGTTCCAAAGCATGTGCCAATGGTTAATTCTAAACGGTAAGTATAAAAAATTGAAATAAACGCTGTATTTTGTTGGGTAAAAATGTGCAATTCTTACCTTAGACTGTGTAATTATTACATCAAAGAATAAGCATAATCAATCAGTTAATTAAAAAATAAACTTGAAATATTTATTATACTTTTTAATGATAAAATTTTCCCTGCCATGCGTATTATTTCTTACAATGTTAACGGCATTCGTGCAGCCCTGAAAAAAGGGTTTTTAGATTGGCTGGCTACCAACCCGGCTGATGTAATCTGTTTGCAGGAAACAAAAGCAACACAACATGATGTTGATGTAAAACAATTAGAAGCACTTGGCTTCCATCACCATTGGTTCAGCGCACAAAAAAAAGGATATAGTGGAGTAGCTGTTTTCACTAAAATAAAACCTGACAATGTTTGTATCGGTTGCGGCATATCTTCAAGTGATGCGGAAGGAAGAGTAATACAGGTTGATTTGAAAGGAGTTCGCCTTATCAATGCTTATTTTCCTTCCGGTACCAGTGGAGATGAACGCCAGCAATTTAAATATGTATGGCTGGACGAGTTTTATGATTATCTTAATAAATTAAAAAAGAAATATCCTCAAATAATTTTATGTGGCGATTATAATATTGCCCATCAGGAAATTGACATACATGATCCTAAAGGCAACAAAAACTCTTCCGGCTTTTTACCGGAAGAAAGAGCCTGGATGACTAAATTTTTAGAAAGTGGCTGGATTGATACTTTTAGAGCATTTCATCCGGAGCCACATCGCTATAGCTGGTGGAGCCAGCGGTTTCCCAGTGTACGACTAAACAATAAGGGATGGCGCATTGATTATATTACTGTTACCCAACCACTACAAAAAAAACTGGTTGATGCAGATATCTTCCATGATGTTAAACACAGCGATCACTGCCCAGTTTATGTAGAGTTAAAAATATGATAGTCTATAACGTAACTATAAAAATAAGCTGGAAAATACATGATGCCTGGTTAAGCTGGTTGAAAAATATTCATATTCCTGAAGTTATTGATACCGGATGCTTTACACATTATACTATTTTACGGCTCTTAGAAGTGGATGAAACAGATGGTCCCACCTATACTGTTCAATATTTTGTAAAAAGCAAAGCCCTCTACAATAACTATATTGAAAATTTTGCCGCTATATTAAGAGAAAAAGGCTATCAGCAATGGGGCGATCAATTTGTAGCATTTCGATCGGTAATGCAGATTGTGCAATAATTGTGCAAAACAATTTTTTTGTTTTTGTTGTAATCAATTTTCATTTGTATATTCCCGGCAAATGCCCGTCAATACAGGATTTGAAGTTGCTTCTTCTAAAACCCTTTACAGCAAAGCATTTCATTGAAATTTTCGGTTGTTACATTTCACAAAAATATCGGTAGAAAAATGTATAAACGCTTATTCCATGCGGATTTCAGCGATTTTAAATTTTATTATTTTTTTAGAAAAAATTTTGTCACAATTAAAAACCATTTATATTTGTTCAAATTAAAATATCATAAAAACTCAACTATGAACAAAGCTGAATTAATTTCGAAAATTGCTGATGATGCAGGCATCACCAAAACTCAGGCTAATGCTTCTTTAGATTCTTTTGTAGAAGCAGTAACTAAAACCTTAAAAGGCGGTGGTAAAGTTACCTTGGTAGGTTTCGGTACTTTCTCTGTTACCAAAAGAGCAGCTCGTAACGGCCGTAACCCACAAACTGGCGCCGTTATCAAAATCAAAGCTAAAAAAGTTGCTAAATTCAAAGCTGGTAAAGAGCTATCTGCTAAATTGTAATTTTACAAACTAAAATTTTGAAAGCAAGATGCTATGGTGTCTTGCTTTTTATCTTTCATCTAACTAATTTATTTAACTATCTAAAAAAAACTTCAATCTTATGGGACGTGGAGATGTAAAATCTAAAAAAGGAAAAATCGCTAAAGGTTCATTTGGTAAAACCAGACCTGCCAAGGCTAAAAAGAAAGCTGCATCAACAAAAAAGTAGTTGAAAAGTTGGTATGTTGAATGGGTGAAAAATTGATAAACTTTTTTGTTTACACCTTATCATCTCAACATATCAACTTATCAACGTTACGGCGCCAGCCTTTCAATTTTCCAGCTACCATTTTCCTGTATTGTGTATTGAATACGATCATGCAATCTACTGGGCCTGCCCTGCCAGAATTCGATTAATTGAGGCTTTACAATATATCCTCCCCAATGTGGCGGCCGTGGAACAATATCGTGGAACTGTTTCGCATATTTAATTACATTTTCTTCTAATATTTTTCTGTCTGCAATTACACTGCTTTGTGGACTTGACCAGGCTCCAATACGACTTCCTACCGGCCGGGAGGCAAAATAAGCGTCACTTTCTGCTTCACTTACTTTTGAAACAATCCCTTCAATCCTTACCTGTCTTTCCAGCTCTTTCCAGAAAAAAATCAGGCATGCATGGGGATTTTGTAATAATTCATTTCCTTTACGGCTATTATAGTTTGTAAAAAAAACAAAGCCTGCTTTATCATAACCTTTTAACAATACAATCCTGGCAGATGGCTTACCCTCTTGTGTAGCCGTAGCCAATGTCATGGCATTTACCTCAGTTATCTGACTATTCAACGCATCGGCCCACCATTTATCAAATTGTTGAATAGGATCTTTTGCAACATCTTGTTCTGATAATGACTGGCGTTGGTATTCAGCTCGTATAGAAGATATTTTGTTCATATGTTTATAAATAAAAAAGGGATCCTTTTTTGGGATCCCAAAAATATTCATTTCAAGCAAGTATAATTAATTTTTCTTTATTGAGTATGCGTAATTTCCGGCTACTCCTAAATCTAGTGTAAGGGTGTAACTACCTGCAGCAGCTATAGCAATATTTGATCCTCCATAATCGGGAATTCCATCATTATTATTTTCACCAAAATTTAATGACCATGCGTTGTTAGCTCTAAACTTAATTTCCCCGGGATTAAGATTAAGTGTAATAGAATAAACTGCTTTAACGGGATCAAAAGTCATAGTGTGATCCTGATTAGGAGTTCCTTCGGGTCCTGCAGGCCATCCTAAAGGAGTAGCGCTACCTGTAACAGCCCATTTATCAATCTTTGTGTAAGACCATGTCATAGCAACGGTATTTGCTTTAAGAAGATATACTCCTGCAGCTGTTGGTATAGACAAGTTGGGACCGCCATTACCCAAATTGGTACCTCCGGCGCTTCCAAAGTCTCCTGCACCCCAATTATTCCCTTTTACCAGTTTAAAGTCATGAGGAGCTCCATCTGTAAAATTAATATAACCTTCATAATCAGTACCCGTAGTGCCAATTGCATTTTTGTCAACAATTTTTGGCGCTAAATCGGGAGCCCAGCCTTGGTAGTTACCCGCTACCCATAAAGCCTTGGGAAACTCATAATTGATTAATGCCCGATAAGGTGTAGCCTTTAATTCAAAAGTGTTTGAATATTGTATAGGAGCGCTAGCTCCCACTTCTGCTTTTACCCTTATTTCTAAGTCGCTGGCAATATCATAAGGAATTATCTTTAGAAGCTCCTGATTAATGACAGCAACTTTAAATGCTTTCGAGGCAACATTATTACCAACGGCAATTTCTAAAGGACTTGCAAAGTTGCTTCCCTTTTTGGCAATCTGTAATGTATAGGTTACTGCAGCATCATAACCAAATTCTGCTTCATTCCAATTAAATGTAATTGCGTCATTTGTAGCGTTTACCTGAAGCAATACAAGTGTGTTGGTAGCAGCAGACAATGTAATGGCTGATCCTGAAGTATCTAAAACCGCCTGTGTTTCATCTTTTTTACACGAAACGGCAGCAAGGGTAATGGTTACCAACAATAAAATCTTATTAATAATCGATTTCATATATTAAAAATTTTTGAATTAATACCCTGTGTTTTGTTTAATATTTGGGTTCCCAGTAATATCAGCAGAGGGAATAGGATAAATATTTCTAAAATCTGCAACGGCAACGCCATCTTTTGTACCTCCTTTCCAGGGCCACAGATAGCTGCCGCCAGTAAATTTATTGAATCTGATCAGATCTGTCCTGCGATGTCCTTCCCAATACAGTTCACGAGCTCTCTCATCTAAAATAAAATCAAGATTATAACTATTAACATTTCCTGCATTGTTACCATAAGCTCTTGTTCGTAAAGCATTGATATAGCCTAAGGCCGTAGCATTATCTCCGCCGGTGCCACCACGAGCCACCGCTTCAGCATAAATCAGGTACATTTCGGCTAATCTGAAAAGCGGAAAATCAATATCTACCCAGGTTAAACTTTGGCCATCATTGCCCCCTTTTGTTTTATTCCGATATTTTGTTACAGCAAAACCATCCTTAAATTTCGTAAGATCATTAATTTCTAAATTTTGATCAGTTTGAAAAAACTGGGCTCTTTTATCGGCATTTCCATTATAATCAGGAAAAAGATTAGGCAAATTTTTAGTGGTACGGGTACCTCCCCATCCACCATCTAAACCAAAATTTGATGCATTCATTGATCCTCCTACTGAGGCATGTGCTAAAAAGGTTGTGCCTCCCCAATTTTGAGTTTTTAAACCATCGTAGTTAATTGTTAAGATAAATTCATTTTTATTCAGGTGATTGTCAGCCAACATTAATTCTCTATAGTTGCTTATTAACGCATAACCAGCATCAATTACTTTTTTAGAATAAGTGATTGCATCAGTATATCTCTGTGTACCCGTATATACCTCTGCATTTAAATACATACGTGCCAATAATGCCCAAGCCGCAGCCTGATCCGCTCTACCATATTCGTTTGTTTTAGGCGTAGCTAATTCTGCATCTATTGCTTTCAACTCTGATTCAATATATGTAAATAAGGTTTTCCGATCTGTTTGCTTTGGTAAGGTTGATCCAATGGCATCATTTTCGGTTGCAAAAGGAGGATTTGCAAACAAATCCATTAAAACCCAATATTGATATGCTCTTAAAAAACGAGTTTCCGCTCTATATTTTTTAATATTATCTGCATCAACACCCGATATCCCTCTTTCGGATAATTTACTGTCTGATGACTGCCTGATAAAATCATTACATAAAGTAATCTGATAAAAAGATCTATAATAAACACCTTTAAGCATTGGGTTATCGGACGACCAATTCATATTATGAAAATCTTGTATGCCAGGGTCACCCCAGGCTATAACAGCTTCGTCTGTACTTAACTCCTGTGCTTTCCAGAATAAACGCAAAAAGTCAGATGTTCCTTCGTCAATGCCCTGAACATCTCCATTGCCTGCAGGGCCCTGGTTTCCTGTTAAAGCAAAACTTCCATATACTTTGGCTAAGGCTTGCTTATAACCTTCAGGAGTTTTATATACAGTTTCGGCAGTAATATCATTTGTAGGCAATAAATCAAGATTCTTTGTACATGATATTAAAAATACAGCGCTAAAAACAGCAATCTGTATGATGAATTTTGCATGAAAATATTTGTTCATATTTAAAATAATTTAATGTATAAAATATTTAAAAGTCAAGGTTCAGGCTCAAAACATAAACTCTTGGCCTTGGGTACAAATTGTTGTCTATACCGCCGCTTATTTCAGGATCAACCCCGGCATATTTAGTAATTAAAAATGCGTTTTGTATATTGGCATTAACCCTAAAGCTGGCTTTATCATTGAGTATTTTCCCCAAATTATATCCAACATTAATATTATCCATTCTCAAAAATGATGCATTTTCAACAAAATAGTCTGATAAGAAGTACTTTTCACCATTGCCACTAAAATTTGTTTCTAATACTCCGGAATAACCATTATTTAAATAGCCCAGGGGGTTAATAATATTGCGATTTACTCCTGTACTTGAAGCAATATTATTGTACACATAATTATTAAAGCTTCCTCTCATAACAAAGCCTGCATTCCACTTTTTATAAGTAACGTTGGTATTTATTCCAATAAACACACGAGGATCAGCGCTTTTATATTTGTATAAATCTTTATCGTTTATGATGCCATCCTTATTTCTATCTACAAATACTCCATCAACCGACTTGCCACTTTTATCATATACCTGCTGATAAACAAAGAAGGAACCTCTATTATATCCTGCAGAATTTATTAAAATAGTTTGCCCTGTACCCCCTGAAATACCCCCAAACTGATTACCTGGGGAAGAAGGGTCGGCTGCCAGAGTCAGGTTAGTTATAGTATTCTTATTATAAGTGGCATTAAACCCAATATCCCACATCAGATCTTTTTTGCGAACAGCCTGGGCATTAATGGTAAACTCAACCCCCTTATTTTCCATGTCCCCGACATTGGCAACTATTTTATTGCTAAAATTTGTTCCTGCCGGCTGATTAACCTCATTTAATAAAAATGTAGTTTTTCTAAAATAGAAATCAATACTACCAAAAATTCTATTTTTCAAAAAACCATAGTCGATCGCTGCATTATAAGTTGCTGTCTGCTCCCATTTTCTATTTTCGTAATATCCTCCCGGACGATACATAAAATAGTAAGAGTCTCCAAACTGATATTGTGCAGTTTGTGAACTGAGTTTATAATAGGATATATAATCATAATTATTAATGCCATCTTGTTGGCCTGTTACTCCATATCCTAAGCGTAATTTAAGATCAGAGATTTTGGATGATTGTAAAAAAGACTCATCACTTATCTTCCATGCCAAGGCTACTGAAGGAAATAGGCCCCATCTGTTATCCTTGCTAAATCTGGACGACCCGTCACGACGCAAAGTAGCTGTGAGTAAATAGCGACTATTATAATTAAAGTTCAAACGCCCATAAAACGAAATCAATCTATTTTGAGGCTTGTCAAATGCAAAATTAGGGGAGGTAACAATCGTAGCATCAGCAGTTTTATCAGAAAAATTTGTAATGGTTGTTAAAAAATCCTGATAACTATACCCCGCCATTACATCAACTCTGCTATTAATAGCGCTGATATCTTTTACATAATTTAAATAAAATTCCAGTAGTGTATTTTGTTTCTCCTGTAAAAAATTATTGTTAACACCCCCATGAAAAACATTATTAGCATCTTTAAATCTATTGTAATTTGATGCTGCACTATCATTAATAAATACATTTCCCTCTCCTTTCGATATATCATAGCCAAGATTTAAATTGGCACGCAATTCAGGTAAGAAATGAAATTTGTAATCAATTTGAGCATTCCCGATACTTCTATTTACAGTACTTTTATCAATTTTTTGCTCCAACAAACCTACGGGATTTTTGGGGGCTAATGCCTTTAATCCGGTGGTCGAATTTGGATCTAGCCATTCAAAATATCCACCAAACCTCGTACTGGACGAACGCACGGGCTGAGTTGGATCAAAATTAACTGCGGCGCCGATTGCATCCTGATTCGCAAATCTGTTTTTACTATTCGATCCTTTTAGATTCAGATCTACTTTTAAATGATCATCTAAAAATCTTGGACTAATGTTTATGGACGCTGAAACACGCTTTAGATTACCAGTACGAAGAATACCATCCTGGTTTAAAAAGCCAATTGAAGCTCTGTAAGGCATATTACCTGCCGAACCTGCAACACTTAAATTATTGTCTTGTGCAAATGCATTTTGAAATATTTCATCCTGCCAGTTTGTAGAGGCATCGCCCATTAAAGCAACTGCATTCTGATCTCCATAAGTTTTAATATACCCTCTATACTCGTTTGCAGAAAGCACATCGGCTAATTTATAGGGTGTATAAAATGAGGCTTGTGTGTTGAAGTTGAATACAGGTTTCCCTTTTCGCCCTTTCTTTGTGGTAATAATAATTACACCATTGGATGCTCGGGAACCATAAATGGCTGCAGCGGAAGCATCTTTTAAAATATTGAATGACTCAATATCATTCGGATTGATTAAGTTTAAAGGATTAGCAGCACCTGATATTGCACCATTGTCTACCGGAACACCATCAATAACAATCAGTGGATCATTACTGGCATTGAGTGAAGCTCCTCCTCTAATACGTATGGTACTACCAGCGCCCGGAGCGCCTCCATTTGAGGTAATTTGAACACCAGCTACCTTTCCGGCAATAAGCTGTTCAGGAGTAGTAATAGCTCCTTTAATAAAATCTTTGGATGAAATAGCGGTAATAGCTCCGGTTAGGTCCTTCTTTTTCTGTGTACCATAACCAATCACCACCACTTCATTCAGTTGCTGGTTACTTTGTGCCAGACTAATATTTAACAAGCTACCGGCATCTGCTGCAACCTGCTGACTGGTAAAACCAACCGACGTAATTACTAAAGTAGATCCGGCTGGCGCCGAAATACTAAACGTACCATCTGCCTTAGTTTGAACCGTAGTTTTGGTACCTTTCACCGTAACGCTTACGCCGGCTAAGGGGGATCCGTCTTTTGAATCACTCACCTTTCCGGTAATTAAATTTTGTGCTACCGCCTGAATGGAAAAACATACAAGCATTGTCACTATTGCAACAATACCTTTTAATCTGCTTAAACGAATCATAATGAAGTTAGTTTCGATTTGTTTATATAATTATTATTACGGATTAACTAGAATTATTCTAATTTTATTGTACGGATGAATATAAGTCTTACATATATTTATTATAACTATATATTAATAGCTTTAAATTATTAATATAAATCTAAGCGCTGGAAGATACAAGCAATCTGTTTTGGTTTTTTCTAAAGCGTCTTTTCCTTAATATGTAAAACCTACACAAAGTAAGTTTTTTTTAAAAAAAACTAATATTTTGTTAAAAATTTTTCTCGGATTTTTTACAATGATTGAACAATAAATTATAATTAAAAGTAATATTTAACATCAAAAATCTATTCCTACCCATTTTTTACCGGCTTTACCATATTTATCATAATCAAATTTATAAAGTTTCCCCGGCCGGTGTTTTACATGCTTTTCCATTTCATTCACATCAATCAAAAAACCCATTGATTGGAATTTTTTTCTAAAATTTCTCTTATCCAGCTCTACACCCAAAATGGCTTCGTATAAATTTTGCAGCTCACGCAAAGAAAATTTCTTAGGTAAAAGACTAAAGCCCAATGGGTGCGCCTGTACACGCTTTTGTAACCACTGATAACAGGTTTCAAATATCTGTTGATGATCAAATGCCAGTTCCAGCTCTTTTACACTTTCCACATCATGCCAGTGAAGCTCATTATCCATCACTTCCAGCTTATAGTGCTGTATGTTGATCAGTGAACAGTAAACCACTGTAACTACCCTGCCAACCGGGTGACGCTTTACTGCACCAAAAGTATGTACCTGCTCCAGATACACACTGTTCAGGCCAGTGCGTTTTTTTAATATCCTGCTCGCCGCCACATCCAAATCTTCCTGCGGATGCAGCAAATCGCCCAGCAAACTGAACTGCCCTTTAAATTCATCTACATCCGATCGTATTAATAAAACCTTTAATTTATTTTCATCAAAGCCAAAAATGACACAATCAACCGATAAGGTAATGCCTTTATTTTTCTTTACTTCGCTTTCTACATTTTTTATGCTCCTGGTAGTTGACAAACGATTCGGCATGATATATAAAATAAATTTTAATTAGTTGTTCGACACCTTGAAGGTGTCGAACAACTGTTAGGCTAACCCTTTACAAACGACTTCAATTTCACCTGATTATTCAGTCTTATCTGCAATCGGTATACTCCTGCAGCCAGTTTAGCCGGGTTAAACTGCAAAGTTTTTAAAGGTAGCTGATACACTCCTTTCGATTGTACTCCTGAAAATACAGTGCCCACTTTTCTTCCAACCGGATCAAATACACTAATTGTTACATTGCCTGCTTCGGGCAAACCATATTCAATGGTAGCCTGTTGATGTACCGGGTTAGGATATATTTTAATACTCAACTCATTCACCTCAGTATCGGGGTCATCAATAGGAGGCGCCGCCACTAAACCTTCCGGAATATTTTGATTAGTATAAACCCTGTACTCGCCGGGTTGTAGATTAATCGTTTGTGCCTGACCGTTAGCTGCAAATGTTCCTCCAAATAAATAATTGTACCAGGTACCGGCCGATGGAAAAGTTACCGAAATATTTTGTGCGGTAATATCAAAATTTCCGATCACAACTACGCCCAATTCCGGATGATCAATTACTAAATATTTTTTCAGATCATTACCCAATGCCCCCGAAATGGTATTCGATAAAAATGCATTGGGCTTTAGCGCTCTCAATCTATTTAAAGAAGCTATTACATCGTATAGGCGTTTGCGTGAGTCCTGCTGTAAATATTGCCAGCGAATTGGCTTTGGATCTAGTTTACACTGAGCGCTACCATAAGGTTCGGGTACTGTTTGATCCGGACATTGAAAAATAGAAACATCATACCCTAATTCTCCGAATTCCCAAATCATTTTTGGTCCGGGAATCATTAGTAAAAATGCATTCATGGCCTCTGTTCTGCTCAGCGCCGTAGCCAGCGACTTTACATTATGAGCCGGATTGGCGCTGTTGCCAAAACGTAAATTTTTATACATGATTCTTTCTTCATCATGGCTTTCTGCATATGTTACCAGATGGGGCTCGTTCCAGCCAGCACGGTTTTTATAAAAAGCTCTGCTGATCGAAGCATTATCCGTATATCCCATCGTATTCTGGTTAAACTGATCGGTCATTTTACCCCAAAGCAACATACCCCTGCTGGCCAGCTCCGCTTCTTCATCATCATTGCCTAAATGTTCTAAAACATTGTAAGAGCCGGGAGAAACGGCCTGCGTAGAATCATAATATCTTTGCCAAATGGCTATCCGGCTGGCATCAAAGGTATTCCAACAGCCTACATCAGCACATTGCTTTTGTGTAAATCCTTTTGATAAATCCCAGCGAAAACCATCCAATCTGTACTCTGTTAGCCAATGCCGGATAAACCTGGCTGTATGATATTTGGTTGCTTCCGATTGGTGATTAAAATCATTGAATACATTGAATGGATGCGTTGCCGTAACATTAAAGTAGGGACTATTCGCTGCAGGCCTGTTGTTGACATTATCCCAATACAATTGTGCCAACGGGCTAAGTCCGGTAGCATGATTTAAAACAGCATCCATAATTACGGCTATTCCTCGTTTGTGGGCTTCATCAATAAATTTTTTGAGATTGTTTTTAGTACCATAAGCCTTATCCGGTGCAAAGAAGAAGGTAGGATTATAGCCCCAACTGATATTGCCTTCAAATTCGTTAAAAGGCATTACTTCAATGGCATTAAAACCTAATTTTTTGATGTAATTAAGTGTATCCGTCAGTGCTTGCCAATTAGCATCAGTTAAAAAATCTCTTAATAAAAGTTCATAAATGAGCAAGCTTTTTTTATCAGGACGGGTGTAATTGTTGGCGGCCCAGGCATAAGCCGGCGCTGCCGTTTGAAAAGTGCCTACCAGTCCGGTTGTTTTTCCTGCCGGATAGGAGGGCATATTGGGAAATGTAGTGGCGCTGATAAATTGATCATTGTTAGGATCCAATACCAATTCAGTATAAGGATCTGTAGTTTTCAAAGTACCATCTACCAGGTATTGAAATTTGTAAACAGTGCCGGGTGTTAATCCTGTAATTTTTAGGTGATAGCGATTGTTATCCGGTGTTTTTTTCATTAAATACTGGCATTGTACGTCCCAGTTAGAAAAGTCACCAATTACTACCACATTATTTTTTCCAGGTGCATACAGTACCAGCGTAACCTCCGTATTATCATTAGAATAGTTAATACCATCCTGCACACCAGCAGAAAGCGGAGCAATTTCTGTTACAGGTGGCACAAAAAAGTTAAAAGAATCTTTTTGAATAGTATTACCATCATTACCCTCCAGCACTACTTTTTGCTCACAACTGGCGGCAATGGCAGGATTCGCATTAATAATATTTGAATTAGCAACGTTGCTGATTACATTTCCATTCAGTTTTAATGTAAGATTAGCATTTACAGAAGCAACTCCCTGAATGCTGATATTATCTCCAACGTTTGCATTAATAGGCTCCAGCCAGGGAACAAAACGGGGTTCAAAAACCGGCAAATTAAATCTTACTGCAAACTGATTGGTTTCGTATACGGGAATAAACATATCGCTGTTATCAGAATTAGCCTGCTTAATACTATTGTTGCCGTTAGCATTGCGGAACAGAATATTTACTTTTCTGATCGTTTCATTGTTAGGTACACCAAAAAAACTGCGTATATCATTGATGATAAATTTATATTTATTATTTCCTAATGGTTGTGCTTTTGCCAGAGGATCAGCCGAACCCCATTGAAACTTATTAGCATATCGCCAGTCATTAGGGCCAGTACTAAGGTTTGTATTTACGCCTACATGTACATACACATTATTGGAATTGCCATTTTCAAAATTAAAGAGCCCTTTATTACCCTTGGAGCAGTCTACAATGATTTCTAAGTTGGAATTATCCGCAGGAAATTCCGGTGACCAGGAAAGCAGTCGTTGCGCAGAAGAACTGGTAACAAATACGGCGCTTATCAATAATATGAGTAAAAAATTTTTCATTTCACAAGCAATTTATTATGTAAAATACACACATTATGGCAAACAACCTTTATTGAATTAAAAAAGAAGAATTAAAAAATAAAAAATAATTAATTTGCCGGATGTCATTACAAAGTTTTGAATTTAAAGCCAGGGTAGAAAATATAGCTGCAAAAGTAGATGTTTTGTTAAAAAACAATCCCTTATTAATTGGTGAAGATCATCAAATTGATACGTATTTCCATGTAAATGTTGGTCGCCTGAAATTAAGAGAAGGTAATATTGAAAATGCACTCATTCATTATGAAAGAAGCAATACGGCGGATGCTAAATTATCGTCTGTAATACTTTATCAACATCAACCTGATAAAAGTTTAAAAGAAATTTTAATAAAATCTTTAGGGGTGAAAGCCGTAGTAGATAAAAAACGAAAAATATATTTTATTGAAAACGTTAAGTTTCATTTTGATACCGTACAGAATTTGGGAACTTTTATTGAAGTTGAGGCTATTGATAAAGATGGTTCTATAGGTATCAACAAGCTTAAAGAACAATGTGCATATTATGCCGATTTATTAAAGATTTTACCGGAAGACTATGTTGCGTTTTCGTATAGTGATATGATAATAGCAGAGTAAAAAAAAGTTGTAGAAGTAATATTGAATTCAAATATAATTTTCTATAGGTAAAATAAAAATTTAGTTATTCGACACTTATTTTGTACTATGCACTTATAAAATTTTATTCTGTAAAAAAACACCTGTTTAGTTGTAACTAAACTCTTTTATGCCTAACTTTGTATTAAAAAGTATTAAATCTGTTAAAGGAAAGCAACAGTTTAAACAATTAGTTATTTTACCTGATAGCGCTAATCCTATAAAAATCCAGGAAGAAATTGATAAATGTGAAAGAGAGAATATAGAAACAATAGATGGAGAATTTGATAAATATGAAAAAAATGCTCAGAAGAAATATGAAAGCTCTCTGGTAGCAATAATTGCAATAATGGATAGGGTTGCCAATTTACAATCAGTTTCGCAAGACAAATTTAAAGATATTACCCCTCATCAGGAACTGATAAAAGAGTATGAATTTAAATTTAAGGATTTACGAGTGTATGCTATTAAAAATTTACATGGAAAAATTATACTACTTGGTGGATATAAAAACAGTCAAAAATCTGATATAACAAAATTTAGATCTTTAAAAAAACAATATTTAAACTATTTGAAAAATGAGAAGAGATAAATTATTGCGTCGCAAGGAATACATAATGGTTCAAATTCAGAATGAGCTTTTTGATGTGATAGAAAAATACATGAAGAAGAATAATTTAACAAGGACTCAGCTTGCAAATAAATTAAATGTCACGAAAGGCTATATAACACAGGTGTTAAATGGAGACTTTGATCACAAATTAAGCAAGCTGGTAGAATTATCATTATCCTGCAATACAATACCGATGGTTTTTTTTGTGGATATGGACGAAGTTGTCAAAAATGATAATGAAGATAAAGTTTATGAAATTATTGCTGTCCCTAGAAGCTATGAAACAACATTTGGTGATAACTCATTTGAGATCCCTATTACTGGTATTACTTATGAGCATACTTACGGCCAACCAAGATCTGCTACATCAAAGACTGGTGAAAAAACAATTGGCATAAATTCCAGCAATTTTATTGTTATCAAAGGGGCATTATCTAAAAAAAATCAAGATATAGAACCCACTAAAATTGCATGTTAATTTTTATTTTGTAAATGATTATTATGAATAAAGAAATAGGGATAGGAATAAGAAAAATTAAGGATTCTGGATTTTTTATCAATGAGCGTTTATATAAAAACGCTTCAACACAATTAATAAAAATTGATTTTCAACAACAAGTTACTTTTGATATAAAGAAAAATCAGCTTTCTTTTATTTTAAGAATTATGTTTCGATATGAAAAAAGCTCTCCGGATGAACTGTTATTAGACACTCAAATAGAAAATGTTTTTGAAATTACTAATTTAAAAGATTATGTTAGTAATAGAGGGGAAGTTACATTGCCAGAAGAAATTTGGACAACAATTGTAAGCTTGTCTATTTCACATTCTCGTGCTTTAATTGCAAGAAATACAGCCGGAACATTTTTACAAGATTATATACTTCCGATTGTTAACCCTGGTGAAATTACCAGAGCTTTTTTTCCTAAATTGGAAAAAATTAAACCTTCAGATAAAAAATAAAATACACCAAATGACAGATATGGGAAAATCTTCAACTTATCCCTGGGGTATACGCTTCTTAGCACATATCCTGTCTTATATTTTCCATCCTTTATTTATACCGCTATATGTTACATTATTTTTGGTGTATGTGCATCCTTTTTATTTTGCCGGGTATGATGATCATAATAAACAGTGGGTAATTTTAAAAGTAGCTTATAACACCATTTTCTTTCCGGCTGTAACCGTTTTTTTATTATATCAGCTAAAATTTATCAGTTCTATCTTTTTAAAATCACAAAAGGATAGGATTATTCCCTATGTAGCCTGTGGTATTTATTATTTCTGGATTTACCTCGTTATGCGTAACGACTCAGATATTGCCCCAACGTTAACAGCTTTTTTACTGGGTGTGTTTCTGGCATCCTCTGCAGCGTTGATTGCCAATATATATTTAAAAGTTAGCATGCATGCCATTGGTATGGGTGGGTTATTAGGTGTTTTTTTTGAAATAATGTTTCATCGTACCATGTTGATGACCTGGCCATTGGCCATTGCCATTTTAATAACCGGCCTGGTGTGTACATCACGGCTTATGATAAGTGATCATCGTCCTAAAGAAATTTCTATCGGTTTACTAATAGGTTTTTTAACCCAGATTATTGCATCATATATAGTAAAATAACAATATAATATTTATTTACGCTCAATAGCATTGTTTTTTAATACTAAATTTTTTAGTTTTTTACTAATTTTTTTGGCAATTTTCAGAATTGGCGGTATATTTGTATTGTAAACATTGAACCCGTTAAATCACGTTTTAATAAATAAGGATGGCTAACCAACCCGCTTTAACTCCCTTGTTATCCGTACCCTAAAAACCGCAAAAGTCTCTTATTTACAGTAAGAGGCTTTTTGTGCTACATAATAAAAAGGTTAGCTTACTCATAGAGTCTATATTATTGTCAATAAGGTAGTAAGCATTTTAAATATCAATAACATTGTACCTTTGCCAACCTGTTTATTTTATTTATTTAAAAATTCTTTAATGAAAAATACGCCCTTTATAGAAAAGCATCTTGCCTTAGGCGCTAAGATGGCTGAATTTGCAGGTTATAATATGCCAATTAGTTACAGCGGTATCAACGATGAACATTTAACCGTAAGAAAAAATGCCGGTGTATTCGACGTTAGCCACATGGGAGAATTTATTTTGAAAGGGGAACATGCATTGGATCTAATTCAAAGAGTTACTACCAACGATGCCAGCAAACTTACTGCCGGAAAAGCACAATACAGCTGCCTGCCAAATGAAGAAGGAGGAATTGTAGATGATTTATTGGTGTACTGCCTGGAAGAAAATAAAAGCTACATGCTGGTGGTAAATGCAAGCAACATCGAAAAAGACTGGGACTGGATCTGCAAGCATAACCATCACAACGTAGAAATGCACAATATCTCCGATAAAACATGCCTGCTTGCCGTACAAGGTCCTAATGCTACTAAAATACTTCAGCCACTAACGGAAATGGACATACTCAATTTGAAATATTACACTTTTGTAAAAGGCAAATTTGCAGGTGTTGATAATGTTTTAATAAGTGCAACCGGGTATACTGGATCGGGAGGTATAGAAATTTATTTTGAAGATAAAGATGATAATGCTACTAAAATCTGGGATGCCATTTTTACTGCCGGCCAATCATCAGGGATAAAACCCATTGGGCTGGGTGCCAGAGATACTTTAAGGCTTGAAATGGGATACTGCCTATATGGTAATGATATCGATGATACAACTTCCCCATTAGAAGCCGGTTTGGGCTGGATTACCAAGTTTACCAAAGATTTTACCAATAGATCTTATTTTGAAAAACAAAAAGCAGAAGGAGTTAAGCAAAAATTAGTAGGATTTGAAATGCTCGAAAAAGGAATTGCCCGTCATGGTTATGATATTAAAAATTTTGAAGGAGCTGTGATTGGCAGGGTTACTTCTGGTACACAATCACCATCTTTAGGCAAAGCCATTGGAATGGGCTATGTACATACTCCGTTTGCTACCATTGGAACAGAAATATATATCAGTATTCGCAATACCCTGGCAAAAGCAAAAGTTGTAAAAATTCCTTTTGTTGTATAAGCAAGATTAATCCAGCAAAGAAAAAGGTTAAAAAAATGAACGCTGCCGATCATCAAGCAAAGCCCTCTTTATATACCTGTTTGTCGCCTGCACTGCTGAATTTATATAATGTAAATGATAGCATTGTGGTAATTATCGATGTGTTAAGAGCTACATCCACCATTGCTACAGCTTTGTACAATGGAGCCAGATGCATTATCCCGGTTGAAACAGTAGCTGAATGTATTAAAATCGGCAAACAGATTGATGGAATTACTGCTGGCGAACGAGATGGCAAAATAGCTGAGGGGCTGGCTTTTGGTAACTCTCCTTTCGAATATCCTCCACAATTTATTGAAGGAAAAACACTGGTGCTTACAACCACCAATGGAACTAGGTTGCTGCACATGGCTCTGCAAAAAAATGCCCGACAGATTATTACAGGTTCTTTTCCCAATCTATCTGCTGTTTGTAACTATCTTATACAACAACAGCAAAATGTTATTTTGGGATGTGCTGCCTGGAAAGACCGAATAAATATTGAAGATACACTCTTTGCCGGAGCTGTTATCAACAATATTCAACAACATTTTACTATGAATTGTGACGCCTCCCATATGGCAGTAACCATGTTCCAGGAAGCTAAAAATGACCTTTATGAATTCATGAAAAAAAACAATGCCTCTCATTATCAACGATTAACCGGTTTTGGTTTAGAAAAAGATATCCGTTATTGCCTTACTGCCGATGGCGCTGATGTTCTTGTGCGTTATCAGGAGGGAAAATTAATAAAAGGCTAGTTATTATATTTTTTATTAATAACTTAATAAAAACTCTAATATTTTTCGTAATTTTGCAAATTGCCCTTTTCGGCAATGTTATTGTATTGTAAATTATTTTAATACAATAATAATTACTATGAAACTAAAATAGGAGCTACATTTAATTTAATATGGCCTTATCTCACCTTATAAAATATATTTACAACAATGGCACCGATGAAGTCATAAGACGTGGAAAAAAGATTCATGCGCTGGGTTTAGCAGAATTAATTGAACATGATGATTTATTAGGCAAAGTTGTTTTTAGAGTAAAAGATGACGTATACAGCACCTATTATAAGGTGTATATTCAACGGTACGGCGATGAAAAATCAATGTCCATCAGATGTACCTGTCCTTATAATATAAGTGACATTTGCCGCCATGCGGTAGGTGCATTATTCAATCTGCAGGAAATGGTGGATAAGAATCTTCTGGGTGTTTCTGATATCCACTTTAATCAGCAGCATACTGTGGCTAAAATGAAACACATTGATCTGAAAATGATCAAATTTTTATCCTCTCAATCAATATATGAAGAAGCTGAAAATCTTTTAAGAAGTAATAAAGCCAACATTTTAAAAGCAGAAGACGAAAGAGTAGAGGCCATACTACAGGAAAAAGGAAAGAATTATTCTTTGATCATTCAAAAAAATGATGAGAGGAATTTTGACACCTCCTGCTCTTGTGATGAAACAAGACATCCCCTTTGCAAGCATAAAACATTGTTGTTTTTACAACTGCTAAATGCTTACGGGCCTCACTATTTTGATAGCATTCGCAATTGGGACAAGGACAAAAATAAATTATTGCAATTGTACGGATATAGCCTGAATGATGATTTGGCAGGCAAATTTGAATTTACCTATAAAGAAGGAAGACCTTTTTTAAGAGTATTAGACCCTTCTATAAAAAGGATTACAGGAGATACAGCATTTAGCAAACATTCAGAAAAAAATTCAACCTCTACCCTGACAATAAGTGAAGAGAATGTTATATCTGATCAGGCTCTGAAGAAATTAGGAGTAGTATTTAATTTTAATAATGCTTCTTTCCCCAACTTTACCGTAGATGCAATACAAGGAGAAAGCGATGAGGAAAACAGCAAATATATAGGCAAACCCGAAAAACTTGATCTTTCTAAATTTATCAATACAGAATTGTTTGGTGAAGACGATAAACTATTAATTCAACAAATCAGAAAAATACAGGATGTTGAAATAAAAAAATATCTTAACAGAAACTCTCCCTTCAGCGGATTTTGGGACAATATTATTCACAGCGAACATGAAGATTTGCCGGATGAAACCAAATCGCTGATTACTGAATTCCTTTATCCCAAACTGAAAAAAATATTACAGGAACAAGCTGCTTGTAATTTTGTTTTTTATCTGCCGGAAGGCAAAACTTTTAAAACAAGTAATTTAAAAAAAATTGAGGTCACTGATCAATCGATAATACCTTCATTTAAAGTAGTTGCCAGCGATAATGAGTTTGAAATAGTTTGTATGGTAACAATAAGCAACCAATTGGTTGCGTTTGAAAAAAATGAGTGTCCGAACAGCCTGCTTTTTATTTATGAAGACATGCTGTACCTATGGCAAAAGCCGGAAGATGTGTTGCAGGTAGAAAGATTTACCCGAAAAGGCAACTTAAGACTAAACAAAGAGAACTGGGAAAAATCCATGCAACAGATTATTCTGCCACTTACCAGAGAATACCAGGTTGAGTTTGATAAGAGTCTCATCCAGGAAATAAAAGTTAATGAACCGGAAATACAACTTCAGTTAATTGAAAAAGGTGAATATCTGGTATTTCAACCCATTTTTAATTATAACGGGTTTGCTACAAAACCTACAGATAAGGATACGATCGTTATGCCAGATGGCGATAAAATATTGGTAATTCATCGCAATAAAAATATTGAAAACCAATTTTTGTCAAAGCTTGAATCACTTCATTCACAATTCATAAAGCCGGAAAAACAGGCTAATTTGGTGTTAAAAGGTACAGAAGTATTGAAAAACAATTGGTTTTTCTTGTTCATTGACGCAATGAAGGAGATGAAAATACCTGTATATGGTTTTGAGGCTTTGAAAAATTTCAAATTTAATACGGCAAAGCCGAATACTCATATCCATATCAAAAGCGGTTTAGACTGGTTTGATGCTAATGTAGAGATTGAATTTGGCAATCAGCGTGTAGGCATCACCGATATTAAAAAGGCATTGGTCAATAAACAATCTTTTGTTCCACTGAACGATGGCACATTAGGAATTTTACCGGAAGAATGGCTTAAAAGATACTCGTTACTATTTAAAGTAGGCAATGAGAAAAATAGCCAGTTAAGATTATCTAAATATCACATGAGTGTGATAGATGAACTCTATGAAAACAGAGATACAAGTGAATTAAGCTTTGAGTTGGATGAAAAATTTGAACGCCTGAGAGAATTCAAAAATATTCCTGATACACAACCTCCAGCTCACTTACAACCTATATTAAGGCCCTACCAGCTATCTGGTTTCCAATGGCTGAATTATCTTAATGATGTAGGCTGGGGTGGAATATTAGCAGATGATATGGGATTGGGTAAAACGATCCAGGCGTTGAGTATGCTTAGCCATTTTAAAAATGTACAGGGCAACTTACAGGCATTAGTGATTTGTCCAACTACTTTGATTTACAATTGGAAAAACGAAATTGAAAAGTTTGCCCCGTCTTTAAACTGGTATATTCACCATGGAGGCATGCGTATTAAATCAAAAGAACAGCTAAAAGAGTATAATGTTATTATTACTACTTACGGCACATTGCGTAGTGATATACACCTGCTTAACGGAGTTTTGTTTGACTATTTGATATTGGATGAAAGCCAGGCTATTAAAAATCCATCTTCAAAAGTTACTAAAGCAGCCTGTTTGCTTACTGCTAAAAATCGTTTATGCATGAGCGGTACCCCCCTGCAAAACAATACCTTCGATATTTTTGCCCAAATGAATTTTTTAAACCCGGGGCTATTGGGAACAGTAGAGTTTTTTAGAAATGAATTTTCTGTACCCATCGATAAATTGGGCGAACAGGATCAGAAAGAACATTTGCGCAAGCTACTATATCCTTTTATTTTAAGACGCACAAAAGAACAGGTAGCAAAAGATCTACCAGAAAAAACAGAAACTATTTTGTATTGTGAAATGGAAAAAGAGCAAAGAAAAGTGTACGACATGTATCGCAATATGTATCGGGATAAAATTTTGGGCACTATAGACGAACAGGGTATTGATAAATCGCAGTTAACCATTTTGCAGGGCTTAATGAAACTGCGACAGATTTGTGATAGCCCCGCTATTTTAAATGAGGAAGAAAAATTACCCAACCATTCCATCAAACTGGAAGAGCTAACCCGGGAAATTGAAGAAAATATTGGTGAACACAAAGCATTGATCTTTTCACAATTTTTAGGAATGCTGGGGTTAATTAAGGAAAAACTAAAAGAGCAAAACATCCCATTTGAATATTTTGATGGCAGCACCAGTGCTACTGACAGAGAGAAAGCAATACAAAACTTCCAAAACAATGATGATTGCCGGGTTTTTCTTATTTCGTTAAAAGCCGGAGGTGTTGGGTTAAACCTCACCGCGGCTGATTATGTATACATTGTTGATCCCTGGTGGAACCCGGCCGTAGAGCAACAGGCTATTGACCGTACACACAGGATAGGACAAACAAAAAATATATTTGCCTATCGCATGATTTGTGTGGATACAATCGAAGATAAAATTTTGCAACTCCAGGAAAGAAAAAGAACCCTGGCCAAAGAGTTGATTGCTGACGATGCCAGCTTTGTAAAATCCCTGACCAAGGCCGATGTGGAATATTTGTTTAGCTAGTTAAATGTCTGACACGTTAAGGTGTAACCGTGAGTGTACCTGACATGGCAGCCCCATGTATCGTACATTGGTATTGAAATGTACCTGCCGTAGTAGTCGTATAGCTAGAAGATTGTCCCGGGCTAACATTACCAGTATTAAATGTAACGCCGTCATTAGAAGTGGCAGTATGCGTAATAGCGCCCTTATTGGTCCATTTTACGGTTGTACCTAATTTTACTGAGAGGTTATTAGGAGTAAAGAGGTTATCTTTCATAAAAACCTCATTAGCGCCTGGATTATCAGCGGGAGGAGTATCATTACTTTTTTTACAGGAAACACCCAAAAAAGAAATAAATGCAATCATCAAAAACGGTAGCAATAAATGTCTAAATTTCATTATAAAAAAAATTTATGTGAGAAAATACTGTTATATGGTTCCAAGATTTATGCCAGACCTTTCTTATCTGGCCATACTTCAATTTTTTGTGTAAAACAACTATGTTTTTGTAGATTATTGTTGATTATTTGTTTTTTTATGGGAAATATATTACCCATAAAATTTTATAAATATATAATCATTTATTAATATCATAAATAAAAGCAATAATAATTACCAAAAATTGTTTAACTTAGTAAACAGAAAGATATGCTACGTTTATTTTTTTGTAGATTAACCCTGGTGTTGCTGGTAATTGCAGGGTTAACCATATCTGGCTGCTCCGGTAGCAAAAAGAGCCATTGTGGTTGTCCTGGTAAACAGGGAATGGTGGGCTATTGAAGATAATACATCTTTTATATAAATGGGTAAACCTAACAGAGATTTATTAGTACTGCTAAAGCAGGAATTGATGACTCCTCAGGCGTTAGAACATGAGGTAGAATTGCTGCATCAATTGCTCTGCCAGGTAGAAAAGTTAGACAATATCATAGCAACCCACGAAATATTAGACCTTGTTCGATATAGAAAAATCACCAAAGATTACCGTATCCGCTCTATTTTACGTAAAAAATATCTGAAACCCTTTATTTTTATAAATTGTAAGAATTGAAGGTTTAAAGCAGGTTAATTACTTGAATTAGTGTAACCTACTCAAAGCTTCTCTTAAAATACCCAATATTTCATCAATTTCCTCCAACTTACATGTTCCTACACTCAGCCGATACCAACTACTATTGGGGGTTCCAAATGCATAAAAAGGTACTACAGCAAGTTTGGCCTCACTTAAAATATATTCAGTTACTTGCGCTTGTGTAGACAATACTTCTCCTTTATCGGTTTTTTTTCCGATCAAATCGAATTGTATAGCAAGATAAATAGCCGCTTGTGGCGCAATGGCATCTACAGCAAAGCCATCATATTTTAGCTGCTGAAATCCTATAAATATTTTCTGAAGCCTTTCTGCAAGCGCTTCTTTAAACCGGTTTAAGTAAAGGTCAACAGATTTTGTTTGTAACAAGTAGTTAGCTACGGCTTTTTGTTCAGCCATGGGCGCCCAGGCGCCGATATGGCTATTGATGGCTTTCATTTTATTAATAATAGGCTTGGGTCCCATTGCCCAACCAACTCTTACACCGGTTGCTGCAAAAGCCTTACTGATACCATCTATAAAAATGGTATATTTTTTCATCTCCGGCCTAATTGATACGGGATTAACATGTTGGGTATTGCCGTAAGTAAGTGTCCAGTATATCTGATCGTAGAGGAGGTACAGCCTTTTCTCATAATCGCCCCGACGGTTATTTTCACTGATTACCATGTCACAAATAGCTGTTAACTCATCTTCACTGAAAGCCGTACCGGTAGGATTCAAAGGACTACAAAGCGCCAATAGAGAAGCGCTTCTGATGTGGGGTTGAATTTCATCTGCCGTAGGCATAAAGTTATTTTCATGCTTCGCTTCTATCACTATATGCTCTCCATCGGTAAAATGTACATAATGATTATTGTTCCAGCTGGGTACTGAATAAATGACTTTATCATGCTTATCCACAATAGCTCTGAAAGCAGTATAAATCAATGGCCGGCCACCGGCAGCTATTAAAATTTCATCATCATTATACGCTATTTTTTCTCTTTCTTCTATAAAGTTAGATACAGACTTTCTTAATTCTCCCAAACCTTCTGCGGGAGGATAGGTGGTATAATGCTGTTTATAAGCCTGTATGATTTCATCCTCTAACTCTTGAGGTATGGGGAAAATAGAAGAATCAAAATCACCAATGGTATAGTTGAATACTGTATGCCCCTGTTTACGACGCTCTTTTACTTCAGCACCCAACCGCACAATTTCTGATCCAATCAGTGTCTCTGCTAACTGACTTAGCTTGCTTGAACTCATGATTTTGATATTATTAATAATTAGAATAGGTTGAGCTGCAAAAGTAATTTTTAAAACGGGAAAATAAAAGTAATTGCCCGTTTTAGTAGTTAGTCGGACACGGGTTTTTGCAAAATTGACATTTACGGAAGAAAAACCTCATCTTTTAGAAGAAAAAACACATAAAATAAAGGGAAAAAACACATTGGTTTATTTATTAAATACCTGAATTTTGGCAAATAAATTTAAAGAAAATTTTTATAATATGAAAAGAAGATTTTTTAGTTTAATTACTGTGCTTGTTGTAATAATATCCAATAAATGTCTGGCACAACAAAAAGACACTGTGATCAGATCCTGGTTTTCATTCGTACAAAAAATAGATGCTCAGAAATATCAGGGTAAAAAATTTATTTTCCAGGGTTATATTAAGGTAGTACCGATAACGCATAGCGCCTGGGCCGGCTTATGGTTCAGGGTAGATAAAATGGATAATAGCATGGGATTTTTTAATAATATGTATGATAGGCGAGTGCAAAATCCATCTTGGAAAGCCTATTCTATTGAAGGCGTTATAGATAGCGCTGCTAAAGAAATCAATTTTGGAGGTATATGTATGTATAACGGCTCCTTTTCTTTTGATGATTTTTCTTTGAAAATTGAAAATAATGGAAGCTGGGAAAATATTGCAATCAATAATGGAGGATTTGAAGAAACGAAAAATACAGGCTGGAAAACAGGAGTAGGAAGAAAAGAAATTGTTGTTACAGGTTTTGACAACCAAATACTACAAGACAATGCAGCGCAAGGGAAAAGTTGTTACGTTATAAAAAGTACAACTGTAGATACTTATGGCGAAAATGATGAAATTGGAAAATATTTTGAAACCAATAAAGCAAAAATTTACTACGAAGAATATGGAAAAGGTGAACCCTTACTATTACTGCATGGCAACGGACAATCTATTAGTGCGATGAGTAATCAAATAAGATTTTTTAAAGATAAATACAGAGTTATCATACCAGACTGTAGAGGAAGAGGTAAATCTATTGATTCCGATGATGAACTTACTTATGACATACAGGCATCTGACATGAATAATTTGTTAAGCCATCTCCATATTGACTCTGCTAATATAATTGGATGGAGCGATGGAGGGATAATAGGCTTGATCATGGCAAAAGATTATCCAGTAAAAGTAAAAAAATTAATAGCTTCCGGCGCTAATGTTTTGCAAGATACTACCGCTTATTTTCCTCATGAATTGGAGCTTTTTAAGAAATTTGTCGGTGACCCTAAGTATAGCAACGCCGAAAAAAAGCGTTATAATTTAATGATAAAATACCCAAGTATTCCTTTTGAACAGCTGGGAAAAATCAAATGTCCCACCATGGTTGTTGCAGGAGATAAGGATGAAATTCGAATTGGGCATACCGTAAAAATATTTGAGTCTATTTCAAATGCACAATTATTTATTGTGCCCGGAACATCTCATTATGTATTGTCCGAAAACGCCAAAGTATTTAATGAGGCAGCCTTAAAGTTTTTAAGTAAATGATATCATTTAAAAGCAGAATTTCATGTAAAACCATATCATATATTGAAAAAGATCTTATAAGAATTATTTAGTTTGAGAAAAAATAATCTGAGACCCAAAGAGCAAATATTTAAGGTTTATGGTTGTGATGTTGCATTCGCTTGTTTTTCACCTGATCCACATTGGATTATATTGATTTCGCTTGGATTTGGTATCCAATTAGATGCCGTTGAAAAAATGCATTAGTATATACACTTAATGAGTAAAAGGTAGTTATAGGCACCTCAATAGCGGTTTGTGAGATACAAACCGCGGCTGTTTGTGCTTCTCCTTGTAAGCGTTTTCGATAATAGAAGTACTAAGTATAACAAACAATAAAAATTAAATGAGGATATAAAAATGGCTAATTCATTGTTTTACCGACCACAATTTACTCAACTTTCGCAAGTGGAAAGAGAGCAAATGTTAGCATCAATAACGGCAGAGCATTCCAAATTTTCACTTTTAAGATTTGAAAGTTTTGAGCAATATGGAATGCGAACTGATACGGCGATATTTGCTTATGGTGGAAAAGAGTTTGTTTTTGTTCCGGGTGATACGGTTGTTTTAGGCTGGGATTCTTTTATTCAGGGTATGGATGAAAAAACGAGTACAGAAATGAAGGAAGTTTTAAGTGAATGCGGTATAGATGATGTAAATACTTTTTTAAAAGAATCAATGTCACCAGTGCGAACGGCCACAATTTCACCTATGCTGGTTGAATGTGAACTTAATGAAATTGGCTGGCGTAGTGTACCTGTTGATAGCACCGAGTTGGAAAGATTTAAAAAGGAAATTGATAAATTTCACCAACAAACATATGCATCATCCACTATACACAAGACATTACGGCTTAGCAGGATAGATAACCGAATTACTGCAGATTTATATGAACCGGTTAGTTACAATGATTTAATTAGTAAAATCAGCGCTGAAGGATTTGAGCTGCCTACGGAAGATGAATGGGAGTATTTGTGTGGAGGAGGAAGCAGAACCTTATTTCGATGGGGAGATAGTTTTGATTTTTCTATGTATTTAAAGTGGTTTGGAGGTGATGAACCTGAAGAGCATCCTTATACGCTTCAGCAACCCAATCAATTTGGAATCAGCATTGCCTATGACCCTTATATGTTAGAACTAGTGAATGATTATTACTTTTTAAAAGGCGGAGATGGGGGATGTAATTTACATGGCGGGATGGGTATGGTGGTTGGTTATTTGCCCGTTGCTACTTATTTTAGATCTGTTAATGAAATGAATGATGAGTTGAATTATAAAGCAGATATTGATGGGGATTATACATTTTATCGCCGTATCGTTCGTTTAAATAATAAATGATAAAATCATCTCTCTGTTGCAGTTTGTGAGAACACCCCGGTTGTATAAGTTGTTCGACACCTTTAAGGTGTCGAACAACTGCTAGAATGCTGAAAGGCTGCCTGATGCGGAAGGCGAGCCGCCGCAGGCGGAGAGGCCCGTAGCGAAGCCTGTAGCAGCAGGTACAAAAGCCGAATGGCGAACGGATGATGACAGCCCCCAACTGAATCAAAAAGCACATAAACAAAATTTTTCAGTCAAAATTTACATTGATTATCAATTAGTTATAAATGTATAATAAAAAATTATGCTTTTTTCTTTGGGAAATTGCATAAAATAGGGGTAACTTTGCAGCCCCAAAGCAAACAGTATGTGGCTTTGGTATTTAAAAAGTCATTGGGATAGCAATGGCGATAAATTTTAAAATAAACAAAATGAGTAAACTACATTTCACCACCAAACATGCGAACAAGGCTACCGTGCAGCGTAACTGGTACGTTGTAGACGGTACTAATCAAACCGTGGGTCGTATGTGTTCACGTATTGCAGCCGTTTTACGTGGTAAAAACAAAGCTTATTACACTCCACATGTTGATTGTGGCGATTTTATCATTGTTACCAATGCTGATAAAGTGGTTTTAACCGGTAACAAATTGGAAGATAAAGTGTACGATACTTTTAGTGGCTACCCCGGTGGCCGTAAGGAAGAAGCTGCAAAGAGCTTACTAAAACGTCGCCCGGAAGTTGTGATTGAAAGAGCTATTAAAGGCATGTTGCCAAAAAATCGTTTGGGTCGCCAGATGTATAAAAAATTGTTTGTATATGTGGGGTCAGAGCATCCGCATACTGCACAGCAACCTAAAGAGTTAAAATTTTAAATCAATCCTCATCTTTTGATCTTTAAAGATGAAAAAAAATAAATAAATGGAAAAACAAAAAAACGCAGTTGGCCGCAGAAAAGAAGCTGTAACCCGTGTTTTCCTGAGCAAAGGCGATGGAAAAATTACCGTAAACGGTAAAGACTACAAAGATTATTTCCCATTAGTGTATTTGCAAAATCAGGTGGAAGCGCCTTTAGCAACCACAGAAGCGATTAAAAAATTTGATGTTGTCATCAATGCTACCGGTGGTGGTGTAAAAGGCCAGGCAGAAGCCGCTAAATTAGGCATTGCCCGTGCCCTGATTGAAGTGAGCGCCGATTACCGCCCTGCATTAAAAGCGGCAGGATTGTTAAAACGTGACCCTCGTTCCGTAGAACGTAAAAAACCAGGTCGCAAAAAAGCAAGAAGAAGCTACCAGTTCAGCAAACGTTAATTTTAGTTCATGGATCATGGCTCACAGTCCATGGCATGTGAAAAATATTTTTAAATAACAACTATGGACTATTCAATATTAGTCCATTAAACCAGATAGAAAAATGGAAAATAACACTTCCTTACAACAACAACTTTTAGAAGCAGGTGTACATTTCGGGCATTTAAAAAAGAAGTGGAATCCAAAAATGCTTCCTTATATTTTTGCTGAAAAGAAAGGCATTCATATCATTGATCTTAACAAAACAGTAGAAGGATTGCAGGAATGTGCGGCTGCTTTAAAAGCCATTGCACGTAGTGGTAAAAAAATTATGTTTGTTGCCACAAAAAAGCAGGCAAAAGAAATTGTATCTGAATGCGCTAAAAGAGTGAACATGCCATACGCTACCGAACGCTGGTTAGGAGGCATGTTAACCAACTTCAATACCGTTCGTAAGAGTGTAAAGAAAATGCAGAGTATTGAAAAAATGCTGGCAGACGGTAGCGCTGAAAGCCTGACCAAAAAAGAACGTTTAACATTAGGCCGTGATAAAGATAAAATGGAAAAAGTATTAGGTGGTATAGCTCAGTTGAGCCGTATTCCTGCCGCTTTATTCATGGTAGATATCGGGCATGAGCATATCGCATTGGCAGAAGCTAAGCGTTTGAACATTACCACTTTTGGTATGGTAGATACCAACTGCGACCCTAATAAAGTTGACTTTGCCATTCCGGCAAATGATGATGCTACCAAGTCGATCTCTATCATCGTAAATTATTTAACTGCAGCTATCGCTGAAGGATTGCAAGAGCGTCAGGCAGGAAAAGATGATGAAGATAACCATGATGCAGAAGAATCAGCAGAAGCAAAAGCAGCAAAATTTGAAAAAATTGTTGAAGGCGGTGATGATGCCGGCAAACGTGGCGGCGGCGGTAGAGGGGGTAATCAACCCAAACGTCGTGTACCCGGACCAGGTGGTGGCGGTAGAAAACCTGCGGCAAGATAGGAGTTTGGGGTTGGGAGTTTAGGGTTTGTAGTTTGGGGTTTGTAGTTTGGGGTTTTTAGTTTGAGGTTTATGGAGGTACTGTTTCAAATACAGAATAAGGCTAGGTTTGGTGAGTTATGACAAATTGATATAACACAGGAAAATTACAGGGAATGCTTTTTAATTCAACCAATTCGTGTAATTAGCAGTAATTCGTGTTATAACAAAAAATTATCAATTATTCATTATCAATTATCAATTAAAATGAGTGCAACAATAACAGCAGCAGATATAAATAAATTACGCCAGGCAACCGGCGCCGGTATGATGGATTGCCGTAAAGCCCTGACGGAAAGTAATGGCGATTTTGAAGCAGCGATCGACTGGTTACGCAAACAAGGGCAAAAAGTAGCGGCCAAGCGTAGTGATAGAGAAGCCAAAGAAGGCGTGGTAATTGCTAAGACTACTGCAGATAACAAAGCAGGTATCGTTTTGTGTATTAGCTGTGAAACGGATTTTGTAAGTAAAAACGCTGATTTTATAGCTTTTGCACAAAGTATTGCCGATGCAGCAGTTGCCAATAATGTAAAAACTGTTGAAGAATTGAATGAAGTAACCATCAACGGCGCTAAAGTGGTTGATATGATCAACGATAAATTAGCGGCTATTGGTGAAAAAATAGGCATTTCTAAATTTGAAAGATTAGATGCAGAATATGTAGCATCCTATATTCATGGCGCCAATCGTTTAGGCGTACTCGTTAGTATGAACAAGCCGGTTGTAGAAGCCGGAAAAGATGTGGCGATGCAAATCGCTGCTATGAATCCATTAGCGGTAGATGAATCTTCTGTTTCTGCAGAAACCGTTGCCAGAGAGAAAGAAATTGCTATTGAGCAAATTAAAGCAGAAGGAAAGCCTGCAGAAATGGCTGAAAAAATAGCTATCGGTAAGGTGAATAAATTTTTTAAAGAAAATACCTTAATGGCACAGCCTTTTGTAAAAGATAACAGCAAATCTGTAGCAGACTATCTGAAAAGCCTTGAGGCTGATCTTAAAGTTATTGATTTTAAAAGAGTAGCTTTAGGGTAAGCGGATCTAACGTTTTACTATATTATTTTGAATAAAAATCTGTCTTTTAAGGCAGATTTTTTTATGTACAATTTTGGAGTCGACCACCTTTAAAAGGTGGCCGACCTTGGGCAGAGCAATATTTAATGATTATTTGCCCCGTAAAAAATGATTATTTATATTGGCGCCAAATTTTTGTTTATGAATTTAGTAGAAAGAGTAAAAATTCTATGGATTAAAAATCCATGCTGCCCAGGTTCGTGTCTAATGAACCGGCATTAGAATTCTTTCCATTTATCCTGAAACTCTCTTCCGCTTAAATTCTCAGTAATAATTTCGTTTTTCGGCTCATGTGACACGAACCGGCATTAGCATCTCATTGCTTCAAAACTTTCTTCAAATTACGATGATAACTCTTCGTCGCTTAAATTTTTAGTGATAATTTTTAATTTCGGCTCGTGTCTTACGAGCTGGGATATGCAAGACTACCGTTTTTACGTTAATTATTTTAAATATGGCTTATTGGTAAGCAATAAGTTTGATAGATTGATACCCCAAAGTACTTTTTTATTTTTATATTTATCAAAAGCTTTATCCACTAGTATTTTACTAAGTTTAGGACAATTATTATCGTTTTCCTCTTCCATAGCTTCATAATTAAAAAAATGCTTTACTTCCATAGTGCCTGCACAAATAAGTGCTGGATTGGTTTCCGACTCTATAGCCAGATTAGCAGTAAGAGTAGATCCTGCTATTATTCTGCAGTCACTCCCTGCTAACGCAACTTCTGATAATTCAATACTTTTTCCAGCTAATATTCTGTTGCCTTTCGAAGTGCAAGAGATAGACTTAGCTTTTATATTACCTGATGCTATTAAATAATTGTAATCACTTTTACATATAATAATTCCATCTATTATTAAATTTCCTGTTATATAAATATTCTTATCAAAAACAAAATTTCCTTGTACTGTTACATTGCCATTAAGCCAGGCATTATTTTCTAATTCATTGTAGTGCTTTTCAGATAATAAAATATCAGCATCTTTTGCAAAAGTATTTTCTACAATTAATAAAAGAGCAAGTATGTATTCAGACTGGTATTCGGGATCAGCGATATCAATAAATTTTTTTATAAGGTCTTTATAATTATCATAACTCTCTAGTGCATCTTCAAAGTCTTCTTTAAATTGTTGAAATATACCAAATGTATTATCCAGCTTAAGAAGTTTTTTTATTTCATCTTGCTTATCTTTTAAAGAAGCTTTTATTTTTCTCTTATCAATTTTATATTTCAGTTTGACTGCTTTTCTATCAGCAATTAATTGTGTTACTACTTTAAATTTCGGCAACTTTAATAAAGGAGCAATTTCGGGGTCTTTTAAAAAATTGTCTTGCATTTGCTGATCTTTATTATATGTAACAAATAATTCTGAATGCATGATGCCCATATCATAATTTTTTAGACAAAACGTATAAACGCAAGCCATATTATAATAAATTAGAGGGTCTAAATAAGCATGGTCTTTTATTCTTTCATAAATTTTTATAGCCGTATCAGGCTGATTCGTCTTTATACAAAAAGAAATGTAATTATTAGCAAGTTTTAAATATTCAATGCAATATTCAGGAACATCTATCTGCATGCCTTCTTGATATAGCTTTTCTGACTTTGCATACTGGCCTTTTTGATCTAGGTTATATGCTCTACTTAATAGTTTATTCAGTTGTGAAAATTTATTTGCACTCATATGGCACTTAATATTTGAAAAATAATCATTGTTGTGCACTCCAGCGCCGGTTCCAGTTTTACAAAAAGGGTATTAACATATCATTACCTCAAAACTTCCTTTAATTTATTACTCAATTCTTCTCCTCTTAAATTTTCGGCGATGATTTTTCCTTCGGGGTCTATTAATACGTTGTAAGGGATGCCGTCAAAGCCGTATAAATCTACGGCGGCGCTGTTCCAGAATTGTAAGTCGCTGATATGTTTCCAGGTGAGCTTATCTTTTTCTATGGCCTGAAGCCAGGATTTTTTATTTTGATCCAATGAAACGCCCAATACCGTGAAGTTTTTATCTTTGAACTCATTATAAGCTGCTACTACATTGGGATTTTCGGCACGACAGGGACCACACCAGCTGGCCCAAAAATCTACCAACACATATTTCCCCCGGAGCATACTGAGTGAGAAATTATTGCCCTCTGTATCTGGCATGGTAAGGTCAGGGGCCATGTTGCCGATAGCGGCTTTTGCAGGACTACTCTGCTGTTGCAAGGCTTTATTCTGCTGTGCTTTCAGATTGATTTGTTGTTTGGTAAAAGCTACTACATTTTCTAAAGCTGTATGCTTGGGAAAACGCTGGACCAACTTTTGTAAAGGCAATTCAAATTTTTCAATTTCTACCGGAGCAGTGGTAACGGAAAAAAGAGCTACTATAGGACTCGTGGCGGTATCGCCATATTGAAAACAGAATTTTGTAATGCTTTCTTTAATATTGTTGAAGGTATTGATGGCGGTTGTAGCGCTACTATCGGTTGCTTTAGCGCCTTGTTGCTGCAACTGCTGAATATCTTTACTGGCTAACATTAAATTATTTTTCAGACTATCCATTATGCCAATGAATTTTTTTAAAGATCCATTGGCCGGAGTACTGAAAAACGGCCCGTCTAAAGATAAGTCAAGAGAATCTACCTTAAAATGAATATTTTCTTTATCGTTGATAAAAAGAAAACCATTTTTTTGATTTGCAAAGCGAAGGCGGTATAAGCCTTCTTCTTTTGCTTTGACCTGTATGGTGAATTTTCCATTGTTGATGGCAGCGCTGTCGATAATTCCCGGCTGTTGATTGCCAAAATTCAGTTGCTCTAGATATATTTTCCTGGCAGAAAAATTTTTTACTTCTCCGGTGATGGTAAATTGCTTGTTATTAGAAGCCTGATTGCAGGAGAGAAAAAAAAAGGATATTGTTATAGCAATAATACCGGCATAATTTAATCGAAAGAATTTATTTATAGCTGAAGTATGTTGCCAAAGCTGACGGGCTGCCGGATGGTAGCGGAAAGCCCGGTGAAGGGTTGTGCGTAGGCTTTTGTGCCGGACTTGGAGCGGACAGCCGGTACTAAAGCTGAATAAAGATATTGGCTGAAAGCCCCTGTTATTTATTTTTCGAATGATCAACTGTATCAACTTTTTCATTATGCAAAAAATCATTTTATTATTTAGATTCCAGTTTTTCGGTTAGTAGTTTATTTACCAATTGCATATCGGCTTTGCCTTTACTGATTTTTTTTACTTCACCTGCAAATAAGCCTATCAATCCTTTTTTTCCTTTTTGGTATTCTTTTACTTTATCGGGCATTTTGGCAATTGCTTCATTAACCCATTCTGCAATGGTGTCGGTGTTGCTGTCCTGTATCAGGTTGAGCTCCGTAGCCATTTGTAGGGGTGTTTTATCAGGATCAGAGAGTAAATTATGAAAAATTTTTGTTGAAGCAATGCTAAAATTTATTTTGCCTTCTTCAATAAGCTCAATCATTTGGGCAATTTGCAGCGGAGATACGGGGAATTTGGCCAGGGGAATTTGTTGGTCATTTAAAAAGCTTTTAACAGGCCCCATGATCCAGTTAACGGCAGCTTTATAATGGTGAGTGTGTTTGATAATTTCTTCGAAAAAAGTTATTTGATCTTTATCGTCGCAAATTAAAGCAGCATCGTAGGGAGAAAGATTGAATTGTGTCACATATTTTTTCTCTAATTCCTGCGGTAATGCCGGCAGTGAATTTTTTACGGATTGCAGCAATTCGTCTGTGATATGAAACGGGCATAAATCCGGCTCGGGGAAATACCTGTAATCATCGGCATCTTCTTTTGTTCGTAGTGAGAAAGTAGTATCGGTTGCTGCATCGAAACTCCGTGTTTCCTGTACAATATTTTCTCCTTTTTCTGTTAAATCAATCAGTCGGCTGATTTCATATTCAATAGCTTTTTTAGCATTGCGAATGCTGTTCAGGTTTTTTACTTCTACTTTAGTGCCTAGTTTTTTTTCTCCCTTCGGTCGGATAGAAATATTGGCATCACAGCGCATACTGCCTTCTTCCATGTTGCCATCGCAAATGCCCAGCCAACGCACTATTTTTCTGATTTGAGTAAGATAGGCGTATGCTTCATCGGCGCTGTGCAGATCGGGTTCTGTTACAATTTCCAGCAATGGAATACCGGCCCGGTTGAGATCAATACAGGTAAAGTTGTCATCTACATCATGCAGACTTTTACCGGCATCTTCTTCCATATGAATACGATTGAGGAGTATGTTTCTTTCTGTATCACCTGCCTTGATGGTTAAGTAGCCGCCTTTGCAAATGGGAGTAGTGTGCTGGCTTACCTGGTAGCCTTTGGGTAAATCTGGATAGAAATAATTTTTTCTAGCGAAATAATTATGCTGTACTATCTCGCAATTGAGCGCCAGTCCTAGTTTGATGGCGTATTCAATGGCCACATGATTCATTTTAGGCAGTGTGCCGGGATGGGCCAGTGAGATGGGGCTTACATGGGTGTTGGGCGCTGCATCGAAAGTGGTACTATCTCCGCAAAAAAGTTTGCTGTTGGTAAGCAGTTGGGTATGTATTTCGAGTCCGATTACGGCTTCGTATTTGTCGTTATTTTTCACGGATGCAAAGGTAGTTGAAAAGTTAGGATGTTAAAATGTTAAGATGTTGAAATGTTAAGATGTTGAAATGTTGATTTGTTAGTAAGAAGAGACTTTAATACTAAACCGCTAACAAGGTTTATAAAATAATGAAGCTGTTTAGACTTTTGTTCCCACGGGTTTTTTTTTGCAAAAAAGACCCCGTGGAGACCCATAAAAGGTTTTTTGTATGCCTTTTTAGGCACACATGGCCTGACGGGGGACCGTCAAAAACACACATGGTCAGACGGGGACCGTCAAAAACAGACATGGTCAGACGGGGGACCGTCAGACCATGTGCAAGGGCATGGCTATACTTTATAAATTAGCAGTTTTTAATTTTTTAGGAATTTTTACTTCAAAAGTCTTAGCACTTCCATTGCGGTTGACTTTGATGGTATAGGAAGATTTGTCTTTATTTTCCCTTAACTGTTCTCTGGCATCGTCGGTGTTTGTAACAGCCTTTTCTCCAATTTCTGTAATAAGATCATTTTTTTGCAGGCCGGCTTTTTCGGCGGCAGAGCCCTCTTCTACATCAATCACTTTTACGTTACCACCTTCCTCTGTATCCTGAATTTTCAGACCCAATTTTGGACGAGACATATTATTTCCCCATAACTCTAAATTTTCAATTTCAGGGCCAAAAATTCCTACGCCGGGCATATCATTATGCCATTCTTCTCCGGGAAGCATAGGTGGTGTGGGAGGAGTGGGAATATTAGGCATGGTAAAAGATTTCATTTTACCATCAGGAGCTTTAAAAGCAAAAGACATGTGGCCTCTTTTGGTTTCGCCTAAAGTAACTTTCATATTCTTTTCTTTGCCTTCTCTTTTGAAGTATATTTTTACCTTATCATTAGGTTTGTAAGAAGTGATGATTTCTGACAAAGAAGCAGGGCCTTCAACTTTTTGATCATCTATTCTGGTAATAATATCTCCGGCTTGCAAACCGGCTTTTTCGGCGGCACTGCCGTTGGAAGTGCTTAAAATTTCAGCTCCTTCTTCGTTATCTTTGGTAGTTACACCGAGAAATGCTTTGGGTTCTGCATTTTCTTCTTTCCATTGCTGCGCCCATTCTTTTAATTCTTTACCTCTTTCTTTGAGACCGTTAGCTAAGTCATTCAACCTATCTGTATCAAAATGGAAAGACATCATATTATCGCCATCTCTTACAATTATTTTGCGTTTATTAATGGTGATGGCATCATCTTTAAACTCTGCCAGGGGTTTACCGTTAACGATTACTTTATCACCGTTGATTTCCACTTTTAAATTGATGTCTTTATCTCCTTTTTTGCGGATAACAATTTCTTCGGTTTCTTTCTTTTTTTGGTCATCACTTTTATTATCATCCTGTGCAAAGGAGGCGCTACTTAGTGTAATACCTGCCAGTACAAAAAGGGGTGCTATTAGCTTTCTCATATCTATACTTTTTTGATGTACGAAAATTTTAGTAGATCAAAAATAGTAAGTTTTATTGAATTACGAAACATTTCGGAAATAAATTAATGATTTTAACAGTTTCTTAAATATAAAACCACGAATTATGGCGAATTACACGAATTAGCGTTAAACAAAATATCTATATATGCTTATTTTTTCGTACTTTTGCAATTATAAGCTACGTAAGTTTTTACCGGGCAGTTATCAATCTCTTCTTCTTTTTCGAAAATCATTCCTATTTTTTCAAGAACTTTAATTGAGGCGATATTTTCAATATGTGCTCTGCCGATGATCTTTTGCAGTTGTAGTGTTTGGAAAGCATATTGGAGAGTATGCCTGGCGGCTTCGGTGGCGTATCCATTGCCCCAGGATGTTTGTTTTAGTCGGTAGCCCAGGTTAACTTCATCTATTTCAGGTCTGTATTTTAAGCCACACCAGCCGATAAATTCATTGTTTTCTTTTACATGCATAGCCCATCTGCCTAGTTTATAGTTGTATTGGGGTAAAATAATATTTTTAAGGACTGCTAATGCATCTGCCTCGGTTTGTAAGGCTGGCTCATGCAGGTATTTAAGTACTTCGGGGTCACTATTGAGTTGTTGAATTAAGCTGACATCATCCAACGTAAACTGGCGAAGGGTAAGGCGGCGTGTTTGTAAGATAGTGTGCATGGAACAAAAATAACCTATATGAGCATAGAAATATTGAAGCTAATCTAAATATACCCATTAATTGAACTTAATTTTGATATAATATGATAGAAATTAGAACACCTAAAGAAATCGCAAAATATGACAACGAAGAATAAAAAAACGAACAAAATATTAAACGCAGTAAAGCTAATGCGTGAGATTAGAGCCAAAATTAGTCTTGAGATAATGAATATGACTTATGACGAGGAACGAGCCTATTTAGACAAACTTCTTAAGCAAGGGCAAGTGAAATTGAAGTAAGAAAGATCTCATTTACTGTCCGTAGGCTTAGTCTACGGACAGAAATATTTAATAAAAAATTACAATAATTCCCTCACTTTCTCAATAATCGTTTTAAGCTGGCTAACATCCTGCCCACCGGCGGTGGCCAGGGTTTTTTGTCCGCCGCCGCCTTTGATAAGGCCGGCAACCTGCTCTAATAGATTTAGGGTGCCAAGCTTACCAAACTCTTTTGATGTTATAGTTGTCAAACTGCTTATCTTTAGACAGGAGTGTTAAATGGTTAGTTATACTTTGCGATATGATAATTCTATCAAATGGATCGCTGTGGTAGAAAGGTAATTGTGATACCAATAACGTATCCTCAAAAGTAATGGGCAATATTGTAAAACCATTATTAGCAATAAGTTCAGCAATTACAGAAAAAGAAGCTTTAAGTTCAAGTTTCTTTAGGCTTAATTTGATAGCAATTTCCCACAAGCTGGCTATACTAATAAAGTTGTTAGAGCTACCAGCTTCAATAAGCTTTTTGGCTTTAGCTGATAATTTTTTATCACCTTCTATAAACCATAGAAAAGTGTGAGTATCAAGCAAATTGTCACCCATTCAAATTCATATATTCTTTAAAATGATCGAGTGGTTCATCAAAGTCGGCATGTATTTTAAATAATCCTTTGCCGCTACCAAACTTAGCTTGAGGCTTTTTATTATCAGAAGGTTGCTTTTTTGTTTTATTAAGCAAAAAATCAATAAAATCAGCCACCTCTAATTTCATTTGCTCAGGTAGCATTGATAATTTATTATATAGTAGTAGATTATCCATTGGTGTCTTTACAAACGTACATTAATTTTTTTCAATACACAAAGTATGTATGAAAATGGGA
>CAZPHA010000017.1:0-52261 GCA_964586215.1 uncultured Ferruginibacter sp.
ATTAATATTATATGGCTATAGCTACTAATATGACGCTCCTTCGGAGCTGTTTTTACCAGAATTATATTTTATCCAGCACCTCAAAATATTATTTAATCCTGACTTAGATTATTCTGTTTCCAGGGGTCTTTTTTTTTTGCAAAAAGGCCCATGGAAACTAAAAACATTAGCACATCAGCATATTAGCCAATTATCACATTACCTCTATCATTTCGCCTCAAACACTTTATCCGGCAAACCTTTATTAATTTCATAACTATTAAAAGTAATCTCTGCCCGGCCTTTTTTATTTTTTGTTTTGTCTTCAGTTTTATTTTGATTTGTACCGTCCTCAAAATCAAACGTTACTCCTTTGGGTAATTTGTAATCTTTAGTGTTGAAAGAAAATATTACTTTATCCGGCAGTCCGTAAGCCGTGTATTTTCCATAGCTCATCTCCAGTTCATAAGTACCATTATCCCGGGTGGTTGTTTTTGATTTTTTGATGAGTGCATTGGCTTCATCAATATATAAAGTAGATAAAACCACATCGCTGTTATCATCTTCCGGCAATAACTTTACAACCCGTACTGCAGCGCCTGCAATTTTATCCGTACCAATATCTAATATGGTATAATTGCTGCTTAAAATATTGTTCATATTAATATTCACTGCTCCTTTAGGAATAAATGAAAATCCTTTATCATTCTTTATCTTCAATTGATTCGGTTTTTTAAAATATACTTTTACATTGGCCACCGGCACTTTTAAAAAAGCTACATTGGTTTTCATTTTACCACTAGCCTCATAATCAATCACTTTTTCTATTTTGGCTTTTACTTTTTGTACCAATGCAGTTGCATCCTGAGCCTGTGCAACACCCGAAAATAACACCGCTACAATTATCAATAATGTTTTCATTTTTAATTCTTAATTTTTAATTCTTAATTTTTAATTACGACAAAATATCTTTTCTTCTAAAAATAACCACCGCTGCTCCTACGAATAAAATGATATGGCCTATCAACAAAATAGCTCCCCGACGGATAGCAGGCCAATTTTCTATTGACCCCGGAATGGTTTGCCCATCATCGGTATAGTTGATATAAAAAAATCCTTTCCATCCTACCATATACGTGGTAAACAGCCAGGGACGAATGGTTTTGTCAAATAAAGGAACATTTAAGTTTGATAAAATGGTTAACACCACTACAATACATACCGTAGCCACAATAGGACCGATAGAATTTTCAGCGAATACCGACAATAAAAATGCCAATGCGGCTACGGTTGTTAAGGCTAATGCTGCATAAGCAAATGCTGCCAGGTAACGCCAAAATACATCGTTAGCTTCAATAATGGTAGCTCCGCTGGATTTTAGTACCATCATATTATCTGTACCAAAAATAAGCATACTGCCAAACAACGCTACAATGGCCATCCAAATCAATAAAGCCATCGTGAATAAAAAACATGCAAAAAATTTAACCAACATCAATTTTGTACGACTGATTGGCTTGCTCACCAGCAATCGCAACGTTCCTAAATTAGCTTCGCCTGAAATGCTATCACCGGCAACAAAAGCTACTAACACAGGTACTTGCACCAGCAGTGTATTGAGTATTAAAAAACAAATAAAATAACCATTCAGTGCTTTGTCTTTATCGATAATGAACGACTCTTCAATATCCCGGGTAATCAAATCCATATAACTTTTACCATCGGCTTTCAACGCCAGTTGAATAATAAAAACAATAACAGCGATGGCTACAAAGGCGATGTAAGTACGTGGCCTTTTAGAAATTTTATATAATTCAATTTGTAAAAGCTTCCACATGGTTGTTTTGATTGGTGAGTGAAATAAAATAATCTTCCAACGAATGGCGTGCCTGAATGGAAATAATCTGTGCATTCATCTTCACCAAATCATGAGTTAAAGCCGGTATATCTTTTTTATTCATCTGTAATAAAATTGATTGCCCGTTGGAACGTAAAAAATTTTTCCAAGATGAAGCCAATAACTGTTGCTGAGTGAAATTATTGTCGAGTGTTTCAATTTGCACCACTGTTTTAGAAGGATCCAGCAGTTCTGCTACTACTCCTTCAGCCATTTTTTTTCCTTTATGAATGATCAGCATTCTATTGGCTACCAACTCAATCTCACTGAGTAAGTGTGATGATACCACAACCGTTTTACCCATTTCTCTACTCAACTTCAGAATTAAATTTCGCATATCGGCAATACCTTGTGGGTCTAATCCATTGGTAGGTTCATCCAAAATGATCAGCTTAGGATTGTGCACCAGTGCAATGGCAATGCCTAATCGCTGTTTCATCCCCTGGCTGAAAGTTTTTACTTTACTATGAGCTCTTTCTGCCAATCCAACCATTCCTAACTGATCCATGATCAGCTTTTTGCTAACCTTTACTTCACTCATTTTGGCAAAAATACTCAGGTTATCATAAGCTGTTAAATATTTATACAAATCGGGTCTTTCAATTACAGCACCTACCTGCCTTAATATTTCATGACGGTGTGTTTGTAAATTTTTTCCAAAAATTTTAATGGCGCCACTTGTAGGGGCAATCAATGTAAGCAGCATTCTGATGGTGGTAGATTTCCCGGCGCCATTTTGACCCAAAAAACCATAAATATCTCCTTCATTAACTGTAAATGATAAATCAGAAACCGCAGTAATATCATTAAATTGTTTGTAAAGTTGGTTAACCTCGATTATATAGGACATCTACATAAATTATATTGTGCTGCAAAATTAACAGCATCTGGCAATAAATGCCCTCAATTTATTATTAAAAATTTAAATATTTTAAAAAATTATAATTCGACGTTATTTTGTCTCTTCTACCCTAAAGGGCAGGGCCAGGTTTCGAACACTTATGGGTATGCAGCTCTGGGCAAGCCCGAACCCTTTTTCCACAGCAAGCTGTGAATATTTTTTTCCGCCTTCGGCGAATGGCAAAAATTGAGCCTCACGAATAAAAAAAACTGACTACTTTGCAACAGCCACTATAATGACTTACCATCCTTTATTTTGCTATTATAATATTTGCATGCCGGCCGTAAGCCGCACTCGCCACATTTAGGGTTTCGGGCAACACAAATATATCTTCCATGTAAAATCAACCAATGGTGGGCTATGTACACATATTGAGAGGGTAAATTTTTAATTAATTGCTTCTCTGTTGCCAGGGGTGTTTTTGCATTAGTGGTTAACCCTATTCGGGCGCTGACTCTGAAAACATGCGTATCTACCGCCATATTGGGTTGCTGGTCTACTACAGAGGTGATCACATTGGCAGTTTTTCTGCCTACTCCGGGGAGTTGTATCAATTCATCAACCGTCATGGGTACTTTACCATCGTATTTCTCCATCAGCATTTTAGCCATACCTATCAAATGTTTGGTTTTATTATTAGGATAGGATATACTTTTTATATATGGAAAAAGTTCTTGAAAAGTTGACTTACTCAATTTTTCTGGTGTAGGATATTTTTCAAAAATGGCCGGAGTGGTCATATTCACTCTTTTGTCGGTACATTGTGCTGACAATATTACTGCTACTAGCAATTGATAGGGATTATCAAATATCAGCTCCGTTTCCGCATTGGGTGAATGCTTTAAAAAATAATCGATGACAAACTGGTAACGTTCTTTTTTGGTCATTTGAATGTTGCTGAAATAAATTAAAAGTTAAGAATTAAAAATGAGATTTTTATTGACTACCGACAACTGTGTTGGATTATTTAATATTATATTTAATTATTAATTATTTATTTTAAATTAATATAAATTATTATTTTAACTATTTTTTTGATAATCTAATTATAGTGAAGATTTTGCTCTTATCGGAGACCGATCTTATTTGAACAACGGCTACTGAGGCTGCAAAGATATTACTTCTTACGAAGCTCATATTAGCGGAGTGCTAATTGGGATATAGATCGATGATAAAAGATATGCTGATGAAAGGCTGCCGGATAGAAGCGGTAACTCCGCCGCAGGCGGATTACAAGCGGACAGCCGGAACAAATGTTGAATAGTATTACTACAGCTGAAAGCCCCGGATAATTGATAATAAGTTAATTGATAGCTGATAATTATTTAAACTAATTATTAATATATAATTATATATAAATAAATAGTTTATAAATTAAAATTATCTTAATGTATTTGCTATAACTTCTTCTGCAACCGATTTTTCAGCATACTGAAGAATATTTTCTAAAATTTTTTCATCAGGTGCCAGTGAAATAGGTTCCAGCTCTTTTTGAGCAGATAACAATGTCTGATATTCTTCCCGAAGCTCCCAGTCAGTTTCCAGGGCGGCTTTTATTTTAGCTGTTTCTTCGGCTGAAGTTTCATTGTAAATGAATAGCAATAGGTCTTTTTGTGTATAACGATACATTGTAAATAAGTTGAATAAGTTAACAAATATCCGTAATCCTACTGAAAAAAACGTTAAAAGTGCAGTAATATTGTGTACAACGGCATATTATTTAATGTTACTATTGTCATTTACAATAAATAAATCCTCGTTATCCTTTTTCATGAAATATTTTTCCCTGGCATATTTTTCAATCGTTTGGGCATTTGTTTTTAATAAGTTTAGCTCTTTTTTTGTATCAACTATTTGATTATTAAGGTGTTGCTCATTTTCATTTAGCTCTTTCAACCGAGCCCTTTTTTCATACAACGATGGCCAGTCTCTTACATCAAAAAAGAGCATCCAGATAAGAAAAAGGATGCCGGCAAGAAAATATTTATTTTTTAATAAAGAGATTATGTTCGTATTAACTTTCATGTTTTGATGAGTTGATGGTTAAAACACATGATGATTGATAGATGGTAGTTGACAGATTATGTGTATTGAAGTATTAGTTCTTGACATGTTTTCTGCCAACTGTCATCTATCAACTAAGCTCTATAATCTACTTGCCAAATTTAATTTTTCCTTTTGGATAAATGGCATTTTTTCCCAGCATTTCTTCAATACGAATCAGCTGATTGTATTTTGCCACACGGTCGGTACGACTGGCAGAACCTGTTTTAATTTGTCCACAATTCAGGGCTACCGCCAGGTCAGCAATGGTGGTATCTTCTGTTTCACCACTGCGGTGGCTCATAATGGTATTGTATCCGTTATTTTGTGCCATGCTTACTGCATTGATGGTTTCTGTTAGGGTGCCAATTTGATTTACTTTTACCAATAATGCATTACCAATTTCTTCTTTTATACCTTTTTCCAGGCGATTCACATTGGTTACAAATAAATCATCGCCTACCAACTGACATTTTTTTCCGATGGCTTCTGTCAGCATTTTCCAGCCCTTCCAGTCATCTTCTGCCATTCCATCTTCAATGCTGACAATGGGATATTGTTTTACCCAGTTTTCCCAAAATTTAACTAGTTGTTCGCTGGTTAATTTTTTACCATTGCTCTTATGAAAAATATATTTTTTCTCTTTGGCATTCCATAATTCACTGTTAGCGGCATCCATGGCTATTACAATTTGGCTTCCTGCCTTATAGCCGGCGGCTTGTATGGCTGATAATACCGTTTCAATGGCTTCTTCGTTGCTTTGAATATTGGGTGCAAAACCGCCTTCATCACCCACATTGGTACTGTAGCCTTTTTTCTTTAGTACGGTTTTTAATGCATGAAAAATTTCTACGCCCCATTGTAAACCTTCACTGAAGGTTTTAGCACCTACAGGCATGATCATAAATTCCTGAAAATCTATCTTGTTATCAGCATGGGCACCGCCATTCAAAATGTTCATCATAGGAATGGGTAAAATGGTAGCATTGGTGCCGCCGATATATCGGTAAAGTGGCAAATTGGCCACTAAAGCTCCGGCTTTTGCTATAGCCATACTTACGGCGAGTAACGCATTAGCGCCTAGCTTACTTTTATTAGGCGTTCCGTCCAGTTCGATGAGCATATCATCAATACCGGCCTGATCGGTTACTTCCCATCCGCATAAATTGTCGGCAATAACAGTGTTCACATTTTTAACAGCTTTCCATACACTTTTACCATTGTACAATTTTTTATTGTTGTCCCGAAGTTCTACCGCTTCATGAATACCGGTACTGGCGCCACTGGGAACGGCGGCACGGCCGACATGATCATCGGCTTCTACTTCTACTTCAATAGTAGGATTACCACGGCTATCTAATATTTGCCTGGCATGAATGTTAGCTATTTTACTCATATTATTAAGTTGATTGGTTAATAGTTAATTAGGTTTTTATGGATGAGGTTATGGCTTTTAAAATCTTTCCTCAAATTTTGTTTTACTGATAAATTAGAACTACAAGTCGGACACAAAGCCTGCCCACAAACCTTCACCGTACTTTTTGCTTGTATTCCGCAGCCATTCAGATTTATTTCTATTTTTTTATTTCTTCAAATCTGGTTATTTCTTGTAGCAAAAATTTATTATACTGCTCAAACATAAACTCAATAAAAAACTGAGTGTTATCATTTTTTCTGCTTTTTTCCAATGCTTCAAAATAATCCGCTTTATCTTCTGCAAAAACTATAGCCATTGGCAGGTTAAAAAGCAGTTGAATATAATTCATTAACAAACGGCTTGTTCTGCCATTACCATCATAAAATGGGTGTATGCTAACCAATTCAAAATGCGCCTGAAAAGATAATATTAACTGTTCGGAAATAGGTTTTGTTGTTATTATTTTTTCGGCTACTGTATTACATAATGTTACAACCAAATTTTCAACTTTATCAAAATTTACGAAATAAGTATTGCCTGCTCTTACATTTCCTTTACGAAACATACCTTTGCCGGCATCAATTTCTCCAAAAACAGTTTGATAAACACTGCCTGTATTTTTCATAACCGCAGCATTAATTTGTTGTACAAATTCAGGGGAAATTTTTGTATTTTTCTTTGCTGATTCTATAATAAATATCAGGGCTGCATAATGATCTTTCAGCATCAGGCTATGCATTAACGGTTTACCTTTAGGGGTAATGCCCTCGTCAAGCAGAAGCTGTGTTTCGATTTCAGTTAAGGTGCTGCCTTCTATAGTGCTACTATGATGTACAATAGCATATCTGTTGAATTTATCAAAATCAATATTTTTCTCCAGCTCGAGCTGTTGATACTTTTGCAAAACTGATATGGTATTATTTATGTTCATTAATTAGTAAGCGTTCTAAAAATATCCTCCAATGTATTGTTTAATTTGCTTTCCCATGAAACAATATTCAGATTTTTATCCAAAGCAATTTGCATGATTTTTCTTTTCAGGCCTTCTACATCAGCAGTTGAAAAAGACCAGGTATAAGCATTGAGTTGTGTCACCTGGCCCACACCCTCAAAAATTTCATACTGTACAGCTTCTTTAAGATGTAATGTTAGCTCATTATTACGGCTGCCTTGCATTAAATTGTTCAATTGATCATCAGCTACAATATTGCCTTTATTGATCACAATAATTCTATCGCAAAGCGCTTCTACTTCTTGTAGGATATGCGAAGAAAATAACACTGTTTTATCAGCGCCCATTTGTTTAATCAGCGCTCTAATTTCGACAATTTGGTTAGGATCCAGTCCTGAAGTTGGCTCGTCTAAAATCAATACTTCGGGATTATGAATTAAAGCAGCAGCCAGCCCTACCCGTTGTTTGTACCCTTTACTCAATTGCCCGATTTTTTTATTGGCTTCCGGAGTAAGGCCGGTAGTGGTAATGATATTGTTTACCGCTTCTTTTTTGTTTTTTAAATGATGAATATTGGCAATGAATTGCAGGTATTCCTTCACATACATATCCAGATAAAGCGGATTGGATTCTGGTAAATAGCCAATTTTACTTTTGGTGAGGAGTGATTGTGAACTTACTTCGTGACCACAAACTGTTACCTTACCTCCGTCAGCGGCCAAAAAGCCGGTAATGATTTTCATAGTGGTGCTTTTGCCGGCTCCATTAGGGCCTAGAAAGCCGACTATTTCTCCTTTTGAGATACCGAAAGAAATTTGGTTCACAGCTATTTGTGAATGATATCTTTTGACCAATTTTTCTACGGTTATTGACATGTGTTAGGCAAAAATAAACAACGCTTATATTTTTGTGATTGCGTTGCAAGATAAATTTTTTATCACTATTATCCGGTAAACATTTTGAAGCCTTTGATGGCGCTAATTTTTACAAACTAAATGTAGTCACTAAAAATATCTGCGAAATCTAATATCCTCAAGATTTATGTAGTTTTAAATTTTTATCCGGGTATCCGTGTTTTCATCTTCTTTGTTTAAAGCGACGTGATGCATTTGACTGATCACCACTTTTTTGGTTTTGGCCCTGGTTGTTTTTAGGGTTATTGTTGCCTGGTTGTTGCCGTTCTTTTGCTCTTCTTCTACGACTGTTTTTTTCCAGGCTGCGTAAGCTGATCTGCCCTACAACATCTACAAATTCGGGTTCTACTTCTTTTGGTTTGCCACTAATTACTTCTACTGTTTCGAGTTCGTCTGGTTTCATACCCTTTTCATTCAGGGCTTTAATCTTTAATACGGTTTCTATGGCTAATGGGTATTGCTTATTGCTGTCGGGCATGCTATACCACATTAAGTTTCTAAAAATATCTTTTTTAACTAAAAATGCTTTGCTTTTGGTTGTTTCAATGATGTCACAATTATTTGGAAAATGCTGCAAAGCATCGAGGTAAGTATCCAATTCGTAATTGAGGCAGCATTTGAGCCTGCCACATTGTCCACTAAGTTTGGCCTGATTGATACTCAGGTTTTGATAGCGGGCCGCATTGGTGTTAACGCTTTTAAAGTCTGAGAGCCAGGTACTACAGCAAAGTTCACGTCCGCAACTACCGATGCCGCCTACTTTACCGGCTTCCTGTCGGGCTCCAATTTGGCGCATTTCTACTTTTAGTTTAAACTCGCCGGCATAAATTTTTATCAGTTCTCTAAAATCCACCCGATCATCAGCTATATAAAAAAAGGTTGCTTTTCTGCCGTCAGCCTGAATTTCCACTTCTGCCATTTTCAGGTCTAATTTTAATTGCCGGGCTATGGCTCTGCTGCGGATTAATACTTCATGCTCTCTGGCTTTGGTTTCTTTAAGCTTGGCAATATCTGTATCATTAGCCCTTCGCAATATCTTTTTAAATTCTGTAGTTGCTTCATTAATATTATACTTCTTCAATTGGAGTTTTACTAATTCGCCGCTAAGGTTCACTGTCCCAACATCAAAACCATTCACACCTTCTACCACTACCAGCTCACCTTTGTGGAAGTATTGCAGGGTAGCATTTTTAAAATAATCTTTTCTACTACCATTATTAAAGCTTATTTCTACAATGCGGCAACTGCTTTCCGGATCGCTAAAAGGTAAATTGGCCAGCCAGTCGTGTACATTCATGCGGTTACAGCTACCACTGCTGCAGTTTCCATGATTCTGGCATCCTTTTGCAGTACCGTTAGCTGTTCCACAACTTCCACATCCCATATTGAATTGATAATTAAATAATTGATAAACGATAATGAAGGAAGTATATGTAATAATTGTATAAAATATTTTTGATTAAAATAATATATATTAACCTATAAATAAATAATTTATATAGTAAATAAATATATTATATAATACTTAATATCTCATACAGTTAGTTCCCTCAATTCATCAAAATTACTGAATTGTTCGCAATTATATGATATAACTTAATGGTTAGGGCATGAAAAAGCATTTTGGCATTGGCGTTACGTTCTATATAATAACCGGCATTATCCAATTCGTGGCTCATAGCTTCCAGTTGCTGTAATTCACACAGCTTGCCCATTCTTACGGCAACGTCAATTTCCCGGTCGCTGGCATTCAATGCCTGTGCATCGTCAATAGCTTTGCATTTTATTGATAGCTCCAGTATATGAGTAAAATATTTTAAAAACTGTTTTTGTTTTTCCCGGCCCATCTTGCTAATTTCTTCGATCCAGGATATTTGGGCAGCAATATTTCTTTTTACAATACTATTGAGCCAATCTCTTAAAAAGCTTTGCCAGTCATTTTCAGCATGTTGTAATAATTGCAATGCTTCTCTGTAATTGCCTTCGCTCAGGGCTGCAATTTGTGTTGCTTTATCAGTAGCAATGCCAGCTCTTTGTACTAAGGCTGCTGTTACTTCAGGCTGGCTTAAAGCATTCATTTTTACCAATTGAGTTCTGGATAAAATGGTAGGAAGTATCAAATCTTCATTTTCTGCTACTAAAATAAATAAGGTGTTTGCCGGAGGCTCTTCAATCAATTTCAACAATTTATTTCCTTCTTTGCCTAATAATTCAGGCATCCACATGATTAGTATTTTATAGCTGCTTTCAAAGCTTTTAAGCGAAAGTTTCCGAATGATATCTGCACACTCATGAGCAGTGATATTGCCTTGTTTATTTTCTGCGCCGATAAACTGTAGCCAGTCGAACAAATTACCATAAGGATGCAGTTGGATGAATTCCCGCCATTCTGTAATAAAGTCGGTACTTACAGGTTTGTCGCCGCTTTTTTTACTAATTACCGGATAAGAAAAATGTATATCCGGATGAACCATATTTTTAATTTTTGGGTAAGAGGGATGAGCTTCCATCCAGGCATCAATTTCTGAAATATTGGTAGGTATATCCGGTTGTTTTACTTTTTCGGCTTCGCCGAAAAGATTAGTTGCATTATTGGCAGATGTACTATTATTAAAAGATGCCTGCAAACAAATATAATTAGCAAATGCGATGGCCAGTGGAAGAGATCCGCCACCTTCCTTGCCTAAAAACAACAAAGCATGGCTAAGCCTGTTTTGCTTCACCATCTGTGTTAGTTTTTCTTTGGTATATTGCTGACCTATAACATCTTTGAACTGCATGATTGCAAATATAATATTGTTTTAACAACACGAATTAGGGCGAATTACACGAATTTTCTTAAAAAATATTGCCCATAAGCTTAGCCTATGGGCAGAGAGTATGTAACATAAACTATCCTTTATCGATCATTATAAGGAAACCTTTTAGAAGCATTACGCATCAATCCATCTACTAAATTTTCTGCAGTGCTTCCGAAAGAACCGGAGTTATTGTAATCGTATTTCCATACCAAATCACCTTTTTTGCCTTCGTTAATAGTAATAGACACTTGTACATCATTGGTGTTTCCCCAGGTGCCTAGTAATACTCCCAGCGCTACAGCAGCTCCTTCGCTCATCGGCTTACGCATTATTGCCTTAGTAGTAATTACTGCATCAACACCTAATAACCTAGCCAGCTCTTCTTTGGTTTTAGACCGCATATCACCATATTTGATTCCATTTTGTAATAAAAGTGCATTTGTTTTATTCACATCTTGAAAAGAAACGGTGTACCTGCGTCTATCGCTCTTTCTTAGAAACCAGGCGTACATTTTATCTTGTATATTAAATCCTGTCTGCTCTTCACTTTCCTTCAACTGTTCGGGAGTAATTTTTTTCATTTCATTTGGTCTTAAAGTAATGTCTACTTCGGCTGGCAAAATGGCAACAATTTTGTGTGAAGCGGTAATGGCATCAAAATCTCGGTTTTTGTATACTCTGGGTGCACAGGATGTAAAAAAGATAGTGGCAACGCTTAAAAAAAGTAATAGTTTTTTCATTATTATAGATTTTTGATTTTGGTTAGGTAGATTCTAAATTTGTGCCAAAAGTAAGGTGTTAACAGATTTTTGGCGTATAAAAATATGTTAATAGTTTATAAAAAGAAAGTTATTGCTTTTCATAACACCCTATATCCGGCAATCCGTTGTTGCGATTGTTGCCATCCAGGTCTTCCGCAAAAGCAGTAATCACTCCTTTATCAGTACCCGGCGCATTCTCTTTACTAATTCTAAAATTAAAAATCTGTTTATTGACATTGATGCTATCAAATAGAGGATCCTGATTTTTGATAACATTATTGAATGTTGCAAAAGGAGGCTCGTCTTTCACTCTGTATAAACAGTGATCTAATATAACATTAAACACAGTAGCGCCTTGTTTATTAATGGAAAGTTCATTTTCAACCAGTCCGGCATCACCCCAAAAAATGCAGTTTCGAAAAGTAGCATTCAGATCACTTGTAATGGTTATCCCATCTTGCGAAGCAAAATTATTGGCCACCAATACAGGTTTTTTGTGTACTATAAAATTGTTGGAAATGCCAACAACTGTACAGTGTGTTAGCGTATAGTCGCCCCCGTAAGTAAGTGAAATATTGCTACCACAATTGCTCACTAAAGTATTGTCTGCCTGCAGGCTGCTATTTACACACGTGATACCTGCATCCCAGGCATTATCAATGATACACTGGTGCAAAATTACTTTCGGATTAGCGTTGACAGCGGGTTTTTCCGCAACGATAGCCTGGTAGGCGTTTTTTACAATAGTATATTTTAATACATTATCCTTACTTTCTCCTCTAAAGTAAATTCCCGGCCAGCCGGCTGGCAAGTCTTTATAATCTGCATCTAAACGATCGCCGGCAAATGTAACATTGGCTGTTTTGGTACCGTTGGTAATCAGCGTTCCATCTACAATAATGGGCGCATCGGCATGTACAAATACCCGGGTGCCTGCTTCCAGTGTGAGTTTAGCCGTAGCATCAATATGCAAGTCGCCCAATATTACGTAAGGCAAATCCTTTGTCCAGCTTACATTTCCTTCAATAATTTTGTTATTTAAAAAAATGGCATTTTGGCCATATGCCAGCAAGGGTACATAGCGGCTATTGCCATTATAATCTATTTGAACACTGTCTGTAATTAAAAAAGGCAGATTATTATTGTTGGGATCAATAGTAACCGAAACGAATACATAAATACTGTCGTCGGCTGCAATTTCAATATTGTTGATGGCTGCGCCGGGTTGTCCGTTTACATTTATTTTAAAAGCCGATGCGTTACCAACTTTCAGTTTCACCGTACTTAACTGTATTTTTTGGTTATTGTTATTGATGATTTTGAACGATTTCGTAATAGAGCCAACAGTAGTAAAAACAGTATCAAATGTAAGGGAGTCTATACTAATGGATAAAGATGCATTAGAGCTGGTAATAAAGCTGTCTTTTTTACAGGCAGTAAATAGTAAAAAAACAGTTATCAACGACAGACAGAAATGGGTAATTCGTTTCATTGCTGACCAAATTTAAACTTCTTCGGTTAAATGAAAAATTATTTGATGGCCAGGGCCAGGGTAGCAATGCTTATTTGTGTATTTTTTACAGATAAAATGACGTTGGCGCAAGCTTCAAGTGTTGCTCCGGTGGTAATCACATCATCAACCAGTAAAACATGTTTACCTTCTAACACTGCAGGATTTTTTACTACAAATCCCTCTAAAACATTGAGCCATCTTTCTGTACGGTGCTTTTTTGTTTGCGTTTCTGTAAATTTTTGTTTGATTACATTATTATCAATTACCGGAATATCTGTTACGGCTGAAATGCCATTGCTGAGTATGGTTGCCTGGTTGTACCCACGTTTGCGTTCTTTTGCAGCAAACATGGGTAATGGAATGATGCCATCAATATGCAAAAACCGATGGCTGTTCAGTAAGCTCTTGCCCATCATTTCTCCCAAATAAAAACCAATTTCCTGATTATTTTTATATTTTAATTGATGGATAAGGTGCTGAATGAGTGATTCTTTAGAAAAGTAGAATTCACTATAAGCCGCCGTGATGGGTACTCTGCCCCAAAATATTTTTTCTGTAGGGTTGTTAGCGTGCTGGGCAAATTGTGTATGTGGTAAATCACACATACAGTGAATACAAAGTAACTGGTGATCATCAATAAGATCACTACCACATCCGGTACAGGTATGTGGATAGAAGAGGTGGGCCAGGCTGGCCAGGGTGTTTTTTAGCAGGTGCATAATTTAAAATCTTTAAAGTATAAAGTTATAAAACTTCTTATATATTGATTATAAATGAATTAAAATGTTTGAAAAATGAAAAATGTTGTATGTTTATAGCCTCTTTTGCTAATAGAAATGATTTACACCGATCAATTTATACAGGAATTAATTACCTGTCCGAAAACAATTATAGAAGCACCGAAAGATTCAGGAATTAGCCGGGGCAGCAGTAAAACTGTATTGGGTATGCAATCTGTAGATGGACAATATAGTTTTAGTGGTTTTATATCAGTAAATATTAACTTTCAGGAAAATTTTTCAATAGGGCTTGTATTTATACCCAGGGAGGAAAAAGGTAGAATTTGTTTGCTAAGGTGCAACGGGTTTCATGGAGAAGTAATGGGCATCCCACATCATTCTTTTTGCCATATACATACTGTAAAGGCAGATGACCTGAATAACGGCGTAAAAGTTGAAAAACAGATTCATCAAACAACAGCATATTCTACCATAGCTGATGCCATTCAGTTTTATGTGAAACACATAAATATAATACCTTTGGATAGAGAAAAGTATTTCCCTCCGCCAAGCGCTCAAATGGAATTATCATTTTAAATTCGGATTATGGAAGATATATTGGAACATATAAAAACTGATTTTAATTACAGAATATCTATAAAAGAGAAGAGGCCGGGCATTTACCAGTTGTTTCTTCCAATTTATCATGAAGATGGGGATATGATTGACCTTTTTATAAAGCAACAGGGAAAAGGTAAGTATGAACTTTGCGATTTTGGTCTTACCCTGCAAAGGCTTGCTTACAACTATGATATTGATACAGAAAACAAAGAATCTATATTACAAAGGATTTTGGTAGAAAACAGCCTAAGAGAAGAGGGAGGAAATATATGCTTACATACAAAACCTGAAACTATCTATACAGATATTATGCATATAACTCAGGCTTATGCAAAAATCGGGAGTATGAAATATTTTAAAAGAGAAATTATTGAAAATCTCTTTTACGAAATGCTGGATGAATTTATTATGAAGGAACTTCGGGAATTTAAACCACAGAAAAAAGTTTTACCTATCTCCAATAGAGATGATTTAGAAGCTGATTATTCCTTTACTCCTAATGGACATCCTGTTTATTTATTTGGTGTTAAAGATGTAGCAAAAGCAAGATTGGCAACAATCAGCTGTCTTGAATACCGGATGCAAAAACTAAATTTCAGAGGCTGGGTTGTAAATGAAGATTTTGAAAAGCTTCCCAGAAAAGACAGATCAAGACTTACCAATACCATCGATAAACAATTTACTTCTCTGGATGAATTTAAATTAAACGCCAAAGAATTTTTGGAAAGGGAAAAAATGTAAAATACATATCAAAACAAATACTGATACAACTCCTCCACTTTTGCCAATGCCACTATTTCAATATCAAATTTTAGTTTAGCTAATGATTTGGCGTTATATTTACTTACAATAATCTTTTCAAAACCCAGTTTTTGTGCTTCGGCGATACGCTGCTCAATTCTGTTCACCGCTCTTATTTCTCCGCTTAGGCCTACTTCACCGGCAAAGCAATAATGTTGATTAATTGGTATATCTTCATAGCTGCTGAGCAGGGCGCTTACAATGGCCAGATCAATAGAGGGGTCTTCTATTTTAAGCCCACCGGCAATATTAACGAATACGTCTTTCACGCCAAAATGAAAACCGCCTCTTTTTTCCAGTACAGCTAATAACAATTGTAAGCGTCTTAAATCAAAACCACTGACTGTACGCTGGGGGGTACCGTATACGCTTTGCGTTACCAGGGCTTGCCCTTCAATTAAAAGGGGCCGCATACCCTCAATGGCAGCTGCAATGGCAATGCCGCTAAGCTGTTCTTCTTTTTGTGTGATTAAAATTTCTGACGGATTGGTTACGGGCCTCATGCCTTCACTGGTCATTTCATAAATGCCCAGCTCTGCGGTGGAACCAAACCTGTTTTTGAGGGTACGCAAAATTCTATACGCATAATGGCGGTCTCCCTCAAATTGAAGAACGGTATCTACCATGTGCTCCAATATTTTTGGACCGGCAATGCTACCTTCTTTGGTGATATGACCGATTAGAAATACCGGTGTATGTGTTTCTTTGGCGAATCTTTGAAGTTCTGCTGTACATTCTCTAATTTGACTTATGCTGCCGGCTCCACTTTCTACAAAAGGCGATTGCAGGGTTTGTATAGAGTCTACAATTACCAGTTGTGGTTTTAACTTTTTTATTTCCTGAAAAATTGTTTGTGTATTCGTTTCCGTAAGCAAATAAAAATTCTCATTAAGGGTGCCTATCCGATCTGCCCTCATTTTTATCTGCTGCTCACTTTCTTCTCCACTAATATATAGTGTAGTTATATTGTTGAGTTGTAATCCGTTTTGCAAAAATAAAGTGGATTTACCGATACCCGGTTCACCGGCTACTAAAACGATACTGCCTAATACAATACCTCCGCCCAACACCCGGTTGAGTTCCGTATCCTGGGTGAATATTCTTTTTTCTTCAGCGCTGCTGACTTCATTAATGGCAATGGTTTTTATTTTTCCTCCACCCTTGTACGCTGCCCATTCATCTTTTTCTTTTTTTTGAGCGCCTTTGATAATAACTTCTTCTACAAATGTATTCCAATTATTGCAGCTTGGACATTTACCTAACCACTTGGCACTTTCATATCCACATGATTGACAAAAAAATACTGATTTAGTTTTACTCATCTGTAAATGTAAAAAGAAGAAAAGTAAGAAGTGTGGTGATGATCTTTTTTTCTCTGATTTTTATTACACGAATTATTAGGAATTTCTCAAACAAAATTATTATTGATCCAACATTCGTGTAATCAGAAGGCAACAAAAGCTAAACTTCCTGCAAAGTAAAAGGGTCAACATTTCTGCTGACCCTTTGTACTTACTAACCCATTAAATTCTATTGCTAAATTACAAATTGCCCCCACAAAAAAAAATAAATTTTGATCAATGTTGATAAGTTTTTATGCTGTATAGAAGCGACTTTAAATTAATATTTATTTATAATATATTAATAATCAATAAAATAAATATAATTATTAATTTAATAAAATTTAAATATAATATATACAACCAAAATTTTGTTTATATTTTAAACTAATTTATTTTTGAAACAAATTTAAAATATGAAAAATGCTCTTCATATTGCTTTTTTCTTTATATCGATTTCTCTACAAGCACAATCTACTATTAAGGGTAAAATATTGAGCAACAAAAATAGGCCCTTGCCGGGAGTAAGTATTGTTTTAAAAAACACTTATGACGGCGCTACCAGCGACTCTGCCGGAAACTTTTCTTTTACAACTTCAGAAACAGGCGACCATATATTAGAAGCAACACTTATAGGTTATCGTTCTTCGGAGCAAAATTTGCATATTAATAATAGTGGTGAAATAAATATTAATCTAACTCTAAAGGAATTGGTGACAGAAATGCAGGCGGTAGTTATCTCTGCAGGATCGTTTGAAGCAAGTGATAAAAATAAAGGGGCTGTTTTAAATGCCATTGATATCGTTACAACTGCCAGCGCCAATGGAGATTTAACCAGCGCTTTTAAGTCGATGCCGGGTACACAGCAGGTAGGCGAATCGGAAGGGCTTTTTGTGAGAGGGGGTACTGCAACCGAAAGTAAAATATACATGGATGGTAACCTGGTCAACAATTTCTTTTATAGCAGCCTGCCGGGCATTGCTACCCGTGGAAGATTTAATCCTTTTCTATTTAAGGGTACAATTTTTAGTACCGGTGGATACTCAGCTTTATATGGACAAGCCCTTTCATCTGCCCTTATTTTGGAAAGTAAGGATTTACCGGATAGAACGGAGGCAGACCTATCTCTTTCAGTGGTGGGCATAGGTGGAGGTATTCAAAAACTAGCTAAAAACAAAAGATCTTCCTGGGGCATTTCCTATAATTTTAGCAATCTTTGGCTGGCTTTCAACTTGATTGACCCTAAACAGGATTTTTATCGGATACCCAACTACCACGAGGGGGATGCCAATTACAGGTTTAAAACCAAAGCCGGAGGAATGATCAAATATTATGGATACATCAGTACAAATCGGGTGGGTTTTAAAAATACTGACATTGATTCGGCATCTTTAAAAGATGTTTTTTCCATCAACAATATTAATACTTATCAAAATATTAACTGGAAAGAACCCTTGGGAAAAGGATGGAAATTAACAACCGGTATTAGCTATAGTACCAATAAAGACGATATGATAAATGAGTTACAGGATGCCAACAATCAAAAGCAAATTATTGAGAATCCTGTTTTTTATGCCTTTAAAAATTTCAATTTAAATACCAACAGCTTATATTTTCAGGGAAGGATGGTGGCCGAAAAAAAATTGAAAGGACTGAGTGCTATCAGATTCGGAGGGGATCATTTTTATAGCAATGAAAAATCAACTTACACCCTGTACGATGGCAATAAGTTTAATGAGGTAATAAAGGACAACTTAACAGCGGCTTTTGCCGAAGCAGATATTTATCTTACCAATGATTTGGCGGCAAAAATAGGTGGAAGAACGGAACATTCACAATTAATGAACCAATGGAACATTGCTCCCAGGGTATCTTTAGCCTATAAATTTAAAGACAATAGTCAGGCTTCATTAGCCTATGGGATCTTTTATCAAAATCCGGAAAGAAAGTATTTGCCTTCCTCAGCCGACTTACAATATGCTCAGGCTACACATTATATTGCTCAGTATCAAAAACTTAGTAAAAACAATACTTTCAGGGCTGAAGTTTATTATAAAAATTATGATCGTTTATTTAAAACCCTTCCCAATAGCAATGGTAGAGAGGTGGTAGCAAATAATAACGGTTATGGATATGCCAAAGGATTTGAATTATTTTGGCGGGATAAAAAAACACTTAAAAATGTAGATTATTGGATTTCTTATTCTTACCTGGATACAAAAAGAGATTTTCTAAATTATCCAACGTCTATTCAACCTTCGTTTGCAACCAGCCATACAGCTGCTTTTGTATTTAAGCATTTTATAACCCCCTGGAAAACACAGTTTAACCTCAGCTATAATTTCGCTACCGGGCGGCCTTATTATAGAATTGCTTATGACAATAACGAGAGTAAATTCCTTATTACCGACCAAGGAAGAACAATCTCTTACAATAACGTGAGTGCCAGTGTTAACTATTTGCCCAATATTGGCAAAACCAAGACAAAAACATTTGTGGTATGGGTATTGAGTGTTAATAATATTTTGGGGCAAAATCAGATTTATAACTATAACTATTCCTATGACGGTAGCAAAAAAGTCGCTATTACACCTCCTAGCAGGCGCTTTGTATTTATAGGTTGTTTTTTGAGTTTTGGGATTGACAGAACGCAGGATGCTATTAATAATACATTGTAATAATATTTTTAATTTTTAAACAAGAATCAAAATGAAAAAGTTACTGTTCACAATGCTTGCAGTTTTAATCTCTACCTTACTTTTTGCTCAAAGTGAAAGATATGTAGCAGCTATGAAAAAAAATCTAATGGCGATGGATTCGGCCTTTAAAAGTCCCGCTGGTATTTTAGCTTTGGCCAACAATTTCGAACGCATTGCGACGGCTGAGAAAAATCAATGGCTGCCATATTATTATGCAGCATTGTGCCATATTAATTATGGTTTCAGGCAGGAAGATAAATCCGGACTGGATGCTATTGCTGAAAAAGCTGGTTTATTAATCAATAAAGCCGATTCATTGATGCCTGATAATTCTGAGTTATCTTGCCTGAAGAGCATGAATGCAACCCTGCAAATGCTGGTAAATCCGATGGCAAGATATATGCAATATGCAGAGGCTATTAACGATAATATGACAAAAGCCATAGAGCAAGATGCTACCAATCCCAGGCCACATGTGTTAAAAGGACAAAATTTGAAAAATACGCCTGTGCAATTTGGAGGAGGTTGCGAGACGGCACTTCCGGAATTAAAAACAGCCTTAGATAAATTCGCAAGCTTTAAGCCAGCCGGAGAACTATACCCTAACTGGGGAAAAGAAATAACTGAACAAGCTGTGAAGGACTGCCAATAAAAGTAATGACTACATGTTTAGCGATTTAAATCCCATATTACACTCTCAATTACGGCTGGCGATTGTAAGTTTATTGATAAATAAAAGCGAAGCCGATTTTGCTTTTTTAAAAGAGAAAACAAATGCTACAGCCGGAAATTTGAGTGTGCAAATGAATAAGCTGAAAGAGGCGGGATATGTTGAAATACAAAAACAATTCAAGGATAATTATCCGCAAACCATTTGTAAGATTACTCCGGCAGGTGTAGCAGCATTTGAAGAATATTCCACAGCATTATTGGGATATATCCATCCTCATTTATGAAAAAAGGCCGTCGCAAAATAAAATTGGGGCGGTTTTTTATATTTTATCAGATGGGGATTTTTTGATTCTGACTGACCATTATGGATAAAGCCCCTGGAAAATTTAAAAATAAAAAGGCCGACTACTTTTGAAAAAGCTTCTTTAACTGTTAAATGATAGGTATGCCCATTATTCTAGCCTTCGGCATCGATTAAGTATATATCCTGTATAATTTTTATTAGTTAAACACAGTCGATGACCTTTAAAAGATGGTCTGAAGAAGCTTAATAGTATTATAATATCTTCTTAACTGCTTCCACCAACTCTCCTTTTGTAATCGGTACTCCCATAATTTTATTGTATCCTTTGGCATCTACCAAAAAACTATCTCGGATAATCTTGATAAGTTGGCCATTGTTAATTTCCGGAATAAGAATATGTTCAAAATTTTTCAATATATCACCCAAATTTTTAGGAAATGGACGTATATAACGTAGATGTGTATGCGAAACAGCATGACCTTCTTCCTGCAGCTGTTGTACGGCACTTTTAATAGCGCCATACGTACTACCCCAGCCCAATACCAGTACTTTTCCTTTCTCAGGACCGCTATTAATAGTTTGTGGAGGAATATAATCCGCTACTTTGTCCACCTTTGCCTGCCTTATTTTTACCATATGTTGATGATTATCAGGATCATAACTAATATTGCCTGTTACATCCTGCTTTTCTAAACCTCCAACTCTATGCTCAAATCCTTTGGTTCCGGGTATTGCCCAGGGCCTTACCAGCTTTTCATCTCTTTTATAAGGTAAAAATTTTTCTTCATCATCCCCCAGCTTTTCTTTAAAATTAATATCAATTGGCTTTAAATCATTAGAAGACGGAAATTTCCAAGGCTCTGCTCCGTTGGCAATATACCCATCACTTAAGAATATTACCGGTGTCATATGTTGAACGGCTATCCGAACAGCTTCATAAATAGCATCAAAGCAATCACTCGGTGTACAGGCTGCAATCACAGGCATAGGACATTCACCATTTCTGCCATAATAAGCTTGCAATAAATCACTCTGTTCTGTTTTCGTAGGCAACCCTGTACTGGGTCCGCCCCGTTGGATATTGATAATTAAAAGAGGAATTTCTAGCATTACCGCCAATCCCATGGCCTCTGTTTTTAATGCCATTCCCGGGCCGCTGGTAGTAGTCACACCCAAAGCCCCTCCATAGCTGGCGCCAATGGCTGCTGTTATAGCCGCTATTTCGTCTTCTGCCTGGAATGTTTTAACACCAAAATTTTTATGCCTACTCAATTCATGTAAAATATCAGAGGCAGGTGTAATGGGGTATGATCCTAAAAACAGATCCAATTTACTTTTCTGCGAAGCAGCAATAAGCCCATAAGCCAGCGCCTGATTACCCATGACAGAACGGTAGGTTCCCGGCTCCATTCTGGCTTTTTCTACTTTATATCGGGTAGTAAATGTTTCGGTTGTATCTCCAAAATTATATCCGGCCTGTAGCGCTTTGATATTGCTTTCTAAAACATCAGCTTTTTTACCAAATTTATCTTTTAAAAAAACAATGGTATTATCCATATTTCGGTTGTACATCCAATACAAGAACCCCAGTACAAACATATTTTTAGCCCGGTCTTTTTCTTTCGTACCCAGGGTAAAATCTTTTAATGCTTCACGGGTCATTTTGGTAATATCTAATTTAATGACCTCATAATTGTTCAAACTATCATTTTCTAAAGGATTATCCCCATCGGCATAATTTGCAAGTCGTAAGTTTTTAGCATCAAACCCATCTGTATTGGCAATAATTTTTCCACCGGGTTTTAATGATTTCAGATTAGCCTTTAACGCCGCTGCATTCATGGCCACCAATACATCGCATGCATCACCGGGTGTAAAAACACGGTCAGAAGAAAAGCGTAGCTGAAAGCCACTTACACCGGGTAAAGTGCCTATCGGGGCCCTTATCTCTGCTGGAAAATCTGGAAACGTAGCCAAATCTATACCTAATAAGGCAGTGTTGTTGGTAAACTGGCTTCCGGTTAACTGCATGCCATCCCCACTATCTCCGGCAAATTTGATAACTACGTCGCTTAATATCTCTTCTTTATATGTTTCATTCATGGATGATCCGTTATAAGTACAAAGTTACTATTTAGATTTTTCATTAATATAACATTTTGATTGAAATTTTACGAGCCCCCTATTTTTTTAAAATTATTCTATTAGGTTTGCCAAAACTTCAGCAATGCACGACTTATACCAGTTTTTAGAACCTGTATTATTGCATGAATTAAATAATGATAGCGGATATAATGATGGCCATTTGGCTAAATATATGAGTATTTATGAAAATGAATTTCCCGATTTATCTACTGCCGATATTGTGATAGTGGGAATTGCGGAAACAAGAGGAGGCGGATATTTTGACAACACCCCTAATAGCCCTGACATCATCAGAAAACAGTTGTACCAGTTACACTATTGGCATAAGGATGTAAAAATTGCGGATATTGGAAATATAAAAAAAGGCGCTGCTTTGCAGGATAGCTATGCCGCATTAAAAACCGTAGTGGCGGAACTGCTGCTGCTCAACAAGACTATTATTATTGTAGGAGGTTCCCATGATCTTACGCTGGCGCAATATGAAGCTTATTTCTCTTTATCAACAACTATCCAGGCAACTTGTATTGATGCCTTGATTAATTTAAGAGGTGAATCCCCTTTTAAAAGTGATAATTTTTTAATGGAAATGCTCACTGGTGAACCAAATATTGTAAGTCATTATAATCATATTGGGTTTCAAAGCTATCTGGTACATCCCGGTATGCTGGAAACTATGGATAAATTAAGGTTTGACTGTTTTAGGCTGGGTAATGTTAAAGAAAATATAGAAGAAATGGAGCCGGTACTTCGTCATACGGACCTCTTAAGCTTTGATATAAGCGCTATTAAATACAGTGATGCTCCGGCCAATAATCTAAATCCTAATGGGTTTACAGGCGAAGAGGCGTGTACACTTACCCGTTATGCAGGCCTTAGCAATCAACTGAGCACTTTGGGCATTTATGGTTATTTGCCACAACAGGATGTAAATGAGCTTACTGCTAAACAAATTGCCCAAATGATCTGGTACTTTGTTGACGGAAAAAATAAAAACAAGCAGGAAGCTTTATTAGATGAAAGGCATTATTTTAATGAGTATCACACTTTCTTTGCTGAAATTGACACGTTGTTTTTACAAAGCAGGAAAACCAACCGCTGGTGGATGCAGATGCCTAATAAGGAATTTATTGCCTGCAGCTATAATGATTACTTAATCGCCAGCCATAATGATATTCCTGAAAGATGGTTAAGAGCACAGGAAAGAAGTTAACAGCAAAAGCATATTAAGAATGAAAATGATATATTATCTTTATCGTCTTATTTAATGTTTATGCGGAATGTATTTTCTACGGCTACATCCAGCCGCTTAGGGTTTAACCAAAACAGGCTTATTCAATTATTGTATGCCACTTTTGTATTAATATGGTTTTTGCTGTATTATTATTGCATTGATACGGTAGATTGGTTTATTGAAAATATATTAGTATTCATATTTGCCTTTTTTATTACTGTTCATTATCGTCGTTTTCAATTCAGTGATGCAAGCTATATTTGTTTTTTCTTATTTTTACTTTTACATATATATGGCGCACAATATGCCTATACACAAAATCCATTAGGAGAGTGGCTACAAAACAACTTTCATCTTATCCGTAACCCTTACGACAGAATTGTACACTTTAGTTTTGGACTGTTTTTAGCTTACCCAATAAGAGATATTTTGGTAAACAAGATTAATGTAAAAGGAAAATGGCAATATATTTTACCCATTGAAATTACACTTAGCCTGGCTTGTATCTTTGAACTTATTGAATGGCTTGTAGCGGAAGTTACTACTAAGGAAACAGGAGAAACATATGTTGCAACACAAGGAGACGTATGGGATGCTCATAAAGATATTGCAGTAGCTGTAGTAGGAGCAGCTATTACTATGATAATAGTGTTTTTAATAAATAAAAGGAAAATAAAATCTTTGCCGTGAAAACTGCTTTTTTTTACCTCTCTTTCATAGGAACTTTAAGTATAATATCTTTTAGTATTACTGCTCAAACCATTTCTCAATTAGCTAATACTATTCTATTAAAGGACTCTGCTATTCAAAGTGGTCATATCGGTATCAGCATTTACGAGCCTGCTACCAGTAAGTACCTCTATAATTACAATGCAACGAAATATTTTATCCCTGCCAGTAATACCAAAATATTTTCGCTCTATGCAGGCATGAAATTTTTGAAAGATAGTCTGCCGGGCATTAAATATACAATCAATAATTCGGGGCAATATTTGTTGTACCCAACCGGAGATCCCAGTTTTCTACATCCTGATTTCAGTACCCACCCGGTGTATAATTTTTTGAAAACTGTTCATCCCACAATATCCATTATATATAATAAATGGAAAACAAATCCATTAGGAACAGGCTGGGCTTGGGATGATTATAACGATGATTACATGGCCGAAAGAAGTATGTTTCCAATTTATGGCAATATAGTTTCATTTGAATTAAATAACGGCACTGTAAAAAATAGCTTATATAATTTATTTCAGTTAAAATATGCTAGTGATTACAATAATGATATAAGAAAAAGCGACAGCTTCTCTATCAAAAGGTTAAAAGATAAAAACATATTCGAGATTGTACCATCTGATAAATCTTTCGAAAAAATCTCTATTCCTTTTATTAAAGATACATCTTTATTAGCAAGTCTTTTGCATGATACCTTGCAAAATATATCAAGCATTAAATTTATAGAAGATAAAAATTATTCTGTAAAAGAATTAAAAACAATTTACTCTCAGCCATCTGATTCTGTTTTCAAACCTATGATGTATCGAAGTGATAATTTTTTTGCAGAACAGACTTTATTAATGGCCAGCAATGAATTTTTAGGGTATATGGATGAGAAAAAAATGATAGACACTTTGTTAAAAACCCAACTTCAAAATATTCCTCAGAAACCACAATGGGTTGATGGAAGCGGACTGAGCAGGTATAATTTATTTACTCCACAATGTTTTATATATATACTTAACAAATTACGGCAGGAATTTGGAATGGAAAGATTAAAGAATATTTTTCCGACCGGTGGTAAAGGCACTTTATCCAAGTATTATAATCAGGAAGCTGGTTATATTTTTGCCAAAACAGGCACTCTAAGCAATAATGCTGCTTTAAGTGGATATTTATTTACCAAAAAGGGAAAGTTGCTTATTTTTTCTATATTGACAAATAACTACCAGGGTAAAGCTACTCCTGTTCGCCAGGCTGTAGAGAGGTTTTTAACATTAGTACGAGAAAGATATTAACAAATATTTAGGATTTTCTTAACTAAATATTAACAAATTTATTTGTAATATTTTTATAGCCCATGGTTTAAACCATGGGCTATAAAAATATGGGCTTTTTAAAATTTATGTGCATCTCTATATTTTTTAATGAGATCATGTGAGGTCTTCAGCGATTCTTTCTGATTAGTGATAAGTTTTCTGGTTTCTGTATCAATTTCTACATCCGAAGATAAAGCTTCTTCATACGCCCTTTGAGCGGCGTCTTCTCCAAATTCACAAGATGCTAAAATACTTTTTCTGTCCTGACCTGTAAAAGCGGCTTTTACATCCATCCAGGCCCGATATATTTTACCTTTTGCAGTAGTATTGTCGGTGGGCTTGCCTCCCAGAGCAATTACTTTTTGTGTTAGTTCAGATGCATACTGCCTGCTTTCATCCGCCATTCGATTAAAAACATTTTGCAGATCCACATCTATTAACTTAGTTTCCTTAGCCGCCCTAACGTAACCTTCCACACGGTCGTTATTAATTCTGATAAGGTCGTTTAATACTTCCACCAAATTTTCGTTTGATGTTAACACATTTATATCAGCCATAAAAAATTATTAATAGGTGAAAAAAATGATATGCTTATAATTTTCCATAAGGCCAATATTTATGCCAATACTTTGTATGCAAGTTAGCATTACTTTTTTTAAGATTATGTGAGGAGAATTATCTACAAAAACTCTTTCAAATATTACACATAAATACTCACCTATTTCAATATCCGAAGAATTATTAACGACCAAACATCTTATTCAACTCATCTTTTTTAAACTCTAAATAAGTTGGCTTGCCATTAGGAGTGGTATTGGGTATTGCACAATTAAATAAATCTTCTATTAATAATTTTATTTCAGCGTGGGTGAGTGAAATCCCGCCTTTTATAGATTGTTGCAAAGCCATGGAGCGGATGAGTTTTTCTTTTGTAGAAAATTTTAATTCTGTGCTAAAATGTTTGTATTGCTCCAATATGTTTTCAATATTATTTTTTTCGCTTCCTGTATCAATCCCTGCCGGAGTACCCTGAATGATATAGGTATTGTTACCAAATGGTTCCAAAATATATCCTAACTGTAGCAGGGTTGGCAAAATTTCGTGTAACAAAACGGCATCGGCTGCCGACAATTCGATTTTAATGGGAAACAAACTCTGCTGAGTAGGAATTGGTTTATCCTGCGTAGCTTGAAGAAAACGCTCATACAAAATTCTCTCATGAGCATTTTGCTGATGAATAAGTAAATAACCTGTATTATTTTGCACAGCAATGTAGCTATTATTGAGCTGCATAAAATGATCATATGCTGGCTTTACTTCTTCTGTTGAAGCATATAAATCCACAGAAGGAATTTTATCAGCATCGGCTGAATATGAGCTGTTCATTTTTTCGCCGCCATAAAAATCTGCAGCGGCTTTTGACCATAATTTCAGGTCGCTTTTTTTCTCTATAAAATGTGCCTGATTTTTTTGAGTAAATCCCTGATATAATGGAGAAGACTGGATAGCAGATTTCATTTCCTGCGTAGCAGGGTTAGCAATCGCATCCAGCTGCTGAATAGTAGCATCCAATTCAAAATCCAACGTAGGACTGATGCTAAATTGTGCTAAGGCGTGTTTTACAGCGCTTTGCACAAAAGCATACACTATTTTTTCATCTTCAAACTTTATCTCCTGTTTGGTAGGATGTACATTAATATCTAATTTGGAAGGATCTAAATCAATAAATAATGCGTACATCGGAAAGCTATCCTTAGAGATCAGTTCGTCGTACGCTGTCATTAAAGCATGATTAAGGTATGCGCTTTTGATAAATCGTTTATTTACAAAGAAATATTGATCACCTCTCGTTTTTTTGGCAGTTTCCGGCTTGCCCACAAAGCCATAAATATTCATGTAATCTGTTTGTTCCTGCACAGAAACTAACTTTGCATTATAACTATTTCCTAAAATTTGAATAATCCGTTGCTTTAAAGACCCCTTCTCCAGATGAAACATTTCCTGCCCATTACTGGTTAGTGAAAAAAATATTTCTGGAAATGCCATAGCTACTCTGGAAAATTCATCCACAATATGTCGCAACTCCGATGCATTACTTTTTAGAAAATTTCTTCTGGCAGGAACATTAAAAAACAAGTTTTTCATGGCAATGCTGGTCCCCGTAGGCGCTGCAATGGGTTCTTGTTTTTTTACAATGCTATTAGCTATTTCGATATAAACCCCCATTGTATCCTCTTCTCTTTTAGTTCTTAGCTCTACCTGTGCTACAGCAGCAATACTGGCTAAGGCCTCCCCTCTAAAACCCATAGTTCTGATGCTAAACAAGTCGTCAATCTTGCGAATTTTAGAAGTTGCGTGGCGTTCAAATGCCATTCGGGCATCCGTCTCACTCATACCCTTACCATTATCAATTACTTGTACAAGCGCCTTTCCGGCATCATTGACAATCAGTTTTATTTCATCGGCGCCGGCATCAATGGCATTTTCCAATAATTCCTTCACAGCGCTTGCCGGACGTTGGATCACTTCTCCAGCTGCAATCTGATTGGCAATGTTATCAGGTAATAATTGAATAATATCAGACAAAATGGAATACTTTTTCTTGAAAATAAATACCTTAGAAAATCTGGATTTAATCCCAAATATCTAAAAGACTGACTTCCGCAGTACAATTTTCTGCAAAGTTAAATATAAATTGAGTAGGATTGATCGAAACAGGTTCGTATCTGCCATTAATAAATTGATAAATTTCTATTTTTTTAAATTGCGGATCTACAATTAAATAATATGGCACTTCTTGCTGCTGGTATAATTCCATTTTTTCACCCCTGTCTTTAGAAGCCGTAGCCGGAGATAACACTTCTACCACCAATACAGGAGGAAAATCTAGAAATTTTTTTCCAATAGAACCGCAAACGATTAACATATCAGGCTGTACAATTGTATCATCACCAATTTTCCAGTCTATAGGAGGAAAGGGCTTACAATTACATCCATTATCCTTTAATTTTCGCTTAAACAATGCATACAAATTTCCGCCGACTATTTGATGAATAGGCGTAGGCGCCGGCGACATAGCATAAGGAATTCCTTCAATTAATTCCCAGTTACCCTCCCACTGACAATAATCCTCGTAGGTATAATGTGGCCTGTATTTTTCAGCAAGTGGCATATTACAAAGTTAAAAATAATTTTATTAATACTGAAATAGGCTAATCATACATCTTTGTTGCTTATATTTAGCCTCTGTTTACTGAGTTATAACCATATGAAGAAAATATATTTATTATTAGCAGGATTTTTATTAATAAGTCAGGCAATAAAAGCCCAAAATACTGCTGCACAAGTTTGGGTAGACAGTGTTTTTAATACCCTCACTGAAGATGAACGTATTGCACAGTTGATGGTAGTAAGATTAAGCACTTATGATAGCCGTACTAAAACAGTAACCTTCCTGGATAGACAGGTAAAAGATTTGATTAGTCGTTATAATATTGGTAGTATTTGTATTTTTCAGGGAAGTCCGGTTAAGCAGGCAAATATTATCAATCACCTACAGGCTCAGGCCAAAACTCCTATACTAATGTGTATAGATGCAGAATGGGGCGTAGGTATGCGATTGATTGACAGTGTTTTACCATTACCCCGTCAAATGATGTTAGGAGCAGTTGATGACCCGGACATAGCCTATCAGTATGGCAAGGTGGTGGCCGAACAATGTAAACGCCTGGGTATTCAAGTAAATTATGCCCCAGTGGTAGACATTAACAATAATCCCAACAATCCTGTTATAAATGACAGAAGCTTCGGAGAGGATAAATATAAGGTGGCACAGTTTGCCATTCAATATATGAAAGGAATGCAGGATAATGGAGTAATGGCTTGCGCTAAACATTTCCCAGGCCACGGCGATGTAGCAGTAGATTCTCACTTTGACCTCCCCGTTATCAACAAATCAATATCACAATTGGATTCTCTGGAATTATATCCCTTTAAACAAATGTTTAACGCAGGAGTAGGCAGTGTGATGATAGCACATTTATATATTCCTGCTATTGATAAAACTTCCAATAGAGCCACTTCCCTTTCTAAGCCAAATGTTACCGATTTAATGAGAAATCAACTGGGCTACCAAGGGCTTACATTTACAGATGCTTTGGAAATGCAGGGTGTAAAAAAATTTTTTCCAAACGGAGAAGCCGCTGTAGAATCCCTCATTGCCGGCAATGACATGCTTTGCTTACCTGGTGATGTGCCGATAGCTATCAATAAAATAAAAGAAGCGATAAAAAATAAAAAATTAAGCTGGGAGGATATTGAAAAACATTGTAAAAAGGTATTATTGGCAAAATATTCTTACGGATTAACTCATTGGAAACCTATTGAAACAAATAATCTTACTGCAGATCTAAATAATAAGATACCCGAAATGCGGAAGTTAATTGCTGAAAATGCATTGACTGTTTTAAGTAAAACTGATGAGATGGATTTTCCCATGGAGAAAAATAAAAATGTTTATAAAAAAGACGTAGTATATGTTGGCATCGGTATTACTACAGACAATGCTTTTTCTAATCGAATGAAAAGTGATTACAATGCAGATGTTTTTTATTTTAATTATAAACAGGATGCTAACAGAGTATTATCAACAGTTGAACTCATCAAAAATCGATATAAAAAAGTAATAATAGGCATTCATAATTACAACAGAACGCCTATCAATAATTTTGGAATTAGCATACCGGCATTAAACTTAATTTCCAAATTACAACAGCAGACAAATGCAATTACTTTTTTATTTGGTAATCCTTATGCAGCGAGGAACTTTTGTAATGAAGCTAAAAATCTGGTAGTATGTTATGAAGATGATAGTTTAACGCAACAAACTGCTATTGATTTCTTAAAGGGGGAAATTACAGCTAAAGGAAAACTGCCGGTTACTGTTTGTGATAAGTACGCTTTCGGAAGCGGCATAGTAACCGAAACAGCAACATTACCCTTAGCTGATCCTGCCTCATTAGGTTTTAATGTAGATGAGTTAAATAATATGGATTCTATTGCGTACGATGCCATTAAACGGCAGGCAACCCCAGGATGTGTAGTACTGATAGCTAAAGATGGCAAAATCGCTTATCAAAAGGCGTTTGGAAATTATACTTTTGATGATAATGAACCTGTAAGTCTGACATCTATTTACGATATGGCATCGGTTACCAAGATATGCGCTACTACACTGGCCATCATGAAGCTATACGACGAAGGCAAAATTGATTTGAAAAAGAATTTAGGCGATTATCTTCCATGGGTAAAAGGTAGTAATAAAGAAAGCTTAACCTTAGAAAGCATTTTGTTGCACCAGGCAGGATTAGTAGCCTTTATACCTTTTTATAAAGAAGTGATTGATAGTAACGGCATTCCCTACACGAAATATTTTTCCAATAATCGTAGCGATTCATTTAATGTAGAGGTTGCCAATAATCTTTTTATGAGAAATGATTGGGAGGACACCATGTATAAGCGTATTGTACAAAGTCCTTTAGAGCCCACCAATAAAAAATATATATACAGTGATAATGATTTTATTTTTCTGGGGAAAATTGTAGAAGCAGTCAGCGGCTTGCCTTTGGATCAATATGTACAGAAAGAATTTTATACACCATTAGGGTTAAAACATACAGGCTTTAATCCAACAACTCATTTTTCATTAAAAAATATTGTTCCTACGGAAGATGAAAAAATTTTCAGACAACAATTACTCAGAGGCTACGTACACGACCCTGGAGCCGCAATGTTTGGAGGAGTAGCCGGTCACGCCGGATTATTTAGTGATGCTTACGACTTGGCCGTTATTATGCAAATGCTCTTAAACGGCGGAGAATTTGGTGGTAAAAGATATTTAAAAGAAGAAACAGTAGAGTTATTTACATCTTATCAAAGTAATATCAGCCGCCGGGGATATGGATTTGATAAACCTGAAAAAGATAATGACACCCGAAAAGAGCCCTATCCATGTAGATTAGCTTCTCCTTTAACTTTCGGACATACCGGCTTTACAGGCACCTGCGTATGGGCAGATCCAGCCTATAACACTATTTTCATTTTTTTAAGCAATAGAGTTAATCCAAACGGGGGTGATAATAAAAAATTAATGCAATTAAATGTACGGACCAGTATTAATGAATTGATTTATAATGCATTAGGAATTGCATATGATAAATTTATAAAGTAAAAAACATTTATTTACAATTATATATATTATAAATATGTCGTACACTTACCAAATTAAAACATTAGAACAATATCAATTAGAATATAAAAAAAGCATTGAAAATCCGGAAGAATTTTGGTCTGGCATAGCTCAGCACTTTACGTGGCACCGTAAATGGGACAAAGTACTTGAATATAATTTTTATGATCCTTCCATCAAATGGTTCGAAGGAGGGAAATTAAATATTACTGAAAACTGCTTAGATCGATGGGTAAAAACCCAACCGGATACCCCTGCTATTATTTGGGAGCCTAATAATACTAACGAACGTTCGTTAGTATTAACTTATAAAGAACTTCATTTTAAAGTTTGTCAATTTGCGCAGGTTTTAAAAAACAATGGCGTAAAAAAAGGCGACAGGGTTTGTATTTATATGCCTATGGTACCTGAGTTGCCTATTGCCATGTTGGCCTGTGCCCGAATGGGCGCCATTCACTCGGTGGTGTTTGGGGGCTTTAGCGCTCAAAGTATCGCCGACAGAATTAATGACACACAATGCAGCATTGTAATCACTGCCGATGGTGCATTTAGAGGCAATAAAGAAATACCCTTAAAAAGCATTATCGATGATGCTTTAGTTCGTTGCCCAAGCATAAAAAAGGTAATTGTACTAAATCGTACAAACATTCCCGTTAGTATGATCGGTGGTAGAGATGTTTGGTGGGATGAAGAACTACTAAAAGTTGAAGAACAAGGTAATCCTCCCTGCAAGCCGGAAATAATGGATGCTGAAGACATGCTTTTTATTTTATACACTTCCGGCAGTACTGGTAAGCCGAAAGGCGTAGTACATACCTGCGGTGGCTATATGGTTTGGACCAATTATACATTTATAAATGTATTTCAATATCAACCAGGGCAAGTACACTTTTGTACAGCTGATATAGGCTGGATTACCGGTCACAGCTATATTGTTTATGGCCCTTTAAGTGCTGGCGCAACGGTTGTTATGTTTGAAGGTATCCCAACATGGCCCGATGCAGGCAGACTATGGGATATTGTGCAAAAACATGCAGTAAACATTTTATACACAGCTCCTACAGCCATACGAAGTTTAATGAGCTTTGGTGAAGAACCTATTCATGGAAAAGACCTTAGTTCCTTAAAAGTACTTGGAACTGTTGGTGAACCCATTAATGAAGAAGCCTGGCATTGGTACGATGATAACATTGGAAAAGGAAAATGTCCTATTGTAGATACCTGGTGGCAAACGGAAACAGGTGGCACACTGATATCCAATTTAGCAGGTGTTACCCCGGCTAAGCCAGCCTTTGCTACGTTACCACTACCTGGTGTACAACCTATTTTAGTAGATGAGCATGGAAAAGAAATCACAGGCAATGGCGTAAGCGGAAACCTATGCATCCGGTTTCCATGGCCGGGCATGTTACGTACTACTTATGGCGATCATGAAAGATGCCGCTTAAATTATTTTTCCACCTATGAAAATCTGTATTTTACAGGTGACGGATGTTTAAGAGATGAGGAAGGTCATTACAGAATTACCGGCAGGGTGGATGATGTATTAAATGTTAGCGGCCATCGCATTGGTACTGCAGAAATAGAAAATGCCATCAATATGCATACCGGTGTAATTGAAAGTGCAGTAGTAGGATATCCGCATTCCATAAAAGGTCAGGGGATTTATGCGTTTGTGATAGTGTCTGACAGCTTCAAGGTGTCGGACACATACCGGCAGAATATTTGCGAAACAGTAGCTAAAATAATTGGTAGTATAGCCAAACCGGATAAAATACAATTTGTAAGTGGCCTGCCTAAAACAAGAAGCGGTAAAATAATGAGAAGAATTTTACGAAAAATTGCCGAAGGCGAAACAGAAAACCTGGGAGACACAACGACTTTATTGGATCCATCTGTTGTGGAAGAAATTAAGTCAGGCAGATTGTAATACTAATTGGAACTTTAAAATATTATGAAATAAATATAAAGATGAATAGTGGTATGCCGTACAAGTGAGTGACACAACGATGTTGAGTAAAGATTAAATGTTAGTACCAAAATGATATTCTAAATGGTAAATCTTAGTTTGTCACTAACACAAAAGCTGCCCGTTAAAGAGCAGCTTTTATTCTATGATAAACGAACTATTAGTATCCGAAAATTTCCTCTAAACTTAACTTTTTCACTTCACCATATTTTTTCAAATCATCCATGCTTAGCTTTTTCTCCGATGCAACTACACAGTAAGTATATGGCTTGTTGGCAACATACTGATTATGAAATTGTTTCAATTCATTGTATCCCATTTTATCAACTGCTGCATAAGTCATTTTTCGGATATCAGTATTAAGACCTTTACGCTGTGCAGCCAGATAATTTAAAATAATATTATCCTGCGTAATACGCTCTGTTTCAATATCCTTTTTCAAACTAGCCTGAGCAAATTTGATGTTCTCTGGTACATTCGGCAGATCGTTCAGTAATTCATTCATAGCTGCAATAGATTCATGAAACTTATCTGCCTGACAGCCCACATATGCTAGGTTATAGAACCGATCCTCCTTTTTATCCGGTGTGAAATAATAAGCATGTGTAGAATACGCCAATGCTTTTGATTCCCTGATCGTTTGAAATACCAGCGTTCCCATGCTGCCGCCAAAATACTTATTGAATTCATTAACTATCGGTTCTTGCTGAGGCGAATAATTCCCTGTATTTCTAACCCAATAAATTTCGGATTGTACCATATCATAATCGGCAAACAGCACCATATTTTTTTTCTGGTTTTCAGGTATAAAATTTACTTGCTTAGTTGTTGTTTTAAATAAATTGGGTAATATATGTAGAGGTTTTAAAGCATCAATCAATTGCGGCAAAGGTTTAGGACCATAGTATAAAATTTTATGGGGATAACTGTTTAGATTATGTAAAATATCCAAAAGTTCTTCAGAAGTAACATTATTTAACTCATCATTTTTAAGAGCGAAAGTATATGGATTGTTTTTGCCGTATAATGCATAATACATTAATGCACTTGAAATATAACGTTTATTAGATTTAGCATCTGTCCTAGTCTTCATATATCTTTCCTTTAATGCTTTTAAAGCATTTTCATCCGGTTGGCAATTTTTCAATAAATTTTCGAAAAGAGCAACTGCTTTATCAAAATTTTCCTGCAATCCTTCAATGGTAACAGTTGTAAACTCATTGTTTTCATCTAAGGAGAAACTACAGGCTATTTTATAAAACTCTTTTGTAATGGCTTCAGCGCTCATTTTATCCGTTCCCAAAAAATAAAGATACGAAGTTGCCATACTTAGTTTTTTATCATTCCAAGTCCCCAGATCATATCTGTAACGCAACCGGAATATAGAATTATCTTTATTAGGAACATACAACACTTCGGCAGGGCCAATTTTACCTTTCTGAATATCTTTATTATAATCTAACCATACCGGTTTGATGGTATTGGCCGGCATGTTATTCACTTTTTTTACAAACTCCGACTGTGCATTGCGATTAGTTTCTACCGGCGTAATAGGCGGTTTTTCTACTTTTACAATATTTTTATCTTCCCCTTTTCTTTTATAAACTACCACATAATTATTTTGAAAATATTTATTGGCAAAATCTACAATATCTTTTTTAGTAAGTTTATACAACTGATCTACATACGCTACCTGATCTTTCCAATCCATTTCGGAAGTAAAGGCATTCATCAAATTTCTGGCTCTTGACTGATATGACTCCATTGCCACAATTTTTTTCTTTTTTTGATTATTAATGATAGATGTAATCAGATCATCATCAAAATTTCCTTTTTTTAGATTTTCTATTTCTCCTATCATTAAATCTTTTACTTCTTCCAGAGACTGTCCTAATGTGGCCTTGCCTTCCATATACAAAGTACCATAATCAATAAGTGTATAAGTTTCTGCTTCTGCTCTTAAGAGTTTTTGCTTCTTAACCAGGTTTAAATCAATCAAACCAGCTTTACCATTGGTAAGAATTTGTCCAACCAAATCTGCCAACAATACATCCTTGGACTTGTTACCCGGCAATCTGAAGCCAATTGTTACACTTTCAGCATCCGGCCCAACTACTTCTACTTTTACCGGCTCAGTAATGGGTGCTTCCGGTTCAAAAGTATATTTAGGTACCGGTTTGTTTTGCATATAAGCAAATGCCACATCAATTTTTTTAATCATGGCATCCGGATCAAAATCGCCTGACATAATAATACCCATATTATTGGGCACATAATACGTATTGAAATACTTCCGTATTTCCTGCAAAGAAGGATTTTTTAAATGCTCAATGGTGCCGAGAGTTGTTTGCTTTCCATAGTTATGATTTTTAAACATAGCACTAAATAATTTTTCAAAAACTTTTCTTCCATCATTATCTAAACCACGATTTTTTTCTTCATACACAGCTTCCAGCTCTGTGTGGAATATTCTTAATTGGGGATTCCGGAATCTTTCTCCCTGAACATTTAGGTATTTATCCAGGGCATTGGCTGGAATATCATCAGTATAAACTGTTTGCTCAAAAGAGGTGAAAGCATTGGTACCCTGAGCGCCCATTGCAGACATCATTTTATCATATTCATTGGCAATAGCATATTTAGCTGCTACGCCTGATACGGAATCAATTCTGTGATAGATTTCTTTTCTTTTTTCAGCCTCTGTAGTATGATTGTACTCTTCATACAATGCATCTATTTTATCCAGCTCCGGTTTTTCTTTCGACCAATCCAACGAGCCGAACTTGTCGGTTCCTTTAAATAACATATGCTCCAGATAGTGTGCCAAACCCGTATTAGTAGAAGGGTCTGTTTTGCTTCCGGCCTTTACAGCCACATAACATTGAATACGAGGGTCTTTTTTGGTAGGACTTAATATTACTGTAAGTCCGTTTTTAAGTGTGTAAAACCTTGCTTTTGCAGGATCATTGGTTACATACTTATAAGTATAACCACCTCCACTGGCTTCTTTCCATTGATAAATGTTATTTTGTGCAACAACAATAACATTGGCTAATAATAATAAGGGTAAAAAGAATTGTTTAAATAATTTCATAAATACTATTTTGGTATGATAGGTGTGCAAATAAATAGAAAAATAATGATTTAAAATGTTAATAATTTTAACGCAGATTTATAATTGATTCTGCCAAATTACACAGATTGGTAATAGCGTTTTTAATATTAAATTTAAATGATATATTATTATATTATAATTTATATGTTACTTGTCAATAAGATATAATATAATTAAAAATAATACAATGAATCCTAAAGATATTGCCATAAATAATTATACCTATCACTTACCAAATGAAAAAATTGCATTTCATCCACTAAATGAAAGGGATGCTTCAAAATTATTAATTTATCAGCATGGCATCATTCAGAATGATTATTACAAAAATATTGCTCAATACCTGCCTGACGAAAGCTTACTTATTTTTAATAATACTAAAGTAATTAACGCAAGAATAATTTTTAATAAACCTACAGGAGGTCAAATAGAAATTTTTTGCCTGGAACCATATGAAGCGATTAAAGATTATAGTGTAGTAATGAGCCTTAAAGGAAAATGCAAATGGAAATGTTTGATCGGTGGAGTAAGCAAGTGGAAAGAGAACAAGTTAAAAAAGGAATTGGGAATTAGGAATTTGGAGTTAGAATTATGGGTAGAGTTAATAGAAAAATTATCAGATGCTTATGTGGTGGAATTTTCATGGCAACCCTCTGATTATTCATTTGCAGAAATTTTAGCCGCTACCGGCAATATACCTTTGCCTCCTTATATTAAAAGAAATGTTGAAAATGATGATAGTGAACGTTATCAAACAGTGTACGCCCAACACCAGGGTTCGGTGGCGGCGCCTACGGCAGGGCTACATTTTACAGATACTATTTTTAAAAAATTGGAAGAAAAACAAATCGCAAAAGAGTTCGTTACACTGCATGTAGGCGCCGGTACGTTCAAGCCGGTAAAAGCGGCTACTATGGAACAACATGAAATGCATGCTGAATGGATAGATGTATCTATTGAATCAATCGAAAAAATATTACAATATCAGAATAAAATGATTGTAGCCGTTGGCACTACTTCTTTACGTACTATCGAAAGTTTGTTCTGGCTGGGAGTCAAAGCTTATCAAAACCCCTATGCTCCTTCACTTTCTTTACAACAATGGGATGTATACGAGGATGCTTTAGCCAATACCAATTTAAATATGCAACAGGCGTTATCAGCATTACTCAATTGGTTGAGAAAAAATAATCTTACCAAAATTTTTACCCAAACACAAATTATAATTGCTCCCGGATATACTTTTAGAATTGCAAAAGCTATCATTACTAATTTTCATCAACCACAGTCTACTCTTTTGCTACTGGTAGCTGCGGCCATTGGAAATGACTGGCGAAAAGTATATGATCATGCCCTACAAAATGATTATCGTTTTCTAAGCTATGGAGATGGAAGTCTTCTTTTTATAAACAAATAAAATTTATTTCTGTATAGTTACCTGGGTTCCTGAAGATATGTAACTATACAGTTCTTTCATTTCTGAATATTTTACAGATATGCAGCCATCTGTCCAGTTGTAATAATTATCTACCGTCCATTCTTCTTGCGGTCGGGTAGCATGTATGGCGATACCACCACCAATTTTTGCATTGGAAGGAATAATTCCCTTAGACTTTCTGTCTTTAAAAAGCTGTACCGATGCCTTATTGGGGTAATCTAATAAAAGCTCCGGGCCCCACTTAGGATGTATTTTTTTTACAATGATTTTAAATGTTCCCTCCGGTGTTTTTTTATCTCCCTGCTGCATTTTATCACTTAAATCTTTGCTGCCAAATACAACAGGATAAGTAGCATACCAGCCTTCATCATCATAAACTCTTAATTCATAATCACTTTTGTCTATGACAATATAGTAAGGATTTTCAGAAAATGTTCGATCTTTTAATTTTGAATACATTAGTAAAGACTTAACATAACTTTTCTGATCAGTTTCTGTGATCAATGCTGGCAGGCTGCTTACAGAAAGAGTGACAAGCAGGCGGAAAAAAGAAAGGCCCATAAATGAATTTTACGTAGAACTAAAATTCATACTTAAAAATATAAACCGTTTTTAGGCTTTAATTAATATTATTTGAAAAATTGCCTGCGGCAATGACTACTACCTAAAGGCCGGGCTTTCAGGTAGGATATACAGTTCCAATTTGTAATAATGGGTAGAATTAGTTTCGATGTATAAATATATCAGATAAAATTATACCCTGCAACCACAAATAATCATTTTATGAAAATCATAACAAATTTTTATAAAAAATCCCCAACCTTCTGATAAGCATGGCTATACTTAAACTGCTGAAGATTGGGGTGAGAGAGAATAAAGAAAAATATCTGACCTACCAATTGCTAAACCTGATTCCTACTGTATAGGGTTTTATATTTAATCCATTTTGATACATTGATTGGGGGCTATACGATCCGTAAAGTCTTACCGGACCTAAACCCAGCTCAGCTATATAAGACAATTTAAAACGTTCCAAATCATAATCTCCCTTATTCTTCTCTTTACCTCTGGCTTCGCTTACCTGCTTATTTCTTTGACTATATAAATAACCGGCGCTTACACCCACACTCATGGTAAGACCTTTATTGTGTTGCGGATCGCTGTTGAAATTGATCATAAAAGGTACGGTCAAATAATCGGCAGCCAGTTTATTTTTCTTAAACTCAATAGAGTCTCTAAAAATGAATGGCGAAGTAGCCTGATTATTAGCGGTGTAAGGTATGGTACCCCCTTCTTTATAACTAACGGCTGATTTATAACGATAATTATTAAGTTCTAACCCAAGTCCATACTTAAGATTTACGTAATGCTTTACCAGATTAAGCCTTTGCATGAAAAACCAAATATTTACATTCACGCTTTTACCAGTACGCAACTTAAAATCGCTTTTACCTAAATCAGGAAAGTTAGGTCTATTAACAAGGTAGTTGCCCGTATTACTGTAGTCGGTATTATCAATATAATTGGCAAATCCCAAATCAACAATTCCCCAGTTGGTACTAATATTGGCATTTTGCTTTTTTTGGCGGCTTTTGTTTTTCTCTATCCATACATCTTCTGCATTTTTATCTTTTTCTTTTTTGATAATGATAATATTACCAATACGAATAGTATCTGATTTTGGACGTTTGATATCTACTGCCGAAGAATCTCTTCTGGTGCTGTCTACCTGTGCCATGGATGCAGAGCAAAATAATGCTGCTGCTAAAAATGTAATTAGCTGTTTCATCTTTTGTATTAATTTTAATGTGATTATTTTAATGCTATTTCAAAGCCGGCGAGCTTAATACCATCGCCTGTTTTTATGCTTGCAGTACGCTCAAAAACTCGTTTAACTTTCCGGAAAAGTCCTCCGATTTTAGTGCGTTTGATTGTTTCTTCTTCTATGTACAAAATTTTGTTATCGTTTGGTTCTTCTTCATAAACTGCATTTGCTACATATAAGTTACTGTTTTCCTCCACATTACTAACAGCCAATACCCGGGGATTAACATTATCAGTGGATGGAGCTGCATTGGCTAACAATGTTGCTTCTGCTGTTGTTGTAGGTAATACGTTTTCAATTATAGTTTCGTTACTACCCTGTTTGTTAAAATTTTCTAAATTTAATTTTTTAAAAATTCTTTTTTGATTTAAAGAATTATTCACAGCGATTATCACTGCTGATTGGGTATTATTTTTAGGGCTTACTACATTATTTTCCTGAATATTTTTTTGGGTAGATGAGGCTACATTTACGTTGGCAACTACATTTGCATTATTCGGCATCGAATTAACAGGTTTTGGGCGCTCATTTTGTCCCAATGGTGCTTCTTCTAATTGATTAGACTTTGTAAAATAGTTAATTCCTATCCATAATCCAAAACCTATTAAAACAGCCGCTGCAGCCATTTTTCTCCAATCAAAATTTATTACTCTGGCAGCTTCTTTTCTATAAAGTGCTTTTTTATTTTTTAATATTATTGATGTATCCGGTTGTAATTTTGTTTCTTGTAAAATTTCCCATTCCAGTGCTACATCCTTATCTTTTTGAATTAGCCTCTGCGTATTTTTTTCTTCTTCACCGGCAAGCTCATTGTCTAGCAATAAAAGTAATTGATGCTGAACATTTGTAGTACCTTCTTCTTTTTTGAGCAAATGTTCCTTATTATCGAAGCTAATATCAGCAGCAGGTAATACTACCTCTCTGATAGCCTCAAACTCAGCCTGCAAATCAGGGTTCTGTTGTACAAATAACTCTACAGCTGCTTTTTCGTCATTAGATAATTCATTATCCACATACAGCAGAAAGAAAACTTCGTAATTATGTCTGTTGATGTTCATTATTGTTTTGAGTTTGGTGTTTAGGGTTTGGAGTTTATTGTTTGAAGTTTGATATGTGGGTTTTTGATATATTTATTGGAATAAAAAAATAAAACAAAAACAACCATAAACTTCAAACTCCAAACCCCAAACTTCAAACTAAATCACATTTTCCGGTTTTACAATATAATCTCTCAATAGTAACCTGGCCCGATGTAAGTATACTTTCACCTGGCTTTCATTCAATCCTGTTATTTTTCCTATTTCTTCATAGCTATATCCTTCATAATCTTTTAACAATATTAAACTCCGTTGTGTTTCATTAAGTTTTGCTAATGCCTCATTCACTATTCGTTTATTATCAAAATCGGGGCTTACCGATCCTTTTGCATTTTCCTCAAAATCTTCCTTATAAGTAAGTCGCTTATTTTTCCTGATATGATCAATCATTTGATGGTAGGCTACCGTAAATAAATAACTTTTACTAGTGCTGCTGTCAACTTTATTTCTATTGATCCACATTTTTTCATAAGTACTTTGTACAATGTCCTTTGCATCCTCCTCATTGCGTAGATTTTTAAGAATAAATCGGTACACATTATCTGCATACTGATTCACACAATCATTATATTCTCTCTCAGTCATACGGTTTTAGCTGTATAAGTAGGTCTATATGGGTTATTTTTACTAATATTACGTGTAGAAGATAAAAAAGTTACATAAATCGCTTATAAAATATTAAAAATAAAAATTTATAACTTATAATATATTGATAAATAATTAATTATATATAAATATTATTTTAATTTTATAATTTCTCTTTTATGTAACATTCCTACATTTGCTTATTAATCAATTCAATTATATGAACCAAAAATTCATCCATCGCATAAGCAATGAGTTAGCTGAAATAGAAGCCGCCGGACTTTTTAAAAAAGAACGTATCATCACCAGCGAACAAGGTGCAGAGATCGTTGTCAACGGCAAAAAAGTATTAAACTTCTGTGCCAACAATTATTTAGGGCTTTCTTCTCATCCAAAAGTTGTTGAAGCTGCAAAAAAATATGTGGACTATAGAGGTTATGGTATGAGTAGTGTCCGATTTATTTGCGGCACCCAGGATATTCATAAAGAGCTGGAGCAAAAAATTGCCCGCTTTTTAGGTACGGAGGATACCATATTATATGTAGCCGCTTTCGATGCCAACGGAGGTGTTTTTGAACCCCTTTTTAATGAGCAGGATGCTATTATCAGCGATGCCTTGAATCATGCCAGTATTATTGATGGTATTAGATTGTGCAAAGCCCAACGCTACCGATATGAGCATAATAATATGGAGGATCTGGAAAATAAATTAAAAGAAAGCGCTCATTTGCGAAGCAGATTAATTGTTACAGATGGTAGTTTTAGTATGGATGGAACCATTGCACAATTAGACAAGATTTGTGATTTAGCCGATAAATATGATGCCATTGTGATGATTGATGAGAGCCATTCCTCTGGATTTTTGGGGGAAACAGGCCGTGGAACACATGAATACAGAAATGTGATGGGCCGTATTGATATTATTACTGGTACGCTGGGCAAAGCACTGGGTGGCGCCAGCGGTGGATTTACCAGCGGCAAAAAAGAAATTATTGAAATGCTTCGTCAGCGGAGCAGGCCATATTTATTCAGCAATACGCTGGCTCCCAGCATTGTTGGTGCATCTATTGCGGTTATTGATATGCTCAGCGAAACCACAGCATTAAGAGATAAGTTGCATTACAATACACAATATTTCAGAAAAAAAATGACAGAGGCAGGATTTGACATAAAGCCCGGCGATCACCCGATTGTGCCCATCATGCTGTATGATGCAGTACTGGCACAACAATTTGCGGCCGATTTATTAGAAGAGGGCATTTATGTAATTGGATTTTTCTTCCCTGTAGTTCCTAAAGGGCAGGCCAGAATTCGTGTACAGCTGAGCGCCGCTCATGAACAACAACATTTGGACAAAGCCATTGAAGCATTTACAAAAATTGGAAAAAAGTTGGGTGTTTTGGATAAAGTAAAAGCATGAAAACAATTACACAACAAAATATATTAATTCAATCGGTTAAGGAAATAGTTTTAAAAGCAAAACAGACTGCTTTTAAAAGCAACAATACGATTTTGTTAAAAATGTATTGGGAAATCGGACGGCTGATAGTGGAAGATGAACAGCAGGGAAAGGCAACAGCCGCTTATGGTAAAGCTGTTTTAAAAAATCTTTCTCGGGAGTTAACACTTGAATTTGGTAAAGGTTTTGATGAAAGCAACCTTCGAAATATTCGGCAATTTTATCTGGCTTTCCAAAAAAGTGACGCAGTGCGTCACGAATTAAGTTGGACACATTATCGCATAATTAGCCGAATTGAAAACCCTGAACTTAGGCTACAATACATGCAATATTCAATTGAAAATAACTGGGATACCAGAACTTTACAGCGTAATATAAAAACTCAATATTTAGGAAGAGTACTGCCTCCTTCGAAGAAATCTACAAAGGAAACACCTCACACTTTACTTAAAGATCCATATATTTTTGAGTTTTTAGGATTCTCTCCCGATGAGTTTGTAAGTGAAAATAAACTGGAGAAAGCTCTGGTGAATCATTTACAAAAATTTTTAATGGAATTAGGGAAAGGTTTTGCTTTTGTGGCACGACAACAGCACATTGTAACTGACACGTCTGATTTTTACATTGACTTGGTTTTTTATAATTATTACCTGAAATGTTTTGTTTTGATAGATTTAAAAACGGATAAACTAAAACATGCAGATATCGGCCAGATGGATATGTATGTACGCATGTATAATGATTTGAAGAAAAGCGAAGATGACAACCCAACAATAGGAATAATACTTTGCACAGAAAAAGATGAAACTATTGTAAAATATTCTGTACTGGCAGAAAATGAGCAGTTATTTGCAAGTAAATATCGCTTGTATTTACCTAAGGAAGAAGAATTAAAGCAATTGATTGAAACTGATAGGTTAATAATTGAACTAAATGAAGATGAAAAGATAAAATAAATAATTGATGTATAAAATACAGGTAAAAAGCTGAAACAAAGACATATTGCATGACAAAAAATGAAATCATATTTAAGGAAAAAAGCTTGTTAAAAGCAACCGATATAGAACATCGAAACAAAATTAATTTTAATATCGGCAAGTACAATACTGCCGTTCCTAAAGGTAAAGAACAATTTCATGATCTGCAATTAGCAAGAGAAAGAGCCAAAAATATAAAATGGCGTGCTATTGAAACACTTGACCAGCAATTAGAAGAATTTGAACTACATTTTACCAAAAGAGGCGGAAAAGTTATCTGGGCAGAAAACTCACGGCAAGCCATAGACGAAATTTTAAACATCTGCAAAGAAAAGAATTGCAAAACATTGGTGAAAAGCAAAAGCATGGTCACCGAAGAAATCCACCTGAATGACGCCCTGGAAAAAAATGGCATTCAGAGCGTAGAAACAGATTTAGGAGAATATATTCAACAATTGGATGGTGAGCCTCCCTACCATATTGTAACGCCTGCCATGCATAAAAGCAAAGAAGATGTTGCTAATCTTTTTAGCAAAAAATTAGGCGTGCCTAATAATCTTACACCGGTTGAGCTAACGCAGGTTGCCAGAAATATTTTGAGAGAAAAATATGTACAGGCTGGTGTGGGTGTAACAGGTGCTAACTTTTTAATCAGCGATATTGGAGGAATTGCACTTACTGAAAATGAAGGTAATGCCCGGTTAAGCTGTGCTTTCCCTAAAACACATATTGTAGTGGTAGGCATTGAAAAAATGATTTCCTCCATTATGGATCTTAGCCTGTTCTGGCCACTACTGGCCACTTTTGGCACAGGTCAGCGGATGACGGTGTACAACAGCATTATCACAGGCCCCCGACAGGAACATGAACCGGATGGGCCGGAAGAAATGTATGTAATCCTATTAGATAACGGCCGTACCAATATTTTGCAAAACCCTCAACAACGAGAAAGCCTTTACTGTATCCGTTGTGGTGCCTGCCTGAACGCTTGCCCGGTATACAAAAATATCGGAGGCCATGCTTATAGCGTTACCTACAGCGGCCCAATCGGTAGCGTTATTACCCCACATTTACAGGGGCTGGAGGAGTATAAACACTTAAGCTACGCCTCCTCTCTTTGTGGCAACTGTACAGAAGTGTGTGCTGTAAAAATTAATCTACATGAGTTACTATTGGAAAACAGGCACCAGTCTATAGAAGAAGGCTTGACTACTTTTTCCGAAAAAATGGCCTGGAAAATGTGGAAAATGGCCAGCCTTAGAAGAAACATGATGAATATGGGCGGCGGCAACCTGAAAAATAAAGTAGTTAACTCTATTTTTAAAGGTTGGAAAAATAGTCGAAGCAAGCTTGAATTCAGTTCCAATACTTTTAATCAATTATGGAAAAAGCAGTATAACCAATAAAACGCTATGCTACTGCTGGTTTTATGATACTTATTTATACGAAACAACCTTTTACGTCCAGATTACTATACATCTGTTCTTTTATTTTTGAAGAATTGATGAACATATCTTTTCAATTAACAAATAATGAAGATGATTTTAAAAATTATCAGCAGATAAAAATAAACTATAGCGACAGAAACATTGATAACAGCTCTTTCAATATTAAAAATTATTCCCTGTTATTTGAAAACGGCGTTAAAGCGCAAGAGATTGAATGCTTTCCTTTAGAAAAATACAAGGCATTTTTTAAATCAGATCATTCAGACTTTCCTTTTGACATTTTTGCTGCATCTTTTTATCTGCTGAGTAGATATGAAGAGTATTTACCACATGAGAAAGATAGTTACGGCAGGTATGCACATACGAATTCACTGGCATTTAGAGAAGGTTTCTTACATATTCCCTTAATCAATATCTGGATACAACAATTTACTGCAGCATTAAAACAAAAGTTCTCATATTTCACCTTTCACCTCTCACGTTTTACCTTCCTGCCAACTTATGATATTGATATCGCTTATTCTTATAAATACAAAGGGTTGTTAAGAAATGGCGGAGGATTTATAAAATCTCCATCAATAAATAGAATAAAAGTGTTATTGAATTTGCAGAAGGATCCATTTGATACTTACAAATGGCTGGATCAGTTACATGAAAAACATCATTTACAACCGTATTACTTTTTTTTGGTAGCAAAAAAAAATGGCCAATATGATAAAAACATTTTGCCCAATACAACAGTCATGAAAAAGCTCATTTATGATCATGCGAAAAAATATAATATCGGTTTACATCCCTCCTGGCAAAGTGGCGACAATGAAACTTTATTAATAAAAGAAAAAGAAACACTTGAAAAAATCAGCCTTGGCACCAGCAAACATTCAAGACAGCACTACATCCGATTCAACCTTCCTGAAGGATACAGAAGATTAATAAATGCTGGCTTTACAGACGATTACAGTATGGGATACGGAAGTATCAACGGATTTAGGGCTTCTGTTGCTTCTTCTTTTTACTGGTATGATTTAGAAAAAGAAGAGAAAACTTCATTAAGAATTCATCCTTTTTGCTATATGGAGGCAAATTCTTATTACGAACAAAAATTTACTTCCGAACAGGCTTATCAGGAAATGCTACATTATTATAAAATATGTAAAGAAGTTGGCGGAAAAATGATCAGCATTTGGCATAACAATATCTTCGGAACAGATAAAGAATTTGCAGGCTGGAAAGAAATGTATGAACAATTTATTGCTCTGGTTCAACAATAATTTCCTTTTTACTTTTTTTCATACTATAGTTTACCAAGAAAACACCCGTTAAAGTAACAATAGCGCCCCACAGGATATAAAGCGTTAATTTCTCTCCTTCAACAAAAAGTGGAGCCATCAACATGGCTACAATTGGATTGATGTATGCATATAACGAAGCAATTCCTGTTGACAAATTTTTAATGGAGAAAATAAAGGCAATAAACGCAATAATGGATCCTGCGGCAATGAGATATATTATAAACAACCATGCCTTTAACGGAATATGGGAAATAGCTACCGTTTGGACTGTAAATTTTGCAAAAATGCTTAGCATTAATCCCCCTGCCAGCATTTGCCAGCCTATGGAGTAATAAGGATCCATTTGCAATTTATTCTTAGAAATGATAATAGTTCCTGTACTCCAGCTCAGCATAGCTACAACGGAAAGACCAACCCCGAAAAAAAACTGAGGACTGTGATGGTGAAATAAATTTTCATAAAAAACAATACCTATGCCTGTTATTCCTAAAAATAGCCCTGTAAATATGAGCGGCGATTTTATTCTTTTTTTAAAAAAAATCATCTCAATCAACACTACACTTAACGGATAAAGAGCTCCTATCAGTGCACTTAAACCTGTTGGAATGTAATTTAAGCTCCAGGTACTCAATCCATTGGCCATTACAAACATCAACAAACCCATTAAACAAATCCAGGCGAATTGCTGAGGTGAGGGAAAGAAAAATTTTTTGCGTACAATAAAATAAGCAAGAAAACTCAAGCCGGCGATAATTTGACGAATGGAAGCTGCTTGTAGTGCAGGCATTTCCGATACTACTTTTTTGCTTGCCACCCAGGTAGTACCCCATACAATGCTCGTCACAGCCAGTGCGGCATAACCTTTGGCAGTATTTTTGGGGGAAGATTTCTTCATTAATATGTTGAAATAGTAAAACGGTAAAGGACAAAAATTATTATAAAAATACTAATGTTTAAAATGACGCATACCTGTAAGTACCATGGCTAAATTATTCTCTTTGCAATATTGTATAGAATCCTCATCACGAATGGATCCTCCGGGCTGAATAAAGGCCTCAACTCCGGCTGTATGTGCCACCTTCACACAATCATTAAACGGGAAGAAAGCATCACTGGATAATACGGCTCGCTGTGTATCAAATTTAAATTCATGTGCTTTTGCTATGGCCAGATGGACGGCATCAATCCGGGAAGTTTGGCCGCAACCCTTACCAATCAATTGCTGATTTTTTACCAAGGCAATGGCATTGCTTTTCAAATGTTTACAAATAATATTGGCAAAAATGAGGTCTTTTTTTTCCCTTGCATCTGTTTGCCTGCCACCTACTTCTTTCCATTCTAAAAAATTTCCCACATCATTTTGCTGGGTGAGAATGCCGTTTAGTACTGATTTAAATTGATGTGATGGCAAATGCTTTTCCTCGTTTACTCTATACATTAAAATAATCCTATTCTTTTTTGTACGAAGAATATCTAAAGCATCACCATCGTAACCGGCAGCAATAATTACCTCAAAAAAAAGTTCATTAATGGCGATGGCAGTAGCCTTATCCACTTCCGTATTACAAACCAACACTCCACCAAAAGCGCTTGTAGGATCACCTGCCAGAGCTGCATCCCAGGCATCTTTCAGCGTTTCCCGAACTGCAGCGCCACACACATTGGTATGCTTAATAATCGCAAATACAGCGCCATTCAACTCGTTTAAATCATGAAATTCATTGATCAATTGCATAGCAGCATCTACGTCTACAATATTGTTGTAAGAAAGTTCTTTACCATGCAGCTTATCAAAAATCTCATCCTCATCGCCTAAGAAAATTCCCTTTTGATGAGGATTTTCTCCGTAACGAAGAATATTTTTATCCTTCCCAAACGGATTGTTAAAATCGGTACCATTAAAGTAATTGGAAATAGCCAGGTCGTAACCGGTACATATGTCAAAAGCCTTGCTGGCAAAAGTTTTCCGCTGTTCCAAAGTTGTTTCACCCTGCTGATTTTTCAGAATATCCAGGAAAGGTAAATAATCTCTTTTGGCTGCTACTACCATTACGTCTTTGAAATTCTTCGCAGCAGCCCTAATCATAGAAGGCCCACCGATATCAATTTTTTCAATGATTATATGCTCATCATTTTCTGCCCTCACTGTTTCTTCAAAAGGGTATAAATCAACAATCACCAAATCGATAAATGGAATGTCAAATTGTTTCATTTCTGAAAGATCCGTCGCATTGTCACGCCGGGCCAAAATACCCCCAAAGACACCCGGGTGAAGTGTTTTTACCCTGCCACCCAAAATAGCAGGATAGTTGGTTACCGACTCCACATTAACACATGGAATACCCAACCCTTCGATAAACTGCTGTGTACCGCCTGTAGAATAAATTTTTACACTAAGCTGATGTAACAATTGTACAATATTTTCCAAGCCATCTTTATAATAAACAGAGATAAGGGCTGAAGTAATTTTTTTTTGCATGGAAGAAAATTTGGGTTTGAGGTTTGTTATTTGAAGTTTAGAGTTTGGGGTTTGATGTTTGACGTTTGGAGTTTGAAATTTAGGGTTTAGGGTTTGAAGTTTATTGCATTTTGGGTGTAGCAGTACAAACTTACCACACAATCATAACCATAAACCTCAAACATCAAACCCCAAACTCTAAACCTCAAATAATAACCTCTAAACTAATCAAAATCTAAAACAAACGCCCCATTATCCGGAACCGAATAATATTGCAAATGTAACGCTTCGCATTCTTTTTTCCATTGTTCAATTTTCCACAAACTGTTAGAAGCATCAAATATAAAATACTTACAATTGAAAGTAGTTAACAATTGGGAAATATTAATTTTTGAATTATTTGAAAGTATAATATAATCAATATTTATCATTTTTTCAGAAATAAATGAAATTGATTTATCTATCAATAAAAATCTCTTACTATTTATTTGAAAAAAGTTGTTCTGTTGAAAAAAATTAGTAAAAGAAGATACAGCTCTGGTCAGTTGAAGTTGAACTCTGGCAGGTTTTAAATGGAAGTTTTGTAATACACCATCAACCATTAACACACTATCTCCTATAAACTTGTATTGATTACCATTTATAATGTCCATAGCCTGGCATTTTGGCACATTATAGATGATCAATTTTTGCTGACTGGCTACTTTCCAGGACGTAAAGCTGTGTAGTGCAAAAAAACCTAATAATGCTAATAATGATACTCGGAAATATTGCTTACTTTTTTTGAATAGCCATAAACTAACGCTAATGGTTACACTATATAATAAAAATGTAGAAAAAATATTAGCCGAAATTTTATCCCACACGGAAAAAGGCAGATCATTAATAGCCACAATAATTTTATTCATCAGCCATAACAACCAACTGGTAATTTTTCCTATATACGCAGTTATCGGTGGTATCCAAGCAAATAGCAAAAGAAATATTTCTACAAATAAAATAATACTGGATAGCGGTACCGCAATTAAATTAGACAGTAAAAACAAATTAGGAAATTGATGAAAATAATAGATGCAAATAGGAAAAGTTAATATCTGGGCTGCCAGCGAAATGGCTGCTAACTTCCATATCTTATCCAACCATTTATTGCTAATGTATATCCATTGATAAACAGGTTTTTGAAAAATCACAATACTTATTACAGCTAAATAAGATAACTGAAATCCGACATCCCATAAAAAGTAAGGGTTATAGCAAAGCAGCAAAAAGGCCGAAGACGCAAGCGAATTATAAATAGAAGCTTTTTTAGCAAAATTATCACCTACAACAATGCAGGTAAACATTACAGCGCTTCTTAACACCGAGGCTGAAGCACCGGTTAATAAAGAAAACAACCACAAACTTCCCAAAATCAGGATAACCCTTAACAACTTTGATTTTCTAATGCCGGGAATATGATTGCATAGCCACAGCAGCACAATATAAATTAACCCCAAATGCATACCGCTGATGGCGATAATATGCACTACGCCGGTGTTGCTGTAAGCCTGCACCAGGTCTTTATCTAAATCCTCTTTATAACCAATCAACAACGCTTCGGCAATGCCCAATTCCTTTTCTCCTTTAATGTTAGAAGAAAGTGTACTGATGATTTTTTGCTGTGTATTAAAGATGAAGAGCTTAAAAGGATTTACTTCCTTTTCTTTCAGTACTATCCAATCTTTTGACTTTAAGAAAGCATTGTGAAAAATCTGCTGAAAAGCCATGTACTGTTTATAATTAAAAGCACCAGGGTTACCGGAATTTCTAATAGACTGTAGGGATTTATTGATTAGAATTTTATCGCCATAATGTAGTTTTTCCGCCAGGCTGTCTTTCGAAAAGTATAAAATAATTTTACCCTGACAGGCAATGGCTGAATCGTTCCTTACAATTGTTTCAATAATCGCCTCTGCTTTATACGATTTGCTTTTTTCTACCGGCGGTTCATTAATTTTTACTACCAGGTAATTACTATCAGCGTAGCTATTTCCAAACCAGTTTTTTTGATGCCGGATATCCTTTTGCCAGGTAAGGAACAATCCAAATGTGATTAAAATCATTTGCAGCAAAATCCCCTGTAATACCCGCCATTGAAATTTGATGGCAATAGGTAAAAAGCGAAAGCCTATCCATAAAATGGTTAAAAAAGCTGCTGAAAATGCAATAAATAAAGGGGAAAACTGCCCATACCATTGCAATAAAATACCTGCAATCAATGGCGATAGCAGCCTGATAAAAGGTGCCTGCTTCCATATGGGAAGCACTCGGTTAGCTGAAAACATGGTCAAATATAGGGAGTTTAAATGAAATCACGGTTCATGGTCAGACGGGGACCGTTACCTGGTCAGACGGAGGACCGTCAGACCAGGTAACAAAAGCTGATGGGCAGGCGGATGCGGAAGGCGATCCGCCAAAGGCGGAGAGGCCCGGAGCGTAGCGAAGGGCCGTAGTGAAACGAAGCCTGCAGCAGCCGCAACAACAGCTGATAAAAGGTATAAAGCCGACTGCCCGAGGCTGTAAAATAAACTGTGTCAAAGTTCAAAAAGATTAAGAACTTTAACAA
>CAZPHA010000018.1:0-33624 GCA_964586215.1 uncultured Ferruginibacter sp.
TCCCTCACGCTTTAACGTTATACCAAGTGTATATATAAAATGGTCCAATAAAGAACCTGAAGTTGAAGCTACAGTAGTATCTTTAGATTTGCATTTTAGAATTTTATTAAAATAAATATTATTACTAATATCCACATGAAATCATATTGTCAAATTACTGATAGTCATTATACCTTAATATGCGTATAGGTACCTACGTTATATAGTATATAAAAATTGCTAAATGAGTATTGAATTTTATATATTGTATCCTATTCTGGAAATAACCTTAAAAGCATAAAATATTAATAATCATTCACATATATTAAGCAATCCTATAGAATATCTCAACGGAGTATCGGCTCAGCGTGGGGAAGTAATACGCAAAGAACTACAAATTTTTAATTTTAACGATCTATTAACGTTCTTTCCTTATCGACATATTGATAAAACGAAGGTGGATTTCATCAGTAGCTTGTCCATACAAAAAGATTATGCTTATGTAAAAGGAACAATAAAATATACAGAAATACTGGGAGAAAAAAGGGGAAAAAGGTTAATCGCTTATTTGCAGGATAATACCGGTGAAATTGATTTGGTATGGTTTCAGGGTATCAACTGGATACAGAAAATGCTGAAAGAAGGGCAAGTATATACTGCTTTTGGGCGGCTGACTTATTTTTTAGGCAAACCACAAATTGCACATCCGGAAATAGAATTATTTACGTCACAAAACGCTGAAGGTAAATCTTTTCTAGAGCCTGTTTATCCCTCTACCGAAAAGTTAAAAGCCAGAGGATTAAGTGGCAAAGCAATCGGTAAGCTTACACAACAGCTACTTAAGTTGCTTCAGGAAAAAGACTTACCCGAAAACTTACCCGATGATATGGTTCGGCAATATAAATTTATTGGCAGATACGAAGCTTATCAATACATACATTTTCCTCCTTCAGAGAAACATTATTTTCATGCAGTAAGAAGATTGAAATTTGAAGAGTTGTTTTTTTCCCTTCTGCGTATGACCTTAATAAAAACACAGCGACATCGTTTTAGTAAAGGATTCGTGTTCGATAAGGTAGGCGATTTATTCAATTCATTTTACAATACTTATCTCCCCTTTGAACTTACCAATGCTCAAAAAAAAGTATTAAAAGAAATTAGAAAAGATACCGCCGGCGGCAAACAAATGAATCGCCTTTTGCAAGGCGATGTAGGGAGTGGAAAAACGATTGTGGCTTTATTAAGTATGTTACTCGCTGCTGATAATATACGTTCTACTGATGGCCGGTTTTATCAGAGTGTATTAATGGCGCCTACGGAAGTATTAGCCCGACAACATTTTGATAGTGTTAAAACCTTGTTAAAAGATATGCCCGTTGAAATTGATTTATTAACAGGCTCCACACCGGCGAAAAGTCGAAAAGAAATATTGAAAAAATGTACAGAAGGTACGCTGCATATTTTAATTGGAACACACGCTGTTATAGAAGATAAAGTACAATTTAACAATTTAGGCTTTGTAGTAGTAGATGAACAGCATAAATTTGGTGTAGCACAAAGAGCACAACTGCAAAAGAAAAATACTACGCCACCCCATGTATTGGTAATGACGGCAACTCCCATACCACGTACCCTGGCACTCACTGCCTATGGTGATCTGGATTACAGTGTAATGGATGAATTACCGCCAGGCAGGAAGCTGATTACTACCCTACATCGCTATGAAAATACCCGGCCACAAGTAATGTCATTTATTAAAGAAGAAGTAGCTAAAGGCAGGCAGGCCTATATTATTTATCCCTTAATAGAAGAGAGCAGTAAATTGGATTATGAAAATTTGCTAAAAGGATATGAGGAGGTCAAATCATTTTTTCCTGAACCTAAGTATTGGATAAGCATGGTACATGGCAAACAAACCGCTGAACAGAAAGAAACCAACATGCAACGATTTATATCCGGTGATACCCAAATAATGGTAAGCACTACGGTGATCGAAGTGGGGGTCAATGTTCCTAATGCAACCGTGATGGTGATAGAAAGCGCTGAAAAGTTTGGTTTAGCACAGTTACATCAATTAAGAGGAAGAGTAGGAAGAGGCGCTGAAAAAAGTTTTTGCATTTTATTAACAGGTTATAAAATATCCAAAGAAGCCCGGGAACGTCTAAATATAATGGTAGCAACCAACGATGGCTTCAAAATTGCAGAAAAAGATTTAGAATTACGTGGGCCGGGAGATATAGAAGGTACTCGCCAAAGCGGATTATTGAACTTTAAACTGGCAGATATTGTTAAAGATAAAGCAATCGTAGAAGCAGCCAAAGAAGCAGTTGAATCATTACTGCAAAATGATCCTGATATGGCTTTGGCAACAAATTTGCCTGTTAAATCTTTTTTAGAGCAACAGAAAGGTAAAACAATGTGGAGTAAGATTGCATGAGATAGAGGTAGTTCATGTTTCATCGACCATGAACTAAATATCTAAATAATGTATAAACGGCTATATATTCTAAGTTGTTTTTAGTAAATTGTAAAAAAAACTTTTGAAAACCAGGGATAATTACATATCACTAATTTACGGTTGCATTTTATCTCTGTTATTATTAACGGTTTTTTCTGCCCATGCACAAATGGAATTTGTGGAAAATAAAGGACAATGGGACAGGAAGGTTAATTTTAAAGGAGATTTTACCGGCGGCTCATTTTTTCTCGAAAAGGCAGGGTTTACTGTTTTACTGCATCACCCGGAAGATTTAAATAATCTTTCAGAAAAACTTCACGGCCATAGTCATACCGACCTGCCTAAAACAGCTATGCGTAGAGAAATTTCAGATGATAGTAGTCAAAATAATTTTATTCTCCGCTCACATGCGTATAAAGTAAGTTTTGCCGGAGCTTCTTCACAGGTTCAAATTATACCCGATAAAGTGATGCCGGGATATAATAATTATTTTATTGGAAATGATACGACAAAATGGGCTAATAATTGTAAGATATACGAAGCGGTTACTTATAAAAATGTTTACCCCAATGTTGATGTACGATATTACAGTGATGCCGGCAAACTAAAATATGACATAATAGTATATCCCGGCGGCGATGTAAATGCCATTGCCATGCGTTATGAAGGGGCAAACAAGCTTGAGGTAAAAAATAAAGAATTAGTTATCAATACATCCGTAGGAAATTTAAAAGAATTATATCCGTACAGTTATCAGGTTGCTAACGGTAAGCAACAAACGATCAATTGCAGGTACACTGTCAGGAATAATATTGTAAAGTTTAAAATTGATAATTTTGATGCCAACAGCACTCTGATTATTGATCCTACTTTGATCTTTTCCACTTTTACCGGCAGTACTGCCGATAATTGGGGATATACGGCAACTCCGGGGCCAGATGGTAGCTTTTTTGCCGGCGGCATTTGTTTTAATGCAGGTTATCCCGTTTCGCCAGGCGCTTTTCAAACAACTTTTGGCGGAGGGGTGAATGAGGACGTTAATGGCGCTTACGACATGGCTATTTTTAAGTTTTCTCCTAACGGATCTAATAGATTGTATGCTACTTATATCGGCGGAAACGGCAATGAGCAACCACATAGCATGATGTGCGATCCCCAGGGAAATTTGGTAATTGCCGGCAGAAGCAGTTCTACAAATTATCCTATTACCAGGCCTGTAATAGGATCAGGAGGAGGCTATGATATTGTAATTACTAAATTAAATGCTTTAGGTACTGCCGTTATTGGTTCTGTTAAAATGGGAGGCGCCGCTGATGATGGTGTCAATATTGGAAATAAGTATACAGCCCCACTCGGAGCAATTACTATCAGGCGCAACTATGGTGATGATGCCAGAAGTGAAGTAATATTGGATGGAAGCAATAATATATACCTGGCTTCATGTAGCAAGTCTGACAACTTTCCGGTCACACTCGGAGCCATACAGCCTGGCTTTGCCGGAGGCCGCCAGGATGGTATTATTGCCAAATTTTCTCCGAACCTGGCTTCCACTTTATTTGCAACTTACTTTGGTGGCGGTGGCGATGATGCCTGTTTTGTGTTAAGTATCAGTCCGGTATCGGGCAACCTGTATGTTGCAGGAGGTACTACCAGCAATAATTTGCCGGGAGATAAAACGGGAGTAATTGCCGGTACTTATCGGGGAGGAGAAACAGACGGCTTTATTACACAATTGCTCAATGATGGGAGTAGTTTGATACGAACCACTTACCAGGGAACCACCGGCAACGATTTGGTGTATGGAATTCAATTCGATAAATTGGGTTTTCCTTACATCATGGGAACAACAACCGGAAACTGGCCTGTTTTAAATGCTACCTATAGTAATCCTGGAAGTAAACAGTTCATAAGTAAATTACAACCCAATCTTTCCGGGTATGTTTACTCTACCGTTTTTGGAACAAATGCTGCATTACCCAATCTGTCTCCGGTGGCTTTTCTGGTAGATCGTTGTGAAAATGTTTATGTATCGGGTTGGGGAGGTGGTATTAACAATAAGGCAGGCTATCCCAGTGCAGGTACTTTTGGTCTTCCTGAGGTAAATCCACTTCCCGGTTTGCCAAAAGCTGACGGACAAGATTTTTACTTTTTTGTATTGGGAAAAAATGCACAAAGTCAGCTGTTTGGCTCTCATTTTGGTCAAAATGGAGGCACTGGCGACCATGTGGATGGAGGTACCAGCCGCTTTGACGCCAATGGAGTAATCTATCAGGCTATGTGTGCCAATTGTGGCCATGGCGCTGCTTTCCCTACAACTCCGGGTGTGTGGTCTATCAATAATAATTCTACTAATTGTAACCAGGCAGCAGTAAAAATATCGATGAATTTTGCAGGGGTAGGCGCCGGACTGCGTACAGAAATTGGAGGGGTGCCATATGATACGGTCGGTTGCATGCCTTTGACAGTTACCTTCAGAGATACTTTAATTGCAGCAAAAAAATATTATTGGGATTTTGGCGATGGCAAAAAGGATACAACCCTTACCGGAGTTATAAATCATACTTATAATATAGTTGGAACATTTACAGTTATGCTAATTAAAGAGGATAGTGTAAAATGTAATATTCGTGATACGGCAACCATTACAATCAAAGTTGGAACCAATAAGGCTTTTCTGGATTTCACTTACTCGAAAATTGGTAATTGCAATGATCTGAATTACGAATTTATCAATAAATCAAAAGCAACCATTGGTCATTTTTCAAATAAAGGCTTCGTATGGGATTGGGGCGACGGATCACCGAAAGACACCTTAAGTGATGCCCCACACATACATACTTTTCCTGCACCCGGCACTTATAAAATTACGCTGTGTGTAATTGATACTTTTATTTGTAACGCTCCGGAATGTGTAGATACCGTTGTCAATATTGCAGCCAATGTCAAAGCTCAATTTGAAACACCTGCCAATGGTTGTTTGCCTTATAACGCATCTTTTAAAAATACCTCTATTGGCGGAACCGTATTTGCCTGGGATTTTGGTGACGCCACTACCTCTAACGATGTAAGTCCTACACATTTATACACTAACCCCGGCGTGTATACGATAAAATTGATAGCAGAAGATCCTAATACCTGTAATAAAATAGATTCCACCTTTTTTAATATCACTGTTTCAGTGTCACCAACCGCTTCCTTCACCTGGGGACCCAATCCATTACCTGTCAATACACCTGTACAGTACACCAATAATTCACAGGGCGCCACCAGCCATATTTGGGAGTTTGGAGATGGAGAAACATCCACATCAGTCAATCCTGCACATTTGTTTAATTCCAGCAATACTTTTAAAACCTGCTTAATTGCTATTAATCAATTTGGGTGTAGAGATACTTTTTGCCTGGATATACCAGTAGAAATCAACCCATTACTGGATGTACCCAATGCGTTTACACCTGGCAAATTTGGCAGAAATGGAGTTATTAACGTAAGAGGTTTTGGTATCGGAAAAATGTCCTGGAAGATATTTAACCGATGGGGACAGATTGTATTTGAAACCAATGACAGAACGCAGGGTTGGGATGGTACATTCAAAGGTGCATTACAACCAATGGATGTGTACACTTATACGCTGGATGTAGAATTTACCGACGGTAAAAAACTCAGGAAAACAGGAGATATTACATTATTACGCTAATGAGTATTCATAAGGGATTCGTAATTAGGAATTGGTAATTGGGAGTTTTGATTGTTAAAAAATTAAGTTCTGGTTAGAAAAATAATATGTGGTCAAGAAAAAAAATATTACTTTTTATAGCATTATTGCTTCAGGCAGCAGTTTACCTGCCTGCCCAGGATTTGCATTTCTCACAGTTTTTTAATTCTCCACTTACTACTAATCCGGCTAATACCGGGTTTATTCCCGATGCTGATTACAGGTTAGGCGCTCATTACCGCAATCAATATAGCGCCATTATGACAGTACCGTATAAAACGGTTAGTGTATTTGGTGATTTACAGTTATTCAGAGATAAAATAGAGAATGGTTGGCTGGGAGCAGGAGCAGTGGTATTAAACGATGTGGCAGGCACTGGAAGCTTACAAAGTACAAAAATTTATGGTTCTGTTGCATACCATCAAATGCTGGGAAACAGTAGTCTGTTAAGCGCCGGTTTTAACATCGGCTGGGCTAATAAACGAATTGATGCTACTCAACTTAAATTCCCGGACCAATTCGATGGAGTATTTTTTGATAATACCCTGCCAACAAATGTTGTATTAAGCAATAACAATGTTAGCTATTTTGATATGCAGGCAGGAATGAATTATGCTTATTTCCCTCAGGAAAATATTTATATCAATGCAGGTTATTCTATTCATCATGTTAATAAACCACGAGAGACTTTCTTTGCAGATAACCCTAATCAGGGAAGAATTCCCATGAGGCATATTGGCTTTATCAATGCTATTTTAAAAGTAGCTGATAACATAATCATCAACCCCAATATTTATTATACCAACCAGTCCAGAGCCTCTGAGATGACTTTAGGTGTAAACGGAAATTATAATTTATCTGAGTCAGGTGAGAAGCAATTAATTCTCGGTGTATATTATCGTGTAAAAGATGCTGTTATACCCATGGCTGGGTTTGAGTTGAAAAATATTCGCTTTACTTTTAGTTATGATGCTACCTTATCTCCCTTAACCAAGTTCAATCAGACAAGAGGCGCTGCAGAATTTAGCATTATTAAAAAAGGATTTTATTCTCAAAATAATAGAGATCGGCAGGTTTGGTGCCCTCGCTTTTAAGCATTAATTTTTATTAAAAAAATATTAAAGCGTGAGGGAATATGCTAAACTTCAGAGAAGTAAAGATATTGTGAGGACATAAAAGCGCTGTCGCCTTGGGGTCTTTTTTGCAAAAAAGACCCCAAGGTAACTTCGGCTTAAAACTATTTCCTCAGGATAGAGCGGAAAGTCCGGAGAAAGGCAATCAGGCACACGCCAAATTTTTCAATAAGTTCCGGCTGATGACAAAATCAGCCGGAAAACTGAAACGGTTTAAATATTTATTTTCCAATAAAATTGGATATTTTCCAAAAAAAATTGGAATTATACAATTTATATTTATAAATAGTCCAATATTTGATGTTAAATATTGCCACTTTTTTTACGGAAAAAAAGTGGCGCAAAAAAGCCGGCCGAAAACGATTACATCCCGTTTTCGGCCCTGTTCCCTGATTAAGCTTTTGTGCTACTGTAGCTTCAACATTAGTTCATTTATTGGACAATTTAATATTTATAATTGGAATTAGGTACAAAATATTTATATATAAATAAATTTTAATATAGCTGATTTTATTGTACAGGCGTCAATATGTACTGTGTAAACTCAGTAGGGGAGGATACCAGTTTAAAAGACAGTTGATCTTTGGTTACTGCTATGATTTCATAAACAATAGGGAAAAGATCAGGGATATTCACCTGTATTTTTTTATCATTTTCCAGCAACTTATAAGTTGCATTTTTTTCGAGTGTACCCTCTTCATTTATCATTATAAGGCTGTTATCCGCATTAAAAGTCATACGTACTTTTGAATAATCTTCCATGTTATTGTTTGCACCCTTTTTATATTGCACCGTAGCTATTCCATTGCTAAAATCAGTTACTTCGCCGGCTTCCCAGGTTTTATTGGTTAGCAGGCTTTTTGCTGTAAAAGATGCAGTTTCATTGCTTACATCTTTTTTACAAGAAGAAATAAAAAGTGTTGTTGTAATCAATACGGCCACATTCAGAAATTTGAATAATTGTTTCATTGTTAGTTTTTTTGTTTTTAAATAGTTTAATATCAATACTCAACATAAAGATGAAAAAGTTGGGTATAACCCCTGGTATTTGTTTGTCTTTAACATTTTTTTAATATTTAATAAATTAGTTTGAATTGAACAATAAATTTTATAGCATTATCAGTTAATTTTACACAAACAGTTAAACATGCTTATTGGAGAAAAGAAAAGTGACATTGAGCAGCTTTTGACACAATTTTCGCGGATTGTAGGTAATGATTATATATTTATTGATGAAGAAAGTTTAAACTACTATGCTCATGATCAGACGGAAAATTTGCATTTTTTGCCGGATGTGGTAGTAAAACCACGTACGCCGGAAGAGATAAGCGCTATCATGCAAATATGCAACCAGCATAAAATACCTGTAACACCCAGAGGCGCCGGTACTGGTTTAAGTGGAGGAGCATTGCCTCATTTAGGAGGTGTGCTTATTTCACTGGAAAGAATGAATTCAATTTTGGAAATTGATGAAAGAAATTTGCAGGTAACCACCGAGCCGGGAGTTATTACCGAAGTACTGCAGGATGCTGTGAAAGAGAAAGGTTTATTCTATCCTCCGGACCCCAGTAGCAGAGGCAGTTGTTTTATTGGTGGAAATATTGCTGAAAATAGCGGCGGCCCTAAAGCAGTAAAATACGGCGTGGTGAAAGATTATGTGTTGAACCTGCAAGTTGTATTACCTACAGGTGAAATAATCTGGACCGGCGCTAATGTATTAAAAAATTCCACCGGCTACAACCTTACACAATTGATTGTAGGTAGCGAAGGCACTTTGGGAATTGTTACTAAAATTGTTTTAAAATTATTACCTTATCCTAAACATGACTTACTGATGCTGGCTCCTTTTTCATCGCTGGAAAGAGCCGGAAAAGCAGTGAGCGCTATATTTAGGGCAGGCTTTACGCCCAGCGCTTTAGAGCTGGTAGAAATAGACGCCTTGAAAATTGTAAGCAAGTTTGTAGATAGTACGGTTGTACCTGTTAGTGATGATATAGAAGCTCATTTAATTATTGAGGTTGATGGAAATCATCTGGATACTTTAATGGCAGAGATGGAAGCAATTGCTGCTTTACTAGCTGAGTATGATTGTGGAGAAATATTTTTTGCTGATGATGCCCAACAAAAAGCCGAACTTTGGAAACTCAGAAGAAGGGTGGCAGAAGCGGTTAAATTAGATGGTTTTACCATCGAAGAAGATACAGTGGTACCACGTGCCGAATTGCCTGCGTTAATACGTGGGGTAAAAAAACTGGGCTTGGAATACAATTTTCAGGCGGTATGTTATGGCCATGCCGGAGATGGGAATTTACATATACGCATCAAAAAACCGGGAAGTATTTACAGCCTGAATAATCCGGAGGTTATTCCGGCGCTGAAAGCATTATTTCAGTTGGTTAAATCTTTAGGAGGCACCATAAGTGGGGAGCATGGCATCGGCCTTGTTCAAAAAGAGTATATGGAGATTGTATTTACAGATAGGCATCTAACGCTAATGAAGGAAATTAAAAAAGCATTTGATCCAAACAATATTTTAAATAGCGGAAAGATTTTTAATTTGTAACTTCACCTCATACATGAAAATTACTAAAATTATTCAAATGAAAAAAACACTCTTAATTTTCCTGATAAGTGTCATCACAATAATAAGCGTACCTGCTCAAGATAAAGAAAAAGAAGGTGGGTTTAAAAAAGAAAACCTGTTTACCGGAGGTGATGTAACGGTTTCTTTTTTTAACGGTGTAACAGTGTTGGGTACCAGCCCTTATTTTGGGTATAGTCTTAATAGATTTATAGATGTAGCAGTATCGGCCAATGTCAACTATACTTCACAAAGAGACTATCTTGAATTTGGTGATAAAGCCCGACAATTTGTTTATGGACCAGGTGCTTTTGTGCGTATTTTTCCTTTGAATATGATTTTTGCACAAGCGCAATATGAGCATAATTTTATCAAATTTAAATACTTACCTGCCAATAATGGTAATTTTTTGCCTTCGGAAGAAAAATTGGAAGCCAATAGTCTGCTGGTGGGAGGAGGGTACTGTGGAGGAAGACAACCCGGTAATAATTCGTATTACTATTTATCTGTTTTATGGGATGTAACTAAGGTAGCTAACTCGCCTTACGTAGACGGTATCGGTAGAAACTTTCCCATCTTCAGGGCTGGTTATAATATTGCACTTTTTCAGGGAAGAAGATAAAACCTTAGCCTTACAGATAATTTTTTAATTCTGCAGGAGTTTGTAGCACTTTAATGCGATCGGCTAAATTATCGTATAAAAAACCGCTTTGTTGCATCACTTCATTGTGTGCCAATAAATGATTATAAAACCCGTCCGTATTGAGTATAAAAATCAACTTGTCGTGTATGCTCAATTGATTCCAGGTAAGCATTTCGTATAACTCATCCAATGTGCCAAAACCTCCGGGTAAAACAATGGCAGCATCTACTTTTTCATAAATCATTTTTTTTCGGGTATGCATATCCGTTACAATAATTAGCTCTGTTATGCCATTATGATGATGTTCCCACTCAGTGAGCGCCTGTGGCATAATGCCTATTACCCTGCCATTTTTTTCTAATATCCCATTGGCAACCGCTCCCATAAGCCCTTTGTTGCCTCCCCCATACACTACTTCTACTTTTTTTTCTGCTAACAAATATCCTAATTGCCGGGCATGTTCTTCAAAAAGTGGATTATTGCCTTTTTTTGAACCGCAGAAAACTGCAAATGATTGAATTGACATATATTTATGCTTTCGATTATAAAATCAAAACTACTGTTTACTTAACAATATTTGCCAAAATAATTATAGTTCCTATATGTCTCCTTTATTATTATTCTCTTTTGTTATTGGATATTTTATTATTCTGCTGATTGTAGCCTATTTTACCTCCAGAAATTCTAATAACGATTCCTTTTTTATTGGTAATAGAAGTAGTAATTGGATGCTGGTGGCCTTTGGCATGATTGGCACTTCTTTAAGCGGTGTAACTTTTGTAAGTGTACCCGGTACAGTTGGAGCAACAGGGTTTCAATATTTTCAGGTAGTCATCGGGTATTTTTTTGGCTATCTGGTAATAGCATTTGTATTACTCCCACTTTACTATAAGTTAAATTTAACTTCTATTTATAATTATTTGGATAATCGTTTTGGCCCTGTATCATATAAAACCGGCGCCATGTTTTTTATTATTTCCAGAGCTTTAGGCGCTACCGCCCGGATGTATTTAGTGGTAAATATTTTGCAGATTTTTATTCTGGATAAAATGGGAGTTCCCTTCTGGCTGACTGCTTTTATCATTTTATTGTTGATTTTATTATACACATTTGAAGGAGGAGTTAAAACAATTGTATACACCGATACCTTGCAAACAACCTGTATGCTTTTGGGGCTACTTGTTTGTATTGTTGCCATTATGAGCAAACTAAATCTTAACATTGGTTCGGCTTTAACAGTGCTAAGAGAGAAAAATTTTACAACCATATTTAATACGGATATTCATTCGTCGGGATTTTTTGTGAAGCAAATGTTGGGGGGAGCATTTATAACGATAGCCATGACAGGCCTTGATCAGGAAATGATGCAAAAAAATATCAGCGTACGAACCTTAAAAGATTCGCAAAAAAATGTGCTGACGCTGAGTACTATTTTAATAGTGGTAAATTTGCTTTTTTTACTAATGGGAGGATTGCTGTATGTGTATGCTACTCAGCAGGGTAGCGCCGTTAAAGGCGACGATTTATTTCCCTCGATTGCATTGGGAGGCTCTTTGTCCACCGCCATTTCCGTTATTTTTATTATTGGATTAATATCTGCATTATTTCCCAGCGCAGATGGAGCATTGACAGCGCTTACCTCCTCATTTTGTATCGATATTGTAGGAATAAAAAAGAAAGACAATCTGTCAGAAAATCAAAAGAAAAAAATAAGGCTTACGGTGCATCTGATTTTTGCCATTATTTTCTTCCTGTTGGTAATGTTATTTAAATGGATTAATGATAAATCTATCATTGATGTTATTTTGAAGGTAGCAGGGTATACCTATGGGCCACTGTTGGGCCTATTCGCTTTTGGAATACTAACACGAAGAAGTATTAATGATAAATATGCACTACTTGTTTGTATCGTATCCCCTTTATTAATTTGCATGGTTGATATGCTCAATAATTCGGAATGGTTCATTAATCGTTTTGGCTTATCGCCTTCCACTGCAGAGAGTTTAAAAAGATTGTCTGTAAAAATTTTTAGCGGATTTAAAATAGGTATTGAAATACTTATTTTAAATGGCATTCTTACTTTTTTAGGTTTATGGGCTATTTCATTTAAGCCGATTAAACAACCTATTCGGGTACCTTAAAACTCTCAAAATACTGTTAATCATAATAAAAAATTTATCTAAAACGTTATAAAGTAGTAATTTTACACAATAAGTCGATGCCATTCTTCATTAAAAGTAATGTGGAATGGCATTGTGTTTCAACTGCTTAAATGAGAAAATATGAATGGCAAAATTAACATTGCGAAAGAAAGAAAATGGAAAGAAAGTCAGGCACACAGTAGCTGGCAGATTTTTAAAATAATGGCCGAATTTGTTGATGGCTTTGAAGCATTGAGTAAAATGGGGCCTTGTATTTCCATATTTGGAAGCGCTCGTACACAGCCCGACAATAAGTATTATGAGATAACTGTAGAAATAGCCAAACGTTTAGCAGAAGAAGGCTTCGGCATCATTTCAGGTGGAGGGCCGGGTATCATGGAAGCAGCCAATAAAGGAGCGTCTATTGCAGCAGGTAAGTCGGTAGGTCTTAATATTGAATTGCCTTTTGAGCAACATGCCAATCCTTTTATTGACAGGGATAAATCTTTACATTTTGATTTTTTCTTCGTCAGAAAAGTAATGTTTGTTAAATATTCTCAGGGATTTATCATGATGCCCGGAGGATTTGGAACGATGGATGAATTTTTTGAAGTAGCTACATTGATACAAACAGGTAAGTTCAAAGAAAGTCCGATGATACTGGTTGGCAAAAGTTATTGGGGAGGTTTGCTTACCTGGATGAAAGAAGTGATGGGTGAAAGAGAGAAAATGATTAATATGGAGGATCTTAATTTGTTAAAAGTTTTTGACACAGCAGATGAAGTAGTAAACTTTATGTTAGAGTTTTACAAAACAAAATCTTTATTACCGAATTTTTAATGGAATGGTTGCATCATAAAGCGGAAGCATACGCACAACATTACTCATCCGGGTTAGATGATCTATTACAACAAATTGAAAAAGATACCTTGGCTAATCACCCGGAAGCACACATGCTCAGTGGCCAGGTGCAGGGCAAGCTCTTAGAAATGTTTAGTAAAATGATACGGCCTATGAGTGTTCTGGAAATAGGAACATTCACGGGTTTTAGCGCTATTTGCCTGGCGAAGGGTTTGCAGGCCGGAGGAGTATTACATACTATAGAACTGAGAGATCAGGATGCCTCAACAGCGAAGAAATATTTTGATCGTATACAGTCGGCATTAAATATACAACTGCATGTAGGAAACGCCTTAGAAATTATTCCTACACTAAATAATAAATGGGATTTAATATTTATTGACGCCGATAAAGTGAACTATATTCATTATTACGAGTTAACTTTGCCTCAGCTAAACAAAGGAGGCTGGATAATTGCTGACAATGTTCTTTTTCATGGCCAGGTATTAGAAGATGAAATAAAAGGAAAAAATGCCAAAGCTATCCATGCATTTAATAAGCATGTTTTAAACGACTCGAGGGTACACCAGACACTGCTTACTGTTAGAGATGGCTTATTGTTAATCCAAAAATTGTAACAATGAAAAAAATTGCTTTTGTAGCTTTAATGATTTGTATATCTACTGTTTTATTTGCACAAAAACTAACTCCTGAGCAATACATTGATATGTATAAAGATTTAGCCATTCGTGAAATGAAGCGTATGGGCGTTCCTGCCTCTGTAACATTGGCGCAGGGTATATTGGAAACTGAGTGTGGCAATAGTGAGCTGGTCAAAAAGTCAAATAATCATTTTGGTATAAAATGTAAAAGTACCTGGACTGCAGAAGGCGTGAGCCATGATGATGATGCAAAAGGTGAATGCTTTCGGACCTATAAAAATTCTGAAGACAGTTACCGAGACCACAGCAATTTTTTAAGAGGCAACCAACGTTATGGCTTTTTATTTCAATTGGATCCTGCTGATTATAAAGGCTGGTGTTTGGGTTTAAAGCAGGCAGGGTATGCTACCAATCCAAAATATTCTCAAACGTTGATCAATACTATTGAAAAATATAACCTCAACCAATATACGCTTGCTGCTATTGATCAGGTAGCAAAGTTTGATGCGACAAAGTATAAAAGTGATGAGGAAAAAGATATTGAAAAGACAGATGCTAATGAAGAGTCTCAGTTAAGTTCGATGTCTGTTCCCGATGGCGCCGGAACTACACAGGCATTAATAAATCCTGCTATTAGCAAAAAATCAAGATCATATTTTAATGGTTTGAAAGCTGTGTTTGCACCCAAAGGAACATCTTTGCTGGCAATTGCTACTGCCAACGATATTGCTTTAGCAACTTTGCTAGCCTATAATGACATGCAGGAAGATGGTATATTAAACAGCGACCAATGGATTTTTTTAGAACAAAAAGCCAAAGAAGGCCGGAGAGGATTTTATGTTGTTCAAAAGGGCGAAACTTTATATGATATTGCTCAAGGTAATGGTATTCAGCTACAAGACTTGTTGTCATACAATAATTTGCAGGCAACAGATGTGGTTGCTGCTGGAACAAAATTAAAATTAAAACCTTCGGAAAATACTTCCATGCCAGAAAATACCACTATGCGTATAGTGAAGAAGCATACGCATATTGTGCAATCTAAGGATAGTTTATATGCCATTGCTCGTAAATATAATACCAGTGTGGACCAGATTAAACAATGGAATAATCTGCAGAGCCCTGATTTAAAAATCGGCCAGGAAATCATCGTAACACAATAATGGTAAAATAATTATTCTCTTGTATTTTTACTAATATTTGTAATTGATTATGATTATACAGGTGCATGATAAAAAATTCCAACCTTATATTACTGCAGATCAAATTCAGGAGCAGATAAATATATTGGGAAAACAAATTGACCAGGATTATCAGGGGAAAAAGCCACTTTTTATTGCTATACTTAATGGTTCTTTTATCTTTGCAGCTGATTTATTTAAGACAATTACAATAGAAGCGGAGATATCTTTTATTAAGCTGGTATCTTACAAAGGTACGAAATCTACCGGAAATGTGATTACATCTATAGGTTTGGATGAATCTTTGAAAGATAGGCATGTCATCATCCTGGAAGATATTGTTGATACAGGTAAAACTTTGCATCAGTTTTTGCCACAATTATTCAATCAGCAGCCGGCTTCACTCAAAATTGCAGCGCTTTTACACAAGCCGGAGGCGCTCCAATTCCCCATTCAAATTGATTATCTGGGATTTAATGTACCCAGTAAATTTCTTTTAGGGTATGGGTTAGATTATGACGGTTTGGGGAGAAATTTAAAGGAGATTTACCAATTGATGGAAGAATAGCGATACAAGTACTTATACGGAATTTATCCTCATTCATATTTTTTTACTATATTACATTATCACGGATAATATTTTATAAGTGAAAAGAATCCTAAACTATATCTGCTTCACCCTATTGGCGTTCACAGCCCGGTCTCAATATTATTTTCGGGGAGAAATAACAGACGATAAGAATCATCCTCTGCAAAATGTTCGAATACAGGTTTATTCTACCCATGCTATTTATTATTCCGGCAGTAGGGGTAATTTTTTATGTTATTCATCTAATAAAGTTGATAGCTTAACTTTTTTACTAGACGGATACGAATTGAAAACAATAAAAGCCGTATCGGATACCTGGATATCAGTCGTTTTAAAAGTATTACCAGCCGGATATAACAAGAACAAACCCAAATTAATCTCCATCACTAAGGACCACAGTTTTAAAAATAAATTTAGCGGAACAATTGATAATGAAACTTATTTTCAACTGGTCGAAAATGAAACAGTTAATGCAGTAGAATATCCCAACACTGGCTTTTCTCTCAATGTTAATAAAGCTTCTTATAGCAATATTCGCAGATTTTTGAACGCTAGATCACCGGTACCTCCGGATGCCATACGTATTGAGGAGTTGCTAAACTATTTTAATTTAAATTATCATGAGCCTGATTCGGGAAAAACATTTCAGATATCATCACAATTAACTGATTGCCCCTGGAGCAAGGATAAACAAATGTTGTATGTTTCGGTCAATGCAAAGAAGTTGGCATTAAACAACATTCCACCCGGAAATTTTGTTTTTTTAATTGATGTATCGGGTAGTATGGATATGCCTAACCGATTGCCTTTATTGCAGGCTGCGTTTCAATTATTTGTAAAAAATTTAAGAGCCGTTGATACAGTGTCTATTGTAACATATGGTGGCGGTGTAGGAATATGGTTGCCACCAACAGGTGGAGCTGAGAAGGAGAAAATCCTTGGCGCTATTGAAGAGCTGACAGCACAGGGAGATACACCTGGCGAAGCCGGTATCATTACTGCTTATAAATTGGCTAAAAGTGTTTTTATAAAAGGAGGTAATAACCGGGTAATACTGGCAACAGATGGCGATTTTAATGTAGGGCAAACATCTGAGAGGGCATTAGAAGAACTGATCATTAAAATGCGACAAACAGGAGTGTACCTTACCTGCCTGGGCGTGGGTATGGGTAATTTTAAAGATTCAAAATTAGAAGTATTGGCTAAAAAAGGAAATGGCAACTTCGCCTATCTGGACAATTTGCAGGAGGCCGAAAAAGTATTGGTAAAGGAGCTAACGCAAAATTTTTATACTGTAGCCAATGATGTATTTATGAATATTGAGTTTAATCCGAAATGTGTGAATGCTTATCGCTTAATTGGCTTTGATAATAAAAGAGATGCTATTGCAGAAAATATTACTGATATGGAGGGTGGTGAAATAGGTAGCGCCAATAGTGCATTGGCTATTTTTGAAGTTGCCCTTAACCCGGAATTGGCCAGGGTAGTTGTAGATGATGATGTACAGGTGGCCGCCATCTCATTACGGTATAGCACACACGAAGATACTACACAAAAAATAATTAGGTATAATTGCATAAAAAATTATCGTTCATTTGCTCAAATAGATAAGCAATTGCAATTTGCTGCCGCCCTTACGATGTTTGGGCTTAAACTTAAACAGTCACCTTACATTAAAAATACTACCTGGTCTGACATTGAGGCTATTGCAAAGGAGGCGATTGATGAAAATAATTTTTTGCAAAATGAATTTTTACAGTTACTTGAAAAAGCCAAAAAAATTTATCCTGATAAAAGAAGAAAGGGTATTTTTTAGTCTTTCATTATAGACACAAAGAGGCAAAAATATACTCTTAAGGATTTATGTATCTTTATTCACAAAAATTTATCGGGAAAAATTTGTAACTTTATATCATGAAAATTGCCCTTCAATATGTAAGTGATCCAAATGGCAGGCTATACGCTGTTCAGCTTCCTATAACTGAATGGGAAAAAGTGCTTGCAAGAATAAAAAAATATGAGCAGATACTTAAATTGAAGTCAGATATCCGGGAGGCTTTAAATGAGGTTCATCAATTAAAAAGTTCAAAAAAAAGAAAGCAAACATTAACAGAATTTCTTAATGAATTATAGTGTAATTCCAAGCGATCGATTTATTAAGAAGTATAATTTATATCGGTGCATATTATTCTCATAATGTTACTATTCTTACCAAATTGCTTATAGAAAATATTTTTTGCTTACTGCAAACTTACATAAGTTGAAGGAAGACTTTGAGCTTACTATTTAATCTCTATGGGTTTAATTCCCCGCAGCTTGCGGCGGAGAGATTCATTGTACGAAAATTTTAGTAGATCAAAAATAGTAAGTTTTTTTTGATCTACGAAATATTTCGGAAATTAATTTTTGGGTTTAACAATTCTTTAAGTGCTGATTTGTGGGATTACAGACACAAAATGATGTTTTGAATGACTTTCAGCGCTTCTTCTTCTGTGCTTAAGGCCGGTTCATGTAGATATTGCAGTACCTCGGGCTTGCTGTTCAGGGCTTTTATCAAGGCCGTATCTTGTATGGTGAATTGGTATAGATAAAGGCGAGGAGTATAGAGAATAAATTGCATAGATAAATTGTTAAATGTATTAAATAGGAGCAAAAACGTTAATTTTGCCTACTTAAAAATTTACACAATGAAAAAATCATATTACTTAATTTCTTTTATTCTATTAGGTACTTTATTATTTGCCTGTACATCTTCTTCTAACAAATCAGGCACTTCATCTGAAGATTTGGCTAAAGCAGATACCATCCCTTTTTTTACAACATTAAAAAAAATGCATGATTTAAAGGATACCATTGCAAAAGAATTCGGGTCTGATGTTAAGTTTTTATTTGCAGAATTTTCTGACTCCTCATTAGCTATAGACGTATTAAACAAAAATGGCGACAGTATTCGACTTTATACGCATAAAGATAGATATGGCGGTAAAAGATTTGCAGCAGAAGATGAATCCGAAGTTTTTGACTCTACATACAAAAATGAGGTTCTTGTGTTAGATGATTTAAATTTTACTGCTATTCCTGCAATTTTGAAAAATTTTAAGGACAAAAATAAATGTGAAGTTGATACATGTGTACTTTCTGCGATTAATATTGTTAAAGAAAAGAATCCCGAAAGTAATAATATAGAAGTAGCATATAAGATTACCGTATATAATCGTATTGGCGAAACTACAATTAGCAAGATAAAGCTAATTGCTGATAAGAATGGAAATATATATGATTGGGGCGAAGCTACATATTAGGAAGATTCTGCTGTTTACTAAAATAGTGTTGCTAAATTGTTAATAAAGAATGGGGGCTTATTACAATTAATTAGGGTCTTCCTGAAAACAGGTAATCCACAGTGGGATTGAATTTGTGGAAAATTTGTTGTATCAAAAACCCCATAATGGCATAAAAAATGCACAAAATGGGGTAAGATAAATTCTTCCCAAATGTACCCTAATTTATTATTCGAACAAATTTTTGATGTTCAATTAGCCGCATTTTATAACACACCGCTTGGCCAACTTTATCAGGCCATTCCTTTTGATCATCTCAGTAAACAGATCCCCCTGCCGCCTCGAGCCATAAGTGATCGGGGTTGCAAACCCTGGTTTGATGTAAAAGGAGGTATTGCCTTGCAAATACTTAAATCTTATTATCGCTGCAGCGATGCGATGCTGATTGAACAGTTCGGTTCCCACGGGGTCTTTTTTTGCAAAAAAAGACCCCGTGGGAACACAAATCATTTGCCTTCCCGACTAAACTGAATTCTCCCCCTAAGGATTTTCCCACTCTAAAATGGCCTTATCTAAAACTTCAATCCATTCTAAATTGACAAGTGGATCTTCATTCTCATCAACTGGTGGCGCTGAAGTTGCAAATGTAACACTGCTCGATTCCCTATAGCCATTAGCTTCATAGTGTTCATTTTCAAAATAAACGGTATAAGTATCACCTTTTTGACTAACATCTGTGAACTCCCATTTTGAATACTCTCCCTCGTCATAAGTGTCTGGGGCTATCTCATTTAAAAAATCTAAAATTGCTTTCTTTGTTTTAGTATCCATAGAAAATTAGTAAGAGAGTCAAATATAAATTAAACAATAGATATATAAAAATTTTATCCTTCCAATAAGAAAAATTTATTTATTCCGTACGGCTTCAACTATTTAATAAAATCTTTCCTTAACTAAACATCTCTCTCACCTTATCAAAAAATGATTTCTCATTTTTCTCCGGTTTGGGAGCGAAGTTGGGTGATTTTTGCATTTTTTCCAGCATTTGCTTTTCTTCAGCGCTTACATGTTGTGGTGTCCAAATATTAACGTGTATTAATTGGTCTCCTTTTTCATAGCTGTTTACGGAGGGGAAACCTTTACCTTTTAATCTGAAAATTTTACCGCTTTGGGTGCCGGGCGGTATCTTAATTTTAGCACGTCCATCAATGGTAGGTACTTCTACCTGTGTACCAAATACGGCATCCGCAAAGTTGATATGAAGTTCGAAGGCAACATTGAGGCCATCTCTTTGTAATTGTGGATGTGCTTCTTCCTCAATTAAAACAATCAGGTCGCCGCTGGGGCCTCCGCGTTGGCCGGCATTACCTTTACCGCCTACGCTGAGCTGCATACCTTCCTGCACACCGGCCGGAATATCGATTGTTACCGTTTCTTCGCCATAAACCCGGCCTTCGCCTTTACAAACATTACATTTACTTGTAACGATGGTACCTTCGCCATGACAGGTAGGGCAGGTGGTAACCGTTTGCATCTGGCCTAAGAAAGTATTCTGCACTCTGCGTACCTGCCCACTACCGCCGCAGGTACCGCAGGTTTGAAAGCTGTTTTTATCTTTTGCACCATTACCGCCGCAGGTAGTACAAACGATATATTTTTTTACCTTAATGGTTTTGGTAGTTCCTTTGGCAATCTCTTCAAAGTTGAGCTTTAGTTTCACTCGCAGGTTGGTACCTTTTGTACCGTGGCTGCGGCTGGCAGAACTTCTTCTGCCACCGCCACCAAAAAAGCTGCTGAAAGGGCTGTCGTCGCCAAAAATATCTCCAAACTGACTGAAAATATCTTCCATGTTCATACCGCCACCAAATCCACCTCCACCACCGTTGCCTCTTCCCTGGAAGGCCTGATGCCCGAAGCGGTCGTACTGAGCTCTTTTATCAGCATCACTGAGTATTTCATAAGCTTCTGCAGCTTCCTTAAACTTTTCTTCAGCAGCTTTGTCACCGGGATTGCGGTCCGGATGATATTGCATAGCCACTTTACGGTAAGCTTTTTTAATCTCGTCCGCAGAAGATGATTTAGAAACTCCTAATATTTCGTAATAATCTTTTTTCATAACTGCTGTAATATGCTAATGGGCTGATTAGCTAATGTGCTAATGGCATATAACATATTTTTAATGTATTTAAGTCTATTTATGTAATTATTAATCAGCAGATTAGCTAATTTGCTAATTAGCATATCAGCACATTAGCTAATAAGCACATCATTTTCCCACTACTACTTTAGCAAACCTGATAATTTTATCATTCAGAAAATAACCTTTGGTTACCTCATCCAGCACTTTACCCTTTAATTCTTCAGTGGGAGCAGGTATTTCTGTAATGGCTTCATGTTTTTCCACATCAAAATCTGTATGGATACTTTCCATAGGTTTTAGCCCTTTAGAAATTAGTGTATTTCGAAGCTTATTAAATACTAATTGTACACCTTCTTTTATCTGCTCAACATCAGTACTATTTTGAAGCTGTTTTTCGGCCCTATCGCAGTCATCTAATACATCCAATAGAGAAACGATCACATCTTTACCGGCAGTTTGAATGAGTTCGAGCCGCTCTTTGGCATTTCTACGCCTAAAATTATCAAATTCAGCAAAGAGGCGAATATACTTATCTTTTTGCTCTTCCAGTTCCGATTGTAGTTTTTCTATACCATTTTCGACCTCAGCATTGGTAAGATGCGTATTACCTGGAATATCTGCATCGGCATTGATATTTACACCTTCGATTTGTTCTTTATCCTCGGCAGTATTTTGACTGTTGTTATTTTCCATGATGTTATTTTAGATTTTTTGCTAATATTAGTATTGAATAGTATGCAAAGTTAAGGTTGTCAAAGACTTTGCCAAGTGCTATAGAGCAGCCAAATTGACATAATTAATAGATAATGGGTTAATTGATAATGGATAATGATTAAATTGGAATATAATAATATTAATTCCAGAGTAACAAATAGGTAAGGATTAGAACAAGAGGAAGCGAAGTAGATTAATAGATAATGGGTTAGTTGATAATTAATTGATAATGACTAAATTGGAATATAAAAATGTTAATTCCTGGGGTAACAAATATGTAAGGATGGGAACAATAATAAGCGGAGCAAATTCAATAATTATCCATTATCAACTAACTCGTTATCAATTACTTAGTTTTTTACTACCTGAAATTTGCCCGATTCGATAACTTTTCCATCGGTATTTCTAAGCTGATAGATGTAAACTCCCCGAAAGAAGTCCTGCAAGGGAAGAATGATTTTGGGAGAAGTAGATTTAAATTCAGTTACTTTTTTCCCCATGAAATTGTATATCTGTAAGGAGAAAGATTTGTCATACCCCTGCTGAAACTCAAAATTTACGACAGTGGTGGCAGGGTTAGGATAGGATTTTACGAGTTTTGCCGGAGGATCAACAGGTGTGCCGTTAAACGTTTTATTCTGAGCAAAATTTGTAAAACTAAATCCTATAATAAAATTTAATATAAGTAATATTTTTTTCAATAATGTAAATTTAGTAATTATTCATCAATAATATAAATATTAGAAACACTTCATATTGTTAACGAATACCTAAACTTTTTATTGCCCATTATCTAAAGATGTTAAAGTTTTGTTAATATTCTCAAAATTGGGTATTTCTCCGGCATTTTCTAATACTTCAGCATATCGAACAATGCCTTGGGTATCAATTACAAAAGCTGAGCGTTTACTTACTCCCTGCATATCAAATGCAAAGTTTTCATACAGGCAACCATAGGTGAAGGATGCTTCTTTATTAAAATCGCTTAATATGGGAAAATTAAGTTGTTGCTCTTCCTTAAATTTAGCGAGTGTAAAAAGAGAGTCTACTGATAGGGCTAATACCTGTGCATTTAAATGATTATAGGAAGAAATATTATCTCTTACAGAGCATAATTCTTTAGTACAAACGCTGGTAAAAGCTAATGGGAAAAAAAGCAATACAACATTTTTTCCACGGTAATCATTCAGGCTTACCTTATTTTTTTCAGTGTCATAAAGTACAAAAGGAGGCGCTTGTTGGCCGACTTCAATTTTCATATTTTTTATTTTTTCAAAGGTATTATAACTATAAACAATTATTTAATAAATTTGTTGATTATTCCTTCTTTTATACTCCTAAATATATTTATCATGAATGGGAAACAAAAAAATAAAAAACTAACGACTGCCTCCGGTCGTCCATACACAGAAAATGAGAATTCACTGAGCATAGGCGCCAGAGGGCCATTGTTATTGCAGGATTATATTCTGCATGAAAAAATGGCACATTTTAACCGTGAAAGAATTCCGGAAAGAGTAGTACATGCCAAAGGTACCGGTGCATTTGGAACGTTCACCGTAACACATGATATTACAAAATACACACGTGCCAAAGTGTTTTCAAAAATTGGAAAAGAAACAAAGGTGTTCTTGCGCTTTAGTACGGTAGGTGGTGAAAAAGGTAGCGCTGATACGGAAAGAGACCCTCGTGGATTTGCCGTAAAATTTTATACCGAAGATGGCAACTGGGATTTAGTTGGCAATAATACGCCGGTTTTCTTTATCAAAGATCCTAAAAAATTCGGCGACTTTATTCATACCCAAAAAAGAGACCCCAGAACCAATTGCAAAAGCCCTACTATGATGTGGGATTTCTGGAGCCTGAATCCTGAAAGTTTGCACCAGGTGATGATTTTAATGAGCGACAGGGGTACTCCGTATAGCTACCGACATATGAATGGATACGGAAGTCATACTTTTTCACTCATCAATGCTAACAATGAAATGGTGTATGTAAAATTTCATTTTAAAACATTACAAAGCATTAAAAATTTCACCAACGATGAAGCGGTAGAAATGAAAGGAAAAGATCCTGACTGGGCACAAAGAGATTTGGTTGAAGCTATTGACAAAAAAGAGTTTCCTAAATGGGCTTTGAAGATTCAGGTTATGACACCGGAGCAGGCCAAAACATTTAAATTCAATCCTTTTGATCTTACAAAGATATGGCCTCATGCAGAATACCCGTTAATGGATGTTGGCGTGTTAGAATTGAACCAGATACCTAAAAATTATTTTGCAGATGTAGAGCAGTCTGCTTTTGCACCTGCACATGTGGTAGATGGTATTGGCTATTCACCCGACAAAATGTTGCAAGGTCGTTTGCTATCTTATCCGGATGCACATCGCTACAGATTGGGTGGTAATTATGAACAAATTCCTGTGAACCGTTGTCCGTTTGCCGTGGCCAATTATCAGCGTGATGGTATGATGGCTGTTAATGGTAATGGTGAGGATGCTCCTAATTATTTCCCCAATAGTTTTGATGATATTTATGTAGATGAAAGTTATAAAGAACCACCACTTCAATTAGAAACAACTGTAGCTGATTGGTTCGACAGAAATGGGGAAGGAGAAAATGATCATTTCACACAACCGGGGTGGCTGTTTAATAAAGCTATGAATGATTATGACAGGCATAACCTGGTTGCTAATATTGTTGGTGCTATGAGTGGTATTAGCGGACCTAAGAAAGATTTAATTATCAATCGTCAGCTGTGTCATTTCTTCCGGGTAGATGTGAAGTTGGGAACGGCCATTGCTAAAGGATTAGGTGTAGATGTAGATAAGGTGCTGGCTGAGTTAAAATCTTCGCATGTTTCTGTTAGCAGTGAGCTGGAGCCGGCCTAGTATTGATAGCATACATTTCATAAGATTAGAAAGCCCTGCCAATTGGCGGGGCTTCTAATTATCCAAACAATCCATAAAACAAAAAACCTTTGGGCATTTTATTATATTTATGAAAGGAGTTTGCAGTAGTTGGTATGTATTAAAATCTTGGGCATCTTACAGAGGCTGCATCACTGGCGCCCCGGTTTGAAAATTTTTGATAGGTTAAGGATATTTCAAAGCCTCCTCTGCCATTGCTGGCAGTTTTAAGCTGTGATATGTTAGCATCGTAACTAACGGCAATGCTTAGGGGCTTACACTCTAATTTTGCTACAGGTACAATAGCATCTTTCCATCTTAATAAAGCGCCGAAGTGCAGTAAATATTTTGGGTCTTCCACAGCATCGAGTTTCCAGGTGTAAATAGCGCCGCCCAACGTTTCGCTGTATTTCCCCTGTTTTGAATAGTCAGCATGTAAGGTAAAATAAGAATAATCGGTCAGGCTCATTCTAATACCTAAGGATGCTACTGTTTTGGGTGTCATTTCGTTCTGCGAGTTAGTATAAAATGAAAGTTTTTTTGCTTTGTTAAAATGATGGTATGCTACACCTGCAAAAAAGTTATTGTCTTCATTTTCGCCAATTTGTGCGTTGTAACTTAATCCCACACTACCATCAAAATACTTGTAATTACTCTTGGTAAAGGTTTCGCCGTCGGGTAAGCCGCTGTTGTATCCGGCGCCATCATATTGGCTGTTGGTGGTCATCTTACTTCGATCAATACTTCTTTGTACCCAGCCGGCCATGAAGCCAAGAGACAAGTAACTGTTTTTGTCGTTGCTTAATGATTTATGGTAATTGAAAGAAGGTAAAACATGTGTGGCCGACAGATCGGCAGTACCTGCTTTATCGTATAACACCTGCCCGCCAATGGTTATACAATCATTGCTCATGCCTACCGGCATTTTATATTCGCCATTAAGCGATCCTGTTTGGTAGGGTACAGTAACGCTGTTCCATTGTGTACGGTATACACCCTGCATTCTTATCTCACCGGTAAAAATACCGGCCAGGGCAGGGTTTCTGAGTAAAGGGGTTTCAAAGAATTGTGAAAAATGAATATCCTGAGCATGGGCATCCGCTGCAAGTAGGGTTAAGGCAAAAAACGCCCTTTTACATAATATATGTAAATTTTTTCTCATGGATAAAGATGGATTTTATATGTTGCTATCCGTTATTAATTTCCCTTCGCCACATTGAGAGGTGAATTTAGCTGTAACGCTCGCTGTTAGGCATATCCACATCATCTAATAAACGTTCATATTATATTTTTATTATAGATATTTGTATTATTTATATAATTATATTTTATAATATGAATTATAGCTTTTTTTGATTATTTACTGAATTAATGTTATATTACCTTTATAGGAAAGAACGCTATTATTATCGCAATAAATTTCGATAGTGTACACATACACATCCGGGTTTATCTTCGTGCTTTTAAAAGTACCATCCCAGCCGGCGGAGGCATCGTTAGGCATAAACCCACTTCTTTCATATACAACCTGTCCCCATCTGTTAAAAATCCGCATAGATTTTATTCTGAAAAGCCCTGTACCACGTGGATAAAACTTGTCATTAACCCCGTCGCCGTTGGGTGAAAATGTATTGGGAATGAATACATTGGCATCATTACATATTACAAATACAGTCACCTTATCCGAGGCTCGGCAACCACCCTCATTTCTTACTTCTACGTTGTATTCAGTAGTTTCTTTCGGTTGAACGGTAAAGCCATCCTGATTAGTTGCTATAATGCTCGGATGTGGCATCCAAAATACCTTGCTTACATCATTTGAGTGTTGCAAGGGTATAGTAGTACTTTTTCCTACATTGATGGTTTGATCTTCACCGGCATTTACCGTCGGAACCGGATAAACGGTTAAGGGTAAGTAAGCAGTATCTTTAAAGCAGCCTAATTCATCGGTTCCAACTACAGTGTATAAAGTAGTGGTAGATGGGCTGGCTAACGGGTTTGCAATATTGGTAGCGCTCAATCCTGTAGCCGGAGTCCATTCATAGGTATATCCACCCTGTGCAAATAGTTGTTTAGAGCTACCCATACAAAGCGTATCGCCGGGGCTTGTTTTTAAAATAAATGGATGTTTTACAATTACTTTTACACTATCCGTATTCGTACATCCATATACGGTAGTGCCTTTTACCGAATAAACAATGTCTTTTACCGGATTAGCAAATGGGCTACTACAATCGGTACAGTTGAGGTTCGTTGCCGGACTCCAGGTATAAGTATCTGCACCGGTGGCATTAAGCGTAGTACCATTGCCTACACATATACCCTTATCTGTTCCGGCGCTCACATCGGGTATGGGGTAAGCTTCTATACTTTTGTAAGTAGTATCTGTACAACCACTACTATTTGTAACAACCAATTGAATATTATAAGTAGAAGCTTTGGTATAAACCTGTGTGGGAGGATCTTTTAAATTCGACAGGCTGCCATTTTTAAAATCCCATTTCCAGGTAAGGGCTGAGGTGTCTTGTGCCAGCAACTGGCCATTAAAAGTTATTTGCAAAGGGGTACACCCATTAGGAGTACTAACAATTTTTGTTTGTGGCGAGGCAACTATTTTTATCGGTGTAGGATAAGAGATTGAATCCACACAGCCATTAAGTGTGGTAGTGATTAATTTGGGATAAAATAATCCTACATTATCATAAAAGTGTAGTGGATTTTGTTGAATTGAGCTAGTGCCATCTCCAAAGTCCCATTTATATTCAACAATTGCATCATTCGAATTCGATGCATCCGAAAATTGTATCGCTCCATTATCACATAACAATTTACCCGAAACATTAAAGTTTGCGGTTACTTCTTTTATTCGAATGGTGTCATTACCTTGTACAGGTACTTTACATCCATTGAGATCTACAACAATCATTTTAGGTAAGTAATCTCCTTTAGCCGTGTAAGTATGTGCAATAGCAGCATCATTACTATTAATTACCGTACCGTCATTAAAATCCCAAATAAAAGATACCGTATTCGTGGTTGAACTTTCAAATTTTACTTCTGAAGGATTACAGCCAATGAATGGATTGTAAGTAAACGTTCCCGTAGGCCCAAGTACAACAATTTTTTTACTCATGATATCCGAACATCCGCCCGGTCCGATAACTGTCAGCTTAGCATAATATGTTCCCGGGCTTGTATAAAAATGCGTTGGGTTATCGTTGGTTGTAGAGGTGCCGTCACCAAAGTCCCATACAACAGATCCTATATTAGTAGATGTATTTTTAAAATCTACCACCAGCGGTGGACAGGTGCCGGTTGAATCACTTATTGTAAAGCTGGCATGAGGCGTTAGTACGGTAATATATTTTTCACGATTCATGGTATCAGAACAGCCATTTTTATCAGTCACTATCAATTTCACTGTATATACGCCGTCCTGTGCATATTGATGTACTGGTTTAGCTGAATTGCTGCTTGTTCCATCACCAAAATCCCATTGATAGCTTAATTCCATTCCGTTTGATGCATCGATGAATCCGATTTTTGTTTCCGGGCAAGCCATGATATTCGGAGTGGAGAAATCAGCCTTGGGCTTTGAAATGAGCAGCGTGTCTTCAAGTGTGGTTGAATCTTTACAGCCATTTTCATCGATTATATCCAATCGGACCACATAATTGCCCGTGGAATTATATGTATGGATAAACGGAGGGCCACTTAGGCTTTCATGAGTGCCATCGCCAAAATCCCAATTCCATTTAACAATTTTATATAAACCATCATCAACAGAATTATCGATAAAAGTAGTCGGACTTAATAAACAATTGCCGGTAGGAGGCACAGAAAACTTGGCTGTAGGGCCGTTGACTCTTATATACATTGGTTTAGTCATAGTATCTCTGCACCACATCAAATCAACAGTGATCAATCTAACAGTGTAATTACCAGCTTCATTATAAACATGGGATACTACCATGCCAGTATCTTTTATACCATCACCATATTCCCAATAGTAGTAACGTATCAGATTAGTATTTACGCCAGAGGCAGAAAACGTAATCTTTTCTTTTTTACAAATGCTAGTTGTATTAGCTGTGAAATCAGGAGTTTCTTTTATTACATAGATCGTTCTGGAAGTTGCATACGAACATCCCGTTGACCAATTTTTTACCGTAAGTCTCACAACATATTGTCCTTTTGCCGGGAAGACATGAACAGGATGTTTGTCAGTAGAAGTTGTACCGTCACCAAAATCCCACAACCATTCATCGGCGCCAATGGAGTGTTGATAAAATAATTTTGTATAAGGATCATTGCAGAAATAACCATAATTAAATCGGGCTATTGGAGGCTTGATGTATATATATTTGGGAAATGTAACCTGGTTCATACAGCCACGATTCCATACAATTAAAGTAACGTTCATGTAGCCGGTATCCAAATAAACGTGTGAAGGATTTTGCAGAGTAGATGTATCATAATCACCAAATTTCCAAAGCCATTTGGTTACATTACTCGACGATAAATCTGTAAATTGAATAGGTACCGATGCACAGGCATTGAGTGGGTTGGCTGAAAAATTGGCAGTAGGTTTATCTGTAACAATAATGCCATCGGTCAGCATAGCCGTATCGGTACATCCCTGAGCAGTTGTAATAGTTAATTTGATAGTATATACGCCTGTTTGGGTGAAATTATGTACAGGATTTACTTCATTAGAGGTAGCGCCATCCCCAAAATCCCATAAATAGCTTACGGCCGGATCAGGGCTATTTACAGTTGCGGAAAACTTTTTTGTAAAGGGTACACAGCCACTATCAGGTTTGTTATCAATTTTTACATCAGGCACCAATATTTTGATATATTCTTTTTTACGTAATGTATCAGTACAACCTTTAGCGCTGGTGGCAATAAGGGTTACCGTATAGGTACCTGTATCTGCATAGGTGTGTACCGGATTTTTATCATTAGAGGTAGCGCCATCGCCAAAATCCCAAGTAAAAGAAGCGCCATTAATAGTATTGTTCGTAAAGCTGATATTAGCAGGCTTGGTACAACCAACTGTACTATTGGCAGAAAAGTTAATCACCGGGTTGCTGGCGATTGTGATGAATTTGATAGCAGAGTCTATACAATTTCCTACCTGGGCCGTTAATTTAATTTTGTAAAAACCTGCTGATTTATAAGTTTTAGTGGGATTGAGTTCGTTGGAAGTAGTTCCATCACCAAAGTCCCACATTACTGAGGTAGGAGTTGGAACCGAAGTATTGGTGAGTGTAAAAGACGTATTGATACATACAGTTCCAGGACTGCTAAATGAAGGACTCATGCCAATCACAACAGCATTGTTTTTAACAATGGAATCTTTGCACCCTGTGTTGCTTGTTACAACAAGCTTTACCTTATAACTACCCTTGTTAGTGTAATGATGGTTGGGATTAGTTTCCGTGGAAGTAGCGCCATCGCCAAAATCCCATTTGTAACTAAGTGTACCCGATCCGGTTGATAAATTTTGAAACTGTATATCATTCGGACCAGTACAATTTTGTGGAAGCGTATTACTAAAATCAGGCACTATTCCAGTACCTACCAGTACATAGGCAGGTTTCATAATGTTTTTAATACAGCCAAAACTATTTTGTACTTGTAAGGTAACATTGTAACTACCCGGGCTTGCATACAGATGAGTAGGATTTTGTGTGCTTCCAATAGTACCATCGCCAAAATCCCATTGCCAGGAAGTAATATTACCTGAGCCAGCCTTACTGGAATCTGTAAATGTTACACTGAGTGTTTTACAACCAATAAGAGGTGTTCCACCAAAAGCTACGGTTGGCAATGCAAATACAGTAATGTATTTTGTTTTTATCAATGAATCAGCTCCCAAGGCGTTTTTCACAACTAATTTAATGGTATATTGACCCGGGGTAAAATAGGTAACGGATGGGTTTTGTAATAATGAAGTAGTACCATTGCCCAAATCCCATTTCCACGAAGTAGGGTTACCGGTGGATAAATCACTAAAGGTTACTACCAATGGAGCACAACTATTGGTAATATCTGCCTTAAAATTTGCCTTCGGTTGTGCAATTACATAATGAGTGAATAAGCTATAAAATATGAACAAGACCAGACGACAATGCTTTCCCACTTTTATGGCTGCCATAGGAACAATGGATTTTGGTTTTTGGAAAATGGATACTGGCAGCAGTAAATACCGATTTTAGGTAATTATTCTTCTATCCTTTATTTTAATGCCAATTATTTTGGCTATTTTCGATACCCACTTCGATATTATCGCTGCATATAATATAACTGTTGATCGGATAAAAAATTGTGAAAAATTAAAAATAAATATAATGGATAAGTTTGAAGAAATAGATTATGTATAATATTTAAAATAATATTATAAATAATTGATAATTAAAATATTATAATAATTCGACTTATTAAAAATGAAAATTCAGGAAATAATTAATTATCTCGAAACGGAGGCAGCGTTAAGTTTGCAAGAGTCGTACGATAACGCCGGTCTCATTATTGGTAATGCCGCTTGGAATTGTACAGGTGTTCTTATTGCCTTAGATGCTACAGAAGGCGTTGTAAATGAAGCAATTACGAAAAAATGCAACATAATTGTAGCTCACCATCCTATAATTTTTGGGGGATTAAAAAAAGTAAATGGCAAAAACTATGTAGAAAAGACTGTTATACAGGCAATTAAGCATGATATTGCCATCTATGCCATTCATACTAATTTGGACAATGTAATAGCCGGAGTTAATGGAAAAATGGCAGACCAGCTCGGCTTAATCAACCGAAGAGTACTTTTTCCAAAGCCGCAACAACTGAAAAAATTATACAGCTTTGTACCAGAGGCAAATGCTGAAGAAGTAAGGCAGGCTCTATTTACGGCAGGAGGGGGTACCATTGGCAAATATGCTGAATGTAGCTTTAATACATCCGGTGAAGGTACTTTTCTGCCAGGTAATGATACACAGCCATTTGTAGGGGAAATTGGCACAAGGCATGTAGAAAAAGAGGTTAAAATTGAAGTTATTTTTTATAATTGGCAGGAACATGACATTATTACAGCCCTTAAAAAGGCTCATCCTTATGAAGAAGTAGCTTATGATATCGTTCAGTTAGAAAACCACCATGACCAGATAGGAAGCGGATTAATAGGCGATTTGCCTACTCCCGAGGACGAACAGGCCTTTTTAATGCGTATCAAAAATGCCTTTAACCTGCCATGTATCCGTCATACCCGTCTTAGAGGTAAAAAAGTACAGAAAATAGCCCTCTGTGGCGGCGCCGGGAGCTTTTTAATTAAAAATGCCGTTGCAGCCGGGGCTGACTTTTATATTACCGGTGATGTAAAATATCATGAATTTTTTGATGCAAACGAAAGGTTGGTAATTGCCGATATAGGGCATTATGAAGGTGAGCAATTTACTATTGATTTGCTGTTTGACTTATTAACCAAAAAATTTCGTAACTTTGCCATCCAAAAAACAGGTGTAACCACCAATCCTGTGCATTATTTTTATTAGTAATAAATTAATTGAAGTAAAATTTTTGTCTTTTTTATCAAATATTATTAAGAAAATAAACACTAAACATCAAACAATAAACTACAAACGCTAAACAACAAATTATAAACAGTATGGCCTCCGTAAAAGATTACTCTGTTGAAGAAAAATTAACTTCACTGGTTCGTTTACAAAAAATCGATTGCAAATTAGATGAAATCCAAATTTTGAAAGGAGAATTACCTATTGAAGTGAGAGATTTGGAAGATGAAATTGAAGGATTACATGCCAGACAAACTAGAATTGAAGAAGAGATTAATGGTATGCAGGAATTTATTCAGCAAAAGAAAACGGCTATCACCGAAGCGCAGGCTTTGATAAAAAAATATGAAAAGCAAAGTGAAAATGTAAAAAATAGCCGTGAATTTGAAGCTATTAATAAAGAGATTGAAATGCAAACGCTGGAAGTGAAACTTTGTGAAAAACATATTAAAGATGCAACAGAAGAAATAGCAGAGAAAGCAAAGCAATTAGAGTCGGCTAAAAAAGGATTAGCCAATAAAGAAAATAACCTTTCTGCGAAGAAAGGGGAGTTGGAAAAAATTATTAAAGAAACAGAAAAAGAAGAAAAATCATACAATAAGGAAGCCGCCGAAGCAAGAAATACCGTAGACGAAAGATTATTGCTAAGTTATGATCGTATTAGAAAAAATTACCGCAACGGGTTAGCCGTGGTAGCTGTAGAAAGAGATAGTTGTGGCGGTTGTTTCCATGCCATTCCGCCACAAAGACAAAGTGAAATCAAGCTTCGTAAAAAAATTATTGTTTGCGAAAACTGTGGTAGAATTTTGGCTGACACTGATCTTTATGAAAGCATACAGGTAAAATAAAAAATTACCAGCCCAATATTAATAAAAGAGCCTGAACTATTTGGGCTCTTTTACATTTTACTTCAGGCCTTTCGACATTATTTTCCGAAGGTTAAGCCCATCAGTGTTCAAAACATAGCCCTGCCCTTCAGGGCAGTTAGATGCAATAATAATTGGCGAAGGTTAAGCCCATCAGTGTTCAAAACATAGCCCTGCCCTTCAGGGCAGTTAGATGCAATAATAATTGACGAAGGTTAAGC
>CAZPHA010000018.1:33724-51043 GCA_964586215.1 uncultured Ferruginibacter sp.
CATAGCCCTGCCCTTCAGGGCAGTTAGATGCAATAATAATTGACGAAGGTTAAGCCCATCAGTATTCAAAACATAGCCCTGCCCTTCAGGGCAGTTAGATGCAATAATAATTGACGAAGGTTAAGCACATCAGTGTTCAAAACATAGCCCTGCCCTTCAGGGCAGGGATTAGATATTACAAACTATTATGTTTAATTCATATCAAAATCCTTTAAATTTACAGCTGGGAAAACATTATGTTGCAAAAATTGTACATACAGAATTATGCTATTATTGATGAAATCGAAATCGAGTTTTCCCGTAATCTAAATATTATTACCGGCGAAACAGGAGCCGGCAAAAGCATTCTGATGGGAGCTTTAAACCTGATTTTAGGAGAAAGGGCCGACACCGCCGTGCTGCTGAATAAAGAGAAAAAATGTAGTGTTGAAGGTGTTTTTAATGCAAAAAAAAATTCGGCCGTTCAGGATTTTTTACAGGAAAATGATTTAGACACCGATGAGCAATTAACGATACGCAGAGAGATAGGCGCTACCGGTAAATCCAGAGCATTCATTAATGACACACCTGTCAATCTTTCACAATTAAAAAAATTAACTTCATCACTGGTTGATTTACATCAGCAATTTGATACGCTTGAATTGGGAGAAGCCGACTTTCAAAGGAAAGTTATTGATGCTATCGCCGATAATCAACCTTTTTTACAGCAATATCAACAGGTTTATGCTGCATATGTTACATTAAAAAAAGAACTGGATCTATTAAAGGCAAAACAACAGGAAATCAATAAAGAACTCGACTACAATCAATTTTTATGGAATGAATTAGAAGAAGCAGGATTACAGGAAAATGAATTAGAAGAACTGGAAGAAGAATTAAAAATATTGAACAATGCGGAAAATATTAAGCAGGAACTAAATGGTATTTGTTTTGAATTACAAGAAAGCGAACATCCTATCGTACAGCAGTTAAAAATTCTAGGCAACAGGCTTTCTTCTTTATCAGAATTTAATAAAAATATGGATGAGCTTGCTCAGCGTTTGCACAGTGCACAAGTAGAGTTGGAAGATATTGCCCGGGAACTTGAGAGCCAGAATGATCACGTAAAATATCATCCTGATCGTTTACAAATCATCAATGATAAACTTTCAATCGGGTATAAATTATTTAAAAAGCATAATGTATCAACTACCAATGAGTTATTGTCTATAAAAGAAGTTTTACAGCAAAAATTAGATAATATTTCTAATATTGGTAATGATATTGTAGAAAAAGAAAAACAACTGGCAGCATTACACGCTGATTGTAAAAGGCAGGCAGCGGTGCTTTCAGAAAATCGCAAAAAAGCAGTAGAACCATTTACCCAAAAAGTAAATAAATTGTTGGCACAGGTAGGCATGCCCAATGCAAGGCTCGCAATTGAAGTCAATACTTTCGATGTAATACAAGCCAATGGCTGTGATGCCATTGAGTTTTTGTTTGATGCCAATAAAAGCGGCCGCCTGGAACTACTGCATAAAGTGGCCAGCGGCGGTGAACTCAGCAGGTTGATGCTTTGCATAAAAAGTTTGGTTACAAAAAAGCTGCAGTTACCAACACTTATTTTTGATGAAATAGATACCGGTATCAGTGGAGAAGCTGCCCGGCAGGTAGGTATTATTATGAAAGATTTAGCAACAGCCCATCAGGTGATCGCCATTACGCATCAACCACAAATTGCTGCAAGGGCCAATGCTCACTATTTTGTATACAAATCAGGTAATCAGGATAAAATAACCACGTCCATCCGCTTATTGAATATAGATGAACGTGTTAATGCTATTGCACAAATGCTGAGTGGTGAAAAACCATCAGCTGCAGCCTTACAAAACGCCAGGGAGATGTTAGAAGTGTAGAAGGGCAATTAGAGGAATTAAGAATTAAAAATTATGAATTAAGAATTAAAAATTAAGAACAATTTGTTTATTATCATTTTCCAATTTGTTGTTCTCTATTTTTATTCTAACTTCTAATTTTTAATTCATAATTTTTAATTCTTAATTCATAATTCATAATTCATAATTCTTAATTCATAATTGATTTACATGTCTTACAATCTACTAAAAGGAAAAAAAGGAATCATTTTTGGCGCATTAGATGAAAATTCCATTGCCTGGAAAACAGCGCTTCGTTGCCATGAAGAGGGCGCTCAGATTATTTTAACCAATGCACCCATTGCCATGCGTATGGGTGAAATCAATAAACTGGCAGAGCAGGTGAAAGCGCCGGTTATTCCCTGTGATGTCAGTAGCAACGATGATGTTGCCAATTTAATTACAAAATCGATGGAACATTTTGGTAGTGGGGTTGATTTTATTTTGCACTCTGTGGGCATGAGTATGAACATCAGAAAAGGGAAGCATTACACAGAAATTGATTATGGCTTTAATGCTAAAACACTGGATATATCAGCTGTTAGCCTGCACCGGGTTTTAGCTGCCTGTATGAAAATGGACGCCATCAATGAGTGGGGTAGTGTAGTAGCACTCACCTATATTGCTGCACAAAGAGTATTTCCGGATTATAATGAAATGGCGGATGCTAAATCGTTACTCGAAAGCATCAGCCGCAGTTTTGGTTATCATTATGGCGTAAAAAAACATGTTCGTGTGAACACCATTTCTCAATCTCCTACACGAACTACTGCCGGTAGTGGTGTAAAAGGTTTTGACGGATTTATCGACTATGCTGAAAAGATGAGTCCTCTGGGCAACGCTAGTGCCGAAGATTGCGCCAACTATTGTGTGATGATGTTTAGCGATTTAACCAAAATGGTAACCATGCAAAATCTCTTTCATGATGGCGGATTCTCATTTACAGGCGTATCACAGGCGGTTGTGGAGAAGATGGGTGGGGAATAATATAGCGAAATTTATATATTTAATATTTTATTTATATATAATATTATTATTTCTTCCCGTTAATTTATTTGTAGTATTGGTTAATTTTTTTTTTAGTAATATTAAATTCCTGACAATATATTATTGGTAATTTATATATAATATTTTTTTGCATGATATTTGCTTGTAAATTGCTGTTAATTATTTATACTCAACTATGCAAACAACTGCCACAGCCTTACCGGCAAAAAAGGAATTTAAGGTAGCTTCCTTAGAGGAAGTGTTAGCCTATAAATTTGACAACCTGCTTTATAAATTCATAGAGAATTTTGATGTAACTTTTGAGGAAGCAGAGGAACTATTTACCGAAACCAAAAAATGGCTATGGCTTTGTGGCCAATCGAATAAAGATGTTCGTATGGCCATTCAGCATGATATGGTGATGCTGGACGAGATGTGGCATGCTTTTATTCTATTTACCAGAGAATATATGGAATTTGGCCACAAATATTTTGGCAGATATTTACACCATGCGCCTACTACCAAAGAAGAGAAAGATAAAATGCAGGCAGAAAGACAAAGCGACCCTAAAAAACGTTTGGAAAAATACAAAGCCGAATTAACCGAACAGATGGGGTATGTGTACGATATGCTGGGAGAAGAAAGTGTAGTAAAATGGTACGAAACCTTTCCGCAGAAATATACTAAAGAAAAAATAGCGGAATTGAGAAAAAAATAATTCCTAATTCTTCATTCTAAATTTTTAATTAATCAAGGTGCAAGCCGAAAAACCTTCAAAGAGTAGGCGGTAATAAATAAAATTCTATTGAAAATGGAAACAAATCAAAAAAACGAGCTTATTGAACGGCTATTAAATCAGAAATTTAAAGGAGCTAGGTTCGGTTTTGGAATTACAACAGGTACTAGTGATTCTACAAATGGTGGTACGCCCCCCCCCCCCCCCGTATGTTTTACACCCTCAAAATGCACGACTGATTGCCAATCTATATGCAATGGTGACAACTGTTCTTTACGTGATGTACCAAGAGATCCTCAACCTGAGCCGGAACCTACACCAGGCGGCCCTATTTATGCTTAATAGTTGAATATACATTTACTATCCGCAGGATAAAAGCCTTCGGATAGTTTTTTAATAAATATTTTTGCATAAATCATTAAAATAAAACTAGGTGTAAGCCGAAAAACCTTAAAAGAGTAGGCAATAATAAATAAATTCTATTGAAAATGGAAATGAACAGTAAAGAAACGCTTATTATGCGTATTTTGAATCAAAAATTAATGGGGCCGAAAAAAATAGGGGTAACTGGAGGCGCTAATGGTCAGACAGAATGTTTTGAATGTATTAATTGTGCTACTCCTCCCAGACCTGGTGGTTATTGTAGAATCAAACTTTGCGCTAAAGAATGTAAAGGTGAATGTGTCGATTGTGCTACTTGTGAAGAACAAGAATGTATAGTACCTATACCGCCAGGCGAATGTGAGTAATCTATCTGTAGATTAATGTCTGCTTCTTAGAGAAAAGTTCTCAACGATTTTTTAATCGCTAAGGGCATAATTCCCCACCGCTTGCGGTGGATTATTCATTATATTGGTACGAGCCTTTTTAAATAGTTTGGGGTCTTTATAAATTAGTCAATAATCTACTTAAAAGGCGGAAATTGAAAAGCCGTGTACAGAGTATAAGTAATATTAAAATCTATTGAAACTAAAATTTACCAAAATGGAAGTAATTCAAAAAACGGAATGTATTGATCAAGATTTGAGAAAGAAAAATGATCTTATTAAACGTATTGTAAAAAGCAAACTTACAGGTGGAGGAAATGGACCTGGCACAATTGGTTCAGGAGGCACTACACAGGCTAATCCTTGTGATGGAGTTTGCTCTACTTGTGCGAAACAGTGTGACCATAACTGTAGTTGTGAAGAAGGTTCTTGCAATGGTTGTAACGGGGACTGTGATCATGGGTGTGGAGGTTGCACAACTACCGGGGGGTGCGGTTTAAAAGATTGTGAACCACGTTGTGAAGAAGTTCCTGTATAATTTCAAAAAGTATAGTTGAATGGAAAAAATTTTAAAATATTAAGGACTGTCAATAACTAATATGATTTTATGACAAGCTAACAATTTGGGTTTAATTCAAAATGCCAATAACAAGACCGCTTAGGGTTACAAAATTAAAAAGTAACTATTCTCTTTGTGCAGATATGGATAGTAGTTAAATGTCATAATGTGTAGGATTGTGGGCTGGTATAAGGGTGTATGTAGCTGCTCCTTAACAAATAAAAGTACCAGTGTTTTTCCTGAGTCTAATCTTGGGTAATAAACTCATATAATATTGTCAATAAGAATGGCTTATAAATGTGAGTAAGATTGTAATATATTTGTGATATATGTTATGCCAAAATAATTATCGGTGAAGGAAAAAAATAGCTTTTCACGGCTTTACAAACAAGGAAAACAACCATTTGGAGAAGAGCCCCCCGAATATTTTCAAGAAGCGCTTACCTATATCCAAAAAGGCAGCTTATTAGACTTAGGAGGTGGCTATGGAAGATTTAGTATCCATTTTGCCCGGCAGGGTTTAGAGGTTACCAACGTAGATATTAGTACAGATGCCATTAATAACTTTTTTAGCAAAATACAAGAGCTACAATTAAAGGCTACCGGTATTGTAAAGGACATCAACGAATTTGATTTCGAAAAATATTATGATAATATTTTATGTATAACTACGCTGCACCTACTGGAAAAAAAAGTGGCCTTGCAACTGTTAGAGAAAATAAAACATTTTACTACCGCAGGTGGTATTAATTTTATAGCAGGTTTTGTGCAGGAACATAATAATTTATTTACCGATATCCTCCCTGCAAATATACATCCATCCAATGCTTTTGTGAGCTTCTACCTGGATTGGCAGCTACTATATTATAAAAGATTTATGGTACGAAATCTGGACAAAAAACAGGTTGAATATTTTATATTGGTAGCCAGGAAATGGTCATAATTTCTTATCGTAATAATAATAGTGGTATATTATTGATTGCTATCTATCTTTGCCGAAAACTACCAAAATCTATTATTTGTATTATGGAAACAAACAACAAAATCAAACTAATTGCACGTATTCTGTGGTCTAAATTAAAGGGCGATACGCCATCTATACCTGATACCAATGGTAATACTTCTACGAATACATCTGATCAGCCGCCTTGTTATCATACTTGCGGTGGAAAATGCGATCATTATTGCACATGCAGTGAAGGTGGATGTAATGGGTGTAGTGGAGAGTGCCAGCATACAATCGGCGAATGTGTGTCCGGCTGTGCTAAAGGGACAAGTGTGTGTGGGCCGACATGTGAGTAATGTTCAGTGAAAGTATTAGCTGAGATTTTTAATAATGGAAACAGCAGAGAAGATTGTCAGATGATAATACAAAGTTACTGAAAAATTGCGACATTTGTAAATATCAATTAATAAATCTATTTAATATATTGTTAAACTAACTTGGCGAAGTTTACATATTTTAAACAACTCGACCATAACGACTGCGGTCCCGCCTGCTTGCGAATGCTGTCGCAGCATTATGGAAAATATTATAATGCTCACACTTTACGTGAAAAAAGCGGACTTACGAGGTCTGGTACTACTATTTTGCAGCTTTCTAATGCCGGGGAGCGGATTGGGCTAAAAACTCAGATATTGGCCACTACTTTTGCACAGTTAAAGGATAATTTGATATTGCCATGCATTATACCTTGGAATAATGCTCATTTTGTAGTTGTCTATAAAATTAAAAGTACTAGGGTTTATGTTGCGGATCCTGCAATTGGTTTAGTCACTTACAAATTAAAAGATTTTTTACAAGGATGGACAGGAGAAGCAACTCAACATGAAGGAGTTGTGTTATTATTATCTCCGGGCAATGAGTTTTTCAGGCTCCAGGGTGATACAAAAGAAAAAATCTCTTCCAAATCCTGGCGTTTTCTCATACCTTATTTTGGCTCTTATAAGAAGTACCTGGTGCAGCTTACCATTGGTATATTTTTAGGTAGTGCATTGCAATTAATTTTTCCTTTTCTTACTCAGTCGATTGTTGATAATGGAATTAGTAACAGAGATATAGGTTTTGTAAATTTAATTTTAATAGCGCAGCTGATACTGTCGGCTAGTCAAACGGCGGTAGATTTTATCAGGGGCTGGATATTGCTCTATATCACTAATCGGGTAAGTGTGTCCTTAATTGCAGATTTTTTAGAAAAGTTGATGAGGCTGCCACTCTCATTTTTTGGTAATAGAAGAATTGGTGATCTATTGCAAAGAGTAATGGATCATCAGCGGGTGGAAAGCTTCCTTACCAACTCTACACTTTCTATTATTTATACCATACTTACTATTCTTATTTTTGGGGGTGTATTATTGGTATACAATCCCCTTATATTTTTTGTATTTGTAATAGGTAGCACTATCTCTGTTTTTTGGATTCTATTTTTCTTAAAGAAAAGAAAGATAATGGATAACCGACGCTTTGATGTGGCATCTGAGAACAGAAGTAAAATGATAGAAACAATTGAAGGCATTACCGAGATTAAATTAAACAATTTCCATAAAGAAAAACAATCTGAATGGGAGGGTATTCAGGTAAAAGCATTCAAAAATAAAATTGATATGCTATCGCTCAATCAAACCCAGAGAGCGGGTAGCGTTTTTTTGAATGAAACAAAAAATATTTTTATTTCTTATCTGGCTGCTAAATCTGTAATTAACGGTGAAATGACTTTAGGTATGATGCTGGCAGCACAGTACATGATCGGACAACTCAACGGACCGGTTAGGCAAATCATTGATTTTTTCCAGTCAGGACAGGATGCAAAAATCAGTATGGAAAGGATTTCAGAAGTTCACGATATTGAAGCGGAAGAAGAAATCAATAAAGGAGAAGAAAATCAATTACCTGCTGATAAAACTATTTATTTAGATAATATAAGCTTTAAATATGATATAGATTCCGAGCTGGTTATTAAAGATTTATCCTTATCTATTCCACAAAATAAAGTAACAGCAATTGTGGGCACCAGTGGGAGTGGTAAAACAACACTTTTAAAATTGATTCTGTCATTTTATAAACTTACTACTGGCAATATCAGAATAGGTGAAGTAAATATCGATGATTTTGATATCAATTATTGGCGTTCGCAATGTGGGGTAGTTATGCAGGATGGGTATATTTTTTCTGATACAGTTCGTACTAATATCACATTAAATAATGATGAAATTGATCAGCAGCGATTAGATTATGCCGTGAAAGTTGCTAACTTATCAGAAGTAATTGAAAAATTGCCTTTAGCATATGATACCCAAATAGGAAGGGAAGGTGTTGGATTAAGTCAGGGACAAAAGCAGCGTATACTAATTGCCCGGGCTGTATATAAAAATCCGTTGTATCTTTTCTTTGATGAAGCGACAAGTTCGTTAGATGCCAACAATGAGAAAAGTATTGTTACTCAATTGGAAGAATTTTTTTTCAATAAAACAATTATTGTTGTGGCGCATCGGTTGAGTACAGTTAGAAAAGCTGATCAAATTGTAGTACTAGACAAAGGAAAAATCGCAGAAATTGGTAATCATGAAACATTGGTTGAGAAAAAAGGATTTTATTTTAATTTGGTTAGAAATCAGTTGGAATTAGGAAAATAAAGAACACGAAATACACAAATTTTTTTTCGCCTTAATTTGTGAAATTGGTAATAATTCGTGTTATTAATAATAAAATATGGTGGAAGAAAAACGTTTATATAATGAGGAGGCAAGGATTATCCTTACCAAAGAGCCATCACGGCTTACACGGTGGGGTATTACCATCATGTTTTTTATATTCTGTGCATTATTTATAATTAGTTTACTAGTTAATTATTCTGATATTGTAAAAGCAGAGATAGTTCTCGCTAAAGAAAATGAGCCTATCAAAATTGTTGCTAAAGCAAGTGGCAGCATAGATCTGTTGGTGAATGAAAATCAACCTGTAAAAAGCAATGATTATCTGGCTATTATTCAAAACGCTGCTGATAGCTCAGATATATTTTTTCTAAGAAATCTACTGTCCAACTATAATCAGGGAAATTATTTAGTCAATTATTTAATCAAACAGCCCATCACTCCCAATAAAAAATTGGGTGATTTACAAAGTGTTTATTTGGCGCTATGCAAAGCAATATCAGACTATAAACTATTTATTCAGTTGCATTATTACGAGGATAAAATTTCAGCAAAAAAGGAACAGATCAATCGATACCAACAGATGTTAGATAAATCAAAAGAGAGAACATCGTTAATGCAAAAGGAATTAAACCTTGTTAATGAAGATTACCAGTCTAATACAAAACTTTTTAAAAATAAAGTAATCTCCGAACAGGACTTGCGAAATGTAGAGAAGATTGTTTTACAAAAGCAATCGGGCGTAATGGCCAATCAGCAGGATGAGTTTGGAATGTTGAACAGGATTGCAGAGTTAAAAGAAGCTATTGTTGATCTTACCATGCAGCAAATCCAGGAAGAAAATAGATATAAATTATCAATTGAACAGGCATATGATCAATTAAAAAATGAGTTTAGCGAATGGGAAAAAAACTATGTACTAAAAGCGTCAGTTGATGGTACGGTTTCCTTCTTTAAATTTTTGAATAATAAGCAATTTGTCAATATTAATGAAAATGTACTCAGTGTAATTCCTAAAGATGCCGATAGCGTTATTGTTGGAAAAGTGAATATCCCGGTGCTAGGTGCAGGGAAGGTAACTATAGGGCAAACGGTAAACATTAAGCTAGATGGCTATCCTTTTCAGGAATATGGCGTTTTACACGGCGAAATCATTTCTTTGTCTTTAGTACCCAATGATAAACAATATGCTGTAAAAGTTAAATTGACGGAAGGGTTAACTACCTCTTATAAAAAACAAATTCCTTTCTCGCAGCAATTGCATGGGCAGGCGGATATTATTACCAAAAAATTGAGCCTTGCCGAAAGAGTTTTTTATCAGATAGTGTCTATTTTTAAAAATCAATAATGTTACTCTATTTCTACTTAGGCACAAAGGCTTAGATATATAAACTAAATACCCAACTTTTCGATAGTTTTTATACATTACAATACAAAAAATTGATAATTAGTATTTTATAATTATTAAAATAAATTATGTAGTGTATATTATATACACTACAAAGAAGGAAAATACCGAATTAATGTCTGCAATTTAGCTTATTTTGAATGTAGTGCATAAATTTCAAGGAAAAGTTAGGTAAATAAAGCAATAAAAAAATTCCGGCAAAGCTTACTAAACCTTGCCGGAATTTTTTGGTACAAAGTTAATTTTTATTCACCACAATCATAGCTCCATCTATGGGGTAGGTCTCATATTTTTTAATGATATCGCCTTGTATATTAACTCTTTGTAATGGGTGATGCGGCTCCGCAGATGCACAGTATAAAATTTTTTTCTTGTCATCAAAAGCAATACCACCCTCATTAAAATATTTGTTGTCAGATAGAATATTCAGTGGATTTTTTCCTTCGGCATCCATTGTATAAATGTATTGACCCTGATTTAAAAAAATAATGTTGCCTGTATTTTTCCCTGATACATCCAGCATATAACCGGCAGCTTTAAAAGTATTCATCTTGACAGCTTTTGTTTCAAGATCAACTTTACAGGTTCTTAAAGCTGTTGTGATGAAAATTTCATTCGAGCCGGTAGGTATTTCAATATCTAATACAGGTTCTTTGCTGTCCTGGTTGAATTGTAAAAAGCCTTCTTTGAAAGTTCCATCCAGGTTGGCCCGATAAATAAAATAAGCATCCTCCTTGGCAGATATCCAATAAAGCTTTCTTTTAATGGGATCAATGGTAATACGCCCCGGATTTTTTATAGACCAGAATTTGGCATTAGTTCCATCAGCATTGGCATAAAAGATCTTATCGTTCTGAGAGTCGGACCAAAAAATCTTATTCAGATAAATGTCCATAGAGATATCTTCAATTTTAGATTTGCCCAAATTTTGATAAATCAGTTCAGGCTCCTGGTTATTTTCTTCCAGAGCAGTATTACTCATACGGTAAATATTATTCCCACTCGAAAAATATACTTCCCCTTCATTCAATGACGGTGTCGGCGGAATATTGGCTTCATTTTTTTCGGTAAGAATGTTCGATGTTGTATTGGTTGGATATTCTACATTTTTTTGGCAGGAAATAAAGGTAAATATTGCCATTCCAAGTGTTAGCTTTTTCATATGTTAGTTTTTTTGAAATATTAAATTTTTATGATAACCAGGTAGCAATAATTATTTGGTATGATTATATCATGTCAAATAATTTTCTGAAAAAAATAGATGCGGTAGGTGGGCGGCAGAAGAATACACAAAATAGTGTATATGCATACGGTGCATACGTATAAAACATATAAAGGTTAGCATTAATATGATTGAATAAAAAAGCCGCACTCGGCGGCTATGATTTTGCAAAATTACGAAATTTTTTTCTAATTCGTGTAATTAGAATCAATTCGTGTTAACAACTATTTAAATTTTTCAGCTATATAAGCTTCAATATCACTGCCTTTAGCTTTGCCAATACCATTAAGTGCAGCATTCATAGTAGGATCAGTAAATTGCCTGTATTGTTGCGGTATAGCATTATTAACCTCAATAATTAAGTCAATTCCTTTTTTTACATTATTAATGTTTTGTACTTTTTGTAAATATTTAGCAAAGGATGTTGTAGCAAAAATTTTCTCTTCACTTAGTGGCATACTCTCATATCGATTCACAATCATATCAAAGTCACTTTCATTTCCCTGATTGATCAATACATCATTTACCACTTGCCCTAACAGGCCTTTTGCATCGGTACAATATTTTTTTGTCAATTCGTATGCTTTTGACGGTTCTAAGCTGTTTAAGGCTTGTAAAGCAGCGCCAGCTACGGAATAACTGCTGTCACTAATACATTTTTCGTATAAAGACTGATATTTTGTATCCTTAGTTTTTGCTAAGAATGTAACAGCTGCTGCTTTTGTTTTCTTGTCTTTTTCAGTATGAGCGATTGTTTCTATATTTTTGATCACCACAGGATCTGTAGAAAGTTTGGAACTACTTAATTTATTAAGTGTACTTCTACGCAATGCTGCAAATTTATCTTTCAACCCTTCGGCCAGTTCTGGCATATTATTTTTTGCAAAGTAGTCAAGTGCTTCTTTTCTATCCACATACAATGGTGCATTTTTATACTGATAAATATAGTTTTCGGCAGTTTTATTATCTTTTTTTATACAAAGCAATACCTTATCACCATCTACATTAATCAGGTCTGGCCGCTTGGTATAATTAAAAGTGAAAGAATCAATTTTATTTTCTACCCATACTTTATAACGTTTTTTAGCGCTACCGTTATACACATCAACGGCAATGGGTAGACGAAATATTTTGCCTGATTTCTGTGTTTGTTCAATTGTTACCGTTGCTTTACCGGCAGCATCGTCATAGCGATAGTTAATTTTTAGTTCAGGATGTCCGCTTCCGTAGTACCATTGATTCCAAAACCAGTTCAAATCCTGCCCGGTAACTTCTTCAAATGCCAATCTCAACTGTGCAGCCTCTCCGGTTTTAAATTTGTTGGTAGTTAGATAATTGTTCAATGATTTGAAAAATGCATCATCTCCTACATAATTCCTGAGCATGTGCAAAATGCGGCCTCCCTTATTGTAACTCACTCTGTCAAATACATCTTCCTTGTCAGCATATCTATACCTTACCAAATCCTTGTTCTCACTTCCCGATTGCAGGTAGACTTGCATATCGTCATAGTTTTGTGCATCACCGGCATCTTTACCATTTTTATATTCATCCCATAATGTTTCACTATAATTGGCAAAACTCTCATTCACGGTAATATTACTCCAGCTTTCTGCCGTAACCAAATCCCCAAACCATTGATGAAATAGTTCGTGAGCAATAGTAGATTCCCACTGGTTGCCATCGGTTAATTCCCGGGCATTTTGATAAGCACTTTCCTGGTGAAGGGTAGCGGTTGTATTTTCCATGGCACCACTTACATAATCTCTACCTACAATTTGGGCATATTTAGGCCAGGGGTATTCTACGCCTAATTTTTCTGAATAAAATTTGATCATCTCAGGAGTATTGCCAAAAATTTTCCTGGCCACCGGCTCATATTCTTTTTCCACATAATAACTTACTTCTTTGCTTTTGTAGCTATCCTTAATAATAGAATATTCACCTACACCCATAAAAAATAAATAAGGAGCATGAGGTAAATCCATTTTCCAATAATCAGTTCGGGTGCCGTCTGAATTTTTCTTTTGACTTACCAGCATACCATTGCTAAGCGTAACATACTTTGCCGGTACAGTCATATATATTTCTTCGGTAGTTTTTTGATTAGGCTTATCAATAGTAGGAAACCAGGCGCTGTTAGCTTCCGTTTCTCCCTGGGTCCATATTTGGGTTGGCTTATTTTTTTCTTCCCCTTTCGGGTTGATAAAATAAAGCCCCTTTGCATCTGTAATAGCAGCGCTACCCTGTACCTGCAGTTCATTAGGTTTACTTATATAATCAATATAAACAGTATAAGCTTCACCTCCTTTGTAAGTTTTATCCAAATTAATATTCAGCTGCATGCCATCATACTTATATTTTAAAGGCGATTTAGCAGTTGCTTTTACAATAGCTATTTCCTTAATTTCCATACCCTTGGCATCTAGTAATAATGAATCTGTCGGGTAGCAATGCGGTTTTAATGTAATCCAGGCTTTCCCATACATCCAGGCTTTGTTGTAGTCAAAACTAACATCCAGTTTGGTATGTACCAGGTCATTTATTTTAGGACTACTGCCTCTAAAAATGCTTTTCCAACTCGTATCTTGGGGGCCGCTGCCCAACTGAGCGCTTAGAAGATAAGGAATTGCACCCAGCGCTAACATTAAAAAAAACTTCTTCATAACTTAATAATGTTGATGTATAATTTTAAGAGCCAAATTTACTATCCCTTTTGCGAAAAGCTTAAATTTTTTATATAAGTGGTAAATCAGAGATTATAAGTAGCTTTGTCTACTAATTTTTATTAAGTGAAAATAAATTTTTTTAGTTTCTTTCTTTTAGTTGCGCTGTGCCTCACGGAAGGCATATCAGCACAGCAAACGTATTTTGCTTATCTACAAACAGAAAATAAGCTGCCCTTTTACGTAAAGATGAATAAGAAAGTACTCAATTCCAGTACCACAGGTTATTTGATTATTCCCAAATTAACCGATGGAGCATACAATATCCAGGTTGGCTTCCCCAAAAGCGAATGGCCCGAGCAAAATTTTGCTTATACAGTCAATAAAAAAGACTTGGGATTTATTATAAAAAATTTTGGCGAAAAAGGTTGGGGACTATTCAATCTCCAATCTATGGAAGTGTTAATGGCAGGCTCAGATCAAAAAAAGGAAGATGTTAATAATCAAAACATACAATCGGATAGTACTTCCACCCCCAAAACTGACAGTATGAATGTTGTTGCGCCACAAAGTATAAAAAATGACACTCCGGCAACGGCAACCACAACTATAAACCCTTCTATTCAAAAGCTGTCTCAAATCCAAACAGGCCAGGGCCTTGAGCTAACATTTGTAGATAAAGCTGCCGAGCAGATGGATACCGTTCAAATTTTTATTCCTTATGAGCAAGTATCGTCCAATCCTTCCGAAGGAAAAAAAGATTCAACCACCGAAGCAGGTAAATTTTTAAACATAGAATTAGCCAATCCCAATACCCAATCTGACAGTGTTAAAATAGAAAAGGTAGATACGATAGCAAAAGATACGCAGACCTTATCTTCAAAATTAAACATCAATCCCAACTGCAAAACCCTGGCCGATGAACAGGATTTTCTTAAAATCCGGAAAAAAATGGCTGCTGAAGATAATAACGACGATATGATCGCTGTTGCCAGAAAAATCTTTAAAAAAAAGTGCTATACCACCGGGCAGGTTAAAAATTTGGGGTTGCTATTCCTTACCGACGAGGGCAGGTATCAGTTTTTTGACGCAGCCTATCCCTATGTATACGATCGATATAATTTTTATACACTTCAAAATCAACTGACCGATAATTATTATATCAACCGTTTCAAAGCCATGATCACTAACCAGTAACCATTCCATAAATTCGTGTAATTCCCTGCCTGAACGATACAGTCGGGCAGGGCTTTAATTCGTGTTAAAAGTAAGATTCGTATTCAAAATATTATGCCACGTTACTTAGTAGAAGTATCATACAAAGGAACCAGCTATGCCGGTTTTCAGATCCAGCAAAATGCCAATTCAATTCAAGCGGAGGTAGAAAAAGCCTTAAATATTTTTTTTCATTCAACCTTTGAGTTAACAGGTTCATCCCGTACAGATGCCGGTGTGCATGCACTCCAAAATTTTTTTCACTTTGATACTCCAAACCTCCTCGCCATAAAAGAACGGCAGGAGGTGAGGTCCCTCAATGCTATCCTTCCACCCGATATTGTAATACATTCAATAACCCGGGTAGCAAATGATTTTCATGGTAGGTTTCATGCAAAAAGCCGGTCATATCAGTATCATATATACCAGCAGAAAAATCCTTTTCTCGAAGATAGAGCCTTTTTTTACCCCTATCCCTTAGATATAAATATCTTACAACAAGCCGCACAAGAAGTACTGGTACATACTCATTTCGCTGCATTCTCTAAAAAACATACACAGGTTAAAACCTTTCAGTGCACTATTGTAGAAAGCAGGTGGGAACAGCAATCAGCACAAAACTTTGTGTATCATGTTGTTGCCAATCGTTTTCTCAGAGGCATGGTAAAAGGGTTGGTAGGCACCATGCTGCAGGTAGCCAGAAAAAAAATAAGTCTGGAACAGTTCAAATCAATCCTGCAATCCGACGACAATCGTCAGGTCGACTTCTCCGTACCCTCACACGGACTTTTTTTAACCCATGTTAAATTTTGATGAGGCTACCCCGCCTTTATGATCTGACGGTCCCCGTCTGATCATAAAGATAATAGTGGCTACCTATTATGATCTGATCCCATCTGATCATAAAGAAAACTAATCAGGGGCTCTCATCATTTGTGCCCTCATCAACATTTGTACCGGCTACTTCGGGCTCCGCTTCGCTACGGCCCCGCCGGATGGCGGAGCTTCCCCTTCGTATCCGGCAGCCCGTTTTCTTTATCACTCATATCCCCACCTGGCAGATGATAAATAAAAATGTATACCCCAATACCCCAATACCCCAATACCCCAATACCCCAATACCCCAATACCCCAATACCCTAATACCCTAATACCCTAATACCCTAATACCCCAATACCCTAATACCCCAATACCTCAATACCTCAATACCCCAATACCTCAATACCCAACTCCCTATAAAATAAAAATTTGGTTACAATATCAAATTCCCCTAAATTTGCACTCCCAAAACAAAAACGGGTAGCTCTTCAAAATACTTGAACTTCTCTTTTCTGAAAATCATTTTGGAGAAATATTTGGTCAGAATAATAAAGGTTTGTAACTTTGCACTCCCAATCAAAAAAGGGATTAGTTCTTTCAACAAAAATCTTCTCAAATATTCTTTAAAAAATGTAAAAATTTTTAAAAGAATATTTGGTCAGAATAATAAAGGTTTGTAACTTTGCACTCCCAATCAAAAAGGGAATAAAAGTATAACCAAAAAGATCTTTGAAAGTTTGAAAATAGCAGCAGTCTCGTCTAAGACGAGACAAGGTAAGAATTACGCAAATATTAGAATTTGACGTTAATTTCCAATGAAATTATTCAGTCAGATCAAATCTCATTTACAATGGAGAGTTTGATCCTGGCTCAGGATGAACGCTAGCGGCAGGCTTAATACATGCAAGTCGAGGGGCAGCATGGTGTAGCAATACACTGATGGCGACCGGCAAACGGGTGCGGAACACGTACGCAACCTTCCCAAAACTGGGGAATAGCCCTCCGAAAGGAGGATTAATACCCCGTAACATAATGAAGAGGCATCTCTTTATCATTATAGCTCCGGCGGTTTTGGATGGGCGTGCGCCTGATTAGGTAGTTGGCGGGGTAACGGCCCACCAAGCCTACGATCAGTAACTGGTGTGAGAGCACGACCAGTCACACGGGCACTGAGACACGGGCCCGACTCCTACGGGAGGCAGCAGTAAGGAATATTGGTCAATGGACGAAAGTCTGAACCAGCCATGCCGCGTGGAGGATGAAGGCCCTCTGGGTTGTAAACTTCTTTTATCTGGGACGAAAAAAGGGAATTCCTTCCCACTTGACGGTACCAGAGGAATAAGCACCGGCTAACTCCGTGCCAGCAGCCGCGGTA
>CAZPHA010000019.1:0-47832 GCA_964586215.1 uncultured Ferruginibacter sp.
GGTACATTTATCTGCCATACGAATTATGTTGAATCGTTTTTAAACAGCTTCTAAGTCATGTAACAATAAATATTAAAAGCATTTATGAAATATATAATACGGGTTTGTTCAAAATTTGTCTTTAGCTTAATGGGTATAATAATGTTTTATCATTCGGTAGGGCAACAGAATAGAAGCACAGCTGATGTATTTAATAGTTTTGAAAACAATTTCAAAATCATTAATTGGGAATCTGCTTCTGGTTATCATGATGTACAAATTCCTGACCGTTATGCGTTTGGAAAAACAATGGCATTCGATGATGATTGCATTATTGAAAGTGAATATCGGGATAAGTTTATAATTAAAAATCTGTATGCCTCCGTAAATCGAAAAGATAATAAAAATATTGCCGGATTTTCCGGATTTATTCAATCAGAGAATCTAAATTGCTTTTATTATGGAAAACTGCAGCATCCTAACAGCAATAAAGTCGTCTGCCTGATTATTGCTATGCAGAATGATAGTGCTTCTTATTTTGTTATGATGTACTTTCAGTCTCAGACAGGCTTATTTTTGGGATTTGATGTTTTGGCCGGACAGAATAACCAAGTAACGGATACGTCTGATACATTTGTAAGTTATCTTAAATTGCTTCCGGCAGGGCTGCTTGTACAAAAAAAATTATCAAATGATTCTATAGATAACTATGTTGTACATATTTTAGAAAAGAAAAAGCTGACATCTATTTATAAGTCGAAATATGTTCCTTTCATAAGGGAAATAGCTGAAAGTATTAATGATGCTAAAAAACACTGGGTTATGTATTTTTCTAACAGTGCTGGTTCCATAGAAGACAATGCTTCTCCTTCTGATTATCGAATTGAATACCCTCCGGATTTTTTCATTAAGGAAAGTCATGAGCTTATAGAAAGTGGAGAAACTTCTACTTTTAAATCAGTTGATGGTAAAAGTATATTAACTCTTTCGGATAATTGTACATCCAGTATTTTTTTTGATTACGATGACATTACTCATGAAAAATACTACCTTATACTCAAGGAAATAATGGAGGATAATGGTGATAGTATCACTTACAATACAATAGGAAAAAACTCTTTCATCCTTTCGGGATTTTGTAAAAATAGAGGATATATTTTTTATGATAAGGTGTTATTTAAAGATAACCTGGTAATTGAAGCCCGGATTGAATATCCTGTTTTTCAAAAAAATATCTATTCAGCAATTATCAACCGTATGTTTAGTTCATTTAAGTAAAATAGTATTCCATGGAGGAAAGCAAAACGAAAATAAAATTTAACTATATAATTACAGTTATCATATCCTTCTGTATAATTATGTTTATGATATTTTTGGCCTATAAAGACGGCAAGGCGGAAAACGAGCTGCCAAACAATTGTGATACAAGTATTTATAAGCAATATAAGGATTATGACTTCGCTTTTTGTTATCCAAAAATGTGGGTTAACTATTCGTTGATGATTTCCAGAATATATTTAGGGAAAGATCAGATATTGGAATCCTATACTGATAGCGCCGATCGTTTTGAAGACAGTTTTCGGATAGAAACTTCTGTCTTTTTTTCGAATGTTGTTTATCACTCAGATGTTCCCTTGGTTGTTAGCTAATGCCCTGCACATTTTTTCGAATATTCTGCTAATATTTTTGGAAGCAAGGTAACAAATTGTATTTTACTAATCAATGCTGCTACCATAACAAGCAATATTTATGCACTAACATTCCAGGTAGAGCAGGGTAAGGAAGAAAATTATAAAAAAATAAAGAAGTCAATTCTTAAATCATTTATCATGAAGCAAAGGGAGACGCTTTGATTACGATAAGTTACTAGCTGACATGCTTATTTCTGACCACTAAGTTAAGAAGAAATTATAACAGAGAATTAGATACTACGTTTTGGTACGAACATCTGTTCGTTATTCGTCATCCTAGTCTGACTGTCGTTCAGACAGGCAGGGTTGTGCCTGCCCCGACTCTTCGGGGTCACTCACTTGTACGATATACCGCTATTCATCTTTACATTTTTATATTTGTTTCATGTCATCTTGAAATTCTAAATGGTATAATTTAACGACATTTTTCTTATCAAATTAGTTGCATTTATTATCAAACTGATTTCACTAATTCAAATCTTGCTTTCACTAACTGGTCATAGGCTATGCTTTATATAGCATTTAAGTTTGCCATCTGATAAACTATTTTATTAAAATTAAAGTCACCAATATGAAATTTTTTTACGTAAAAAGAACCCTACTTGCTTTATTGCTTGTCATTATTTTTCAAAGTGTAATAGCACAAAACGCTTCTTATTACCTTAATAATGCACCAATACAGGGAACCAATAATGCTGCGTTCGGTTATAATGCTCTTAAATCAAACACTACTGGTAGCAATAATACAGCCGTTGGTTATCTTTCGCTTTTTTCTAATACTACAGGAAATGCGAATTCTGCCTTTGGTTTAATGTCATTACGTTCTAATACGTCTGGATACTTCAATACGGGTGCTGGATATTTTTCACTTTACAACAATACCACTGGTATATACAACACTGCTAATGGTGCTGAAGCCCTCTTTAAAAACAGTACGGGAGGCTATAATACAGCAATGGGTTATCGCTCACTTTACAATAATATAGCAAATAATAATGTTGCTAATGGTTATATGTCACTGTTTTCGAATACTACCGGGTTTAATAATACTGCAGTTGGCACCCAGTCACTTTATGCTAATACAACTGGAGTGTATAATACAGCAACTGGTTATAATGCGTTATATGCAAATACTACAGGAAATAGTAATACGGCTAATGGTCATAAAGCATTACAGGGAAATACTACAGGTGTTAATAACTCGGCTTTGGGCTTTAATACACTTTTATTTAATACTATTGGTAAGTCTAACAGTGCAGTAGGATATCAATCGCTTTTTTCTAATACTACGGGGAATTCTAATACCGGTTTGGGAGAAGGAACATTATATACTAATACTACTGGTAATGGTAATACGGCTATTGGCTTTAATGCTGATGTGGCTGCAGGAGATTTGACTAATGCTACAGCCATTGGTAGTGGCGCTGTTGTTACTGAAAGTAATGCTATACAATTAGGCAATAATGCAGTTACAAAAATTTATGTAGGTGTTGGTGCTGCTACTAAAGTTATAGCGGGTGGCTTGCAGGTTGTTGGAGGTGCTCCCGGAGTAGGGAAAGTGCTTACCTCTGATGAAGTGGGCAATGCCACCTGGCAAATGCCAAAAGATAATGGCAATAATGATAACAACTGGTTACTAACCGGTAATGTCGGTACGGTAGATGGCGTAAATTTTATTGGTACTACAGATAATGCGCCTTTTAATATCAGGGTTAATAATGAGAAATCCGGAAGGATAGATTTAGATAATGCTTTTTTTGGATACAAATCTGGAAGTTCAAATAAAGATGGGATATCGAATACAGCAGTAGGTGCAGGCTCTTTAACTAACAATATTATTGGTGGAGGTAATACCGCAATAGGCTTCGATGCCCTTACTGCTAGTACAGGAAGCGCCAATACTGCTACGGGGGCCAGCGCACTGTTAAATAATACGACAGGAGAAAAGAATACAGGTATTGGTGTTGGAGCACTTTCTTTTAACACTATTGGAAACAAAAACGTTGCAGTAGGTACAGATGCCGTAATTTCTAATACTACCGGTAATGGTAATATTGGAATAGGAACTAGTGCTCTTATTAACAATATTACAGGAAGTTATAATACCGCTGTTGGCCATTGGGCAGATGTGAGTGGGAACGATTTGACCAATGCAACGGCTATTGGCTATATGGCAAAGGCTACAGCCAGTAACACTATACAATTAGGAAATGGCGCCGTTACAGAGATATATGCTGGGGTAGGCACAACAGCAAAAGTTATTACCGGCGGCTTGCAGGTTGTAGGTGGCACTCCGGGATTGGGTAAAGTGCTCACCTCTGATGAAGTGGGAAACGCAACCTGGCAAACACCACAGAATAATGGCAATAATGATAACAACAGCTGGTTATTAACCGGTAATGCTGGTACGGTAGATGGCGTAAATTTTATTGGTACTACTGATAATGTGCCGTTTAGTATCCGGGTTAATAATGAAAAAGCAGGAAAAATTGATCATATAAAATTTAATACCTTTTTAGGTTATCAGGCAGGGAATGCAAATACTACTGCAACAGGAAATATTGCTATGGGGCATAGGGCTCTTTATAGCAACACATCATCCGGATTAGATAACATTGCTATAGGTAATGAAGCTCTTTATTCAAATATTTTCGGAAAATTTAATACAGCTATAGGTCATCAGTCAATGTATAGTACATTAACCGCTAAGGAAAATGCTGCATTAGGGTATCAATCCCTTTACTCAAATAAGACAGGCACAGGAAATGTCGCTAATGGTTACCAGGCACTTTATAGTAATGGTGTTAGCTATAATACAGCAATAGGCTATCAGTCACTATATTCAAATACGAACGGATTGTATAATACAGCTAATGGTTACCAGGCATTATATAACAATGTAGGTACTATAGCGAATACAGCTAATGGCTATCGGGCTCTTTATAAAAACTTGGCCAGCTGGAATACAGCTACTGGTTATAGCGCTTTGTCAGATAACACTCTTGGTACAGAAAATACAGCTAATGGAGCATATTCACTCTTGAAAAATACTGAGGGGGATCGTAACACAGCAGTAGGTAATGGTGCTCTTTATTCAAATACTACGGGAAATCACAATACAGCAGTTGGTTATGAAGCGCTTTCATCAGGTACGGCGTGTAACAATAATACCGCAAATGGGATATTTGCATTAAGGTATAATATCACTGGTTCGGAAAATACAGCTATAGGTAGTTTCTCTCTTAATAACAATATTAGCGGGATGGAGAATACAGCTTTGGGCTCATATGCAGATGTATCCCAACCAGACTTAAACAATACCACCACTGTTGGTGCCAACGCAATAGTAAATGCAAGCAACAAAGTAAGGTTAGGAGATGCAAATGTTACCATGGTAGAAGGCCCTGTGCAATACACCGTTTCCGACGGTCGCTTCAAGAAAAATATTAAGGAGGAAGATGTAAAAGGGCTTGAATTTATTAAACGCCTTCGTCCGGTAGTGTATAATTTTGATACTAAAGAATTCACAGAATTCCTAACTCAAAAAATGCCGGACAGCATTCGCAGGAATTACATGGGTAAGAATTTTTCAGCTTCTACAGCTATACGCCAAAGTGGTTTTATTGCACAGGAAGTAGAAAAAGCAGCAAAAGAAACCGGCTACAATTTTAATGGAGTGCATAGTCCTGAAAGTGAAGCAGATAATTACAGCTTGTCTTATGCACAGTTCGTTGTGCCTTTAGTAAAAGGAATGCAGGAACAGCAAAAAATTATTGAAGAATTAAAACAGGAAATAGAAGATCTGAAAAAGTCGATACCGGTATCTACAAGCTCTTCTGCTACTGAAACAATACAAATGGGTAGCGTACAATTGAGCAATGAAAATGTAACAGCGCTTAATCAGAATATTCCTAACCCTTTTAATGAGAAAACTACTATTGTTTACTCCATACCTGAAAATGCCCGTAACGCACAACTTATGTTTTACAGTGCAAATGGTCAACTGGTAAAAACAGCTGACATTGCTCATAAGGGTAAAGGACAGTTAACCGTTTTTACAAAAGATTTAAAAAGCGGTATATATAATTACGTTCTTTTAGTTGATGGCAAAATAATAGATGCAAAGAAAATGGTAAAGCAATAAAATATGGTGCTGCATTAGCATGTTAAGATTAATATTCATAGTGTATGAGCAACACCTCAAAATTTTGGGTGTTGCTTATTTTTACATAAGTTTTTTATGTAAGATTTATAAAACTAACTACCTTAAACATATCCTGCTAACTTAAATACTTATGTCACAAACTGACAACTTTGCTTGTTTTGCTTAAGTAATACTTTTGTATATAAAAATAATAGCATATGTTAATTTTTTTCGATTAAACAAGTGAGATCATTTAATCTCTAACTTCGCCGACTAAATTTCAAGAAACGACAATCCGTACTAATTTTTTTTATGTATTAAACGGGATCCTAAATAATAAAAATATAGATAATTTATTATATGAATAGTGTGTATACAAAAAAATCACCAAAGAACCAAAAAAACCGAATGGGAAAAACGACGCCAATTAATGGGAAAAATAACATTACATAACGTGGAAAATAACATGGCTATATGAAAAGAGTTGGTGACATTTGCAGCTGAATGTTAAAAACATTAAAAAAAATACTATGAAGATAATTGTCACAACGTAGAAAAAGAAAGCACGACAAGGCTTATAGATATACATTAGGGATAAAGTACCAATGTGGATTTTCACTTTTCATAGTTGTTTAATTGATAAAGCTAACACCGAAATATCATATTTAATGAAGCAATTTTACTTTCCTTTTTTAAAGCCGAAAAATGTCTTTAGTTGTTTGGGGCTTATTTTTTTATTACTATACAATGTTGTTAATCTTAATGCACAATGTACCATTGAGATTAAGGTAAATACTATAAAAACTGATTTAGAACACTCAAGTAATGTTTTGGAGGGCAAACTGGAAAATCATTTTAGATTTTTTCTTAGTTCCAATTCGCCGCAGATATTTCCTGAAAAAGAGATTGCTAATCCATGCTTTTACAGGCATGATGATGAAGGTACCTATCCCGGATCCTGGTGGGGACGACCGGATTATATGACACAATATTTTACTTTCTTTCCTGACAATGTTACGCTTAAAATGCGTGCCTGGGATGGAAATAAGGAAAATGGATCCATGAATTGTACGGATGAAGACGGTGGCCCTGTAGTACAGGCTTTGAGAACAGTTCTAATTAATAATGATTGCTTGGGTAAATACTCCCAAAATTATGATATTGTAGCCGGTTGGAATGCTTCGGCAAATTTTAAGGTTAAAGTCTATTTCCCTCAACCTTACGGCCCCACGCTTATTAATCCTAATAACAATCCTCAGAATATATGTGCTAACTCCACGGTTACTTTAGGTTCAGGTATTAATTGGCCCAACTTAACTGGCTTGCAATTTGAATGGGAGTATCATGTGGCTGGTGAAACGAAATGGATTGATAATCCCCAGTATCAAACTTATGTTAATTGTATCAATGATTGTGATCTTCTTAATGATCCTAATGCCTGGCTTCTTTGTAGTCAGAATTGCCAAAATTTACAAATTCCTCCATTCCTTGAAGTGGATGATTGGAAAACCCTTCCCCTCACTAATACCCCCGAAATCAGCTTCAATCCTAATAACCTTGTGAATGGAGGACTTCAAAAGAATACAAATATCGAATTCCGTGTCAGAGTTAAAAACGGCACAGCCTACAGCAATTATTCAACTGTAAAATCTTTCAGTTTCTCACCCTCAGCACCAACATCCAATAACATCACCACCAGCATTTCTTGCCCCAATACTCCCAACGGCACTATCAACATCAATAATATTGCTGGGATTGGAGATTATAAATACATTCTTCGCAAAGGTTTCAACAACAATAAACCATGTGATATTAATAATGTTGATAATAATTGTTTAGACGTAGAAAAATGGGGCAAATTTCAGGCAAATAATTATACGATTACTAATGTTCCTCTCGGGCAATACACTTTGTGGCTGACAAACCCCGGCGCTGATAAAGGTGTATGTTATAGTACCTACAATGTACAAGTACAAAGTTACGAAATTTTAAAAATATCGCTTTCCGATAAAAAAGACATCAGCTGCCAGGGCGCTGCCGATGGGCAAATTAAAGTAACCTACACCGGTGGAAATCCTAACAATATTAATTACACCTTAGAAAAAGGCGGTATCGTAATAGCCAATAATAATACCGGAATATTTGATAATTTATTAGCCGGAAATTACACAGTCAAAGTAACGGATGCTTGTAATCAGCTGGATCAAATACTGGTGTCAATTAGCGAGCCTACACAGGTACAGGGACAAATCATCACTAAAAATGCTTTATGTACCAACCCTGCCAACGGTGCTTTACAGGCTGATGTACAGAATGGTTCCGGTAAATACAATTTCAAACTTTTACTCAACAATAATGTAGTTGCTTCATTGAATAATGCTTTAAACAATCAATGGGTACTGAATACACTTGCAGCAGGAACCTATCAATTGCAGGTAAGAGATGCCGATCGGCCCGGATGCCCTGGTTATGATACCGAATTTACCATTACTGCACCTCCGGCGTTATCTGTTTCAATTGATCAGAATAAACCGGTATCCTGCTTCGGTGGTAATGATGGCGCTCTGACAGTGAAAGGCACAGGCGGTACGAATCAATACAAATATGCGTTAAAGAATATACTTACTAATCAACTTCTCACCAATGCAGTTGGCATCTTTAATAACTTATCTGCCGGTAGTTATGAAGTAACGGTACAAAGTGCAGAACCCGGATGTAACGATAGCTACACGTATCCTAATCCGCTGCTGATAGCGCAGCCCAATGATATTGCGATTGATTTATTGCCTAAAAATGTTTCCTGCCATGGATTGGATAATGGTAGTGTAGAAGCAAATGTACAAGGTGGTAATGGCAACAACACCTATCAATGGCAAATCCTGCTCAATGGTGCCTGGACCGATTATAATTTAAATGGTCAGGGTAATGGAATAAAGATTGAAAATTTGTTCCCGGGAAGTTATAGGTTACTTGTAAAAGATGGCAAAAGCTGTGAAAAAATATCTCTGCCTGCTGTCATTACTGAACCGGATCCGCTGGTGATTACCAATGTACAGGTCAATGATATTAAATGTTTCGGTGAAACAGGAAGTATTCAAATGTCAGTACAGGGAGGCAACGGAGGTTATATATATGAATATTCCAACGATAATGGTAATAGCTATAATGTTTTTGATAATAATACACCCCTGAATGCAGGTTCTTACTTATTAAAAGTAAAAGACAGCAAAGGTTGTAATGTATCTTATAACAATAATGTGCTCATCACGGCTCCGCCTCAACCGCTGGATTTTACCTACACTTTATCCAATCACAATGGCTTTAATATCTCCTGTTTCGGTGCCAATGATGGCACCATTCAAATCACTCCTTCAGGTGGTAATGGCAGTAACTATACCGGTTATACGTATGCTATGGATAATGATACGTATACTTCAAATAATACAATAACCAATATTAGTGCCGGTCTACATAGTATAAAAGTAAAAGATGCCCGTGGATGTATAGTAAGTAAGAATATCCAATTTACTCAGCCTCAACAGGCGTTGAATCTTAGCGTAATAACCATACAACATAATGAGTGTTCCGATGGTCAGCAGGGTAGTGTAGAAGTAAAAGGAGCAGGTGGTACGCAGCCTTACCAATATGCATTGAATAATGGCTTATGGCAAAATACAGGCCTGTTTAACCAACTACCAACAGGAGCGTATACGGTTAAAGTGAGAGATGTTAATGGTTGTAGTAGCAGTATACCGGTAAGCATCAATAGTTTAAATGCGGCTATAGAAGTGGCATCGCAAACAACGTCTGTTAAATGTTTTGGTGGTAATGATGGCAGCATACAAACCAATGTGGCCGGTGGTGTGCCTCCGTACAGTTATCAGTGGCTGCCCGGCAATGCTAATACACCCAACCTTAGCAACTTAACTGCCGGAGATTATACGCTAACAGTAAAAGATAATAAAGGTTGTGAAAAGAAAACAGTTATTACTGTTACCCAGCCGGCTGCATCGCTGACTGCAACAATTGCCGCTAAACCTGTATGTTACGGCAGTACGAAAGGTGAAATTAAAATCTCAGCCCAGGGCGGTACTAACCCTTATGCCTACTCGATTGATAATGGCATCAACTTTCAGCCTTCCAACGAATTTAAAGAGTTGGCTTTAGGAAATTATCAGATTGTTGTAAAAGATAGTAAAGATTGCATTTTCAAGTCAAGCACTACCATCGTTCAAAAAAATGATCAGCCAAAACCCAATTTCCTGGTATCATCCAGACAAAATGCACTGGACACATTAATAGCCAAAGAAATCTGTATTCCTAAGCCTGATTCGGTAAAATGGGTTTTTGATCCGGCAACGGTGGTTATCGATCCAAATCCCTGGTCGCCAAAAATACGCTTCGATAATCCGGGAACTTACAAAGTATCAATGACAGGTTACTTCGGCGGTTGTGATTATACCATCACTAAAGATTTACAAATCAAACCATTTGATCCGAATGCAATCAACAATAATTATACCTTACAGGGAATTGAAAAGATAACCGTTTCCCCCAATCCCAATGGCGGAACCTTTAATGTACAAATCAGCTTGTATAGAAAACAGCGTCTACGCCTAACCGTTTTTGATATCTATGGCAAAGAGTATTATCAGCAAAAATGGGAAAGTGAAAAAGATATCATTGAGCAAATTAATCTCGGCAATGCTCCTTCCGGAAGCTATATTTTGAGGGCCATTACTGAAAACGATTCAAGGGATATCATCATTATTGTTAATAAATAATAGTTATAATTTAATAATATATAACATTTTGATTATAAATATAATATATATAAATAAAAATAATAACTATAAATGTAAAACAGCCTGTTTTCTCGCTGTTTTATTGCTCCTATTCCATCCTGCTGCTTTTTCCCAAAGCATCGATCAGATTTCTTCCAAAAAAGGAATAAAAATGAACGGAAGTGTCAATCTAAGCAGCATCAATTATACTGCTTCGGGTATGGATAGCCGTAGGGATCCGTTCAACTGGTTTGCTACGGGTAATATCAACATCAACCTTTTTGGTTACGATATGCCCTTTTCTTTTTCCTACAGCAATGCACAGTTTTCATACACACAGCCATTTAACCAATATCGGTTCATGCCGCAATATAAATGGGCAAAGGCATATTTGGGTGCATCGAGTATGAATTTTTCTAACTACACATTGGCAGGACATGTATTCAATGGTGTAGGAGTGGAGCTGGCACCGCAAAAATATCGTATCAGCGCCATGTATGGAAGACTTCGAAAAGCAGTTCCCTATGACATGCAAAAACCCGAGCAAAATGATTACGCTTCGTATAAGCGTATGGGTTATGGTTTGAAATTTGGATACGAACAAAATGGTGATGTTGTAGAATTAAGTTTCTTCAGAGCAAAAGACGATAAAAATTCTATTCCGTTTATACCCCCTACGGCTGAAATAACACCACAGGAAAATATCGCCATAGAAGTTTCGGGCACCAAGCGAATAGGTCAACGTTTTTCTATAGATGCCGGCTATGCCGTTTCGGCCTTGAATGCCGACATTAGATCTTCTGAAGGCAAACAAAATAGTAGCAATGGTAATTTTTTAAGTAAGCTATTAAAATCACAGGGTAACACTCGATATTTTGATGCAATCAGAACGGCAATCGGATATAACGGTAACTCGTATACGCTGCAGCTTCGATATGAGAGAGTAGCCCCTGAATATCAGAGTCTGGGCGCTTATTTTATCAACAATGATATGGAGAACTACACACTGGCTCCCAATGTTCGTTTACTCAACAACAAATTAAATATCAATGCCAATATAGGTTTACAACGCAATAATCTGGATAAGCAAAAGGCCTCCACCACCAAAAGATGGGTTGCCAATACCAACGTTTCTTACATGCCCAATGAGCGTTGGAATTTCTCTTCCGGATACTCCAATTTCAGTACTTACACCAATGTTCGCCCTCAGACGGATCCGTTTTTTCAAAACCAGTTAGATACCTTAAATTTTTATCAGGTATCACAAACGTTCAACAATACAGCGAGCTATATGTTTGGCGGAAAGGAAAAGAAACATGCGTTTGTGTTTAGCAATTCGTATCAGCGGGCCAGCGATCAGGCCACCAATAGAGCAGAAGGAAGTTTGTCCAATTTCATTACTTCTAATTTGTCGTACAGTTATAATATTTTACCCAAAGGCACTACGTTAACTTCCGCTCTAAATTATTACACCAATAAAATGGCCGATTTAAAAACAGTGTACTGGGGTCCAACCATCGCATTAAATCAACAACTTTTTAATAAAACACTGCGTAGCGGTATCAGCGTTTCGTACAATACAACTCAGGTAAACGGCCAGCGTGGCAATAGTGTGTTTAGTACACGGTGGAATGCTAATTATTCACCCAAAACAACCAAAAAATCAGGCCGTCATAACCTCACGTTGAGTGTTGGGTATGTCAATCGTTTGGCAACTGCTGCACAAAAAGGCTTTAAAGAATTAACTGTTAACTCCGGATACACATATTCATTTTAGAATGGAAAAAATATTGAACCATACGAATAAAGATAAAGACAATTTGGGCGTGCCCCTCGCCGCTGAAGGCGGCTCGGGTCGGGCTTTCCGCTACAAGTCCTCGGCTCGCCGCAGGCTCGCCTGCGGGCTTTCCGCTGCAATCCCTCACGCAGCTTTATCAGGTTTCTTTCAAAAAAGGGGCCGGGGGTTGAGGTTGGGGATGGGACTTTTCCTCATTTTCTTCATCCTGTCCTTTCAACTAACCGCCCAAATATTTCCGGTTCAGGTAAGCACTCAGCTCATACCACCATATTCGGTTTATCTACCTGATTACGCAGTTGCCGGCAGCGATAAGCTTCGCCTGATTATCGTGCAGAAAGATCTGGTCGAGCCTTCGTATAGTCTTCGTTTACACATGACCGTTGAGTGGAATGGCAAAGTGATTATGCGGACCAGTCCGCAATTTATGCCCACACCCATTGTGGTGAGTCCGGGTGTACCCACCATCATCGGCGGCACCGAACTGGCCCCTTATCTCGATAGTAAAAATATTGATTTTACCGGCTACAGTCGGGAGCAATATGAACGCACCCGTTCATTACCCGAAGGAAGCTATAAAATTTGTTTCACTGCTTTCGATTATGGTCGCCCGGATGTACAGGTGAGTAACGAAGGCTGTAATTTTTATTTCTTCAGTAAAAATGAACCGCCACTCATCAATATGCCGGCTTGTGGTAGCAAAATAAACATGCTACAACCGCAGCAGGTCATCTTCAACTGGTTGCCCCGCAATACAGCCAGTCCCAATAGCGTTGTTTCTACCGAATATGAACTAAGCTTGTACGAAGTTCGTCCGAAAGGCAGAAATCCCAATGATATTGTGTTAAGTACGGCGCCGGTGTACAAAGTAAAAACAGATTTAACCACCTGGATCTATGGGCCTGCAGATCCACCTCTGTTGGAAGATATGCAGTACGCCTGGCGGGTACAGGCCATTGATAAAGAAGGCCGGGATCAATTCCGCAACCAGGGCTTTAGCGAAGTATGTACTTTCTTTTATGGCGGCAATAGTAGTAACAATGGTAATGATATTTTCGCCAATCCGGATGCTGTAAAAAATCTGCAGGCACAGGGCGAAGGAGAACGAAAAGCGAAAATCTGGTGGAAAGGCTTGAATGGTGTAGATGGTTACAAAGTGTACTATAAAAAAGCAGGCAGCGGCTACGAATGGTTCAGCCAGGAAGTGCAGGATTCTTCCATCTGGATATTTGACCTGGAGCCGGGTACGACGTACGAGACCCGGGTGCAGGCATCCAAAGCCGGATTCTTCGGAGCGTACAGCGATATAGTACAATTCAGTACATCACCCAAAAAAGTGTACAACTGTGGCGATGGAGCCAATGTTTCCCCCGGCAGCGCCAATGGCAAGCCGCTTACTTCACTATTGCCCAATAGTTTTATTACCTATCGTGATTTTGAAATACAGGTAAAAGAAGCCATGCCTGATGGTGGCGACGGATGGTACAAAGGCGCCGGCTCGGTAAGCCTGCCATTCATGCTGGGCAAAAGCTTCGCAGTAACCTTTGAAAAAATTTATATTGATGAAAGTAAAACCGTTACCAGCGGTGAAATTCATTTTGTAAGCGATGATCTGAAACAATGGATCAATAAAGTAAAAGATCATCATGCCGGCGGTGATGATGTGGGTAAGGTGAAAACCGGGGCTGATACCACCGATTTGGTAATCAATTTCACCCTGACGGAATTTACCAAAGTAACCGTAAAGCTGGACAGCACCGGCAACATCATCTCCGTAACCATCGAAGGACCGGATGGCCCGGTAACCATGCCAACGGCGCCGTCGTCTACCATTACCATCAAAGACAAAGACGGCAATATTTTCGAGGTGGATAAAAATGGTAATGTTACCCAGATCGGCACCACCAATACCGTGCTGGCGGATCTATTTACAAATGGAGGCATTGTAGTAAACAGTATTGATAGCAAAACAGGGCAGGTGAAATTTACACCGCATCCGCAGGCGCAGTATGCCTTTGATGAGTGGAAACTCATCATGAAAGGCAAACGCATCGTAGAGCAGGAATATGAAGCCATCACTACCACTGATAACGATACGTATTACGTGCCGGCAAAAGCTATAGTGCCGGGTAAGACCGATAAAGTGCTGGCGCAGGTTACTTTAAACAATACCGCTTTCAAAGCTGACTCTGTAATTTTTGCAACGGCCAAAGGCCTGGTATTAAAAGCTACGGCCACACAAAAGGCAGGAGAGTACGAGCTGACCCTTACTGGCGGCCCCGCCGGTGACGCACAGGAGATTTATGCCTTGTATCCGTTGGGTAATAACAAATATGTTACCCTGGGTAAACTACTCGTAGCCAGCTACGATGTACAAACCAAAAAGGTAGTATTGATACCTTATAAAAATGTATCGGTGGATAAGCAAGTCATTGTACAGCAGCTTAATAAGATATACAAAGGTGTAGGTATTGAGTGGGAAGTTACTGTAGATGATCCTTTTACGGATGACAGTTGGGATGAAGGCAAAGATGGCAAGCTGAACATACAGGGTAGTGGCTGGTTTAGCCAGTACACCGCTGAAATGAAGGCATTGAATAAAGCGTATAAAGCCAAACACGACATTGATAAAAATACAGCCTACTTGTTCATCCTGCCCGAAGGCATTGCCGGAACGGAAAATAATGTAGCCGGTTCTTTACTCGGTGATATGCCCAGAGGCAAGCAGTTTGGTTATCTGTTCAGCAAGGCACATAATGGCAACAGCGAGCAGATGGGTATTACGGCAGGCCATGAGTTGGCGCATGGCGTATTTAACCTGTTGCATGTATTTGATGCACAGGTAGGCCTAAGTAAAGGAAGTACTGGCAGCAACTTAATGGACTACCCAAGCAGTACCCACCTCTACAAATACCAGTGGGACCAGCTCCACGATCCGGGTGTGGTGACGGCCGTGTTTGAGAGTGATGAGGATGGGGAGAGCATAGGAGGCTTTTTAGAACAAATTCCTGCTTCATATAAAAATAATGGCGGCAGCTTTACTTGTCTCACACCATCCGGAACTGTTGTTACAATACCTAAAGAAAGCACAAAAATATATTATGCTACTGCTGATCCGTACTATTATAAAGGTACAACTATTAAGAGTGGTAGCATAGCGCCTATAGGTAGTTTAATTGCCTTTACAATTGGTGACAATTATTATAATTACCAAACTGAGGGTAATAATGCATATTATAAATGTGAAAGATGTTCTTTTGATCAAAGATACTACAAGGATAGTTTATCCAAAAAAATTGCCCCAGTTAATGCAATAGTAGGGTTTCCATATTATCAAAACAATTCTTTGGGTATAGATTTATTAAAATATCAGATAAAAGACGGTGAGAGAATAAATGATGATGGTGATAATGATCCTAATTCTATAAAAATCTTCGGAACTGATGAAATCCAAGAATTTTATACAATAATTGATAAAACCAAAACGCTAACCTCTAATCAGGTAAATGAATATGGGTTAGCTATATTTAATCTTTATCAAAGTAATAATTCAATTCATCAGCTACCGGCAGTATCTTTTCCATCTCTTAGCGATTACGCAAAGAACTTTTTAAATGTTAATTCAAATTTAACTCGTTCAGGATCACCCTTAGCGGCAGGCATAATATCTTGTGCATATTGGTTTTCTCAATCAGAAGCATATGAAGGAAATATTACTTGTACCATAGATCAGCAAAATGATCAAATTGCAACGCTTAAACAAAATATGAGCAATATTTATGCTGATCCTGAAGGCCCCGCTGTTTCGATAGAATGGCAAATAGATCAAGAAAAGACAAAATTATTTTATGCTTTATTTTATCGATATAGAGATTTAATAAAAAATCTACAAACTGTAAATCATACTGCTAACGATATAAATACTACTATTTCAAGCATACAATCAGCAGATGAACTCGATACTAAAATATCTGAGCTAAATCCCTGTGTTTTAGAACTTATTTCTATCGATAACAGGATAAAAGCAATTGAAAAATTAGAGCCAGGTAATTATGAGGAATCTATTATCAAATTAATTTACTCTATAAAATACAATACACAAGGAGCTCAGTTAATTTCACGATTATTTGATAATAAAAGTAATTTATTTAGAAAGCTATGGAATAGAATAGATTTTTCTGAATTTCATCAATATATAAGTAAAGTAACAGAATTAGTGCAGATAAATGCCAATCCTGCTTCTATCTCGTTTTCTTTTGCAAGGGGTGGAGATAATTTTTATGATTATAAGTTTGAGTCAGATGGCAGTGTAGTAATTATTAAGAAAGAACATTCAGCATTTGGTATTGGAGAAGTAGGAGGTGGAGGAAATATACCATGGGAAATAGATAGAGTATCTTTTAAAGATCTTACTCAAATGGTTAAGGTTACTTTTCCTTTAAAGGATTCTTACATTGAGTGGGAAGAAAACCAAACAACTGATATTACCATAGAATTGCCAGCATATTACATAGCATATCTTATTCAGAAACGTAAAACTGATGATGCTTTTAAAGCAGCTAGAGTAATTGGCAACTTAGTCGCAATTGCGGCAGCCATTCCTACAGGTGGCCAATCTATCACTATTGCATCTGGTATTTCTATTGGATTGGCTACTACAGATTTAGTTGTAATGTATAATGAAAGTTCTCTTCAACAAAGTGAAGCAGGTAAAATATTCCTAGATGCTTGGCAGGTAGCCCAGTTAATGGATGCCGGTTTTGCAGTTACCAACATAGCACGAAGTGGTTACAAAGCATTATGTTTTAAATTTGAAAATTTCATTGCAGATTTAGCGACTTTAAATTCTACTGAAAAATCCAAAGTAATTTCTGCATTAAGACGGACTCCTCAGATTTTAATGGATTTTGGACAATCCTCATTGTCAAGAATGTTTGCTACAAAAATTACTGCTCGTTTTGAAGCCTTATTGCTGCAAAATATGTTTAAAATAACTCGGGGTACTGAATTAAAATTTCTTAACTGGGTAGAAGGTTTTATACATGTTGAAGGAGTAGATATCAAATTGTTTGAGATTGGATTATCATCTAATGGCGGTTATATTCGATTGAGTAAACCGCTTGAAAACGTTACTATCCAAGAACGTATAATTGGTTCAATAGAAGATGTTCGTTATTTTGATGAAACCACAGGTACAATAAAAGAAGGATCTTTTGAAATAGCATATAATCCTACAACAAAAAGTGCAAGAATTGCTAATCATACGAACTGGTTAAGCAAACTTGATGATTTGCATTTTACAGATTTAAGAGATAAGATTAATCTTTTAGGTGAAGCTAAAAGAAGGTTTTTAATTGAGTTTGCTAATGCTTCAGTAGATGAATTACGATTATTAAACGCTGAAACAGACTTAATAGATGTATGGAAGCGAGTTAGTTATTTAACCAGTGAAGCTAAAGATATAGGTTTTCTAAAAGCACTAAAAAAAGTAGAAGCTGATAATGTATGGAAACATATTGAGGGAGAAACTTTTTCAGGTACCAGTGCTGTAGGAGGACATATTTTAAGTAACGTAAGAAAAGTAAATGTGGGTAGTGAATATTGGATTTACTCTGATAAAATTCGCTTTAAAGTTTTAGATATTCAACTGCCCAACCCTTGGTCAGAGGGTATGGAAATAATGAAAGCTAGAAAAATACAAATTTTTGATGGTACACAATGGGTGAGTAAAAATGGAGGTGGTGTATCAAGTTTCTTTCCTTCTACCTGGAGTAAACAAAAAATTTTAGAAGAAACAGCTCTGGCATTTAAAAAAGCGCAGGATAATCCTAGTATATATTGGACAGGAAGTGGTAACGCTTATGATGTATTATCTTCAGATGGGAGTTTAAAAATTAGATTTTTTTATGGTGTTAACGGAGAAACTAATACTTTAATTAATGGATCAGTGAATCCAATTATCAAGTCTTCTTTTCCAAGTTATTAATTTTTAATATTGTTTATGCTAAATTTTAAATTGGGATTTCATCGGCATGGAGAAACAAACGAATTGTATCATACTTTAAATATTGATAAACCTTATGAAGCACTTACTATATTGTCAAGTATAGATAATATAGAAGACCTTGATTATTTTATTGAATGGTTAGAAGAATTAATTGAAAGAAGGGTTTCAGATTATTCTGAGGATGGATTCATTATATTTCAACCTATATTGTGGGGGAGCAGAAAATCTAAAATAGCAGAAATAGATAGTAATAACAAATTAATTGGCAATCAAGAATTTGATACTAAGGAGTTTTTGGACGTTTGTTATGCCTGGAGAGATTTTTTAGGTAAAAAAACACCTGACAATGTAAGTAATACAAACTGATGAAAGAAAATCAACCGCCCCGGTTCGTGTCTCACGAACCGACATAAGTAAAATAGTTTCTGGGGACATAAACTATGGTATAAAAAATAAAAAATAAATGAAGCTGTTTAGACTTTTTTTAAAATAGAAAAGGAAACCCGGAAAGATGTGAAATTTTCCGCCTTTGTTGGTGTTGTGGGAGGGGTAAAGTGAGCAGGCAGCACCAACAAAGGAAGCTAGTTAACAACAAATAACAAAAGTTTATATATAACGAGAAATATACAAAAAAATCACCAAATAACCAAAAAAACCGGATGGGAAAAACAACGTCAAATAGTGAGGAAAACAACATGGATATTCAGAAGAAGTTGAAGACATTTGCAGCAAAATATTAAAAACCTTAAAAATTTAACATTATGAAGAAACTTACCACGATTTTATGTATCTCTTTTGGTATTGCTATAGCATTATTAAGCTGTAAAAAAGATAGTGAAACAGGGCCATCTTTAGTTGGCAAATGGAATGCACAAACCAGTATTCTTACTGTTTATACGAACGATATAAAAACATCGTCTGATACCACGGTATATAATGTAAATAATCAATTGTTAATTGAATTTACGGCGGGAAATACGGCGACCATTACTACCATTAAAAATGGTCAGCAAAATAGTAACGAGTATACTTATAAAACGAATGGTAATAAGTTAATAGTATCTACAGGAAACGATACAATAGACAATAACACTTTTACACTTACTGATAATGAATTTATTTTAAAAGAAACTACTGAAAAAATAATTAATGGAGATAAAATCAGGGAAGAAAATGTGACAAGTTATAAACGGATGAACTAAAAACGGGAAAAACATACTCTGCCCGAAGGCTTTGCCTTCGGGCGGGAAATTGGTTTCTGTCGAAACCATGGCAGCAGCAAAAACCTGCGTGAGCTGCCTGGAGGGGTACGCCCAAAAAATTAAATGAATTGAATAATATAAGGAAGCTAATATTAAAGTATCGAACAAATATGTCAAAAGCTTTACAAAAAGGATGGATGCTGTTACTGCTACTAGGCATCACCGTTATACGCATACATGCCCAGAATACGCATGATGATAAAAAGGCCAAAGCTACGGTAGCTTATGTGCAGCAGGAAGCCCGGTTGGTAGATCAGCTCAGTGCAAGCGATGTGACCCGGCTGCCGGTAGGTATTGTGCAGCCTGCAGGCAACCAGGATATTATCATCGCCGTGGATAGTGCCCGTATCACAGCGCAGGGGGCATTTTTCAGCGCTTATACCGCTATAGCTTTTCCCGGCAGCGGACAGGAGATAGCTTTTGTGGCTAAAGATGTTTCGTTTAGCCCGGGTGGCATTAGCCTTTCTTCAGGTACTAAGTTGATGCTGGCTTCTGCACAAACCATTCAGTTGAGTGAAAAGCTATGGTTGGAGTTGCCTGCCGACGGACGTAATTACGTGGAGTGGGATTGCAACGGCTTCAAGGCGGTGAACCTGAAAGGAAACTTTATTTTTAGCAGGAGCTTGTTAGAGCCGGATAATGAATTGCTGGCTGCCGATCCCAACGCTAAAGTAAAAGCCAGCTTTGAAGTAAATACTAAAGACCTCAACAATATCCTGGCAAGGGTGGATATCAGTCCATTCAAAATCAGTGGACTGAATGATTTGTCTTTTGAAGTAAAACAAGCAGTAGTGGATATGAGCGATATCATCAATCCGGAAGGGTTCAGTTTTCCTAAAGACTATCAGAATGTATATGGCGAAAGTATCAATTTATGGAGAGGATTTTATTTGAAAGAATTAAACATCAAACTTCCGGCACAGTTTGCCGGTAGCAAAGGCAGACCTTCTATTCAGGCGGCTAATGTATTAATTGATGACGCAGGGCTATCCGGATTGTTCAGCGTAAATAATATTTTGACTGATGGGTCAATGGACGGATGGCCGTTTACGGTTAACAGGCTGTCTTTGCAGTTGCTGCAGAATAAAGTAGCCGGTGGCGGTATGTCCGGCGCATTGAATATTCCTTTCTTAGGTGCAGATACGTTGAGCTATACAGCAGATATTTTTCAGGATGATAAAGGCTTAAATTATGCTTTTGCAATAAGCATTGATCAGCAAAAAGAATACAATATGCCCTTTGGCGGCACCCTTAAATTAGATAAGGGTTGTATGGTAAAGGTACATAAGGTGAATGATCAATTTGTTGCCAGCGCTTTGTTGAATGGAAGTATTAATGTTAATCAGGCTTCTGCCGTAATTAAAGATATAAAATTTGAGCAACTGGAGTTGGTAACCAAAAAGCCATACGTAACCAAAGGTACGTTTAGCATTGCCGGTAGCGGTCAGTCATCAATGGCTAATTTCCCTATTTCATTAGAAGAAATAAAATTAGGTATTTACGACGGCCAGCTGGCATTGGGTATGAATGTAACTGCCGGCTTTATGAATCAGAGCGATAAAGGTTTTTCCGGAAGTACCCGATTATTATTCATTGCTAAAGCCGAAGAGGAAATAAATATTGTGGGTAAAAGTCAATACAAAAAACAGCGTTGGAAGTTTGACCGACTACAAATTGAAGATATTGCCGTGAATTGCAACATAGGTTCCTTCGGGCTAAAAGGTTTGCTTCGGATATTTGATAATGATGCAGTGTACGGGAAGGGGTTCCGGGGTAATTTGGAGCTGAGCCTCCCTGTATTACCACAGCCGGTAAAGGCGGCAGGTTATTTTGGTAGTAAAACAGACTTTCGTTACTGGCAGGTGAATATATTTGCACCTACGGGTAAAATACCCATTGCTCCGCCATTGTTTATTGATGGAATAATGGGGGGCATGTCTTATCACATGGTGCGCCAGCAGGGCGAATTCAAGCCTGATTTTTCGGCAATGAATAAAGAAGTTGTACCAAAAAATAACAATAACGATACAGCTGTAGCTCCGAGAGACAGTAGGGGTGAATTTATTTTCCTGCCGGAAAAATCAGCCGGATTGGGCTTTATGGCAGGGGTAACATTATTGGTGGCACAGGAAAAAGTAGTGAATGGCGATGCTTTACTTGAAGTGGCTTTCAGAGAAGGGGGCGGATTAAAATATACACAATTTTCCGGTGGTGCTTATTTTTTTACCGCCCTCAAAGACAGAACTCGTAAGTTGTCAAAAGAAAGCGATGTACTGAATGCACCGGCTTATGCACATTTAAAAATGTTGTATGATAATGATAATAAAACTTTTCATGCCAACCTGAAAGCTTATCTCAATGCTTACAATGCTATTAAAGGTGTTGGTCCGAATGGAATGGTGGGAGAAGCAGTGATTCATGTGGATCCTAAAGACTGGTATGTGTACATCGGGAAACCTTCTCAAATGTTAGGTGTGGAAGTACTAAGGCTCGCCAGGGCGCAGGGTTATTTTATGATTGGCACCCAAATTGAGCCTATGCCCGATCCACCTTCGGAAGTGAGCAGTATTATCGGCAATATGGATAAAGGTTTAATGCGTGACGAAACCTCTATGGCAATGGGTAAAGGCTTCGGAGTGGGTGCCAGGATGGATGTAGGTTTCAGCGCTCCTAAAAAAGATGGTGGTTGTTTTCAGAAAAAATTTCCATTCCCTTTTTATGCATCTTTCAGCGCCGGTGGTGGGGCAGACATCATGTTGCGTAATTATGGCGACGCTCATTGCAAGGGCAGTAATGAAAAAATCGGCATCAACGGTTGGTATGCTTCCGGGCAAGCCTATATGTATTTAAGTGGTAAAATCGGGATCGCTCTGAAAAAATGTAAACGGCACTTTGATATTGTCAGCTTGGGAGCTGCCGCTATTTTACAAGCTAAATTACCCAATCCTTCTGCATTCAAAGGAGCTTTGGCAGCCAATTATCGCATATTGGGCGGACTGATAAAAGGAAGAGTGAACTTAAAATTTGCGATAGGAGATGAGTGTGAAATTGTACAACCGGGTAATGAATTGGGCGATATAAAAGTAATTGCAGACGTACAACCGACTGATGGGGGAACAGCCGTAAGCGTATTTGCAGCGCCGCAGGCAACTTTTAATATTCCTATCGACCAGGAATTTGAAATGATGAACAATGAAGACGTTAACCAGACTTACCGGATCAGACTGGATGATTTTTCTATGTACAAAGCTTCTCAAAAAATTGCTAATACTAATATTGAATGGAATGCATCAAAAGACGTAGCTATCTTAAATGCCAGAGATATTCTGCCACCATCCTCTCAGCTAAAAGTGAATTTAAAATTGCATTTTGAAAAACTGGTTAACAACAAATGGGTGCCGGTATTGGAAGATGGACATGTGGATGAAGAGGTTCGTACACTTTCTTTCACAACTGGTGAAGCACCAGACTTTATTCCGGAAGAAAATGTGGCTTTCAGCTACCCGGCTAATCATCAGTATAATTTTTATAAAAATGAATATAAAAAGGGATACATAAAATTAAAACGAGGTCAGCCTTATCTGTTTAATACGCAGGATAATTTGGGAAGCTATAAGTTTACTTCACGGCTCAAGCAGGTGGATGGGACCATTATTGAGCAGCCGGTATTGTACAATGCAGCAGAAACAACTGTTCAGTTTGACATTCCCGAGAGCTTGAAAAATAACTCCATCTATCAGTTTTCGGTTGTGCGCACGCCGCTACAAGGTCAATCGATCAACAGAAATGTAAAGCAGCAGCAGAAAAAATTAGATGTTGGCGAAGATGCAGAATTAGAACTTAACACGAAAGAATTAACATCGGCAATCGCCATGAATGTAGAAAGAGATTTGTACAACAGTGATTTTAGGGTAAGTAACTATAACACTTTTGTAGAAAAAATGAACGCTGTTACTAATGCAGAGGATTTATTTGATATCGCCAACGGTAATGTAGCCGTTATAGGCAAGCGCCTGACGGCGGACGAGACTTTTGATAAATTTGAGCTTACAGGTAATGGTGGATCAGTCATACCACTGGTTACTGCAGAAGCATCAAAAGAAAATAAATGGCTGAACAATATCAATTTCCCTCTTTTATACCAGTTATATCCATCGGATAATGATGTAGTAATTGGCTGGCGGGATACAAAAGAATTAGGCGTAATGCCATTGAAAGCAGTCAAGCTGAGAAATGATCAAAATCCGGATGGTTATCTGCTCAACAAATCGCAGGTGGAAAACGGCTTTGCTCCGGCTAATGGAGGTAGGATGATTGTTGGATATTATTTGTCGTACTATGTGTCAAGAGATTTTATGGAGTTGCGGAATAAAGCGGCTGCTAAATATTTGAGCTCTAACTATGATGCTTTGCCCGAAGGTATCAAACGGATTTTAACCGTTCAGGGTTATACGGATCTTTTAGAGGATACGTATAAAATTAAATTAAATTATACGTTACCTGGTATGTCTAATGCCAATACTAGTAAAGAGTTGAGTATTCAGTTTTGATATTTTATTAAAATTCCTTAAGATTTTAAGGAGTTATTAAAGAATTCTGTTAATAATGGCCAAAATAAGAATTAACGTCAATATTATTGTTATACTTTCTGGTATAATAAGTGTTGTTATTAATATATACATAGTAGGTACTGATTTTATTCCGGAAGTAAGCACTTATTTTGACTATATAAGTTTATTGCTGATTATGATTGCAGGATTCTACCAATTTAAGGTAGTAAAAAAAATGAGGAGCTCAGCCATTAAAAAAGTGTGGAAAATTGTTTCGATTATTTTGGTGTCACTATATGGATCACTTCTAATATTATTCTCGGGTGGTATGATGTATATATATAGACCTCCGAAGTTGATCAAAAAAATTGTGACGACAGTTAATAATTCACCGCTCAAAATTTATATTTTGAAATCATCTGAGTTATTCCACCAAGATGGCTGTGTCTTGTATATTAATAAGGGAGGACTTACGATGGATTACTGGGACTCTTTTCCTGGTGCCAACTATTTAAAATATGAAATGGATAAGCAGAAAGTAGATATATTTTTTAATGGCAAAGTAAAACTTTTTTGGGGAAAATATCCCGATAAAATTTACACTTACAATTTGATAAATGAAGAGACATCAATGAAAGAATTGGAATTTGAATAATATTGATGTAATTGTAGATATAGAACAAATGATTAACAAAGCAATAATGAAGACATTTTTTTTTATTATAGTTATATTTCCGCTTGTTGCGTTTCCGCAAATTCAAAGCAAAAAAGAAAGCCTTAAAGTGCTGGCTGATGGTAGGGGAGACTCTATTGTATTGCGTTGGGCTCCTATGTCACCGGTGGTATGGAAGTTAGGTAACAAGTATGGTTATACGATTGAAAGATTTCTTTTTAGTAGAAATGGTAAAGTAGTTGCAGATAAAGAAAAAAAACTACTTACACCTGCTCCGCTGAAGCCATGGTCAAAGTCTGAAACAGATAAAATGAATAGTGATGATGGTTATGCGGAAGCAATAGCAGAAATATTATACAGCGATGAATTTCAGGCAAAAAGTACAAAAGAGGATTTAGCTTCTATTATAAATACAAAAGATGAACAGGAGAGAAGATATGGCTTTGCTTTGTTATTGAGCGATTTCTCTGCTGGGGCAGCTACAGTTGCCGGATTAAGGTTCGTTGATAAAAATATTGAAAAAAACTGTCGTTATATTTACCGGATTCAGGTGAATTCATCTCCTAAAAGCAAAACTGTTTATGAGTCGGGCGTGGTAATGATAGATGCTAAAGAGACTTTTAAAAAGCCAGTCATTCGTGATGTGCAGGTAAGTTTTGAAAATAAAAAAGCCATTGTAACATGGCCGCTGTTTTTATACGAAGGTGTTTATAGCGGATACTTTATTGAACGCTCAGTAGATGGTAAAAATTTTACGACTATAACAGAACAACCCTATGTGCAGGCTTCTGAACAAGCCAATACCGGCAATGCCTATTTTGTTGATTCACTTGCAGATAACAATACAACATTTTATTATAGAGTTAAAGGAATAACGCCTTTTGCTGAAATAGGAGAGCCGTCTGCTGTAGTAAGTGGTAAAGGAAAAGAAGACTTAGTATTAAGCGCCACTATTAATAAAGCTGAAGTGTTAGATAATAAACGGGTAAAACTAGCCTGGAATATAGAAGCTCAACAAGCCAATGTGCTCAATAAAATTATCATCAGTAGAGCAACCAATACAGCCGGTCCTTACACGGATATTGCTATTTTAAATGATGTTGCCAGAAATACCTGGGAAGATCAGCAACCTGGACTCAATAATTATTACCGATTAAAAATCATTGATAAAGATAGCAACACTACATTTTCTTTACCTTATTATGCTCCCCTGGAAGATGATCAATCACCGGCTACCCCATCCAATATTCTTGGAGTCGCTGCTAAAACCGGTAAAGTACAATTATATTGGAATAAGAATCAGGAAGAAGATTTATTAGGATATAGAATATTTCGAAGCAATGCGGCAAACGAAGAATTGATGGAAGTAACCAAAGAAATTCTTACGGATACAGTATTTGTTGATTCTATTAATCTCCATACGCTCACAAAAAATATTTATTACTCCGTCATTGCGGTTGATAAGCGCTTTAACACTTCCCCATATTCTCCATTAGTAAGGTTGCAAAGACCCGACACCATACCGCCGGCTCCGGTAGTATTTGATAAGGTAGAAAGCAGCGACAAGGGAGTCACTATTGCTTTTACAAGTAGTATCAGTAATGATGTAGAAAGATATGAATTGTATCGACAACGTTCTGGCAATAAACAGAAAATGGCAGATTTTATTGGTAAACAGGACAATATATCTTACATAGATACGGCAAAAATATTCAATGAATCTTATAAATATTTTGTCTTGGTAAAAGATAGCGCCGGCAATTACTCCATGACGGAATCAAAACCCGTTTTAATCAATCACCAGCAAAATTCTGTAATGGGTGATGTAAAATATGATGTGGACAGAACAGGAAAAAAGATTATACTAAAATGGACCCTTAAAAGTTCGGCTGTGAAAAGCTACATTATTTACAAGGGTAAAAATCAAGAGCCATTAACCTATTATAAAAGCATACCGGCAAATGTGAACTCATTTGAAGATACCAACTTACTAATTAATAACACATATCAGTACCAGATTTTGCCGATTTATGCAAATGGTACCAAAGGAATAATATCTTCTAAACTGAAAATAAAGTATTAATAGTCTGTCAACTCATCAATTTCCCTTCACCATAAAAATACAATCTTCCATCTTTTTAATTTGTGTTACTCTGTCCATGCCCTTTAAAGAAGAGGAAGTATTTAATTTGATATGGATATTATCCGATTCTATTTTTAATGCTTCCAGGGCATTAAAAATATTCTTTGATTTTGTGGCAAAAACAACACCATCTGAATTTTTTTCTTTGCTGCTGATGATACCGATAATTTCACCATTTTTATTAACCACCGGGCCGCCGCTGTTGCCGGGATTTACCGTAATGGTAAGCTGGTAAGAAGTAGTATCGCCATTGAAGCCGCTTTTAGAGCTTAAGTATCCTTCCCCGTATACAATTTCATCTTTAGGATAGCCCAGTGTAAAGATTGGTTCACTAAGTTCGCTGGTATTTTTTTTAATACTGTAAGGAAGCGTTACTGCTTTAAAGCTGGTATCCTGAATTTGTAATATAGCAAGATCAGTATTCGGATCTACGTATACAGCAGAAACATTTGTATAAACCCCTTCATTATTTTCTACCCTGAGATTACTCATATTGCTGATGACATGTGCATTGGTAACAATGAATCCTTTGCCATCAATCAAAAAACCGGTGCCACCAAATTTTGCCGGCATAGGTGCAGTTATGGCAGATGCTTTATTTACTTTACTGCTGAAACTTTTTATTTCCTGCTTGGTATTTTCGATAATTTCTCTTTTAAGCTGGCTTAGCTCATTTTCCTGTGTTTTATGGGTATATGTAACTGTTAGGGCAGTTGTTAAAAGAGAAAAAAAAGCGGCAATACTGGCTGCAATGCCAATGTTGCGTTTATAACGCTGCCATAGGTATAGAATTTTTCCTTTTGGGTTCTTTTGTTTGTTATCAATAATACCCTCTTGTGCCAATTTATCTTCTACCTCTTGCAGGCTATTTATAAAGGCTTTTCGGCTTGCGTAGTGCTGTACTTTTTTGCTAAAAAAAGTATGCTCTACAACTAATTGATCGATACCGGGATTTTGTTTTCGTAGCTCTTCAAAATAAATCTTCTCCTGCTCTGACATTTCGCCGTTCAGATACCTTTCTATCGCATCCAGTAATAAAATGTCATCCATTATTTTTCATATTTATGTTGTGCAAAAAAAAGTTTTTTTAATCGCATAAGGCATTTATACTTCTGTGTTTTAGCATTATCGGCATTGGTATAGCCAAAAGCCGTTGCTATTTCTATCATATTTTTTTTATATATATAATATGCTTCCAATATACTTTTACACGGTTCTCCAATTTTTGTCATGGCACTTTCCATCACTAGAAAATCATTGTTTTTTTGCTCATGAACGTCCATTTCTTCTTCTACAGATAAAGTTTCTATATATACATCTTTATGCTCACCCAATTGTTTTTTTTGCTGTAACCTCTTGAACCATAAATTTTTACAAACGGAAAACAAAAAAGTTTTTATCAGGCAATTCAATTGAAATTTATCCGATAATGATTTTTCATATAAAATGATCATCCCCTCCTGAAAAATATCCTTTGCATCATCTGTATCACCATTATTATTTAATATAAATGATTGAATAACAGCATAATTCATCTTATAAATTAACTCAATAGCATTCTTATCGTTGTTGGCCAGTCCTGCTAACAAGAATTGTTCATTATCTGTCATATCCGATTTGCTCTTATTAATACGGTTTAAATATAAATAGTAACCCAAAACAACGAAAAATTTTTTTATTTAGATGGGTTACCTTTTATTGTAAGTAGTATAAATACACAAATCATATTAAAAATAAAAAATCAAACAAGATGAAAAAGTTACTTTTTAGTTTGTCAGTAGCTGCATTATTGGCAGCATGTAATGGTAGTGGCAGCAGCGAAAAACCTGCTACCGATACAGTAAAAACAGAAACGCCTCAGACAACTGAACCTGCTCCGCAAACTGACACTGCAAAGACTGAAGCTCCTAAGGCTGATACTACCAAAAAAGAAGAAGCTCCAAAAGCTGATTCGCCAAAAGTAGAAGAAAAGAAAAAATAATTGAACCCTGCTAAACTCAGGAAGCGTTTTTTCCTGTAGGGTAAATTTTTCATATGGCAAGCAATCGTTAGCCTTCTTATTCTTAAGAGGGCTTTTTTGTAGCCACCCTTATTCGAAAAAGATGTATTTTATTACAAATGTCACTCGTGTAATTAGTAAAAATTCCTGTTATATTATTGCTAATACTAGGATAGCAACTTAATTTTTTTTATTTTACGCATACGATCGGATGAAAATACTTAAAGCAAAATATATTCTTAATAAAAATGTTCTTAAAAAGGCATCAAGTATTGCTATACAAGGTTACAAAGGAAGCTTTCATCAGGAAGCTGCCGAGAAATACTTTGGAAAAAATATCGATGTTGTATATACTAATACGTTTAAAGACTTAGTCCGACTGGCTGATAGTAGTAATCTATACGATGCAGCGGTAATGGCTATTGAAAATTCTATTGCAGGATCTATTTTATCAAACTATACATTAATACGCAACAGCAATTTAACCATAGTTGGAGAGGTTTATTTAAAAATCAATCAATACCTGTTGGCAAATCCCGGGGTAACTTTGCAGGATATCAGGCAGGTTTATTCCCACCCTATGGCAATACAACAGTCGCTTGAATTTCTTAAAAAATATGACTGGCATTTGATAGAAACCAATGATACTGCGCTAAGCGCTAAATTTGTACATGACAATAAGCACAAACATATTGCGGCTATCGCCAGTAAACTTGCGGCCAAATTATATAAGCTGGATATTCTGGCATCTAACATTCAGACCTTAAAAAATAATTATACCCGTTTTTTAGTCTTGCAAACCGGAAATGCTCAGGCAATGGCTGATACCAATAAGGCATCGCTATATTTTCGACCCAAACAGTTGACGGATAATTTGTCAGGGATTTTAGCTCAAATTGTAAAAAAACAAATCAGCTTAACAAGCCTTCAGGCTGTTGCTATTCCGGGTACAAATTTTGAAAGTGGTTATCACATTGATGTAGAATTCGCCTCCTTAGATTATTTTAATAACTTTATTAATAAAATAAAATCGCTTACCAGTGAGCTAAAAGTTTGTGGCCTGTATAAGGCTGCCAAACGCCCTCTTGAAGCCCTTTAGCTAAACACTATTATAATATCTGCTTTTTTGCAAGTATATTTAAGTTTTATTATTTAGTTATAAACTGATCCTTAACGATTATTTTCGCTAAAAATCTTGATTTGATGCGATATTAACTTTATATTGTAAATAAAATGTATATATAATTATATTTATATATTAATTTATTAAAGTTAAAAATAATTGCAATGTCAACAGAAACCATGTCTATAAGAGGAATTGTTCAGGAAAAATGGGGCAAAAAGCCCTTGATTATCAGCGGCCCCTGTAGTGCAGAAACGGAGCAGCAAATGACAGAAACAGCTACCAGGCTGGCAGCAACCGGAAAAATTGATTTTTTACGAGCCGGTATCTGGAAACCCAGAACCAAGCCTGGTATGTTTGAGGGAAATGGTGTTAAAGCATTACCATGGCTGGCTAAAGCCAAGACTTTAACTGGGTTGCCCACTACTGTAGAGGTAGCTACTGCCAAACATGTGGAAGATGCTTTGCATTTTGATGTAGATATGTTATGGATAGGCGCCAGAACAACGGTAAATCCATTTAGTGTACAGGAAGTTGCGGATGCCTTACGGGGAATAGATATTCCTGTATTGGTAAAAAATCCGATTAATGCAGATTTGGAATTGTGGTGCGGAGGTATTGAACGCTTACAGAAGGTAGGGCTTCAACAGGTGGGTATGATTCACAGAGGCTTTAGCAGCTATGGCAATAGTGAATTTAGAAATGCGCCAATGTGGCAGTTACCTATTGAAATGAAACGACGCTTTCCCGGAATGCCACTCATTTGCGATCCTTCACATATTTGTGGCCGTAGAGATATATTAAAAGAAGTATCACAAAAAAGTATTGATCTGGACTTTGACGGATTAATGGTAGAAACGCATATTGACCCGGATAATGCCTGGAGTGATGCCAAACAACAAATTACACCCGAAGAGTTTGCCGGTATGTTAGAAAACTTAGTTTGGCGCACGCAGAATGTCGCTCAAAAAGAAGTATTGGATGCATTAACTGCTCTAAGAGAGCAAATCAACCACGTGGATGATGAATTGATTATTTTACTTGGTCAACGCATGAAAATAGCCGATAAAATCGGAGCCTTCAAAAAAAATACTGACATAACCGTACTACAAACCAGCCGGTGGAACGAGATGCTGGAAAAAGCTACCAAAAAGGGAGAAGCCTTAGGTCTCAGCAAAGAATTTATCGTAAAATATTTTGATGCAGTGCATATGGAAAGTATCAATCACCAGACTAAAATGATGAATAGTTAGGTATTTAAATAGATATTTAAATTAAATTGTCATAATTCTTAAATTCTATATCAATTCTGGTAAGATATGGCGGCAAAACAAGTGGATTACGCTTTTACAAGTAAAAAAGTATCCTGCTTTTTTGATACTGATTTTTTATTTTTTGAACAACTCGTAAAAGATAAAAAAAATACGATCATCATCACCGATGAAAATGTGTTTGCACATCATCAAAGCAAATTCGAAGGATGGAAAGTAATTGTAATAAAAGCAGGAGAGGAGTACAAACAACAGCCAACAGTAGATTTTATTATTAATGAGCTGATCAAACATCAGGCCGACCGAAAAACATTTATTGTCGGAATAGGCGGTGGAGTAGTAACAGACATCACAGGATATGCAGCAAGTGTGTATATGCGTGGGGTAAAATTTGGCTTTATTCCCACTACTATTCTGGCTATGGTAGATGCATCCATTGGGGGTAAAAATGGTATCGATGTAGGCTTGTATAAAAACCTTGTTGGAACGATTCGCCAACCCGATTTTTTATTATATGATTATAGTTTCTTAAATACACTACCCCATGCTCAATGGGTCAATGGATTTGCAGAAATTATCAAACATGCCTGTATAAAAGATGCAGATCTTTTTTCATTTTTAGAGGATAATTCGATTGAATCGTTTAAAAAGAGTAAGGAAAAATTAATCAATTTAATAGAGAAAAATGTACAGATTAAAACAGCCATTGTATTAGAAGATGAATTTGAAAGTGGCAATAGAAAACTATTAAACTTCGGCCACACTTTTGGCCATGCCATTGAAAATGAATATAAACTGCTGCATGGTCATGCCGTAAGCATTGGTATGGTAATGGCAGCGAGTATTTCAGAAGAAATTAATGATTTTTATTCTACTCAAAAACAAAGACTTATCAGACTGATTGAAAAATATGAATTACCTGCCTCTATACCATACGATGCAGGCCGAATAATGGAAATAATGCTTCTGGATAAGAAAAAAGAAAGTCAGCATATCCATTATATCTTGTTGGATGATATTGGAAAGGCTGTAATAAAGCCGATTCCGGTTGCGCAACTGGAAGATTTAATAACCGTTTATCAGTAAAAGTGAAAGTACAAATACTCCCATCAAACACCACAGGTGTAATCAATGCACCTGTTTCAAAAAGTAGCATGCAAAGAGCCTGTGCAGCCGCCTTGCTGTCAGCAGGGTATGAGACAACCATTATTAATCCCGGTAAAAGTAATGACGATCTGGCTGCATTGGATATCATTCAAAAATTAGGGGCCGTAATCAAACAGCAGGATGCAGGAAAGTTAATTATTTATAGTGAAGGTGTGAAGCCTGTAGCTAATGAAATTAATTGCGGAGAAAGTGGCCTGTCCATCCGAATGTTTACACCTATTGCTGCTTTATACGACCAACCCATTACCATCACCGGCTCAGGTAGCTTATTGAACAGGCCAATGGATTTTTTTGATGAAATATTTCCCTTGTTGGGAATAAAAATCAAATCCAATAATGGTAAACTTCCTTTGCAAATTCAAGGTCCGTTAAATCCTCAAAATATACGTATTGATGGTTCTCTGAGTTCACAATTTCTTACAGGCCTGTTGATGGCATACGGAGCTGTAGAAAATAATGCAACAATTGAAGTAACAAATTTAAAAAGTAAGCCTTACATCGATCTTACTTTAGATATCATGAAACGATTTGGAGTAGAGGTAAATAATGATCGTTATGAAAAATTTGATTTCAGCTCCGGCAGAAAATCTTATCAACAAACAACCTATCAGGTGGAAGGTGATTGGAGTGGAGGTGCTTTTTTGCTGGTGGCAGGTGCCATTGCAGGGAAAATAACAGTCCGGGGCCTAGACCCACATTCAACACAGGCAGATAAAACCATCTTGCAGGCATTGTTAATGGCAAAAGCTACAGTATCCATCCAGCATCAATTCATTGAAATAGGCCCGGGTAATTTACAAGCTTTTCATTTTGATGCTACTGATTGTCCGGATTTATTTCCGCCATTGGTAGCGCTGGCAGCTTACTGCAAGGGCAAAACGATTATCGAAGGTACTACACGGTTAACACACAAAGAAAGTAACAGGGCCCTGACTTTACAGGAAGAATTTGCCAAAATGGGTGTTTTGATAACTTTGCAAGGCGACAGCATGATTATAGAAGGTGGTCAGGCCATCCAGGGTGCTCAGGTACATTCCCGCCACGATCATCGTATTGCGATGGCATGTGCAGTAGCAGCTTTAAGAGCCACTGGTGCAGTTGAAATAGAAGCAGCCGAAGCGATCAATAAATCGTATCCCGATTTTTTTGAGCATTTACAATCATTGGGTGCTGACGTACATATTGATTATGATAAAGATCGAAAACTAACGTACACTTAATTTAATTAAATATTCATGAATACTTTTGGCACTATTTTCCGGGTAACAATTTTTGGAGAATCGCATGGAGAGCAGATAGGTATTAATATTGATGGCTGTCCTGCCGGGTTACCCATCAGTGTGGAAGATTTTATACCGGATATAGAAAGGAGAAAGCCTGGGGCCAAAGGTACTACGCCAAGGGTTGAATCGGATATTCCTAAAATAATTACGGGTGTATTCAATGGCAGAACCACAGGGGCTCCCATCACCATTTTATTTGATAATAACAATACCCGAAGCAATGATTATGAGAAACTGCGAGCTGTACCCAGACCTGGCCATGCAGATTTTGTGGCCTCCAGGAAATTTGGAGGTTATGAAGATTATAGAGGTGGCGGGCATTTTAGTGGAAGATTAACCGTTTGTATTGTAGCCGCCGGAGTAATAGCCAAAAAATTGCTGTTACAACAAGGTATCGATATCACTGCAAAAATATTGGAGATAGGCGGAGAGGTAGATATCGAAAAGGGATTACAAAAAGCCATTGATGCCAAAGATAGTATCGGCGGCATTGTAGAATGTACTGCCAAAGGTGTGCCTATAGGTTTAGGACTTCCTTTTTTTGATTCAGTAGAATCTTTAATCAGTCATGCGGTACTGGCCATACCAGCAGTAAAAGGAATTGAGTTTGGCGCCGGTTTTGCTGCTGCCAGAATGTTTGGCAGTGAGCACAATGATGTGTTATTAAACATGGATGGCATCACAGCCACCAACCATTCCGGAGGTATTATAGGAGGTATTACCAATGGTAACGATATTGTTTTTAGAATTGTTGTTAAGCCTACCTCTTCTACGCCTAAAGTGCAAAAAACACTCAACGTGGTTTCCGGCGAAATAGAAGAATTTTCCGTAAAAGGCCGACATGACTTATGTATCGCTTTACGAGTACCGGTAGTATTAGAAGCCGTTACCGCTTTTGTATTAGCAGATATATTGATGCATGAGCAACGGATTGGGAAGGTGATTTTTGAAATTGAATGATATTTATTACTGTCCGAAGGCTAGGCCTACAGACAGATTAAGGAACTTCCATTATTAATATTTCTCAAAAATAGTTTAACGAATTTCGTATAAACCAGAAGGATAAACATAGGCTTCCATAGAAAACTTATTATCATATTAGTTTTTTATACATTTACATAATATTTGTTACAAAATTTACGGTAGAATCTTATTCCTAGAAGTTTTTGATAAATAAATATTATATGAAATATGCTTTAATAATGCTTTTTTGCTCGCTGCAAATATTTTGTTTTAGTGAGAAAGTTATTTATGGTACGGTTTATAAAGTTACCAGAATTCAGGATACCTCAAAACTAGATAAAGAGTATAAAATTTATTTATTAAAAAATGAAAATGTTAATGCTAAGGGTAAATGGAAAGCTACTTTAACAGATGCTGATTTTTCGATTGAGCTTAGCAATACGGAAATTAAAAAATACTCTTTTTTGAAATTTAAATATGGGTCATTATTTACGATTGTACCCTTGACTAAAAATTCCATGGAGGGTTTAAAAGTGTATATGCAGGATAAATTTATACCGAAAATATTAATCCGTAAGCCGGCCATTTATTTATACGCTGAGAAAGAAACTGAGGTTAAGATTATCCATCAATTTAAAGGAAGAATTTTAACAACTTATCCATCCTACAATGATGGTTGGAAAGTTCGGGTAAATCCCAAAGGAGTGCTATTTAATGTTCAAGACAATCGTCAATATAATTATTTGTTTTGGGATGGTGAGTATACTTTTCCAACTAACCATTTCAACTATCAGGATGGTTTTTATATAGATAAAAAAGATTATGTGTCTTTTTTACAAGAAAAATTAAGCTATGTGGGTTTAAACGAAAATGAGATAAATGATTTTATTGTATATTGGCTTCCGGAATTAAATCGCTATAATCAGGTATTTATTCACTTTAGAATCAATGATAATATTGGTAATAGTTCTGAACTCAGAATAACCCCTAATCCTGATGTTTTAATACGTTTGTTCATGGAATTTAAAGAGTACAATCCATCAAATTCAATGAGGTTACCCTTGCAAAATTTACCACAATTTAAACGTAATAAATTTGTGGTGATTGAATGGGGCGGCACAGAAATTGGAAATAATAAATTAAAGTAATGCCTTTCTAAAAAAGTTTGTGTACATCTTCCCTCCCGAACGTCTTTTATTACTATCCGAAGGCTTAGCCTTCGGATAGATTAAGCGGTCATTTCCATAGTCCTTGGTTTTGCCAATTGTTTAAAAAGCCCAGTTTATAAATTGGAATGTGGGTGTTATTTGCAAATAGGGACAATATTTTGCTTTTAATTTGATGATTCGGTGTTACTTCATTGCATAAGTAAACCATTGTGCTAATGATTAGGAATGGTTTCTTGGATTGAACGGGCGACAAAGGTTTGTCTAACCAAACTGATAAAGGATTATTCAAATTAACGATAGGCGCTTTTACCATATTCCTACTCCAAAGTCTGGAATGGTGTGCAACTATATTTCTGACATACGTAATAGCCTCTAACCAACTGGATAATTCACTATGTAAGTTTAATCCCATTTCGTTTGCTATGATTGCCTTTTGGGGCAATTGGTGTTTTAAATTCTTGTATAGTTTAGATAAAGTTCCCATTGAGGCAACTTCCATTATTTTCCAAGCGTCTGCATCTTGATTCGGATATCTTTGTTTTTGGTCTTTGATAAAAATTTCCTGACTTCTGAAAAATTCTTTTTTGAGTTCATGGATGGTATTTTGGTAAATGGTTATGTTTGGGTCTGATGGTAGGGGTGTTGTTTCAAATAATTGGGGGTTCAAATACCACAAACCCGTAACTCATTGATAAATGGTAAATCATTTTGGTGCGTAATGCTATCTCTATGCGTTCTATAGCATCAAAAAGTATCAAACGCAAGTGCCTGTCAAATGTGTATCGGTCTAGTATGTTTTCAAAGTAAGTATTAGGTTTTAAAGTGTGTATTGTGTGGTCTGCTTGCATATCCCACCAATAACCTTTGAGGCGATAATAACTGATGTTTTCTAAAAAGCGGTGTGCAGAAGACTCATCTTTGAAAAGCATTCCTCGCTGTTTGAGCAAGGCAATTTGGTCTGCTATGGAGTGTGGAACTTTATTTGCCATAGCTATAAAAAAAGAATGACCCGTTAGCAGATCTTACGGTATGCTGAACGGGTACTGTTAGTATAAAGGTACAACTATTTTTGAATTCTGTGAATTTTTTCAAATTATTTTTCTATCAATTAGTTAGCCAACAAAAATACTTATTTAAAATTATCTCTTTAAAGGTTCTGGTTTTTGCAATTTGTCTTGTAAATCAGACTATTGTTTGTGTTTTCAAAGATAGCGAAATTTATTTTTTGATGTCATTTTGTCGAGCTGTTGTGTTTAAAATTAAAAAATCGAGAGCTTTTGCCTCGATTGTAACGTACACACTTTTTGAAACAGTGTCACCTCCAGGGAGCAATGCTAATCATTGCTTTTGGAAATCATCTGTTCAATCATGTACAAAAGCTCACGGGCTGCCCGATCTCGCCTCAGGCGAGACTGCCCGAAGGGTAGGTTTTGCAGCGTGGCCGGGCACTACTACCAAAGGCGGGAACAAATTCTGAAAAGCGAACGAATGCTGAAAGCCCCCAAAATAATTGATAATGAGTTAATTGATAATTTCTATTTTCCCCCGAACGTCTTCCGCCAACGGCGGAGACGTTCGGAAAGCAAGAGGGCTAAAATTCTTTAAAGATTGTTTGCCTTATTGCCAGCCACTCATCATTAATAATACTAAAATACACGGTATCTCTCATTTCACCTTTTTCGTTCAGCATGTGTTTTCGTAAAATACCTTCTTTGGTAGCGCCGATTTTATTTCCCCCGAACGTCTTCTGCCAACGGCGGAGACGTTCGGAAAGCAAGAGGGCTAAAATTCTTTAAAGATTGTTTGCCTTATCATCGGCCACTCACCATTAACAATACTAAAATACACGGTATCTCTCACTTCGCCTTTTTCGTTGATCATATGTTTTCTTAAGATTCCTTCTTTGGTAGCGCCAATTTTGGCAATGGCTCTTTGCGATTTTTCATTCAATAAACTTGTCTTGAGTTCTATTCTGTTTAACTGCAAAACCTCAAAACCGTATTGAACCATTAAAAATTTACATGCTTTGTTAATGCCGCTGCCCTGCATAGCCGGGTGGTACCAGGTCCAGCCGATCTCCAGTCTTTTGTGTGTCAGGGCAATATTGCCATATCGGGTGCTGCCGGCATACTGATTCAATCGCTTATTGAAAACGGCAAAAGGGTAAGCTTGGCCCGAATTTTTCTCCTGCAAGGCTGTATCAAAATACCTTTTAAAATCTTCTTCATTTTCGATACAGGCGCTGGTGAACTGCCACAGCGATTTTTCCATGGCAATGGGTAGTAACATTGGGAAATGCTTCTCCGTAAGCGGTTGCAGCTGCACAAAATCATTTTCCAGAAAAATTGATTCATCAAAAAGCATAATATTAAATTTTTCTACAAAGTAACAACAAACCTCAAACAACAAACTCTAACCCCCAACCTTCTTACACCTGACATTTTTTCAGGTATTTTACCTATGGCATAATCATTGTCTTTTCTTTTTTACATTAAATATTCATATCATGGGAAAAATTATCGGAATAGACTTAGGTACCACCAATAGCTGTGTGGCTGTAATGGAAGGTAATGAACCAGTGGTGATTGCAAACGATGAAGGGCGCCGTACTACGCCGTCTGTAGTAGCTTTTTTAAAAAATGGGGAGCGTAAAGTAGGGGATCCTGCCAAACGTCAGGCCATTACCAACCCCAAAAACACCATCATGAGTGTGAAGCGTTTCATGGGTCGCAGGTTTGATGAAGTATCGGAAGAAATGACGCACTGGAGCTACCAAATTGCAAAAGGTGACAATAATACGGTTCGTATTGACATAGATGGCAGATTGTACACACCACAGGAAATAAGCGCCATGGTGTTGCAAAAAATGAAAAAAACAGCCGAAGATTATCTTGGACAGGAAGTTACTGAAGCGGTGATTACTGTTCCGGCTTATTTTAATGATGCCCAACGCCAGGCAACCAAAGAAGCAGGTGAAATTGCAGGATTAACCGTTCGTCGTATTGTAAACGAGCCTACCGCCGCTGCTTTGGCATACGGTCTTGATAAAAAACATAAAGATCAGAAAATTGCCGTTTTTGACTTGGGTGGTGGTACATTCGATATCTCTATCCTTGAGCTAGGAGACGGTGTATTTGAAGTAAAATCAACCAACGGTGATACACACTTAGGTGGTGATGATTTTGATAAAGTGATTATCGACTGGCTGGCTGGGGAATTTAAAAAAGATGAAAATATTGATCTTCGCAAAGATCCGATGGCTTTACAGCGATTAAAAGAAGCTGCCGAAAAAGCTAAAATCGAATTAAGTTCTTCAGCGGAAACAGAAATCAATTTACCATATGTTACAGCCGTAGATGGAGTACCCAAACACTTAGTAACCAAATTAAGTCGTGCTAAGTTTGAACAATTGAGCGATAATTTGTTTGCACGTTGCTTAAAACCTTGTGAAGCTGCATTGAAAGATGCCGGCATGAGTGCTTCTGATATTGATGAAGTAATATTGGTAGGTGGTAGTACCCGTATTCCGAAAGTACAGGAAATTGTAGAGAAATTTTTTGGTAAAAAACCTAATAGAGGTGTTAACCCGGACGAAGTGGTAGCCATTGGCGCTGCTATACAAGGCGCTGTATTAACCGGTGAAGTGAAAGATGTATTGTTGCTGGACGTTACTCCATTAAGCTTAGGTATTGAAACCATGGGTGGTGTGATGACTACTTTAATTCCAGGAAATACTACTATCCCAACAAAAAAATCGGAAGTATTCTCTACGGCTGCAGATAATCAGCCGGGAGTACAAATACATGTATTGCAAGGTGAAAGATCCATGGCAAAAGACAACAAGAGCCTTGGAGTATTCAACCTGGATGGTATCCCACCGGCTCCCCGTGGTGTGCCTCAGATTGAAGTTATTTTTGATATCGATGCTAACGGTATCCTGCATGTAACGGCTAAAGATAAAGGTACCGGCAAAGAACAAAAGATAACCATTCAGGGTGGTAGCGGATTAAGCAAGGAAGAAGTGGAAAAAATGAAAGCGGAAGCAAGGGCCAATGAAGCAACTGATAAAGCGGAAAAAGAAAAAGTAGAAAAAATTAACCAGGCTGATAGTCTTATTTTCCAAACAGAAAAACAGTTGAAAGAATATGGTGATAAGATAAGTGCTGACAAAAAAGCGCCTATTGAAGCAGCTTTGGATAAATTGAAAGAAGCTCATAAAAATCAGGATATAGCCCAAGTTGATGCTGCTATGACCGAAATGAACAATGCCTGGACCGCTGCCAGTGAAGAAATATACAAAGCTCAACAGCAGGCTGGTGCAGCAGGTGCTTCAACCGAAGCTGATGGTCAGCAAAACGCTTCTGGTGCTAATGAAAATGTGACAGATGCTGAATTTGAAGAAGTGAAGTAGAGAAAAGTATTTAGTTGACAGATGATAGATGACAGTTTATTAATTATCAGCCAACTTATTATAATATTTAGGCTCCGAGTTTTCGGGGCTTTTTTTTGTGATTAATTGTCATTTGCGTATATCTCAAAGCGGATTTGCCATATAGGCATTGCCATGGACTGTAATCCATTAACTATGAACTAAATATCATTCATAAAGCAATTATTATCAATCTATTATATTAAATAAAAAAATATTTATGTTAATTTTATGTAAAAAAAAATTTTTGTCATCTATAAGATAGTATCAATTATAAACATATATTTGTAAACAGTTTTATTAAACCTTTAAAAATTACATTATGATTTACGGTATTACACTAATCCTTTTAAGCATTTTAGCTGTGCCTTCTTTAATTTTATCAAAAAGACCTGATGCACAAGAAGTTCTTAATAAAATAGCGCCATATCAGGGATGGATAGGCTTAGTATTTTGCTTTTGGGGAGTGTGGGGTATTATTAGTTCTATTTTGACCATTGGCTGGTTATCATGGCCTGGCATGGGATTAAAAATATTGTGGATAACTCTATTGGCTGGCAATTTGGTTGAAGCTATTTTGGGTTTTATTTTGGGCTATGGTACTATCGCAAAATTTGTACTTTCGAAAAATGAAACAGCTAAACAAAAAGGTGAGCAACTGTTGGCTAAGCTTGCGCCAATACAAGGAAAGTTGGGAGTTTTTGGTATAATAGTAGGTATTTGGATGATTATTGCACACTTTATGTTTTATAGTTTACTAACTATGTAATATGTATTTGGAAAATTTAATAAATAAAAATTCTGTTTTCTCTCGTTATGATTTTTCAAAAAGAATCGGGAAACTGAATTAATTTATTATATCATATTACGAATAAAATATTTTCGGGAGGCTTTAGCCTCCTTTTTCTTTTTGGAATTATGTTAAGGATTAAATAAGAAATCAGCACTTTCAATTTTTAATTTTTAATCCGTCATTTTTAATTCTTAATTTTTCCAATACCTTTGCAGCCGATTCATAAAAAACTAATTGTATACCAACATCAATTCGTGCAATTCGTAATTATTCGTGTTATAAAAAATAAGTATTATGGCAACAACAGCAGACATGCGTTCAGGACTAATCATTAAAGTAGATGGAAGTCTTTACACTGTAATTGAATTTGGGCAAAATAAAACAGCCCGTGCAGCAGCAAAGGTCTGGGCTAAATTAAAAGGTGTAGATAACAATCGTACAATAGAAGTTACCTGGAACAGTGGTGAAACCATTTTTCCTGTAAGAGTGGAGAAAAAGCCCTACCAGTATTTATATAAAGATGATACCGGTTATAGTTTTATGGATACAGAAACCTTTGAGCAAATAACTGTACCGGAAACAATGATCGATGCTCCCCAATTTTTAAAAGACGGCCAGGAAGTTTCTGTATTAATTAATGGTGAAACAGATCAACCAATGGGAGTAGAGCTGCCGGATAAAATAGTATTACAAGTTACTTATAGTGAACCCGGTGTAAAAGGCGATACGGCTACCCGTACCTTAAAACCGGCAACATTGGAAACAGGGGCTACCATCAATGTACCATTATTTGTAAATGAGGGTGAATTGATTCGTATCAATACCAAAACAGGTGAATATGTTGAAAGAGTTAAATAAATGTTAATGAGCCAATATGATAATGTGCTGATGAGCTAATGTGCTATGGTAATAATAAATAGTCAGCCAGTCATATACAAATAAATTATCAACTATCAATTGTCAATTAAAAAAAATCAATTATCTATTTTTAGCCCTTTTTGGGCTTTTTTTATTAAAAAAATGGCTTTTTTGGCACAAAAACTGCATTTTTTTAATTTTTTGAGTAATCATTTACTATCTTAGCCCTCCTAATTTATCCAATAAATATTTAATTCAATTATATGGACATTAAGCAAATTCAGGAACTGGTAAAGCTTATCAATAAAACTTCTATTGGTGAAATTACCATTGAGGAAAATGGTACCCGAATCACTATCAAGCAGAAAAAGGATAAGGTTCAAACCATCGTTGCCCCGCAAAATGCACCGGTTTATACTTCTGCACTGCCAGCGCTTCCACAAGCATCTTTACCAACCCCTGCACCTGCACCAACTGAAGAGCCTAAAAAGCAATCTGCTACCGAAACAAAAACCTCCAATCTGCTCACCATTAAAAGTCCAATGATTGGAACCTTTTATCGTCAGGCTGGTCCTGGTAAACCTGTTTTTGCAAATGTAGGTGATGAAGTGACACCCGGTAAAGTAGTATGTATAATTGAAGCTATGAAATTGTTTAATGAAATTGAAAGTGAAGTAAAAGGCAAAATTGTGAAAGTCTTGGTAGAAGATGCAAGCCCCGTTGAGTACGATCAGCCTTTGTTTCTTGTGGAACCCAATTAGATAATATGCTAATGTGATGATGTGCTAATATGCTAATGGGATGATAATTTTTTAGGGGATAAAATTATAATAAATAACTTATGCAAAACGAATTGATAGAGAATAATTTAATATTAAAAGCATCTATAAATTTTTCTTTACAGGTAATTGATTATTGTGAACTTTTAAATGAACAAAAAAAATACATTATATCGAAACAATTGCTACGCTCAGCCACCTCAATAGGTGCCAATATTATGGAGGCACAGAACTCAGAAAGCAAAGCTGATTTTATTCATAAGATGAAAGTTTCTGCCAAAGAGGCTGATGAAACACAATACTGGTTGATTTTGTGCAGTAGTGCTTCATTATATCCAAATTGTGATTATTTAAAAAGCAAATTAGAAGAGATACAAAAAATATTGAATGCAATTTTAAGGAAGGCAAAAAGGAAAAGTCCGGTAAGTTATCTTTTAAGTTTCTTAATTTTTTAATATTGTTAAATGTATAATATATTAATAGCCAATAAATTAAGCAATTATCACATCAGCATATTAGCATATTATCACATTAGCTCATTATAAAAACTATGTTTAAAAAAATATTAATTGCCAATCGTGGTGAAATAGCCCTTCGTGTAATACGTACCTGCAAAGAGATGGGTATTAAAACGGTAGCTATTTATTCTACTGCCGATAAAGACAGTCTGCATGTGAAATTTGCCGATGAGGCCGTATGTATTGGTAAACCAGCCGGTGTAGATAGTTATTTGAACATTCCACACATTATGGCTGCTGCTGAAATTACCAATGCAGATGCAATCCATCCCGGTTATGGCTTTTTGGCTGAAAACAGCAAGTTTGCCAAAATATGTGGTGAACATGATATTAAGTTTATCGGCCCAACACCCGAAATGATCACCGCTATGGGTGATAAAATCACCGCCAAACAAACCATGATTAAAGCCGGAGTACCGGTAGTGCCAGGGGTAGAAGGGTTATTAGAAAATATTGAACATGCCAAATCGGCTGCCCGGGAAATTGGCTATCCTGTCATTTTAAAAGCTACAGCAGGCGGCGGCGGTAAAGGCATGAGGGTAGTGTGGGAGGAAAGCGATTTGGAAAAAGCCTTTGATACGGCAAGAACGGAAGCAGCGGCGGCCTTTAAAAATGACGGCATTTATATGGAAAAATTTGTTGAAGAGCCACGCCATATTGAAATTCAGATAGCTGGAGATCAGTTTGGCACAGTGTGTCACCTCAGTGAACGAGATTGTTCCATACAACGTCGTCACCAAAAACTGGTAGAAGAGTCGCCTTCGCCATTTATGACACCGGATTTAAGAGAAAAGATGGGGCAGGCGGCTATTAAAGCGGCGGCAGCCATTAATTATGAAAGTGTGGGCACCATTGAGTTTCTGGTAGATAAGCATCGGAATTTTTATTTTATGGAAATGAATACCCGTATCCAGGTAGAACACTGTGTTACGGAAGAAGTGATACATTATGACTTAATTAAGGAACAAATAAAAATTGCAGGCGGTGAAAAAATTTCCGGTAAAAACTATTATCCGGAAGTACATGCGATCGAGTGTAGGATCAATGCAGAAGATCCTTATAATGATTTCAGACCTAGTCCCGGAAAAATAACCGTTCTGCACCAGCCCGGTGGTCATGGCGTTAGGGTAGACAGTCACGTGTATGCAGGATATGTTATCCCTCCTTACTACGATAGCATGATAGGTAAATTGATTGCTGTAGCCCAAACCCGTGAAGAGGCAATTGACACGATGGCCCGTGCCTTAAGTGAATATGTGATTGAAGGCATAAAAACTACCATTCCTTTCCATCAACAGTTGATGCAAAATGAAGATTTCAGAAAAGGAAATTTTACAACTAAATTTTTGGAAACTTTTAAGATGAAGTAATTGATACATTATTATTTATATTTAATTATATATTATTGATAAATAATAATTTAAGTGAATTTAACATTTAATAAAATATTTATATTGTAATTTTGCATTTATATTTGGCAAAATGAAAGTCTCCCTATTATTAACTCTATGTTTTATTTTAGGACATATATCCACTTATGGTCAGTATAAAAGTTTTAGCCTAACCGATCAGGGAGATACCATTAATATTATTGATAAAAAAGGTCTTAAGCAGGGTGAATGGCTTCTCCATGTAGACGAACTCAGGGGTGAGTCCGGATATGAGGAGGAGGGTGTTTTTAAAAATGATAAAAAAGAAGGAATATGGCGAAAATATTCTTTGCAGGGAGATTTATTGGCTATTGAGAATTTCCGCTTTGGGGGTAAAGATGGTATTCAGCAATATTTTAGTTTTTTGGGTGATCTCCTTCGTGAGGAATCATGGAAAGGATACAACCCTGATGCACCTTATGATACGATCCCGGTATACGGTACCGGCAATAATGAAATTGTCAGCTATAAAATTGTAAAAGCTGAGCAGTATAGTATTAAGCATGGCCCCTGGAAATATTATGATGAGCAAACCGGCCGAATTATCCGTACAGAAAACTACGATCACAATCGCCTGATAGTACCGGAGCAGGCGGCAGCTGAAGTAGCCAAGGATGCCAAGCCTAAAGAAAAAGTAAAACCCAAAGAGGTGATTGAATTTGAAAAAAAGAATAGCCGCAAGAAAAAGATAAAAGTTATAGACGGTAGTACCCGAATGTAGAAGGTGTTTCTTCCAAGTAATTCCTGGCCTTTCCACTGCGTCTTGGACGCCTTTTTGCGGTACGAATTTATTTTAAGGCCTTCTTCATCTAATTTAATTCGTGTAATTCGTAAAAAATTCGTGTCATCAAGGTACTAACTCATCATCAAAACATTCACACTTCTTTGTAAAATATTAAAAGCAATTTCTGCCATTAAATTTTCTTTATCCAGTGTTGGGTTTACTTCGGAAATTTCAAAGCAGCATACTTTTCTGTTTTGCATAAATTTACTGATCAAATCCTCAGCTTCTCTTTCTTTTAAACCATTGCTAACCGGTGTGCCGGTACCTTTAGAAATAGATGAATCCAGGCTATCCACATCAAAGCTGACATAAATATCGGTACAATCACTCAAATACCTGAGCACTTTTCGGGAGATATTTTCAGCACCATTACGTCGTACTTCACTAGTGGTAATAACTTTCATTCCATGTTTTTCGATCAGGCTTTTTTCTTCTTTTTCAAAATCTCTTAAAGAAATGAATACAATATCTTCCGGCAGCACTTTAGGAGAAATTTTTCCAATCGTTTTAAGTTGCTGCCAGAGTTTAACCGTTTTTTCATCAGGCTCATGCACTTTACATTCTTCATTATCTTCTCCGATACTAGCCGCTAAAGGCATGCCATGCATATTGCCGGATGGGGTAGTGTAAGGGGTATGTAAATCAGCGTGGGCATCAATCCATATTACGCCTAATTTGCTTTTAGGTTTGGCCATTTTAATACCGGCGATGGTTCCGCCTGCATTGCTATGATCGCCACTTAATATGACAGGGAAAAAGTTGGCCTTGATAGAATCCGCTACTGCCTTGCTCACTCTTTCGTACATGGTGGCAACACCATTGATTCGCTTGGCATAAGGAGACTGAATAGGTTCGAATAATAATTTATTTTCAACCTCAATTTTTTCTGAAGGGAAATGAACAAAGAAATTGCTCATGAAGTCCAATGCAGCAATTTTAATAGCATCAATACCCAGACTGGCGCCACGGGTACCGGCGCCAATTTCTGAAGGTACTTCTATTATTTTTATATTCTTCATAATTTAGCAAGATAGCGAATTTTTTAGTTGGTTTATGGTTCATGGTTGATAGAAAATAATACCATAATACCCAATACCCAAATACCATGAACCATCAACTATTAGCCATCACCTCCTATACTATTATCCACCATAAATCTCACAAACATATCTTCACTATACCATTTTTCTTTCCTGGTTTTTATGATAACGTCTTTATGCTGTTGTAAAGTATAGGCAAAATTTTGCATATCCTTTTTACTTTCCCAAATACTAAAAGTAGCTTGTTTAATCCAGGGTACTTCGCCAATGCCATAAGAAGTAATAAAACCGGGTGCTTGGGCCATTTGCTGAGCTACGTCATCCACATTGTGCCAGAAATTTCGTAACTTTGCAATTCTGATGGTAGCCCTGGTAAGAACGGCTATTTTGCCATTATAATCTGATTTAACAGGTAATTTTCCAAATACTTCTTTTCCATCCCAAAGGCCATGTCCTTCGATAGGTGTTAGCAGGTAAGTATATGTACTACACTTGAAAAAGTGCAGCCATTTCGCAATAAAACTACCGTATAAGCCCTTGATCAGTTGTTTTTTCCTATCATCTGTCATCTGTCCTCTATCATTTCTCATTTGTTTTCTATCATCTGTCATCTCTCTACTGTCAACTGTCAAGATAGCCCATTGTTGCAGATCCGGTGTTTTGTCAAAAGTACCATTCCTGCCGCTGCCCATCAATTTATAAAAGGTGATTTTTTTATTCAGCCAGAGTGGTAAGCGAAACAAGGCCATGCTTAAAAAAGCAAACGGTATGAAGCGTTTTTTATAGCGTATGATGGTGAGGCTAACGGACATGTGAGGAAAATAAGTGATTTTTATGCTACTTAAGTTTAATAGTAAAATTTTTCCAAACCTTGAAAAGTAAAATAAAAAAAGTAAATTTATGTTAAAATATAAAATATTATTTACCCGATAAGTTCGTTAAAAAAATGTATATTGCTATATGAATTGGCAGGAACATATTATATCTGATGCTACAATATTGTTGGGAAAACCAACTATTAAGGGAACACGGATCTCTGTTGAATTGATTTTGGAGCTATTCTCAATAGGCTGGACTGAGCAACAAATTTTGGATGCTTATCCTTCTATCTCTGCTGATTCTCTTCGTGCAGTATTTTTATATTTAAGAAACTGTTTAAAAATAGAATTTTGGATTACCAGTAGTCAAAAAAATGGGT
>CAZPHA010000020.1:0-42975 GCA_964586215.1 uncultured Ferruginibacter sp.
CGGCAAGTCTTATACGACCAGCTCCTGCTGAACTCCCCCAGGACCGGAAGGTAGCAAGGGTAGGTGGTTGAGCGGTGCGATGTAAGTAACTTGCCTTTTTTTATTTAATATCTAAGATTTAATATTGTAGATTGATATGAATGCTAAAGAGTTAGAAAAGCGGTTAAGGGCTTTTGCTTACAGAATTGTGAATGTGTGTAATGCTCTTCCTAAAAAGAAAGTTTCTAAAGTAATTGAAGACCAACTATTAAGATCTTCTTTTTCTGCGGCTGCGAATTATCGAGCTGCTTGTAAAGCAATCAGCAAAAAAGCATTTATAGCTAAACTAAGTATTGCATTTGAAGAAAGTGATGAGTCTTTATTTTGGTTGGAAGTTATTGAAGAATTAAACTTATTGCCAAATGATAAATTATCGGCAATTATCAAGGAATCAATAGAATTATCCAGTATACTTGCGTCTTCAAGAAAAACTTCGCAAAAAATCTTAAATCTTAAATCTTAAATATTAAATATTACATAAAAAATGAAATTTTTCATCGATACAGCTAATTTAAATCAGATACAGGAAGCTAATGATTTGGGGATATTGGATGGCGTTACCACCAATCCATCTTTAATGGCAAAAGAAGGTGTTAAAGGAGCGGAAGCCGTATATCAACATTATAAAGCCATTTGCGAAATGGTTGATGGAGATATCAGTGCCGAGGTAATCAGTACAGAATTAAAAGAAATCATTGCAGAAGGAGAGAAGCTGGCTGCTATTCATCCTAACATTGTGGTAAAGGTTCCTATGATCAAGGACGGTGTAAAAGCTATTAAGTGGTTTACAGAAAATGGTATTAAAACCAATTGTACACTTGTTTTTTCTGCCGGGCAGGCTATTTTGGCTGCAAAAGCAGGCGCTACTTATGTTTCGCCATTTATCGGTCGCATTGATGACAGTGGCTGGGAAGGAACTGATTTAATCTACCAGATCAGGCAAATATTTTCTATCCAAGATTTTAAAACAGAAATCCTGGCGGCTTCAATCCGTAATCCGAATCATATTGTAAAATGTGCCGAAGCCGGCGCTGATGTATGTACCTGTCCGCTGGATTCCATCCTGGGTTTGCTCAAACATCCCCTAACCGATATCGGCCTGGCTAAGTTTTTGGAGGATGCAAAAAAGTTTCAGTAGGTAGTTATGGCTGGGCTAGGTTCCCAATTTTTGAGCTAAGCATAAGAAATCGGGAATTATTCATTATCAATTATCCATTATAACATTATACATTAGAAATGCCCACCCTTTGCTTTACATATTCATTCCTTTCCATTTCATTTACCATAAATAAAGCTAAATCGCCTGCGTTAATACGGTAATTGTTAGGGTTAGGGGGATAATTGGCTGCAGTAATAAAAGACCCGGTAGGTTCTGCATTTATGATATCGGGAGGGCATACAAAAGTCCAGTCAAGCGTTGATTTTTTTAAATATTCAAATGCCTTGCAATGTTCCAGAGAAACGGGCAGGTATTCTTTAGGAAAATCTTCCGTATCCATAATTAAATGATTTTCATCGGCATTTAATACACCCATCCCCCCTATTGCAATAATCCGCTTTACCCCGGCTTTTTGCATTTGTGCTACAATATTTTTCATTCCCAGCGAACGGGTTACATCGGTTCCTTTAATATCCCCACCTAAAGATGATAAAACTACGTTGCAATTTTTCACAGCATTGAATACCTCTTTTTCATCAAAAAGTGCTCCCTGGAATAATTGTAAATGCTCATTTTCAGGAAGATCTGCCGTAAAAACATTTCTGCCGAAGGCTTTAACGGTGTAATTTTTGAATAGGGCTTGTTTTACCAACTGCTTACCTACCATACCTGTAGCGCCAAAAACTGTCACTTGCATAAGTTTTTTTCCAAAGTTAGTAAATATGTTTTTGGACTCATTTTTACAAACCAGTTATATTATTAAATAATAAAACTTCTAAAAAGCTTTGCATTAAATTAAATATTTTTAATATTTGTAAAAGAAACTAAACCTGCCACATAAAATAATAATATTATGAGCAATATTGATATTACTTATTCTTTTTATCATTATCTTTTACGCCATCTATATATATTATAATTTAAAAAACTGTAGATTTTTTTAGTTCTGCGTATGAAAAAAATTCTTATAAAAACTGAATCTAAAAAAATGCTGGCTGATATTTATACGCCAGCAGGTATTTATTTAAGATTGAGAGATCGATTCAGGGATGTTGTAATATTTGAAAGTACTGCTTTTTATGCTGATGAAAACAGTTTTTCCTTTATTGGAATTAACGCTATTGCAGGTATTGAAATTACCAGCCAATCAACACTGGAGTATAAATTACCCGGCCAGAAAGCTGAGAAAATAAATATTGAAAGTACTGAAAAGGTTCCCGATTATCTATGGGAGTTTATGCAGAGATTTGAAATAACCGGTGATACGGGCAGGGCGGCTCAAACGGCGCAGGGATTATATGGCTATACGGCTTATGATGCGGTTCAATTTTTTGACACCATAAAGCTTGCCAATAAACATCCCAGGAATATAGGGGTTAATAATGAAATACCATTAATGCGATATCGATTATACCAATATGTTATTGCTATCAATCATTTTAAAGATGAACTTTATTTATGTGAAAATAAAATTGATGGGATAGAAAGCCACCCTGAATGGATTGAGAGTTTGATCAGAAGTAAAGATATTCCTGCTTACCCATTTAAAGCAAACGGGGAAGAGCGATCAAATATGACAAATGAAGAGTATATTGAAATTGTAAAAAAAGGAATTGCCAGCTGTCATAGAGGGGATGTATTTCAGATTGTGCTTAGCCGCCGATTTGAACAACATTTTACCGGTGATGATTTTAATGTATACAGGGCATTAAGAAGCATTAATCCCAGTCCGTATTTATTTTATTTTGATTATGGTGATTATAAATTATTCGGTTCTTCACCTGAGAGCGAATTAATTATCAGAGATGGCAAAGCCATTATACATCCTATTGCCGGTACATTTAAACGCACAGGCGATGATATATTAGACGAATCGTTGGCGGAGGAGCTTACTCAGGACCAAAAAGAAACGGCAGAGCATGTGATGCTGGTGGATTTAGCCAGGAATGATCTTAGTAAAGTATGTACGGGAGTGCAAGTCAACAAATATAAGCAAATCAACTATTTCAGTCATGTAATTCATTTGGTGAGTGAGGTGGAGGGAACAGTACCAGCGGCAACTAATCCTTTTAGATTACTGGCTGATACTTTCCCGGCAGGAACACTGAGTGGAGCTCCAAAGTTCAAAGCTATGCAATTGATAGATGAAAATGAGCCTACTAATAGAGGCTTTTATGGAGGAGCCATTGGTTTTATTGGTTTTGACGGTAGCTGCAACCATGCCATCATGATTAGAACTTTTTTATGTAAAAACAATACACTACTTTATCAGGCCGGCGCCGGGGTTGTGGCGGCAAGCAGCCCTGAGAGTGAATTGCAGGAGGTTAACAATAAATTAGGAGCGTTAAAAAGCGCCATCATTTTGGCAGAAGAAATTACAAAGTGATCACCAAAAATTATCCGTGATATTGTAAATTAAATATTATGTATTCAATCTAATTTCATTTTAATAACAAGTAACAAAGTAATTAATTTTTATTGGTGTAATTCGTCCTAATTCGTGTTATAAAAAAATAAAACTCGTGGCTAAAATTCTTGTATTCGATAATTATGACTCATTTACCTACAACCTGGTGCATCTTGTAGAAAAGATAACCCATCAAAAGGTAGATGTTTTTCGAAATGATGCTATTGCTTTGGAAGATGTTAGTCAATATGATAAGATTATCTTATCTCCAGGCCCCGGCATTCCTGAAGAAGCAGGGCTGTTGTTACCTCTTATTAAAGCTTATGCAGCCCAAAAATCTATACTCGGTGTTTGTCTGGGTCATCAGGCTATCGGGGAGGCTTTTGGTGGCAGCTTAACGAATTTGGATAATGTTTATCACGGCGTGGCTACTAAAATAAATCGTATTGTACCGGATGCAAGATTATTTAAAGGCTTGGAAGACACCTTTGATGTAGGCAGATATCACAGTTGGGTTGTTTCCAGAAATAATTTTCCTGAAGAATTAGAAATTACTGCGGTTGATAACAATGGATATATTATGGCTTTACAACATAAAACGTATGATGTGCAGGGAGTTCAGTTTCATCCTGAAAGCGTATTGTCTCCTGATGGAGAAAAAATTATCCGGAATTGGCTGAGTCAATAGCTATAATTTATTGATTATTAAATATTTATAACACATATATATAATTTTTTTAAAATATCTTTGGAAACTACTGTATGAAAAAAATATTATATTATTTATTTGAGCATAAAAGCCTTTCCAAGGAGCAGGCAAAGGATGTATTATTAGACATTTCTAAGGGTGTATATAACGATAGTGAAATAGCATCCTTTGTTACTGTTTTTTTAATGCGGAGTATCACAATAGAAGAGTTACAGGGATTTAGAGAGGCGTTACTGGAGTTGTGCGTTAAAGTGAGCTTTGATGATGAGGTAGTAGACATTGTTGGCACTGGTGGCGATGGCAAAAATACGTTTAATATCTCTACACTTAGCTGTTTCATTGTAGCAGGAACGGGCAATAAAGTGGCCAAGCATGGTAATTATGGTTCTTCGTCTATAAGTGGATCGAGCAATGTGATGGAACAACTGGGTTATAAATTTAAAAACGATACGGATATTCTCAGAAAAGAGTTGGAAGATGCCAATATTTGTTTTTTGCATGCACCGGTTTTTCATCCGGCATTAAAGATTGTGGCGCCGATTAGGAAAAATCTGGCTATACGAACTTTTTTCAATATGCTGGGACCTGTTGTTAGCCCATGCTTTCCCAAATATCAGTTAATTGGAGTATACAATTTGGAAATGGCACGAATTTATAATTATTTACTTCAACAAACGAGTAGCAATTATACCATCATCCACAGTCTTGATGGCTACGATGAAATTTCTTTAACCAGTGATGTAAAAGTCATTAATTTGGAAGGAGAACACATTTTCAGCGCTGAACAGTTAGGAAAAAGAACAGTGTCGCCTATTGATATTTATGGAGGCCATACAGTAGAAGAGGCTGCAAAAATTTTTCTTACCATATTGAAAGGAGAAGGTACCTGGGCGCAAACAAATGTTGTTTTGGCCAATGCAGCCGTTGCCTTGCAGTGTATGGGTAAATATAACAATTATGATGAGTGTTATGCCGCTGCTGTCGAAAGCCTGGAAAGCCGCAAAGCTTTAGAAGCTTTAAAAAAATTGGTGGCTAATTAATATTCTATCTACTACGTTACAACGCTGAATATTCTTTAAAAACGACGTCAAAATTTTAATCTTCGTATAACGACTTCTATATCATACATATAATATATTAACACATGACTATTCTTGATACAATTATTCAGCAAAAAAAAATTGAAATAGCCAATGCAGTTAAATCGATTGCAGAACTAGAGCAGTCAGAATTCTATAAAAGAAAAACATTATCTGCAAGAGAGTTTATCCTGGATGGTAACAGAACAGGTGTCATTGCCGAGTTTAAGCGTAAATCTCCCTCCAAAGGAGTTATTAATGATAAAGCTGATGTTATCGAAGTTACCAAAGCATATGCGGATAATGGTGCCAGTTGCCTGTCAGTTCTTACAGATGAAAAGTTTTTTGGTGGATCAATCGATGATTTGATAAAGGCACGAACTAATAATATTCCTATCCTTCGTAAAGATTTTATTATTGATGAATACCAAATTGTAGAGGCAAAAGCTATTGGAGCAGATCTTATACTATTGATTGCTGCATGTTTAACTCCACAACGGGTAAAAGAATTAGCTGCTTTTGCAAGAAAGCTACAACTGGAAGTACTTTTAGAGATTCATGATGATAAGGAATTAGAACATATTTGTGATGAAATAGATCTGATAGGAGTAAACAATCGTGACTTAAAAACTTTTAATGTAGATATTAATAAAAGTATTGAACTTGCAAAAGAAATCCCTGATCAAAAAATAAAAATTGCAGAAAGTGGGATAGACAATATAAAAAATATCCAAACTTTTAGAAGCTTTGGTTTTCAGGGCTTTCTGATAGGTGAGCTCTTCATGAAACAAACTAATCCTGCAAATGCTTTTGCCAATTTTGCTTTACAGCTAAAATCAAAGGCAATAGTATAGTGCAAATATTATTATTTAAATAAATATACTACTATGAATATTAAAGTGTGTGGAATCACACAATTTAAACAGCTACAACAATTGGACGCTTTAAATATCGATTATGCCGGCTTTATTTTTTATAAAGAATCGCCCAGATATGTTGTTGGAAAAATTAGTATGGATGATATGCAAGCAGCCGATTTTGATATAAAAAGGGTAGGAGTTTTTGTTAATAGCAATTATGCTGAAATATTACAAACGGTTAAAAACTATCATTTAAATGTGGTACAACTTCATGGAGACGAAAGCCCTACATTATGCGCCAGAATTGCATCCAATGATATCGAGGTAATCAAAGCCTTTAGAATTAGTAACAATGTTTCAAATATTGATGACTTACTGACTGAATATGATGAAGCATGTGACTACTTTTTATTTGATACTTCTACCAAAGATGGCAAAATAGGAGGAACAGGCGAACAATTTGACTGGAATATATTAAAAGAAGCTAAAATTGAAAAACCATTTTTTTTAAGTGGAGGAATTGGTTTGGATGATATTCCAAAATTGAAAAATTTTCAGCATATTGATTTTTACGGTATTGATGTAAATAGCAAATTTGAGAAAGAACCCGGTGTAAAAGATATGTCTTTAGTACTTCAAATGATAAAAAATTTAAAAGAAAAATCTAATCTTAATACCATATAGCAAAACCTTATCGTTTATGTATCACCTAAACAGTTAAAATATGGCATTACAAGAAGCAATTTCATTTGCGGTAGATGAATATGGTTATTTCGGGAAGTTTGGAGGTTCCTTTATTCCTGAAATGTTATATCCTAACGGTAAAGAGTTAGAAGATTATTACCTTACCATTATTCATGATCCGGATTTTCAAAAAGAATTTCATCAATTATTACATGATTATGTAGGAAGGCCTACACCGCTATTTTTAGCAGAGCGATTGTGTGAGAAATATAATACAAATATTTATCTTAAAAGAGAAGATTTGTGCCATACAGGAGCTCACAAAATTAACAATACAATAGGACAGGTTTTATTAGCACAGCGATTAGGCAAAACAAGAATCATCGCAGAAACAGGCGCCGGACAGCATGGAGTGGCCACCGCCACTGTTTGTGCATTAAAAGGCCTTGAATGTATCATTTACATGGGTGAAAAAGATATTGAAAGACAAGCACCTAATGTGGCCAGGATGAAAATGCTGGGCGCCAAAATAGTACCGGCAATCAGCGGAAGTAAAACTTTAAAAGACGCTACGAATGAAGCCATCAGAGACTGGATCAATAATGCCTCAACAACACATTATATTATTGGCAGCGTGGTAGGGCCTCACCCATACCCGGATATGGTGGGTAGGTTTCAAAGCGTTATCAGCGAAGAAATGAGAGAGCAACTGCGTGACCAAACAGGCAGTTCGTTACCAACTCATGTAATTGCATGCGTAGGTGGAGGAAGTAATGCAACCGGTGCTTTTTACCATTTTTTAAATGAAACTGCCGTTCAACTAATTGCTGTAGAGGGCGGGGGATATGGAGTAGAGAGCGGTAAATCAGCTGCAACTACTCAACTGGGTAAAATAGGCGTTTTGCACGGTAGTAAAAGTTTATTGATGCAAAATGATGATGGGCAGGTTGTAGAAGCTCATAGTATATCTGCCGGTCTGGATTATCCCGGAATTGGCCCCTTAATGGCACATTTATATACTTCTAAAAGGACAACCTTCATGAATGCTACAGATGAAGAAGCCTTACAGGCAGCTTTTATGTTAAGCAAAACGGAAGGTATCATCCCTGCATTGGAAAGCGCTCATGCATTTGCCGTATTGGAAAAAATTAAATTTAGTACCAGCGATGTGGTAGTAATTAATTTAAGCGGCAGAGGAGATAAAGATTTAAATACTTACATGAAATACATCAAATAATGGCTACAAATACATTAAATACCATCAACAGACTTGAGAATTTATTTCAGATAAAAAATAAAAACGTTCTCAATGTATATTTTACCGCCGGATATCCCCGGCTCGACAGTACGATAGAAGTAATGTCGGCATTACAAAAAAATGGCGCAGACTTAATTGAAGTGGGTATGCCTTATAGTGACCCCGTTGCAGACGGGCAGGTTATTCAACAAAGCAATATGGCTGCTTTACAAAATGGCATGAATATAAAACTGTTGTTTGAGCAGTTGGAAAATATGAGAGCTCAAATCGACATCCCTGTAATTTTAATGGGTTATCTAAACCCGATCTTGCAATATGGCGCCGATAAATTTTTTGAAAAGGCTGCTGAGATTGGTGTTGATGGCGTTATCTTGCCTGAACTACCGTTTATTGAATATGAAAGAGAGTATGAAGCATATATGAAAAAATATAACTTAGACTTTATCTTCCTCATTACTCCTGAAACAAGTGATGAACGAATCAGAAAAATTGATGCACAAAGCAAAGGATTTATTTATGCTGTATCCTCTTCCTCAATTACAGGAAATAATAAAGCCATTGAGGATCAGACTGGATACTTTAAAAGGCTGCAACAAATGCAATTAAAAACTCCTATATTGGTAGGTTTTGGTATAAAAGATAAAAATAGTTTTCAAACTGCCTGCCGGCATACAAATGGCGCTATCATTGGAAGCGCCTATATTAAGGCATTGGAAAATGCAGATAATATTGATAAAGTAACCCGGCAATTCATGGATAGTATCTTACACTAGAAGAAATAGTTTCTGCTCAAAATGAAGTAACTTTGCACTTGCAAACATTTATTATGCAGAAACTTTTTTGCTTTTTATTAATATTGCCTTTTTTCGTTCTTGCACAAAACAAAAAAAATGATAAAAAGCCAGTTGTTGATAATGTGCCTGGACCGGTACGTGAAGGCTATATTATTAATGGAAAAATAATTGGTTTTGAAGACGGTGCACAAGTAACTTTGGCCAATGCTTTTAGTGGCGCTCCTGAGGCCCAATCTATTATCAAAGATAATCATTTTACCCTACTTGGCAAAGTTCAACACCCGGAACTAAAAATTTTAGTAATCAATCAATCACGGTTATTCAACATATTTGTTGAAAATAGTACTATTAAAATTTGGGGCCATAAAGATTCAGTAGATAAAATTGCAATTACAGGGTCACCGGCTCATTTGCAATTTCAGACTTTTTCAAGTGCAATATTGCCTTACCAATCCCTTTTTTCGGAGGTAGTTGTTTACGATTCTGTAAATTTTGAAAATGCAGCCAAAGTTTGTGAATCTTTTATTGCCGCCAATAAAGCATCGTATGTTGCACCGCTGGCATTGTTGCGTTACAGTCAGCTGGTAGCCGATTACAATAAAATTCAATCTTTAATGAATGTATTACCTAATGTTGTAAAAAATACGCAATTAGGTACTTATGCTACACAGGTTGCAGAGCAATTACGGAAAGATCCTTTGCGTTTAGGAACTGTTTTTCCTGATTTTTCCCAGCCTGATACTGTTGGAAAAACATTAAATCTATCTTCTTTAAAAGGAAAATTTGTTTTAATAGATTTCTGGGCAAGTTGGTGCAGGCCTTGTAGGCAGGAAAATCCGGGTGTAGTGTCAGCCTATCAAAAATTTAAAGACAAAAATTTTACAGTATTGGGCGTATCGCTTGATAAAGCCAAACAGGCATGGTTAGACGCCATTAAAATGGATAACCTTAGCTGGACACATGTAAGCGATTTGCAAGGATGGAATAATGCAGTATCCCGCCAATTTAATATTTTCAGTATTCCGCAGAATTTTCTGATAAATCCCCAAGGTAAAATTGTTGCAAAAAATTTAAGAGGTGAGTTTTTAGATCAAACCTTAAGTAAGATATTACAGTAATGCGTAAGCTAAGCATGGAAGAATTAAACCGCAAGTCGGTTACCGAATTTAGGCAGTCTTCAAAAATGCCCATTATTGCTGTGCTCGAAAATATTAGAAGTGCTTACAATGTTGGGAGCGTATTTCGTACAGCGGATGCATTTTTACTTCAAGAAGTTATTTTAACAGGCTATACAGCTTGTCCACCTCATAAAGAAATTAAAAAAACAGCCTTGGGAGCAGAAGAAACAGTAGAATGGCAGCACTTTGCTTCAGCATCAGATGCTATTCTATACCTAAAAGAAGCTGGTTATAAAATATATGCAATAGAGCAGGTAGAAAATAGTATTTCGTTAGAAAAATTGACTACTGATCCCGAAGAGAAGATTGCCGTTGTATTTGGAAATGAAGTGACGGGTGTAGAGCAGGAGACAATCCTGCAGTGTGACGGTTGTGTAGAAATACCCCAATTAGGAACCAAGCATTCTATCAATATTGCCACTGCAGCAGGAATAGTGCTATGGGAGTTGATACGGGCCAGAATTAACCATTGTGTAAAGTAACAATTATTGGATGACAACCATAAAAAACTATCTAAGTCTTATCAAGTTTTCGCATACCATTTTTGCCATGCCATTTGCATTGATAGGATTTTTTTTAGGAATAGTTAATACTTCTGTTTTAAAAGTTGAATCACAAATGTTGAATCAACTTTTCTTTTCTGCCATAATAATAAAACAATTATTGTTGGTAATAGGAGCTATGATATTTGCCAGAAGTGCGGCAATGGCCTTTAATCGCTGGCTGGATCATACCATTGATGCAAGAAACCCCCGAACAGCCATACGTGAAATTCCGTCAGGTATCATTAAGCCCAAAAATGCTTTATTTTTTACCATTGTTAGTTGCTTATTTTTTATTGCATGTTGTTGGTTTATCAACCTTCTTTGCTTTTATTTGTCTTTTGTTGCCCTATTTATTATATTATTTTACAGCTATACTAAAAGATTTACAGCACTTTGTCATTTGGTGCTGGGGCTAGGACTTAGCTTAGCACCAATTGGTGCATATTTGGCGGTTACAGGAACTTTTAATGTATTGCCTATTTTGTTTTCCTGTAGTGTGTTATGCTGGGTAAGTGGTTTTGATATTATTTATGCCTTGCAAGATGTTTCATTTGACCAGTCGCAACAGTTGCATTCCATTCCCGTTGCTGTGGGAAAAAGAAATGCATTGCTTATCTCAAGAACGTTACACTTACTTTCTGCTTTGTGTATTATGTATGCAGGAAAGTATGGAAATTTTGGGTATTTATATTGGATAGGCGCTGCTATTTTCATTGCCTTATTAGTTTATCAACACATTTTAGTTAAGCCTGATGATCTATCTAAAGTTAATGTTGCATTCTTCACTACGAATGGCATTGCTTCAATAATATTTTGCATTTTTGTATTACTGGATTTGTTTATTAGTCAATAATAAAAATCAACACAATAATATGCTAACAAAAATGGCTATCATCTATCAACTATCATCTGTCATCTAAATCAATATGTCGAGAATTCTTGCAATAGATTATGGAGGAAAGCGAACAGGATTAGCAGTAACTGATCCATTACAGATTATTGCTACAGGCCTTGCCACCATTGATTCAAAGGATCTGATCGATTTTTTAAAAAAATATTTCTTGCAGGAAACAGTTGAGCTAATTATTATTGGCTTGCCAAAAAACTGGGATGAAACTGATACTCACGGAACTCCTTTAGTACAATCGGCCATTAAAAAAATTAGCAAGGAGTTTCCTCACATACCTATAAAAACAGTAGACGAAAGATTTACCTCTAAAATGGCAAAAGATGCCATGTTGGAAATGGGTATGAAAAAGAAAGGCCGGCAAAATAAAAAGCTGGTTGATGAAATTGCTGCTACGATTATGTTGCAGGAGTATCTTTCTAGTAGATAGTTTATGGAATTAGGAATTAGGTATTAGGGTATTATACCATGTACTTAAATGAGTTGACACAAATAGATTAAATAGATTAAAAATGCCAGGAATTCAGATACATGAACGATCAGCTATGAACTATGAACTATCATGAATTTCAGCTAACTTTGCATCGTATATTTAAATATTTTTTACTTACACGTATGATTCTACCTATAGTAGCATATGGTTCACCTATATTGCGTAAAGTATGTACAGACATAACTGCGGATTATCCAGACTTAAATCAGCTTATTGAAGATATGTGGGAAACCATGTACAATAGCAATGGAGTAGGGTTGGCTGCACCACAAATTAATAAAGATATTCGGTTGTTTGTAATTGATAGTATCCAGATAATTGAAAATCTTGAAGAAGATGAAAAAGATGATTATCCCGGGGATATGGGCTACAAAGGTACCTTTATTAATGCACATATTGAATCTCTTGAAGGTGAAGATTGGCAATATAACGAAGGTTGTTTGAGTATTCCTAAAATTAGAGAAGATATAGCCAGAAAAGAAAAAGTTACCTTACGTTTTCAGGATGAACATTTTAATTCACATACACGAACTTTCCATGGTATCACTGCCCGTGTGATTTTGCATGAATATGATCATATTGAGGGTAAATTATTTATTGACCATATCAAGCCCCTTAAACGAAAATTGCTCAAAAGAAAGCTTGATGACATCTCCAAGGGAAAGATTAGTGTTGACTATAGAATGAGTTTTGATAAATAATATTATATATTTATATATAATAATCTAAAATAGAATATATTATAAATTATATTATATTAATATAGCTTTATGGTTTTCATGGTTTGTTTCTAAACGCACTCCTTTGAAATTTCTGCCTTATTTCTTACCCATAGGTTGCTTATTTCAAATAAACATATTGCATTTATTCAATATTTAATAATAGGTTCAAAAAATTAGTGTGATTTCGAAATTTTTAGTATTTTTACTACAAAAGCCTAAGCTGCATAATTACAAGTAAAACGGTAAATTTACAATTTAATCTAAACCACAAATTGCACACTATGAGAAAACTTCGACTTTCAATCTTACTTTTCGTATACATTTTCGTTATTGGATATTCTGCTGTGAATGCTCAAAGCGTTACACCTACCACTTTCAATGTTAGTGGGGGAACAGCTTTAATTAATACCGTACGCTTCGATTGGAGCTTTGGTGAAGCTATGGCAGTAAATACCATGGATAATGGTAGTCCGACTATTGTTGTAACCAATGGTATTTTGCAGACAGGTACCGAGAACCCTACCCGAACACACGACTTTTCCTTTTGGGCGCCGGATGAAATAAAAATACTTCCCAACCCTACACCGGGTCAGGTAGAAATTAATGTGCTCAGTAAGCAAAAAGGAAAACTGCACATGCGATTGTTCAATCAACTGGGGCAACTGCTAACCAGTACGCAATTTGATTACAATGGTTTCGGACATATTGAACACTGGCAATTGCAGCAATATGCTTCCGGTCAATATTTTCTTATCATAGAGTTGGTGCCTGCACCTGGCTCCACTGCTAAGAAAGGCTCCTTTAATATTCAAAAGCTAAACTAACACAATTCAATTCATTATAGCCAAATCAATTAACTAACCAACAACAATGAAAAAAATTTTACTAACATCAATCATCTTCACCTTAGTAGCCATTACTCAGGCACAGCCCAATCTAATGAATTATCAGGGTGTAGCCCGTAATGCTGTAGGCAATGTATTACCCAGTCAAAACATATCGCTTAAGTTGAGCATTCTCGACAATACCGTAAATGGTCCTGTAGTATACAGCGAAACCAGAAAAGTTACCACCAATACTTTTGGTTTATTCAATGTAGTAGTAGGTAGCGCCGGGGCATTGAATGTAACCGGTACCATTGCAGGTGTTAACTGGGCTGCAGGCGATAAGTTTTTACAGGTAGAAATAGATCCTGCCGGAGGCAGTAATTTTATAAATGCCGGTACTACACAGTTAGTTAGCGTACCTTATGCTATCCGTGCCGGAGCAGCTGCACCACTCGGCGCTGCAGGAGGTGATTTGACAGGCAATTATCCTAATCCGGTTATCGGGCCTTTAAAAATTACTACAGATAAAATTGCCGATAAAGCGGTAACTGCAGCAAAAATTGCTGATGGGGTGATTAATGTACAGAACCTTGAGTTTCCGCTTGAAAAGGCGATGGGAATAAATGGATTACCGTTAATTAAAATGACTAACTTATCCGATGAATTTAATTCTACTGGCATTGAAGGAGTAAGCACCAGCTCTCAATCAGGTATTGGTGTAAAAGGTGTTTCAACTAATGGTGGGTATGGTGTATTTGGTGAAAGTATGGGTATTGGTGGGGCAGGCGTTTTCGGTATTGCTACGGAAAGTGTTGGAGTAACTGGCATAAGTGTTAATTCTACGGGGATTTATGGCGAAAGTGATAATTTTTATGGTGTTTGGGGTATAGGTAAAACAGATGGGATATTGGGAGAAAGTAATAGTGGTAATGGAGTACGGGGAAAAAGTACGAATGGGGTAGGTGTAGTGGCACAAAGTATTAATGGCGATGCTATTGTTGCAGATGGGAGTAATTATGGTGTGTGGGCGAAAGGTGTAAATACGGGTATAAGGGGTGAATCAACAGGTGGAACTGGTATTTATGGTGTAAGTGAATTTTCATCAGGAGTTCAAGGTTCAAGTAATATCGGATCCGGAGTATTTGGTATTAGCAGTAGTAGTTTTGGTGTATGGGGCAGTGGTAAGCAGGGGGGTGTAATAGGAATTAGTACAGATGGTCATGGTATTCAGGGACAATCAACTACTGGAAATTCTGTATATGGTGTAAAATTAGGTAATGCTACAGGCTCTAGCGGAAAATTTGAAAATCTGAATGCTAATAATCCAGCTAACACATTATTGGCTATTACAAATGGCAACAATTTTGCCATCGATGCAAGTAATACAAATGCAAATCCAACAGTAGGTGGTGGTATCAAAACATCAACGCAGCAGGGAGCTGGTGGAGTGGCATTAAATGTAGCAAATGGAAATATCCAGTTTTCAGAAACTGTGGGATATGTCAATAATTCAAAAGTTGATGATGCTGATTTGGTTATTACTGTTCCTGGTAACTATACCATTCCGGTGGGGGTCGATGGTCAAAGAATTTGGGTAATTAATAATACGGCTGTCGATATCATAATTACTAATACAACAGTGGGTAATTATGTTATTGGTAGTAAAAAAGCAAAAAACTTTATCCGCAGAACTTCAGTCAATCCTAATAATTGGATCCCTGTTGAGTAAAATGGTTCTTGAACATTATTTTCAGCCGGCAATGCCGGCTTTTTTTATACACTCATCAGACTACAACCTCTGACATCACTGGCATCCAGGCGGCCGAGTATTTCAAAACTACCGTCGGGATATAACTTGCCAACATCATCGGTAGCAATAAAACTGCAACTGTATAAATTGCAAAAATCAATCACATTAATGGCGCCGGTAATGGGTAAATTGACAGCATCTTTGTATTTATGTATGGTCAACGGATCATCTTCATCCCTTAATAAAACCCTCATCCAGGCAGGGCATTTAAAAATGCCATTTTCAATAGCATAAGCCTGGGATAATAATTCAGTCATGCCATACTCAGAATGTACAACAGATATACTCAATTGTTTTTTTAAAATTTCATGTACCTCAGCCCTGGTAAGTTCTTTTCTCCTGCCCTTCATGCCACCAGTCTCCATGATGATGGTCCGGTGAAGACTCATAGGATATTTTTCGGCAAAATCCAATAAGGCATAAGTAACGCCAATAACAATGGTCTTTTTCTCTTTAATTTCATTATGCAGCAAAACATTGTGCAACTTTTCATAATCATCTAAATAAAAACCACTCAGTTCATGCCCACTGCACTGAATCAGCGTATTGACCATTTTTACCAGCGAAGAATTACCTCTTTCTAAATAAGATGGCAAAAGCCCGATAATGCAATAGTTGTCAATATATCCGTAAAACTCTTCAAAAGTTTCAATAAAACTTTTTTTATACAAATTCATACTCTTTACATAATGCTTACCTGGTACGTTGCCGGTAGTAGCGCTACTCTCAAATACAGCTTTCGGCTCAAATTCTGTGGTAGTAACCCCGTGAGTTTTAAAAAACTGAATGGGCAAAAAAGGAATTTGGGTATAACGCTGTAAGGCATAAGGCTGTACCCTCAATGCATCGCAGTATTGCTTGTACAATTGGTTATAACTGTATTGAAATTTAAAAATACTTAAGGCCAAATCCGCAAAATTGTCTTCATCAGCTTCAAATATTCTTTTTTCAAGTTCTGTATGAATTGTGAGTTTTTCCAAAATTGATTAGTAAATTTGAATAACAAAATACAAAAATGCGTAAGATTTTTATAGTACTTTCAGCAATTATTTTTTTATATGCCTGTAAAAAAGATAAATTTACTACAGCTCCGCAGATTAGTTATAAAGCTATCGAACCCAATAGTATCCAAACCAATATTCCTTTTCAAACCATACCGGTATTGACCCTTCATATTACTGATGCAGAAGGAGATGTAGGTTTTAAAGAAAATCAAGATACTGCTTTTGTTTATTTAAAAAATTTGCTGACGGGTAAAACGGATTCTTTAAAATTTCCTAATATCGGCACAGCCGGAAAAAGTAACTTCGAGGCGGATGTTGATATTTCATTAGAAACGGTAATTGAGCAGAGCAATAAACTACCTCCTAAGGTTGATACACTTTTTTTTGAAGTATATGTAAAAGATTTTGCCAAAAATAAAAGCAATACTATTACCACTCCGGATCCGGTATATTTGATCGTACCGCAATGAAATGGCTTTATTTTATCCTGTCCCATTCCATTTTTATTGCTGTTTGTGCAGTGAGCTTGGTTTTCCAAACCGCCTTGCTGCTTCACATTCATCTACCACTTGCTTTGTATGGGTTCATCTTTTTTGCAACTATAGGAGGTTATAACACCTATTGGTTGTTGAGTAAATACGGTTTTAACCGAAATTTATCCGTTTTACAACTTATCCGGGAAGAAACAGGTCATGTGATCATTCTGGGAATAGCATGGATAGGCATTATATTGTTCTATGCTCAGCATATTATTCACTTTAAAGTCATTTTGCCGGCAGTTTTATTGATTATACTATATTCATTGCCCCTCTTGCCTGTCAAATTATTTAAAATAATTCGAAAACCAGGCTTCTTAAAAACAACCCTTCTTGCCTTTACCTGGTCATATGTAACTGTAATTATACCTTTAGGAAAATCTCTCATCGATATAAATAACACAGAATATTTTTTATTATCCAGACGTTTCTTATTTATGTTGATGTTATGTATCATTTTTGATAGTCGTGATATACAAATGGATAAAATACGTGGTTTACACAGCCTGGCTACCGATGTAACGGCCAAAACTCTGAAATGGATAATTTTTTGTATCTTTGCACTCTTATTCGCCACCAATTTCTTGTCAAATCAATTCGGGCTTACGTTTACGCAGTCATTATCACTTCAAATTTCAACTATAGCTCTGTTGTTGGTATATTTCTTATCAACTAAAAAGCGAGGTTATCTATTCTATTATTTTTTGGTAGACGGCATGATGTTATTTTCATCTTTACTTACTTATTTCGCAACTATTTATTTATTTTGTTAAATAATTCATTTTACCATGGCTAAAACAAAAAAAACAAAGTCTCTTATTACCGACCAATCTTATAATTTTTTAAGAAATTATATCAATAATCCATCTCCGACCGGCTTTGAGAGCAGCGGGCAAAAATTGTGGTTAGAATATTTAAAATCATACGTGGATACTCATTTTACAGATCCATACGGTAGTGCAGTAGGCGTTATCAATCCAACGGCTGATTTTAAAGTAGTAATAGAAGCACATGCCGATGAGATCAGTTGGTTTGTGAATTATATTACCGCAGAAGGATTGATTTATTTAAAACGGAACGGCGGGGTGGATCATCAGGTGGCCCCTGCTAAACGAGTATTAATTCATGGCAAAAAAGGACTCGTAAAAGCCGTTTTTGGATGGCCGGCTATTCATACTCGTTTAAGCGGTAGTGATTCAAAAGAAACCAATCCCAAAGTAGACAATCTATTTCTTGACTGTGGCGCCAGGAACAAAAAAGAAGTGGAAGCGCTTGGAATACATGTAGGAGCCGTAGTTACCTACGAAGAAGGCTATGACGAACTTGCTCACAATTATCTTATCGGAAGAGCATTTGACAATAGGATAGGAGGTTTTATGATTGCGGAAGTAGCCCGTATGATTAAACTGAATAAAAATAAATTGCCCTTCGCATTGTATGTGGTTAACTCTGTGCAGGAAGAAATTGGATTAAGAGGCGCTGAAATGATTGCCAGAAGGATTAAGCCAAATGTAGCCATCGTTACCGATGTAACCCATGATACTACTACTCCCATGATCAATAAAATTATTGAAGGAGAATGTAGTTGCGGTAAAGGCCCGTCATTAGCTTACGGCCCTGCGGTACACAACAAATTGTTAGATTTTGTTCAAAATATAGCAGAAAAAAATAAAATTCCCGTTCAGCTAAGAGCCGTTAGTAGAAGCACTGGCACCGATACGGATTCTTTCGCTTACGCCAACGACGGCTGCCCATCGGTATTAATTTCTATTCCTTTGCGTTACATGCATACGACTGTGGAAATGTTGCACAAAGATGATATTGAAAATACGGTGAAACTAATGTATCAATCATTATTGGCATTAACACCCAAAACCAACCTCAGTTATTTTTAAAATATTGATCTAATTTGGTAAAAATATCAAAAACAGATTCGGAGAGGCAACGGAAAATTAGTATTGAAATAGGTAATGACTATAAACTGTTTAAAAATTAATTGGGCGTGCCCCTCTCCGCCTTCGGCGGATCGGGTCGGGCTATACGCTGCAAGTCCGGCACAGAGCCAACGCACAAACCTTCACCGGGCTTTCCGCTGCTATCCCTCACGCAAATCTGTTAGCTCATGCATTTTCTTAAATTACAGATAGTCGTTACGAAAAAAAATAAAACTTTTAGTAATTACAAACATCAAACCCCAAACCCCAAACATCAAACATCAAACCCCAAACTCCAAATGGACGATAAGTTTATACGATATACAAAGTTGAATGCATTAATATTATTGCTTTTTTTAAGCATACCCGTTGTTATTGGGGTTGTAGTCGGGATGATGTATGGTTTTGCCAAAGTCATTTTTTCCAGGCCAGCAGATTTTATGTTGTCCCTTTTTATTGTAGGGTTACCGGCAGCACTTTTCAGTTCCGTATATTATATTTTTTTTGTACGTACAAAAAAACATCCCTCCAAAATTATTCGATCAATTTCTTATTTATTTTTTGCTGTTGGATTTGCCAGCTGCCTTTTTTATTTGGGATGGGATTTAAAAACATTTCTCAACAACCAATACCCTGATATCAGCTATTATCAAAGTTATAGCCTGGTTTTCATGGCCGGTAATATTGGCATGATGTTTTTTACAGCCATTATGCAGGCATTTGCCATGCCAAAAGAAAAAGACTGGATGGATGTTTAACTCAATGCAATATCCAACACCTGCTGCATGGTTTTTACATAATGAAATTTTATTCCTTTGATGTAAGTGCTATTAATTTCCTGTACATCTTTTTCATTTTGCCAGCACATAATAATTTCTTTTAGGCCGGCTCTTTTGGCTGCCAGCACTTTTTCTTTAATACCACCCACCGGTAATACCTGTCCTCTGAGGGTAATTTCACCTGTCATAGCCAGGTAAGGCTTAACTCTCCGGCCTGTAAAAGCGCTTGCTAGAGCTGTAAGCATGGTGATGCCGGCACTGGGGCCATCTTTGGGTACAGCGCCTTCCGGTATGTGGATATGAACATTCTTTTTGGTAAAAACTTCCGGGTTAATATCATTCTTTTTTGAGTTCGACTGCAAATAAGTGAAGGCTGTAGTAGCGCTTTCTTTCATAATATTACCAAGATTACCGGTAAGCTTAAGCTCTCCTTTACCTTCACTCAACTGCGTTTCAATAAATAAAATATCACCACCAACATACGTCCAGGCAAGTCCAACTGCAACACCGGGCATATTGGCTGTTTTGTATAACTCATTGCTATACTTTTGCTTACCCAATATTTTTTCTACATCATGGCTGGTAATCGTGGGTTTTAATTTGCCTTTTATCACCAAATCTTTCGCCTGATGGCGCATTATATTCGCCAGTTGTCTGTCTAGTTCACGTACACCACTTTCCCGGGTGTAGTCTTCAATGATTTTCCTGAGTACAGAATCGCTTATTTTAAAATTATGGCTGGTAAGTCCGTGCATTTCTTTTTGTTTGGGAATTAAATGCCGTTTGGCAATTTCAATTTTTTCTTCTACAGCATAGCCACTTAAGTCAATTATTTCCAGGCGGTCACGTAATGCCGGCTGAATGGTACTGATATTATTAGCAGTAGCAATAAACAAGACCTTACTTAAATCGTATTCAAGTTCTAAATAATTATCGTAAAATGAATGATTTTGCTCAGGATCCAATACTTCCAGCAGGGCAGAAGAAGGGTCGCCGCGATGATCAGCGCCAACTTTATCTATTTCATCTAAAATCATTACAGGATTACCTGATTTAACCTTACGAATTGATTGTAATACTCTTCCCGGCATGGCGCCAATATATGTTTTTCTGTGTCCCCTTATTTCACTTTCATCATGAACACCACCCAGGCTTACTCTTACATATTTTCTATTAATAGCAGCCGCAATACTTTTACCTAAACTGGTTTTGCCAATTCCGGGAGGGCCTAAAAAGCACAGAATAGGGCTTTTCATATCTCCCTTTAACTTCAGTACAGCCAGATACTCTAAAATTCTCTCTTTAATTCTTGTCATTCCATAATGGTCAGCATCTAAAATTTTTTGAGATTTTTTTAAATCGTATTGGTCTTCTGTGTATTCACCCCAAGGCAGATCCAACATCAAATCCAAATGATTATACACCACTGAATAGTCGGGTGTAGAAGGGTGCATTCTTTCGAGCTTTTCAATACCCTTATTAAAGATTTCTTTAGCAGCTTCCGTCCATTTTTTAGTCTCCGCTTTTTTCTGCATTTGCCTTACTTCGGCTGCATTGTCACCACCCAGTTCTTCTTTAATGGCTTTTAATTGCTGCTGCAAGAAATATTCTTTTTGCTGTTTGTCCAGCTCAGCACGGGTTTTGGTTGTTACTTTATTTTTTAGCTCAGCATATTGCAATTCGGTATGCATCAGGCTCATGAGCAGCTCAGCCCTCTCTTTAATATTGCTGATTTCTAACAGTCGTTGCTTTTCCTTTAATTCTGTACTAAGATTACTGCTTACAAAATGTATTAAAAAAGCCGGGTTTTCAATATTTTTTAGAATAACGGCTGCTTCATTTGGCAGGTTGGGTGATAAATTTATGATTTGGCCGGCTAAATCTTTTATACTGCTAATCATGGCCTTAAAATCCGGGTCATCTTTTAAGTTATCTTCTTCTAAAATATTAATATTTGCTTTAAAATAAGGTTCGTCCGTTACAATGCTTTCAATCTGGCATCTTTTTTTGCCTTGAATGATGATGGTAGTGCCACCATCAGGCATTTTAATCAATTTGGCAATTTTGGCAACGGTACCAATTTCTTCTAAATCTTTGGCAGCAGGTTCCTCAATGTTACTGTCTTTTTGTGCTATAACACCTATCAATTTGTCAGTCTTGTAAGCATCATTTACAGCCTTAATACTCTTATCCCGGCCTACCGTAATGGGTATTACTACACCGGGGAATAAAACGGTATTTCTTAAGGGTAGTATGGGTATTTCCGTTGGAATCCTTTGTTCATCGGCATTTGGATCATCATCTTCGTTTAATGGGATAATCGGAATAAAATCCATTTCTTCTTCGGCAGTAGGTAAAAAAAACTCTTTATCCATAAGTTTAAATATATAGTCAAAATGTCACATTTCCAAGCGTTATTGCTGTTACCCCTATATTGTCAATATTGATGCCATTATTTTATATAATAAATAATTAATATATTATACGATTTATCAATTTGTTGTAATTTTGCAGAATAATTAGCAAAACAGCACTTTTTTGCAGCCAGCCCGATATAACCTTCTCATTCAAAAAATTGTTACGGCAGTATCGATATTTCTATTTGCCATTAAAATTACTGCTTGGTACATAACTAATTCCGTTGCCATATTGACAGATGCGCTGGAGAGTATTGTGAATATTATTGCCGGATTGATTGGGGTGTATAGCTTATATGTATCCGCCAAGCCTAAGGATGAGGATCACCCTTATGGGCATGGTAAAGTAGAATTTATTTCTGCTGCTATAGAGGGCACGCTGATTGCAGTTACCGGATTATTAATTATTTACGAAGCGATCATTCACCTGGTTCATCCTAATACAATCCAAAAATTAGACTATGGTATTGTATTGGTACTGGCAACAGGGGTTATTAATTTTGTTTTAGGACAGATATGTATAAATGTTGGTAAGAAAAATGATTCTTTGGCATTGATGGCCAGTGGAAAGCATTTACGAACAGATACCTGGAGTACTGTGGGAATATGTGTTGGATTGTGGCTCATGTATCTGACTAATTTTAGATGGTTGGATAGTGCCGTTGCTATCTTATTTTCTTTTATTATTATTTTTACAGGATATAAAATTATTCGCAGTTCTATTGCCGGTATTATGGATGAAGCAGATGCCGAATTATTGAAAAAAGTAGTATCGCTCCTTGATGAAAACCGACGGCCCAATTGGATAGACCTCCACAATTTACGCATTATAAAATATGGTAGCACCCTGCATCTGGATTGCCATCTGACAGTTCCCTGGTATCTCAATGTACATGAAGCTCATCAGGAGATCGATGCACTTTCGTCGTTGGTGAAAGATAAATATGGCGAGTCGGTAGAATTATTTGTGCATTCAGACGGTTGCTTGGACTTCAGCTGTAACATTTGTAGTAAAACAGACTGTTCTGTAAGGCAACATCTATTTAAAAAGCATATCGTATGGACAATTGAAAATATCTCAAGCAATCATAAACATAATATAGATACTGAGCCATCTTAATGCTCAAATAATCTTGCTACCCCAAACGCAGCGGCAGCAGCAATAGCGCCAATAAGAGTAACCCGTAAAGCTCCCATAATAGGGCGTACACCTGTGATTTTGCTCTTAAAATAGCCAAATATAAAAAGACAAACCAATGTAGCGATGACGGATATTCTTAATGCTTCATTTGAATTGGCAATAAAAAAATAAGGACTCAAAGGAATGATGCCGCCTGCAATATAGGACAGGCCAATATTCAGAGCACTTTTAGTAGCTCTTCGGGGATCAGGCTTATCCAGCCCCAGTTCATATTTCATCATAAACTCTACCCACCGGTCTTTATCTTTTGCAATTTCTTCAGTTGCCTCGTTTTGTAGTTTTTCACTCAAACCGATGCTGGCAAAAAACTCCTTCGTTTCTTCAACTTCTCTGTGGCGCAAGTGTTCTATTTCGTAATATTCACGTTTTACTTCATTTTTATAATGATCTTGTTCGGTTTTTCCTGATAAATATCCACCCAGTCCCATAGCAATACTTCCGGCCGCAATTTCGGCAATGCCGGCAATAACAACGATGTTGCTGGCAGCGCCAGCACCGCTCAAACCTGCTGCTAACGCAAAGGGAACAGTCAATCCATCACTCATGCCAATGACTACATCCGAAAGCCAGGCGGAGCTTTTCAAGTGAGGTTCTTTATGTTCATGGTATAGATGCGTATCCATAGATTTTTAATTGATAAATAATTAATTAATAATGGATAATATCTTTTGAAGTTATAAACCTTATTGTAAATAATTGATTGTAAATACATTGCATATAAATATAATTTATATTAAAATAATTATTAATTATCCATTACCAATTATCCATTAATTTTTATTTCTCAGCTCTCACGTTTCACCTCTCACGCTTATCCAAATATATAGAGACTTTTTTGAATGATTTCTACACACTCCAGTATTTGTTCTTTTGTGATGCACAATGGAGGAGCAAAACGAATTTTATCACCATGGGTAGGTTTCGCCAGCAGCCCGTTTTCTTTTAATGCCAGGCATAAGTTCCAGGCCGCTTCCGGATCAGTGTGTTCAATAATAATGGCATTTAAAAGGCCTTTACCTCGTACGGTTTTAATAAAAGGTGAGTGCAAGTTAATCAGTTCATTTCTAAGCAATTCTCCCATTACAACAGCGTTCTCTGCCATATTTTCTTCTTTCAACACCGTAAGTGCTGCCATAGCAACTGCACAGGCTAGAGGATTACCACCATAAGTACTTCCATGCTCACCCGGTTTGATGGTCAACATAATATCATCATTGGTCAGCATAGCACTAATAGGCATTACACCACCGCTCAATGCTTTTCCTAAAATCAAGATATCCGGTTTCACATTTTCATGATCGCAAGCCAACATTTTCCCGGTACGGGCCAATCCTGTTTGTATTTCATCTGCTATCATCAATACATTGTATTCATCACATAATTTTCTTACACCTTTTAAATAGCCATCATCAGGAACCACAACACCTGCTTCACCCTGTATCGGTTCAAACATGAAGCCTGCTACATTGGAATCCTGAAACGCTTTTTCCAAGGCTGTTAAATCATTATACGGTATCACCTCAAAACCAGGTAAAAAGGGACCGAAATTCGTGTAGCTACTTGGATCGGTAGAAGAAGAAATCGCAGCAATGGTCCTGCCCCAAAAATTACCTTCTACAAAAATTATTTTAGCCTGATTTTCTTTTATCCCTTTTTTTACATAACCCCATCGCCGGGCTAGTTTTATGGCTGTTTCACCTCCTTCGACACCAGTATTCATAGGTAATACCTTATCATACCCAAAATATTCAGTAATAAACTTTTCGTAAGTACCCAATAAGTTATTGTGAAAAGCCCTGCTGGTAAGGGTTAATTGTTGTGCCTGCTGTATTAAAGCAGCTACAATTTTGGGATGGCAATGCCCCTGATTTACGGCGGAGTAGCCGCTTAAAAAATCGTAATATCTTTTACCATCTACATCATACATAAAAACTCCTTCGGCTTTACTAATTACTACCGGTATAGGATGGTAATTATGAGCGCCATATTTTTCTTCTAAGTTGATATAATGTTGTGTATTGGCAGACAGGTTTAAAAGCGTATGCATAATATTTATTATATATTAAAATGAATAAGTAAATATAAAAAACAGATAATCAAACTGATAAATAAATATCAATTTAATGATTCAATAAGTCGAGATTATTGTAAAGGAAGTGATATGGAATAATGGTTTTCAAATCTACTGCAATTTAACAAATTATATCCATTTTACGAAGTAATGATCTGGAAAATTCAGAGATATCGTTTGTGAGGTAGAAGCATTGAAAATACCATAAACAGTGCTGCCACTGCCGCTCATAGATGCATAAACGGCATCATTTGCGTATAACGTATCTTTAATGGCGGCAATAGTGGGGTACTCTTTAAAGATGACGGCCTCAAAATCGTTCATTAATAAATCACGCCAGGTTGATACAGGCTGACGTATAATTTTGGCTATATTTTTTTCTTTTTTTAAAGATGATAAAGGTAGATTTTTAAATGCCCAGGCAGTATTGATATGTATGGCAGGATGTACGATTAATATTCTATAAGCTGACAGATCCAGCGATACCGGATTTAAAATTTCTCCCCGGCCATGTGCCAGCATGGGTTGATTGTATATAAAAAAAGGACAATCGCTTCCTAATTGTAAGGCATAGGCCAGGAGGGTGTCTGTTGTAAGTTGTAGATGATATTTATCATTCAACAATTGAAGGGTAAAAGCCGCATCTGCCGAACCGCCGCCTAAACCGGCTCCAACAGGGATTGCTTTGTGCAAATGCATGTTGACAGCAGGAAGGTGGGGGAAATCTTGTTTAAGAATTTTCCAGGCTTTTACACACAGATTATCACTTACATCATCTAACTCAATTCCGGATTGGGAAAAATGGATACCATCTTTATTGTTATCCGATGAAACAATTTCCAACGCATCTTTGATGGCAATAGGGTAGAAAACGGTTTCGATATTGTGGAAGCCATCTGGCCTTTTATTTAATACAGAAAGACCGAGATTTATCTTACAGTTGGGAAAACGTATCAATTATTTAGATTTTCTCCTTTTAATTTCGTCACGGATTGCAATAGCACGCATGTAATCTTCCTGATCTAATACCTCTGTCAGTAAAGTATTTAAATTTTCAAGTGACATGGATCTAAGGTCGTCTTTATTTTCCGCAGCAGATTCAGTTTCGGTTGTTACCATTTCTTCTTTTTGCTTTTTTTCTTCGTCTTCCATCAATACACCGGCCTGGTCTAAAATATTTTCAAAAGTAAAAATAGGGCATCCAAAGCGTACGGCGAGGGCCAGGGCGTCAGAGGTACGGGAATCGATTTCAACCGTATCGTTGTCTGTGCTGCAAACAAGTTTGGAATAAAATATTCCTTCCTGCAAATCATTGATTACAATTTCCTGTAAATCAATGTTGAATGCCAGCATAAAGTTTTTCATAAGGTCGTGGGTAAGGGGGCGGCTGGGGCTCATACGTTCTAATGCTACGGCTATTGCCTGGGCTTCAAAACCTCCAATTACTATAGGCAAGCGACGCAACCCGTTTACCTCTCCCAATACTACGGCATATGAATGTGTCTGGGTAATGCTATGAGACAGGGCCACTATTTCCAATTCAATTTTCTTCATATGATTATCACACGAAACTAAGACTTTTTTTAGTAATATAAAAGGGGAGGCAATATAAGGCTTTTAGTGCTTATTTTGGGTAAAAAATAAAAAATTAGCTGTGTTCTTGAGGATTTTTAATTCAAAACACCTAAAAATATTCCCAGAGACGATTTATTGAATTATCAGACTACTTTCGCCTCCTGGTTATAGTAGCTGGCTTATTTTGGAGAGCAAAATCTGTTTATAAAATTCCTTTCTGATTATTTTACTATCTAACAAGTTTATAATCATTTGGGAGGCTAAATTCGGCTTCATCCAGTTTTTGGAATGAGATTTTTTTAGCTAATTTTTTAAACTTATACCTGGTCGATTCCATGCCAAGGCCTAACTTTTCTCCATTGGTAAACAAATCAACCCCCAAGGGGATAGTACTATATTCTTTTATAGGAATTTAAAAGTAATAATTGTCTGCATACCAAAATTTGGTAGGCGACTTAGTTTGCTCATAATAAGCTGTTGCTTTTATATTTTCCTGGAAATTTTTTTGTTGCAGACTGTCTTTCTTTAAAGAACCATGAATTCTGTATAGTGATTTGAAATCTGTTTCAAATATTTCTTTAGTAAAATGCTCAATTTCATAAAGCTTTCCTTTCTCAAAGTCAAACACCAAATCACTATCATAATTACCTTTTTTAAGTCTTGCTTTACCTAAAAATGTAGTGGTTAGCCTTACAAAAGGATATTTCATTTTTGCAACAATTCGTGTAGAGCCTTTACTTTTATCCTTACCTTTATATTCAATGATCCCTTCAAAATTATCCTGTGCTGTTACATAAAATATATTAAAAAACAATACGGTGCAGCAAACTAATTTTTTCATATATATTATTAAATTATATAATAAAGTAAAAACCATCTAAAAGATGCACTTCAGATGGATTTTACATAAACTATTTTGTTAAAATTAGTTGCTTTTTAACCTTTTAACCGCTTCTATAATTTTCGGCATCACTTCAAAAGCATCACCTACAATACCATAATCGGCTGCTTTAAAGAAAGGAGCTTCGGGATCTTTATTGATCACTACGATCGTTTTACTACGGTTTACGCCTGCCAAATGCTGTATAGCGCCGGAAATACCAATGGCAAAGTATAAATTAGGAGAGATAGCCAATCCTGTTTGTCCTACATGCTCATGATGTGGGCGCCAGTGGGCATCTGCAACTGCACGGCTGCAGGCAGTAGCAGCACCTATTAATTTCGCCAGATCTGTAACCAGGTGCCAGTTTTCCGGACCTTTTAAACCACGACCGCCGCTTATTACCAACTCTGCTTCCGACAGTGGCACTTCGCCGGTAATTTTATGGGTAGCTGTAACGGCTACCTTTGGCGCAGGCACATTGGCGGCAAATTCCACTACTTCAGCAGTTGCATCGGTAGTAGTAATATGATAGGAATTAGGGTTAAGAGAAATAATTTTAATGGTTGAATTAATAGCAACCTTAGCGAAAGCCTTACCGCTGAATACGCTTTTTTTAACCACAAAACCGTTGCCGGTATCCGGCAGGCCTACAGCCCCTGCAACCAACCCTGCTTTTAATTGTGCACTTAACCTGGGGGCAATAGCTTTACCGCTAATATTATGGCTAAATATGATCACATCTGCATGGGTAGCTGCAACAGCCTGACCGATTACTTTAGCAAAAACCTGTGCATCCAAATGATTGAGTGCACCATTCTTGACTGTATGTACCTTTGTTAGTCCATACCTGCCCAAAGCAGCTAAATCTTCTGTTACATTGCCTAATACCAATCCTTCTACAGTCGTACCCACTTGGGAGGCTACTGCCGCACCATAGCATGCTGCTTCAAAAGAAGATTTTTTAATATGCCCGTCTGTCTGATCTAAAAAAACTAAAACCATATGATAATTGATAATTGGTTAATTGATAATTTTTTTAATTCAATTTCTCCTTTTTCCTCTCCTTTAGGAGAGGATAGGTGAGGTCTAAATAACTTTTGCTTCTTCGTGCAGCAACCGTACCAGTTCTTCCGGGTTATCTGCCGGTACTAATTTAACTCCGGCTTTTGCAGGAGGTAAATCAAAAGATACAATGGATGTTAATGGATCAATCGCAACAGGGTCTACTACTTTTAAAGGTTTGGTCCGGGCGCCCATAATCCCTTTCATATTCGGAATACGCTGCTCGGCCATTCCTTTTTGACAACTAACGACTACAGGCAACTGAACGGTATCAGTTTCTTCGCCCCCTTCAATTTCACGATTAATAGTAGCCGTATTCCCACTGATATCCAATTTAGTCGCTAGCGAAACATAAGGCACATCCAATAACTCTGCCAGCATACCACCTATAGAGGAACCATTATAATCAATCGTTTCTTTACCAGTTAAAATCAAATCATAACCACCTTGTTTGGCTACTTCAGCAATTTGTGAGGCTATATAAAAGCTGTCATGATTTTCTACATTTACACGAAAAGCTTCATCACCACCCAATGCCAACGCTTTACGAATAATCGGTTCTGCATCAGCGGCGCCTACCGTTACCAAATGAATAGTCGTAGCAGGATCAGCTTCTTTTAGCTCAATCGCTCTTACCAAAGCATACCATTCGTCGTATGGATTGATGATCCACTGCACACCATCCGTAGCAAATTTCGTATTGTTGTCGGTGAAGGCTATTTTTGCAGTAGTGTCGGGGGTTTTAGTGATACAAACTAATATTTTCATAATTTTTTCGTATATTCTTTTGAAAAAGGTTGTTTATGCAACCAAATGCAAAGATAAGTGATAAACAAATAGGTTGTAAATAACTAAAAAAAATTAATATTTTGAATAGAATTGAAACATTACACAATTTTTTGAAGGACTCACCGGAAGATAGTTTTTTGCAACATGCATTGGCATTGGAGTATATTAAAATAGGAAATGATGCGGAAGCAGAACGATTATTTCATGCAATATTGGATAGGCAGCCCGGTTATGTAGGCTCGTATTATCATTTGGCAAAGTTGTTGGAACGCACCGGAAATTATTCGAAGGCCATTGATATCTACCAAAAAGGTATGACGGCTGCAAAAAAAGCCGGTGATCAGCATGCTTATAACGAATTGCAGGCAGCTTTGGAGGAGTTAGAGGATATGTAATTTATTTTGTAACCAGCATTATTGCTACTATTAAGCTTTTGTTGTGTCACTCACTTGTACTTTTTCAGCTTTATTCAGCTTTTTTAAATCTATTTTTGCTTGTGAATTTCAGTCTCCACGGGGTCTTTTTTGCAAAAAAGACCCCGTGGGAACACTAATTCTTTATTAATATACCGCTTCTCTGGAGCTCTGCCGAAATAATAGGTTACATAGCTATTGGCATGTTGCTCTTTCCTCAGCATAGTAGTATATTGTAAAAGGTAATGGCTATATCTCAAAATATTTTTTAACCTATTTTTGCTTGTGAATTTATTACAAAATTTTATCAGCTTCATCCATCAAAAAAAGCTTTTTACCAGACAGGATCGTCTATTGATTGCCGTTAGTGGAGGAGTTGATTCTGTTGTTTTATGTGATTTGTGTTTTAAAGCCCAATATAACTTTGCCATTGCCCATTGTAATTTTCAGCTGAGAGGCGAGGAGAGTGAAAGAGATGAAACGTTTGTAAAGCAATTGGGCGAAAAATATGGAGTGAAAGTTTTTGCTAAAAAATTTAGCACACTGGCTTATGCAGAGCAACATCATCTGAGTATACAGGTAGCCGCCAGAAAATTGCGGTATGAGTGGTTCTATAACTTAGTAGAAAAGATGATAGATGACAGAGGACAGAAAAAACTATCAACTATTAACTATCAACTATCATCTAAATCCTACATCCTCACTGCCCATCATGCTAATGACAATATCGAAACTCTGCTGATGAATTTTTTTAAGGGTACCGGTATTCAGGGATTAAAAGGTATTGAAGTAAAGTCAGGTGAGAATAACCAATTAGTACGGCCCTTACTTTTTGCCAAACGATCAGATATTGAGACCTATGCTATTCAGGAAGGGCTACAATATGTAACAGATTCATCTAATAATGAAGATAAATACACCAGAAATTACTTTCGCAATCAACTGATTGCGGCTATACAGCAGGTTTTTCCTAAAGTGGAAGATAATTTAATCGATAATATTGCCCGTTTTAATGAAATAGCCGAGCTGTATGGCCAAGCCATTAGCCTTCATAAAAAAAAGCTGATTCATCAAAAAGGAAATGAAATTCATATTCCCGTTTTACAATTGCTTAAAGCTAACCCGCTGCATACCATTTTATATGAAATCATCAAAGAGTATGGTTTTACCGCCAGTCAAATTCAGGATGTAGTAAAATTATTAAAAAGCGAATCAGGTAAATACGTACAATCATCTTCTCACCGTATTCTTCATAATCGGAACTGGCTGATCATTTCACCATTGCAAACTTTATCGGCTCAAAATATTTTAATTGAAAATGAAAAATCAGACATTCTTTTTGAGCAGGGTAAATTAAGCTTTCAAATACAAAGTAAGGAGCAGTTTAAACTTTTCAAAGACGATACCATTGCTCAGTTAGATGCTGATAAAATTAAATTTCCTTTATTGCTGCGAAAATGGAAAGCAGGTGATTATTTTTATCCTTTAGGTATGCTTAAAAAGAAAAAGCTAAGCAGGTTTTTTATTGATAAAAAATTATCTCTTTTACAAAAAGAAAATATCTGGATAGTAGAAATGGATAAAAAAATTATATGGGTAGCAGGCTTGCGTATCGATGACAGATTTAAAATTACTCCCAATACCCAAAAAATCTTATCAATTACATTATCGCCCCAGTAAATTTGGATTTTTTAATTCTTCTATAAGCGCTGAAAATAAATTGGGATTGATATATGCAACCAATGCAACTGTAAATAGCAGTCCAAATACAGATCCCCAAAGGTGGGCATCATGATTAATGTTATCTGCATTTTGCTTACTCATGTAAATACAGTAAACGATATATAGTACAGCGTATAGCGCAGCTGAAACCCTTATAGAACCATAAATATAAATGCTACTCCACGGACTAAATAAAATGGTTGCAAAAACAATCGCCGATACGGCTCCGGAAGCGCCAAGACTATGATATTTACTATTATCTTTTTGCTTAACATAAGTAGGTAGGTCCGAAATAATTAAGCCCAAAAAGTAGAGTGCCAAATAACTTGCTGTACCTCCTAAATGGTACATTTTAAAGTAAATCTCCAGATTTCTGCCGAAAAAAAATAAAGTAAACATGTTAAAAAACAGGTGCAAAAAATCAGCATGAATAAACCCGGAAGTAATAAAACGATAGTATTGCCTTTGTCTCTTTACACCATATGGCCACATGAGTGACTGCGATAGAAAATCACGATTGTTGAAAGCAATAAAAGATAGAATAATATTAGCAGCTATGAGTCCCAATGTAATGGGGTATTGATTGAAGTCCATTCAATATTGTTTTGATTTGCAATATTACTAATGTTCTTTGATTACTCGAATGATTAACTATGATGATATTTTTCATTGTTGATGATAGTGCAGGCCCGATATATCTGTTCTGCCAATATTAATCGTACCAGCTGATGAGGGAAGACCAGGTTGGAGAGACTCCATTGCAAATTAGCTCTTTGCAGCACCTTTTCACTAACACCATACGCTCCACCAATTAAAAATATCATGTTTTTTACCGATTCATTGGCTTTCTGTTGTATAAATTGAGCCAGGGTAATACTGGAAAAATTTTTCCCCCTTTCATCCAACACTATTAAAAAATCATCTTTTTGCAAGGCACTTAATATGCTTTCAGCTTCTTTTATTTTTAGTTCAGACTCACTTAATGAGGCGGCATTTTTGGGTGCAGGAACTACTTTCCAGCTTACTGTAAAATAGTTTTGGATTCTTTTAGTAAATAGTTCAATTCCTTCTTTTACATACGATTCATGGGCTTTACCAACAGACCAGAAATGAAGTTTCATGCCACAATTTAATATTAAAAATGTTTAATGTAAAAAAGCCGATCTAAAGACCGGCTTACAGTTTCAAATTTTTCAAAATTTTTTTCGGTCTCCACGGGGTCTTTTTTTGCAAAAAAAGACCCCGTGGGAACACAAAGATCAATGGCGGTATGCCGTACAAGTGAGTGATCCACCTGAGGCGGACAAGCTACAACAATGATGAATAAAGATCAAATGTTCATACCAAAATAATATTCTAAATGGGATAATGTAAAAAAGCCGATCTAAAGACCGGCTTACAGTTTTTTAGGTCTCCACGGGGTCTTTTTTGCAAAAAAGACCCCGTGAGAACAAGTTATCTTAAAAATAATAATTCCCGATACTTGGGCAACGACCAGTGACTATCGTCCACTAACAACTCTAATTTGTCAACATGGTATCGGATGCTATCAAAATACTTACCTTTTACGTTATCACAATAGGCAATTGCTTTTTCTCGGGTATTGGTGATGTTGTTGGCTTTTTTTCTTTCTCCAATCATTTTTTCTACTGCATCGCTCATTTTGTTGATATGTTCACTAATTTTTTCCAATACCTGCTTTTGATTGGCATAAGTACTTTCCTTCAAGCCGGCTTCTTTCAGCCCTTTGACATTCTCGATTAATAAATTTTGATATTTAACGGCCGATGGCAAGATGAAAGTAGTAGCCAACTCACCCATTACTCTTGCTTCAATTTGTACTTTTTTAATATAAGCTTCCAGCATGATTTCGTGTCGGGCTTCTAACTCAGCATGCGTATAGATTCCATTACTTTCAAATAATTCTTTCGATATTTTGGTAACATAAGCATCTAAAGCAAGCGGAGTCGTTTTTACATTAGGTAAACCTCTTTTTTTGGCCTCCTTTTCCCATTCTTCGCTGTAGCCATCTCCTTCAAACAAAACTTTCTTACTGTCTACAATATATTTTTGAATCACATGCATTATGGCTACTTCTTTCTTTTCACCCTGATCTACTAAAGCATCTACATCTTTTTTAAATTGCTTTAATGTTTCAGCCATAATGGTGTTGAGGGTAGTCATGGCATTGGCACAGTTGGCAGATGAGCCTACAGCACGAAACTCAAATTTATTTCCGGTAAAAGCAAAAGGAGATGTTCTGTTACGATCTGTATTGTCCAGCATTAGCTCTGGAATACTTTTATGAATATCCAATTTAAGCATGGCCTCATCCTGCTCATCAAACTTATCCGATACTCTTTTTTCTATTTGTTCTAAAACATTCGTCAGATATTTTCCAATAAAAATAGAAATGATGGCAGGCGGAGCTTCATTAGCGCCTAGGCGGTGATCATTACCGGCACTGGCAATAGAGGCTCTCAGCAAAGGAGCATAATCATGCACTGCTTTAATTGTATTGACAAAAAATGTCAGGAACATGAGGTTAGTTTTGGGTGTTTTTCCTGGTGCTAACAGATTAACTCCCGTATCTGTAGCCATGCTCCAGTTGTTGTGTTTACCGCTACCATTAATGCCGGCAAAAGGTTTTTCGTGCAACAATACCATCAGATTATGCCTTTTAGCAACACGGGTCATTACATCCATCAACAAAGTATTGTGGTCTACTGCTAAGTTAATCTCTTCAAAAATAGGTGCACACTCAAACTGTGCCGGTGCTACTTCATTGTGTCTGGTACGTAATGGAATACCTAACTTATAACTTTCTTCTTCAAAATCTCTCATAAAAGCGTACACCCGTTCAGGTATGGCGCCAAAATAATGATCTTCTAATTGTTGCCCTTTGGCAGGGGCATGGCCAAATACAGTTCTTCCTGTAAGTACCAGATCAGGCCGGGCATTGGCAAGTCCGGCATCTACCACAAAATATTCCTGTTCCCAGCCCAGTGTCGCATGTACTTTGGTAATATTTTTATCGAAATATTGACATACGTCTACAGCGGCTTTGTCCAGCGTTACCAGGGCTTTTATCAGTGGTGTTTTAGCGTCTAGTGATTCTCCGGTATACGATACAAAGATGGTAGGGATACACAATGTTTTTCCCTGCCCAATTTCCATAATAAATGCCGGGGAGGAAGGGTCCCAGGCTGTATAGCCACGAGCTTCAAAAGTGGCTCTTAGGCCACCACTAGGGAAGGAAGAAGCGTCCGGCTCCTGTTGTATCAATGCAGCGCCATCAAATTCCTCTATGGGGGTGCCGTCACCCTTTATGGTAAAAAATGAATCGTGTTTCTCTGCTGATAATCCCGTTAATGGCTGAAACCAATGGGTAAAATGGGTAACGCCTTTACTCTCAGCCCATGCTTTTAAACCGTTGGCAATCTGGCTGCCCATGTTGCGATCAATTTTTTTTCCACCTTTGGTGGATGCCAGTAAACTTTTATATGCCTCATCACTTAAAAACTGTCGGGCAGTAGCCAGTGTGAATACATTTTCATTAAAAATTCCGGTAATTTTTGTTGATCCTTCTACCTTTATTTCCGGCGGATTATTGGAAATATGATTTAAGGCATTAAAGCGTAAAAATTGCATATTTTGGGTTTTAAGGAAACAAAAAAAGCACTTTAATGTCAAAAAAACAAGATTTTTTATATTAAATATTTATTTTTTTGATTTTTTTATCGAAAAAATTAATATTATTTATTTTCATTATGTATAATAAATAATCTTAACTTATTCCATTTTATTCCAGTGAATACTGGTATTAATACAAAAGGTAAAAAAACGCTTTTATAACGAAAAATGGCGCCCATAATAGGAACGGTATAGCCAATCATTATAAAACAAGATACGGCGAAAAATATACAAAACAATATAGCAGGGTATGTAAAAGGAGTATCTCTTTTCGTTAATAAAATAAATAAAAATAAAACCAATATAAGTAGGGCATTTTCCAGCATAGCGGCTATATAAAATATGGAATAACTTTCTGAAGGATAGGGCCTAAGAAAAACATGGTTCACTGCGGCAGGAAAATTTTTCATAAAACTTACAAAAAATGGTTGAAGTGAATCGGTTGGAATATAAGACTTGGCCCAGCTCATTTGTAAAAAAGCATATTGCCTGTTACATACTTTTTCAGGCAGATTTAGGGAAGGATGAAGATATGGGCTTATGAAAAAAATAACTAACCCAACAATATACACTGCTAAAAAAATGACTAATGTTTTATTAGGTTTCTTAGATGCTATCCACCAACAAATTAATGAAGGTATGATCGCCATAAAGAAGAAGTTTCTTATAAAGAATAACAGAAGTAATCCGAATAAAAGAAAAATTACAGGCCGAAGCCGCTTACCCGATGATGTAAAAAGAAGCTGTGCATTATACACACACATACCAATGCCTAAAAAAATTAAACCATCTTTATGTATGCCACTGGTAAAGTATAGTGTAGAAGGGATCAAAAAAACTCCTATAATGATAAGCAGTTGTTGTTGCGGATAAATTTTTAAAAAAAATCGATATAAAGCAATAGGGCCAAAAAATAGCAAAAAGTTAAAAAGCAAAGAATCAATATAATAGTTTTTAAAAGAAAGAATATTAAATATTGACAAAAGTTTTTCCAGCAATGTACCTCTTAAATCATTCCAGAAAGAGTTGCTAGTTCCCAAAAACTCTCCATAAGATCCATATTGACTGGTAAAAAAATCTTTAAAATATTGAGAAGGATTGCTAAACAACAAATCAGTTTCTTTAATACTATTTTGAAAAAAAGTAAGTGTATCACCACTTTTTAAATAGTTAATATTGATCCACCCATATATTACCCCAACCAATACTTTCAACAGGAAAAGACTTACGACTACTCGGGAAGACAGTCCACTATTTTTAATAAATTTTATACGAAGCAGTAGGAAGCAGCAAATGATCAAATAAGCAAAAAATAATATATAGTACACTGCTATTATAATTTTAATGTGGGAAGATAGGCAAAATATTTACTAATAAAGAAATGTAATAACAAGGCGCTACCTTTGCCATACTTTTATAACATTTATGGAAATAACAGTTAAAACAGCTGAAAAATTAAGGCTCACCCCGGAAGAATTTGAATTGATTCAGCAAAAGCTTGGACGTACTCCTAATTTTAATGAATTGTGTTGCTTTAGCGCCATGTGGAGTGAGCATTGTAGTTATAAAAATTCTATCAAATGGCTAAAAAAACTGCCACGTGAAGGTGCTAAAATGCTGGTGAAGGCTGGTGAGGAGAATGCTGGTTTAATGGATATAGGCGATGGTTATGGCGTGGTATTTAAAATAGAATCTCACAACCATCCATCAGCCATAGAACCATTTCAGGGGGCCGCCACAGGTGTAGGTGGTATCCATAGGGATATTTTTACAATGGGAGCCCGGCCAATAGCTGCTTTAAATTCTCTAAGATTTGGAAATTTAGAGCATCCTAAAACACAGCATTTGCTGGCTGGAGTGGTGCATGGAATTGGGCATTATGGCAACTGCTTTGGAGTTCCTACTGTTGGTGGTGAAGTTTATTTTGAAAACTGCTATCATACAAACCCGTTAGTGAATGCAATGAGTGTGGGTATTGTAAAAAGTGAAGATACTATTTCGGCAACAGCTGCCGGTTCGGGTAATCCGGTATTTTTTGTGGGCAGCGCTACCGGTAAAGATGGAATAGGAGGCGCTTCTTTTGCTTCGGCAGATATTACGGCAGATAGTATGGAGGAACTACCGGCAGTTCAGGTAGGCGATCCTTTTCAGGAGAAAAAGTTATTGGAAGCCTGTCTGGAAGTAATAAAAACCGGAGCAGTAGTAGGCATGCAGGATATGGGCGCAGCAGGGATAATATGTTCTACATCAGAAATGAGTGCCAAAGGGGGAGTAGGCATGCGGATTGATTTGGATAAAGTTCCTACCCGACAGCAAAATATGAAGGCATGGGAAATATTATTGAGTGAAAGTCAGGAAAGAATGCTTATGGTAGTTAGAAAAGGTCAGGAAAATAAGGTGTTGGATGTATTTGCCAAATGGGATCTACCCTGTAGTGAAATTGGAAAAGTAACGGACGATGGATTTTTACATTTTTACATGAATGGAAACCTGGAAGCAAAGTTACCTGCCGAGGAATTGGTTTTGGGTGGAGGAGCTCCGCAGTATGACAGGCCTTATCAAACACCAAAATATTTTGAAAAAATAAATGAATTTAGCGTTGATAAAATAGCTATACCGACAGATTTAAAAGAAATTGCGATGCAACTGGTTCAAATTCCAAATATTGCATCCAAACGATGGATATATGAGCAATACGATAGTATGGTAGGTGCCGGAAACACCCATACCAATGCTCCGAGTGATGCTGCCGTTGTATTAGCAAAGCCTACCGAAAAATGTTTGGCACTGACGACGGATTGTAATAGTCGATACATATTTGCCGATCCATACAAAGGTACGATGATGGCCGTAGCAGAAGCTGCCAGAAACATTGTATGCAGCGGTGGACAACCGTTAGGAGTAACCAATTGCTTAAATTTTGGTAATCCTTATGATCCGGAAGTGTATTATCAATTTGTACATGCAATTAAGGGAATGGCAGCAGCTTGTATAAAATTTAATACGCCGGTTACGGGTGGTAATGTAAGTTTTTATAATCAGGGGCCGGAAGGGCCTGTTTATCCTACTCCAACTATTGGAATGGTAGGTTTATTAGATAGTATTAGTGATAAAATGACATTGGATTTCAAACAGGCAGGCGATATTGTTTATTTAATTGGCCAGAGTAGAAATGATATTCATTCGTCAGAGTACTTACATAAAATCTGTAAGGTAGAATTCAGCCCTGCACCATTTTTTGATGTAGAAGAAGAATATCAACTTCAAAATGCTATAAAATTGCTGATTCAGGATAAGTGCATTCAAAGCGCTCACGATGTAAGTGAGGGAGGCTTATGGATAACTTTACTGGAATCTGTTTTTAACAGAAACCTGGGGTTTGATGTTGCTCAGCAAAATGCTTCCATTAGGTCAGATGCTTACTGGTTTGGAGAAAGTCAAAGCAGGGTGGTAGTATCGGTTGCAGAAAAAGATGCCTATAAAGTTGAAGAAAGGTTGCAAACATTAAATATTCCATTTGAGAGATTGGGGGTTGTTACCGATTCAGCTATTTTTATTAATAAAAATGACTGGGGAAATATTGCTTTTTGGAAGGAAAAATATGATAACGCTATTGCTGCTATTTTGGCAGCCAATTCAACCAATGAAATAACGATGTATTAAGTTCGAATTAATTCGTGTAATTTTTAAAAATTCGTGTTCTAAATTTAAAAACTAACTAACGTTCGTAAGTATTTTGTCAATGAAATTTTTAGTAATAAGATTTTCGTCTATTGGAGATATCGTGTTAGCATCACCGGTAGTTCGTTGCCTTAAAACACAATTGACAGATGCAGAAGTTCATTTTCTCACCAAAAAATCATTTCAGGCAGTAACAGAAGCGAATCCTTATATTGACAAGTTTTTTTACTTTGAAAATGATTTAGCAGTAATCATCGATGCCTTAAAGAACGAGAATTACGATTATGTCATTGATTTGCACAACAATTTTCGAAGTATTAAAATAAAAAAAACTTTAAAGAAAAAAACCTTTACAATAGATAAATTAAATATTGAAAAATTTTTACTGACAAATTTTCATATCAATATGATGCCAGGCAAACATATCACTTGCCGAAGTTTACAAACTGTTGAAAGTCTGGGTGTAAAAGATGATGGAAATGGCCTGGATTATTTTATTCCTGAAAAAGATATGGTATCAATAAGTGATTTACCCACTTCTCACGTGGCCGGTTATGTTGCTGTTGTGATCGGGGCATCGTACTATACCAAAAAAATGCCTCTGCATAAATTGCAGGAGCTTTGTAAAAAAATTGAGTACCCGATTATATTGCTGGGAGGGAAAGAGGAGAAAGAGGAGGGGGAGCTAATTGCAAAGGTTGATCCGATTAAAATTTATAATGCCTGTGGGAAGTTTAATTTAAATGAGTCTGCTGATTTGGTGATGAAAGCTACATTGGTAATTTCACATGACACAGGGCTACAATACATCGCTTGTGCTTTTAATAAGCCTGTATTAGCGATCTGGGGCGGCACTTCTCCCAAGCTGGATGTAGAACCTTTTTATGGAAGTAATTTTTTAGAAACACAAAAAAAATTACCTTACGAAAATATTATCGTACCTAATTTATGGTGTCAGCCTTGCAGTAAATATGGTAAAAAGAAATGCCCATTAGGCCACTTTAATTGTATGGAGAAACATAACATTGATTTAATAGTAGAAAAAGTACATCAACGCTTAACAAAAACTTATGAGTAAAAAAATTGCCATTATTGGCGGTGGAAATTTAGGTACTGCCATTGCAGAAGGTCTGCTTAAAAGCAAATTTGCTAAAGCTCATGATATTATTATCACAAAACGGAATATAAGCACTTTGAAGCCATTACAAAGCTTAGGCATACAGGTCAGTAATAATAATGCAGAGGCGGTAAAAAAAAGTGAAATTATTATCCTGGCTGTAAAACCTTTTCAGGTAAGTGAAGTACTGTCCGGTTTGAAAAAATCAATCCATAATAAACATCTACTGGTTTCGGTGGTCACCGGAGTTTTAATAAAAGATATTGAGGAAACTATTAAAAAAGATATACCCGTTTTCAGGGCGATGCCCAATACCGCTATTGCTATTCAGGAAAGTATGACCTGCATCAGCCATAGCAATGCCAGCCGACAAGAAATTGACTGGGTGAAAAATTTGTTTGCAAAATTGGGCCAAGTAGTTGAAATTGATGAAAAACTTATGGATGCGGCTACGGTACTGGGGGCCTGTGGTACTGCATATGCCATGCGTTATATCCGTGCCAACATACAGGGAGGCATTGAAATAGGTTTTGATGCCGTAACAGCCAGTTTGATTGCTGCACAAACGGTAAAAGGAGCTGCTGAGCTATTGTTACAAAAAAACACTCACCCTGAATATGAAATTGATAAGGTTACCACTCCAAAAGGCTGCACTATTGCTGGTTTGAATGAGATGGAACATCAGGGCTTCAGCTCTTCATTGATAAAGGGTATAGCGGCTAGTTATCAAAAGATTGTGAAGGGTTAGAAGTAGATTTTGCTAATTTATTTAGTAAACAGTAAGCTGCTCCGGTAAAAATTGCCGGAGCAGCATTATATATTTAAAGCTTCATAAACTTTCCCTGTTGCTTAGTGCCATTAATATCTATCATATAAATATAATTGCCTGGCGCCAGGTTACTGATATCTATATTTTGGGTATAACTTCCTGATTTTTGACGGATATTTTGAATAACAGATTTAAGTGGTCGCCCCATCATATTTAATATTTGAATAGAAACTTTACTATCAGCTTTTAATTGATACTCTAGTATCAACTTGTTGGCAGCAGGGTTGGGGTAAGCTTTGAAAATTTGATTGCCTGTAATATTTAAAGGCAAATTAGTAAGCGGTGCGACATTTTGTTGTAAAATATTGGGTGATAGCGGAGGAGTATATATATCGAGATACTCTTGCACATATTCATCTTCTACCTCAGGATAAACAGTAGTTTTATTTTTGGGCATGTAACCACAACCATTTTTCGCTACAAAAAATGATCCGTTTTGAATGGTAAAGGTAGGACCCAAAGTAATTTTTTGAGCTGCTGTAAGTGCACACGATGTATTGGGTGTAACTTTTGTATTGGGATCAGTTGTAATAAAATGAGCCATTTTGTCAACATTCAGGCCTTCATCTGCAATGGTATATGGATCGCTCATTTTAAGGGATTCTAGTGTATTAGTAAAATAACAATTTGCAAATTGATAAGCATTCAACAATACTTCTTTTAAAGGGCATCTGTTATAGATTGTGTCAAATTTATTAGGGTCAATCTGATTCTTTTTTAACGAGTAATCATTTGTTTTTGAATTTACGTTCATTACCACCTGCATGCCATTCGGCAAATTTATTACCTGTGTATGTGATTCCTTGGTATCATTATTATAATACAAGAGTCCATTATGTCCATAGTATTTACCCGTTCCAATGGAACCATTTGAAGTCCACCCTAAGGGGCTACTTTCAGTTAGGTTATAGGTTTGTTTAGAAACAACTTGTCCTGAGTATTTAAATTTCCACATAAATTTACTTAACTCTCTCATAGAAAGTGCCCAGCCCCCTGCCGGAGCTCCAATACAATTTTCTATTAAATTAACGCCTTTGGTATTATCGGGAGGTAAGTAATAGTAGTATGCATAATTTGATAACCCATTTACATTGCACTTAGCATTAATAGTGTCATCACTAATAAAATCATTAATATAATTTAAGTATATTGAAATACAATAGTCTCTCATTTTACATTCAAATTCGCCGGGGCTTAAGTTTGCCCATTCATTACTCTGTTCCAATGCTTTCATTTTATTAATATCAAGCATATAGGCCAACATAATTCCAAAAATATTTATACTGCTATTTGAGTAAAAATATTCCCCTACTTTATGCTGATACTGTATTACATTGCCCTGTGTATCTTTTTTAGTATCCCAGTCAGGCCCATTTTTTAAACGATTTCTCCACACGCAAGGGCTGGCATCATCCATACAACTATTGGGGCAGCTTTTTTTAAATCCTGCTCTGTGTTGTAAAAGCATTTTAATTGTTACTTTTTGAAATTCAGTGTGTATCGGTCTCCAGCGATAGGGTAAATAATTTTCCATTGGATCATCGAGTGTTATTTTACCATTGCTTTGTTCTATTACTCTCATAACGGCAGCAGTGGTAATCATTTTACTTACACTGCCAATTCTGGTCTTTGTGTCTATTGTAAATGGCATATAACCTCCGGTTTCATATATTTCCCGGGCGGCACCACCTGAGCCTGAAGCAATAATATTGCCATTTACATCACTTAATACAAAAGCATAACCCTTAGAAGCTGTTTAAAAACGATTCAACATAATTCGTATGGCAGATAAATGTAC
>CAZPHA010000021.1:0-42500 GCA_964586215.1 uncultured Ferruginibacter sp.
CTGTTAATCAGAGGGTCGTTGGTTCAAGTCCAACAGGGGGAGCCTGATAATTAAGCAGTTATGAAAAAATAGCTGCTTTTTTATTTTCTTTCATAACACAAATTCATTTTTAGCCCTCATTTTTATTGTTTTTTAGTTAGCTAATACAATTCAAAGTCAATAGCATTTTCTAATATATACATAAGGTTTGCATCAGGATTATATGCACTAAGAGTTAGTTCATTTTCGGTGTTTAGCCAGTCAAAATATTTAAAATCAAATACCCATTCATAATATTCATTTACAAGCGAAGGCGTTGAAGATGCTAATCCGGATTGCTTAGGTAAATCAAACCCGAACCGCTCAAATTCACTTCCTATTAATTGAAAAAATGGAGTATTACAGTATTTATTTCTTCAATGGTATCTACAAAAAAGGTTTTATGTTGCTCCCAAATCGTTTATTTTTTCTTTTTCGGCTTTTTTGATTCCGTTTTTTCGGCAAGTTTTTTTACTTCTTTATCAAAGTCTGAAATAATTTTCTGCGTTTTATTAAAATGCTCATATTCTTTTACTGCTTTTTTATCGGCCTGTAGTTTTGAAATTTTTCCTTTGCCCTCTAAAATTTTATAATCGTTAAATGCCAAAAACTTATTTACGCTTTCTGCTAACTGTTGCATGGTAAAGGTGTTTTCACGCTCTATTAAACCTTCTATATAATCAAAGTAGCCGGCAACAGTTCTTTCCAGTTGTTTTATTTCTTTTTCCTGTAAATAGTTTTTTGCAATAATTACATCTTGTTTTAATACCCTGCCATCCGGTGCATTTTTCCATGTTAGCAAGCCCATGTTTTCTTTTTTACTATCGGCTGTTTTGTAAATTATTTCGGCGGCTGTTTTGCCGGTAATGGCAAAATGAAACTTGTTTTGAACCGTTGCATAAAATGCTTTAGTTATTTCATGGTTTTTATCATAATCAATGCTACATTCTGCAAAAATATCAGTTATCTGCTGGTAAATTCTGCGTTCGCTGGCACGAATAGAACGTACTCTTTGCAATAACTCTTTAAAGTAATCTTTTCCAAAAACAGTTTGGCCTTGTTTTAAGCGGTTATCATCCAACACAAAGCCCTTTACTATATATTCTTTCAGGGTATTGGTTGCCCAAATTCTAAACTGTGTTGCTTTAGATGAATTAATCCTGTATCCTACCGATATTATAGCATCTAAATTGTAATATTCTAAATCCCTTCCTACCTTTCTTTCCCCTTCTTGTTGAACTGTTCGGAATTTCCGAACAGTTGATTCTTTGCTTAATTCATTGGTTAAATAAATATTAGTTAGATGTTCGCTTATGGTTGATTTTGCCACGCCAAACAAATCTGCCATAGCCTTTTGTGTAAGCCAAATTGTTTCATTTTCTACCAAAACATCTACTCTTACTTCACCTGAAGGGGCTGTATATAATATGAATTTATTTAATGAGTTTTCCATAATCTTATTTTTTCTTTTTTGTGGTTATAAACAATTTAGCTGTGTATTGCTCATACAGCCCAAATAAAAACTCCATGCGGTTAGCATCGTTGGTAAAGGGTTGGGGGCGGTAACATAAATCTACTGCTTTATCTAGCTGCTGGTGTGCTTTTACTAAAACAGGCGGCATGGTAAGGGGATTGTATAAATCAGCTAAACTGCTTTTCGGAAATTGCGCCCTTGCATCCAATACTTTTTGCGCTGCTTCTTCTACGGCTTGTTTTTGTTTATCAGTTGGATTTAAGGGGAAAGGGTAGTTATTGTAAACAATGCTTGCGGAATAACGATAATCGCTTTTTAATCTACCACAAACATATTTTACCCATGCCATGTGCATTGCAGAGGTTAATATACCAAAATGAAATATAGAAGCATTGGGAATAATCAGACAAAGGTTACTTGCAATAATATCTGGTCGCATAAATCCAATCGGAATGTAATTCCTTTTTTCAGACGAAACGCTTGGAACAATGATATATTCACTTTCATTGTGAGATACAAAAGCGAATTGCGAAGGACTATTAGCAAGTTCGATAGTTTCTTTTCTTGAACTATTCAGGCGAAAAGTTTTAACTCTATTAAGTCTTTCTGTAATAAATTTTGATTTCCGCAATTCACTTGGTTCAGCATCTTTCAGCCATAGACAATATCGTGGTATGTTATTAATAAATTCTTCGCTACCTACATATTTTCTGATATATTTTGAAATTTCAGGCTCATTTTGAATAACTGATTTTTTTTCGTTTTCATCTAACAATAAGCCCCCTCCATCAATAGGTTGGTTTCCAAATTTAATTTTTGGAATATTACATATTGGGGTTGTTTTCTTTGTAATCAAAATATCTTTTGCATCTACTAAATATGGATTGATATTTTTAGCTTTTATTTCGTGCGGTTCACCTTTAATATCTTCATATTCATAAATGGTTTTATTATTAGTATCAATAGCAGCAAAACCAATAATAACACAGTAAACGGCGGCATTGCCTTTAGCTTCGTTACTCCATTTAAAAGTGCGGTGGGCAAAATGTATTTTAATATTGTATTTGTTTAGCATTTGCCCCCAAAGAATGCTGGTTTGTTCGCCCTGCACAATAGAATTAGTAGAAACAAAAGCAACTTTTATAGTGGTTTGTTGAATGTATTTTGCAGCTTTAATATACCAGCCTGTTACATAATCTAAAGTGCCGCTGCCATCGGCTTTATCAAACAGGTTTATGATTTCATCACGCTGGTGCTGCTTCATTATTTTTGAGCCAATAAACGGAGGATTTCCTAAAATATAACTCAACTTTGCTTTAGGTACTATGGTTTCCCAATCAATTTGTAAAGCATTACCATGTACAATAGTGGCCGCTTTTTTTAAGGGCAGCCTTCTAAAATATTGCCCAAATTCCATGCTTATTGCCATGTTCATCTGGTGGTCTATCAGCCACATGGCTACCTGTGCTATTTGCGCCGGAAATTCTTCATATTCTATGCCGTACATCATATCCACATCTAACCAAATAATTTCACTCACATTTAAAAAGCCCTGCCCTGTTTTGTGTAAAGCCCGTAACACTTTAATTTCAAGCAAACGCAATTCACGGTAAGTAATTATCAAAAAGTTGCCGCAACCACAGGCAGGGTCTAAAAACTTTAATTCACTTAGCTTTTTATGAAATTCGGTTAGCTTGTTTTTATTGCTTTTAATGCTTTCAAATTCGGCATGAAGTTCATCTAAAAACAAAGGCTTAATCAGCTTTAGTATATTTTTTTCGCTGGTGTAATGTGCACCTAAATTGCGGCGTTCCTTCGGGTTCATTACACTTTGAAACATTGAGCCAAATATAGCCGGTGAAATACTGCTCCAGTTTAATGTGCTGCACTCCAGCAAAGCATTTCGCATATCTGTATTAAATGCGGCCGGTGGCAACATTTCTTCAAACAGCCTGCCGTTTACATAAGGAAACTGGTTAAGTTGTTCATCTATATTTTTAAGCCTTTTATCTTCAGGGGTGTTCAGCACAAAAAAAAGTTCAGACAAACGGGCAGCCAGGTCGCTGCCATCTTCAGCGGTACGGTCTTTAATAAAATCGGTAAACAAGTCTTTTTCAAAAATGGTGGTATCCTCTGCAAACAGGCAAAACAACAAACGCACCAAATACAATTCCAACGCATGGCCTGCATATCCGATAGATTCTAACTTATCGTGCAGCTTACCCATAAGGTTTGCTGCCTTTACGTTTACAGGGTCTTCCTCTTTAAATACTTTTTTTATATATCCTGCTATAAATCCGAAATGCTGTACATTATTTACAAAATCGGTCAATACAAATTTTTGTTGTTCACCCGTTTCATAATCGTACAAGTGAAAATTTTCAAAGTCAGAAATAAGTATGTATTGTGGTAAATCCTGCTGTTTAATTCCCTGCAAATATTCCCTTGCCTGTGTATAGGCTTTAGCAAGGCATTTCCCTTTGCTTTTCATTTCTACCAGCAAAGTACCTTTCCAAAACAGGTCTATATATCCATCGTGGTTACCTAATTTTTTAACTCTGTGTTCAAACGTGGCAATCTTTTTACGGGTAATACCAAATACATTAAAGAAAGCATCTAAAAAAGGTTTTGCATCGGCTTCTTCATTATAAGTATCTGCCCACTCTTTAGAAAATAATAAGGCACGGTCTTTAATTTCATTCCAGCTTAACGGCATAAGTTAGTTTTGTAACAGGAAATTATAAATTGTAATAAGTGAAAATAAGAATATTGCAATAAATTTTATGTTTCATTTTTTATTTTAATCTACCGGCTTATAACAAACTGCCTGTGGCAATAAAGTAAGAAAAGGTAATATTTTATCTAACCTTTCCAATGTTTCATAATAGTTTACGCCAACATTCAGCCCGTTGTAATAAGCCTGCCTGTTGTCGTAATAAAATTTTTCTGTGGGTATGCCCCAAACGGCTGTGCCTAAACTTTCTGCCAAAAACCACTTTTCCAACAACCTTGCTGCCCTGCCATTTCCATCGGCAAAGGGATGTATTTTGGCAAACATAAAATGTATATATGAGGCATAATACAGTGTTTGTTTAAGGGTTAAATTTTCGCCTAACAAAGTTTCAATATCGGCAAAAAGGTTATCCATTTCAGTGGGTATATTTTCCGGCTCTATGGCTAAATAAATAAGCCCTTCCCACCGCCTAATTCCTACCCTTGTTTTTCTGTACCTGCCTTTTTGGCTTTTTGTAATATTTGTAAAGGTAGACACAAGTGTTTCATGGCATTTTAGCAAACCTTTTTCGCTAAGGCTGTAACGTTTTGCGTATTGGTAAGCCTTTAGCAAATCTTCAATTTCCTTTACTTCTTTGGTGTTTTTTTTGTTTGCTTTGCTTTGAAAAAAACTGTTTAAATCCAATGTACTGCCTTCAATTTGTGAAGAGGCAACGGCACCGGCAAGCATATAATGTTTAAAATCCTGTACGGTAAAATCTTTTTCTGCAAGGCTATTGAAACATTTGCTTACAGATGCTTTTACCTGTTTTTCAAAAGGCTTTAATAAGCTGGCTTGTAATAGCTGTAATATTGGCATTAGATTACTTTTTTAAAAGAGGTAAGTACATTGGTTGCTTTATGTATGGCTTCGGTTTCAAAACCTGCCAAATAGCTTTGTGTTGTTTTTGTATCGCTATGTCCCAATAGTTCGCCAATCATTTCAATACTTGCACCGGTGCGCTTTAAAATGGTGGCAAAGCTATGTCTTGCAAAGTAGGTAGTTACTTCCTTTTTAATCTCCAACTTTGCTGCAATACGTTTCATGTATTTGTTTATATTTTTTGTTACTTGTTGGTAAACCTCTCTTTCCCTTATGGCTGTCATGCCTTTTTGTATGTGGGGGAAAATATAGTTTTCAGGATTTATTGAAATAACTCCCCATTTGCGGATAATTGCCATTGCTTCGGGCTTTAAAGAAACGATAATGTTTTGATTTTCCTTTTTACTTCGCTTTGTTTTTGCTCTCTCAAAGGTTAAAATATCACCTTCAATGTTCTTCCACTTTAACAGGCAAAGGTCTTTTACATTCATGCCATTACACAGGTAAAGAAATACCCAATAGTCCCTTGCCATTTCTTCCATTGAATTGGGTTCAGCCTCATAATTGAATATCATTGCAACTTCTTCCAGCGTTAATGCCTTTTTTATATTTCTTCCGGTTGGGATTGAATACTTTCCCCTGCCTTCACCAAATGGATAAAGGCTTTTATCAATGTTTGCCCTGTTGAATATAGTCCTTAAACTTCTTAGATAAATGCCTACAGTAGTTTTACTTTTGCCCTGTTTTAGCATCCAGTTTTCATAACGCTGTAAAAACAATGGAGTAATATCAGCAAACTTTAATTTAGGTGCAAACTCATTAATGCTATTCTTTGCTGTTTCATAACTCACGGCTGTACCGATTCTTTGCTGGCTTTTTAATTCATCTATATAGCGGTCAAAAGCTACGTTTACCGTATCAGCGGCATCCCTATTGGTTAAATAAATATCTTCAAATTTAATGAAGGTGAATACAGGCAGTTTTTCGACCGTTTCAATTGCCTTACGTTCAAAAGCATGTATTTTATTGTAAATAGTTCTTTCACTTTCTGTTTTTCTTTTGGCCTGTGTTGCCTTTTCAAATTCTTTGGGTGTAATGTTTATGCCGGTCGGGTAATACTTCCTTGTTCTTTGGTAAGTAACTTTAATTGATACGGGACATTTTCCTTCTTTATCAGGGGTGTATTTATTTAAGTAAGGGGTAATTATTGGCCTACTCATAATAAGGATAATATTTAGCCGAAAATTTTCATAACACATTCATAACACAAATGTACAAAAATATTACAAAACAAACAACTAATAAAATTAGCATATAACACAGTTATATACTGATTTTTAAATAGTTAACAGCTAATTACTATGATTATAGTATTTACTTGTTTTGTGCATTTTTTATGACTGTTAATCAGAGGGTCGTTGGTTCAAGTCCAACAGGGGGAGCCTGATAAGTTAATTGAGCTTCATAAGTCACTGATTTATGAGGCTTTTTTCATGTAAGCCAGTACTAAAAGGTGGGAAAACATCAGGGCTGCTCAATTCTAAAAAATAAAAAAGGCAGTAAACAGGATAGATGTGGATAACTTTTTAATGAATTAAAAAACAAGGGGATACCCACTATGCTTACTACCTTCTTTACAGACATAGCCGATTTCAGGCGTCCGAAGGAGTGAAGATACGAATTGGACAAGATATTATTGCTATCAGTCATGGCATTATTGTGCAATGCCAAATCCTATCGGGACATCAGCCGTTTTATTAGCAGCCGGTTTGGGGAGATTAAAATGCAATTACACCTGTCGTGGAAAAGTCCCCCTGCTTATACTACTGAGCTTAATAAAGTTATTTTCGTCTGACTTGGATAATAAAAAATGGGCAACAGTTAAAGTTTTCTTTGTGCAAAGTGGTATTAAGTATTTTCCGACTTTTGAAGAATAAATTAGCTAAACCCAAATGGATCAGGTTGTTTTTCCCTCATTCTAAATTTCACAAAATGGTCCCTATTGTCAAACTGAAAATAGATATTATTCGTTAAAAGGAAGCTTAATGGTTTGCCCGGTTGCTCACCGAATGAGTGTCCCGGCCAGAATAGTGTATTTTGAGGTAAAAATTCTTTTAAAAATTGAACAGAATCATACATTTTATCTACATCGCTACCTTTCCCCATACAAATTCCCACACCTTCAATAAAAATAGTATCGCCGGTAAACAGATGTTCTTCTATTAAATAACAAGTACTTCCGGCTGTATGCCCGGGAGTAATAATTGGAGTTATATTAAAATCAGCAACTTGTATTTTTTCTAAATGGTTTACTCTGGCTAGATTGATACACTCAAATTTGTAAGTATCTATTTCTATACCCGCCATAAAAACAGGTACATTATGAAGCTGTGCAAATTCTGCTGCCAGATGGGTATGATCAGGGTGAGAATGTGTTAATAAAATCCCTTTGAGCTGAAGGTGGTTATCGGCTAAAAAATTATTTATAAGGTGGTAATCCCAGGCAGGATCAACCAAAATGCCACTATCTTTTGTAAAAATTGCGTAGCATTGATTTTTGATAAAATGATACGATGCGTAAAATGTTTTAACCGTCATTTTTATTATAAATAGTATTGGTAAAAGAATGCCAAAAATCGCTTAAATCGGCCGTTGTATTTTTAGGTAATACTATTGAGCAAACATAGTTCCCACAACAAGCCGAAATAGCTTTGTATTGGATAGAATAACGAAATGTACTTTCATACAGTGAACCTTTCTGCTCCAACGAGTTAATCTCCAGTACCTGGCAATCTAATGTTAATCCGGTTCTAAATATTTTTGACAAGCTTTCTTTCATCGTCCAAATAATGGTGCAGCCAAGCGGATCCTGCAAGTTGCATTTTTCAATCAATACCATTTCTGCTTCGGTCATTTGGCTTTTCATCGCATCAATTTTGGTAGGATCGATTTTTTCTATATCAATACCTAAAGGGTGCTCCTCCGGAAAAGCGAGGGCAGTTCCAATGTTATCACAATGACTAATAGATACTTGTATATTATTGTTAGCAATATTTTTAACAACCGGAAAATGGAAAACTCCAAAATCCACCTCTATTAATTCGGGAGCTTGTTCTCTTACTAATTGTGATATAGCCTTTTTGGCAACCACTCTCCCAAGTAGATAACTGCTTTTACGGGTGTCAAATTTTAAAGAATTGCAATAGCTTATTTCTTTAGGATGCAGCAAAAATAAATATTCTTGAAGTTGGTCAAGTGTTTGTAGTGTGATACAGAATCCCGCTGAAAAATCTTTTTCTTTCCGTCTCAATGTGATAGTTCCTGTATACATTTGTTTATAAATATAAAAATAAAAAACCATTTATACTATCGGCCTTCCATTTTTTAGAAACGGTATAATACTCAATTGTTGAAAAGCTGTAGTAACCTGGTCAAGAACCATCTGCCATTTAATAAGTAAAAATTAAGGTGTACCCCGAACTTCCGGATCGGGCTCTTTATCCTGCCCGGTTGTCGTCAGGCTGTATTCTCGGCCTTTATTATACCATTAATGCTTATTTTTCCTGTTTTCTACACTTTTTAAAATATCCTTTGAAAGCCTTGGTTTTTTACTTCTACACAACGTCTCTCTTCGGAGGGTGAGGATATTTAAATTATTTTGCAGAAAAATTTAATTTAATTTAAAACTTCCTAGTGCCATTTTCTATGATACTTTTTAATGCCGCAACGTCCTTGCCTATCAGCAAGAGACATTGCGGCGAAGCAAAATTATTCAAAAATAAATTATATAAATTTATTAATATGTATAATATTTAAAATCATAAATATATAAATAATAAATATTTATATATTGATAAAATCACATCTCTGCCTAACTTTGTTTCATGCCGCAATTCAATTGGACGGATACGGTTAACCTGATCAGTAAGCTTACCTGGCGCAGAATCTGGAATGGGATAAAGGTTGTCAGCAGTTTTTATGTAAGCCGTATAACTCATAAACCTATACAGTGGGGTTATCCTGTTGCCATTTCATTTGAGCCTACTACCAGCTGTAATTTACGCTGCCCGGAGTGTCCAAGTGGTTTAAGAGCCTTCACCCGGCCGACAGGTATGCTAAAAAAAGATTTTTTTTCGCAAACAATCGATGAAATACATAAAGAGCTGTTGTACCTGATTTTCTATTTTCAGGGAGAACCATTCTTGAATCCTGATTTTTTGGAAATGGTAAAATATGCCTCAAAAAAGGGTATTTATACCGCTACCTCTACCAATGCACATTATTTAACCGATGAGGTAGCCAAAAAAACAGTACTCAGTGGTTTGGACAGGCTGATCATTTCTATTGACGGAACTACACAAGATGTATACAAGCAATATCGTGTGGGTGGTAATTTGGATAAAGTGATACAGGGAGCTAAAAATATTGTAAAATGGAAAAAAGAGCTGAAAAGTAAGACCCCGTTTGTTTTCTTCCAGTTTTTGGTAGTAAAACCCAACGAGCATCAGATTGAAGATATCAAACGTTTGGCAAAAGAAATTGGAGTTGATCAGGTGAGGTTTAAAACAGCCCAGGTATATGACTATGAAACAGACCCCAACCAGCTAATACCCACTATTGATCAATATAGCCGATACACGAAAAATGCAGATGGCACTTATATTGCTAAGAATAAAATGGCGAACCGCTGCTGGAAGCTTCATCATGCCAATGTAATTACCTGGGATGGCCTGGTGGTACCCTGCTGTTTTGATAAGGATGCCATGCACCAGTTAGGAAATTTAAAAAACCAGTCGTTTAAAACTATCTGGCATAATGAAAACTACCAGCAGTTTCGGCGTGAGATTATGAAAAGCAGGAAACACATTGATATTTGTGCCAATTGCAGTGAAGGTTTGTCTATTTGGAAATAAGTTTAGTTCATAGTTGATAGATCATGGTTCATAATCATATGGCCTAAAAAACAACCAAACATTTTTAATTCAAATATCTTTGATTTATGGATAGAACCTTTAACCACCGTTTATTACAAATACTGCTCCTTTTACTTATCATTTTACTGGCCACCTTATTGGTAAGTGAGCTGTATATTTTTCTTCCCGGTTTATTGGGCGGCATTACGCTCTATATTCTAAGCCGTACTTTATATTTTAAATTGGTATTTAAGAATAAATGGAAAAAAGGGCTTACTGCTTTATTGTTTATACTGGGCTATATAGTCATTATTGCGATTCCTATTTATACGGCCATCAAGCTGGTATCACCCAAAATCAATTCTCTGGTAGATAACCAAAAAGAAATTATGCAAGGCATTCAGATTACTTCTGATAAAATAGAAAAATATACAGGGATTAAATTATTAACTACTCAAAATGCGGCCGGCATTGCCAATAAAGTATCATCCTTTATACCTCGCTTTTTGAACAGTACGGCCAATATTGTTACCAATTTAATCATGATGTTTTTCCTACTGTATTATTTGCTTGTAGCCGGGAGAGAAGTAGAAAAATATTTGAGCCGTATTATACCTTTGAGGCCGCAAAATGTGGATAAACTGGCGCATGAAACCAAAGTAATGATCCGGGCAAATGCATTAGGGATACCTATAATATGTATAGTGCAGGGCGTATTTGCAGCAATTGGCTATTGGATTTTTGGTTTGAAAGATTGGGGCTTATGGGGTTTTATAACAGGCGTATTTGCCTTTTTTCCGGTAGTAGGTACCATGATTATATGGGTACCTTTGGTTGTTTATCTATTTTCTTCCGGTAGTACATGGATGGCAACCGGCTTAACAATATACAGCATCGTTGTAACAGGTAATGTTGATTATATTACCCGGTTGGGATTATTAAAAAAAATGGGCAATGTACACCCAATGATCACTGTGCTGGGTGTAATCGTCGGGCTGAGCTTATTTGGCTTTATGGGCCTCATCTTTGGTCCACTGTTAGTCAGTTATTTCATTATATTAGTAAAAATATATATGAATGAATTTTCGGCAGAAGAGAACAAATAATTTATCACTGATGTTTAGGATAAATATTTATTTTTCAAAATACTTACTGGAATTAGATTACGCTGAATTTTCATGTTAATAAATTCAATGGTTAAACAATATTGTTATAGATTTCCTTACTTTAGCCGTAAAATAACTACAAATTATATTTTACAATAATAAAATTTTGCGCTTTGAGTATAGAAAAAGATATCAATCAATCTAAATTTAGGAATGAGCATCAAAAAGGGGTTATCAATATTATTTATACTTATAACTGGGTTACCGAAAAATCAAGAATTATCTTTGAAAGAGGAAATATCACATCTCAGCAATTTAACATTTTGCGTATTTTGAGAGGTGCTGCCGGACCGTTATCTACTTTGCAGATACGGCAACGCATGTTAGATAAAATGAGCGATACCAGCCGTATTGTTGATCGTCTGGTTTTAAAAGGACTTGTAAAAAAAGCTGTTTCAAAAAAAGATAAAAGACTGGTAGATGTAAGCATTACGGAAAAGGGAAAAAAACTATTAAAGCAACTAGATCAATTTGAGGGCGATGTAGATGCCATATTGGGAAACCTGACTACAGATGAAGCAAAAATTTTAAATACACTTCTGGATAAAATTCGTAATTCACAATAAATTAAAGGCTGTTGCATGAGACGGAACTGCTGCGTTGTATTTGTCAATATTAAATATATACTCTATGGATTAATTTGTTTATGCCCGCTACTGGCTTTATCTCAGTATAAATCTGAATTTAGAGCTGTATGGATTGCAACAGTCGACAACATCGACTGGCCTAACCGCAATGTTTATAATGCTGAAGCCCAGAAAACAGCTTTAATCAACCTGCTCGACTTGCACCAGCGCAATGGTATGAACGCACTGATTGTGCAAATCCGGCCTGCCGCTGATGCTTTTTACCCATCGCCATATGAACCCTGGAGCCAATGGCTTACCGGAAAACAAGGTGTACCACCATCGCCCTATTATGACCCCTTGGAGTTTATGATAACGGAAACGCATAAACGCAATATGGAATTTCATGCCTGGATAAATCCTTACAGGGCTGTATTTAATATCCGATCTTCCTCAATAGCACCAACACATATTACCCGACTTCATCCGGATTGGTTTTTAACTTATGGTGATAAGCGTTATTTTGATCCCGGTAACAAGCAGGTACAACAATATGTAGCCAATATTGTCAAAGATATTGTAACCAGGTATTCGGTAGATGCCATTCATTTTGATGACTATTTTTATCCTTATAAAATTCCCGGCAAAGAATTTCCCGACTATGCAAGCTTTGTGAAAAACGGAAAAGGCATGAGTAAAAGTGAGTGGCGCCGCAGTAATGTAGATTCGCTGATCTTTTCTGTCAGTCAAACGATCAAAAAACTTAAGCCGCAGTGCAAATTTGGTATCAGCCCTTTTGGTGTATGGCGCAATGCTGATAAAGATGCCGATGGCAGCCGTACCAAAGCCGGCATTACCAACTACGATGATTTGTATGCTGATGTATTACTATGGCTTAAAAAAGGATGGATTGATTATGTAGCGCCTCAACTTTATTGGGAAATCGGACACAAACTGGCGCCCTATGAAGAATTGGTAAACTGGTGGAGCAGGCATACTTATGGCAGGCATTGCTATATAGGTTTGGGAATTTACAGGGCAAACAGCAACAATGCCTGGAAAAATAAAGCCCAAATACCCAACCAGATTAAAGCATTGCGTAACACTCCCAACATACAAGGTATGGTTTTTTACAGCAGTAACACATTTGAAAAAAATCCCAATGGATGGAATGACAGCCTGCGAAACAATTATTATAGAACACCTGTGCTGATACCACCAATGCCCTGGCTGGATACTACCCGGCCGGCAATGCCTCAGATTAATACGGTTGCATTACAGGCGAAGGATAGCACATTCCTGGTAGAAGGAGAACTGACTTCCATAGCACCCATTAAAAGGCTGGTAGTATACACCTTTACTGATGAAAAACCCGGACAAAAAGCTGAAATAGAAAAAGTGTTTTACTTTACTCCTGACCGTAAGAAATTTTCATTGCAGTTTCCTTACAACCCTCGCTATAAAAGCAAAAGCTTTGGTATTACGGTTGTTTCCGGAGCTTATGTGGAAAGCAATATGCAACTATTTCGATGGGTGCAATAGCAAAGATTATTTTTATTGGATAATTTCATTAGCATGGCCCTTTTAACCTCAGTGCCTCTGCAGTTATAACTACAGCATTAAAAACTACAATTTTATATTATCCAAATCTATATCATCGCTCATAATCGCATTGGGATTGATAGGATTAGGGTACCGCCCTGCAAAATAAATGGCTACAGCAAAAAGAATGTTTTTAATAATGTTGTTGAGATTGTGGAAAGACCAAATGATAACGCTAAAATTTACTGATTGGTTTTTAAAAATATAAGTTATTGTAAAAAATATCAAAAAAGAGGCCCCAAAATAGTAAAATACTGCTGTATTAATCCAGAAAGGATAATATTTAAGTATACTAACGGTAATCATTGGCATTTTATTCAATAATTGAAAAAAATAAAGTATAGAGTATAAAATAAGTATTATATTAACTACTCCTCGAAAATAACTTTGCATTTCTATATACGGTTGAAAGAAAATAGTATTAATAATAAAAAAAATTAAGGCGATGGATATTGATATATAAATCATTTTCTTTTTTGTTAAGAGGGATATATATAGAATAGATAATAATAAGAACTGAACAATAAAAAATGTATTTGTAATTGGAATATTTGTTTTATAACCAATTTTTAATATTATATAACTTAATAAATCCGACAAGGCTGATGCTAAAAGCAACAGACCCAATATTTTTAGTATTTTAATGTCAAAATTTTTTTTCTTTGTTAATAGAAAAAGAATAGGTATCAAAACGGAAAACATAGAAATATATATCAAGCTCTTTGCTATCTCATACATAAATATATCTATTTAAAAAGCCCTCCTCAAAAAGGAGAGCTTACATAAAAATACACTTAAATGTTAAAAAATAGGGTACGAATTAACTACAAGTGCACTTAATGGGCTAAATAGTTGGTTTAATACTTTGTTTTATTCCGGCATAACTAATAGCTACTGTAAAGAGAATATTTTTAATTGTATTGTTAAGGTTATGATAACCCCAAGCAGCCATGCCTGCTTCATAGCTCATATTCTTAAATATATAATTAACAATTGCAAAAAGAAATAAATCAAAGGCAAAATAAAAGAATACAGCCGTATTAAGCCAAAATGAAAAAGATTTTAATAGATCAATATTCTTTTTAAAAAGTTTAGCATAATAACCTAGTGAATAAAAAATAACAAGAACTGATTCTATAATAAGTGGCCAGGTTTGCGAATCACTTAATGTTTCTATATACAAAGAGTCAACTATAAAAAAAACTATAAAGAAAAATAATAACAAATAAATAGTTTGCTTATTTTTATCCAAAAGAATTCCATAAATACAGCTAAGCAAAAAAAACTCAGCAATGAGAAATATATTTAAAACCAATTTATTGGTTCCATATAGTTTAATATAAATATACCCAATTAAATCAGAGCAGATTGACGCACAAAGTAGTAAAGCTAACAGATTTGTTAAAATTCGACTAACCTCAGTATTTTTTTTAACCAGAAGATAAAGAAGTGGTATTAAAGTCGAAAAATAGGTTAAATATATTGATATCTTTACTATCTCTACCATTATTGGCGTTTACTGATAATTTTTATAATGTTTTATGGACAAATGGGAGGACAATTAGCACCCCTATCCTGATATTGCTTTGTCACCGCATAAACACAAGGATTACTCAACAACAATTGCTGTTTATTTTTATCATCAATAGCAAAATCTACTAAAATACTCTCGCAAGAAGCCAAATTCAGCCGACCATATAGATCACTTCCATGAAAATGTGCATCAACTAATCCCGGGTGCCTGGAAATCCATAACTGGGCTATTGCCCAACTTTTAGGGCCCTGCATGGTGCTAACAGTAGCCCGTTTCATTATCTTCCCGTTGGCATCAACTCCGATGGGTAATATGTGCGTTGAACCAAAGTCGTCCAAACCATAGTACAAGGCAATACCTACACAGTTCGGCAGCTTTAAAATAGAATCCTGCAGATATTTACTGTTAAGCGTATACGATTGATTTCTGCCATTTTTAAGTCTGTAACTATCTTTCCACTTGTCACCTACAGCTCCATCCACAGGGGCACCAACAGATTTGTTGAATGGGCTACCTATGGAAATGGTATTGTTGCTGGAATAAAAATTATCGGCATCTTTTACAGTTAATGTTTCGGGAGCCGGTAAACGCTGCTTGTTGCACGATGTGGAGGCAGCAAATAAAAAAATTACTGACAACAATTTAGTACTCCTTAAAACTAATCGCTTCATACTTTTTCTTTTTGATTTGTAGTAAATTGACCTGGCTGTTTCAAAGGAGTATGGAATTAGCACAACAAAAGTATCTTAACAATATCATATCTGCACCCGGGATTTTTCCATATTTTGCCGTATTTTCTGCCAATTTATAAATAATAATTTTTATAATATTTTATAGTTATAATAAATAATTTATAATTAATTATTATAAATAGCTATATATATAATATCGCCAATAACAGACTATGCCAATTGTTTTTTACCTTTACAGAATAATAAATATTAAATCTTAAATCTTACATACTTAAATATTAAATACCCATGCCCGGCTTTGAACTTTTTGGTAAGGAAGAACGTCAACATGTAAATGATGTATTGCAAACAGGAGTTTTAATGCGATACGGCTTCGACGGACAGCGCAACGGTATCTGGAAAGCTAAAGAGCTGGAAAAAGCCATTACAGAAACATTTGGCTGTAAATATGCCCAACTGGTGAGCAGTGGTACAGCGGCCCTAACCACAGCTTTAACCGCTTTGGGTATTGGTTATGGCGATGAGGTCATTATCCCTGCCTTTACTTTTGTAGCCAGCTTTGAAGCCATTATCAGCGTAGGGGCTATACCGGTTTTGGTAGAAATAGATGATACGTTAACTTTAGATCCTGCAGCCGTAAAAAAAGCCATTACGCCAAAAACAAAGTGCATCATGCCGGTGCATATGTGTGGGAGTATGGCAGATATGGATGCACTTATAGCTATCTGCAAAGAGCATAACCTCATATTAATAGAAGACGCCTGCCAAAGCATCGGCGCCAGCTATAAAGGAAAAAAACTGGGCACCATTGGTGATGCCGGCACTTTTAGCTTCGATTTTGTAAAAACCATTACCTGTGCGGAAGGCGGTGTGGTAATGACCCATAAAGAAAATGTATTTGTGAACAGTGATGGCTATAGTGATCATGGGCATGATCATAAAGGCGTTGACCGTGGCGCAGATTTACACCCATTTATTGGATACAACTTCAGAATTAGTGAACTGCATGCTGCTGTTGGACTGGCGCAAATAAAAAAACTGGATCAATTTTTATCCATACAGCAAAAAAATCATGCAGCGCTGAAGAATATACTGTCTGCTATTCCGGAAATAACATTCAGGCGTATTCCGGACGAACAAGGTGACAGCTGTACCTTTTTAAGCTGGTTTTTACCCACAGAAATGGCCACACAGGCTGTAGTAGCTGAATTGAAAGCGCAAAATGCTTTGGCAGGCCATTTTTATTGGTATAATAATAACTGGCACTATATACGCAAATGGGAGCATTTAAAAAGTGGCATTACTCTGAATGCATTACACCCCGAGTTGAAAAAAGCCATCATACAACAAGCTAATCAGCCGTTTCCACAAAGTGATGCCATTATGAGCAGATGCATCTCTACTGCTATTAGCTTATTGTGGACAGAAGAGCAAATACAGGCCAAAGGCGAACAGCTGGTGAATATTATCCGGAAAGTATTAAAAAAACAGGTTGAAAAAGTTTAATAGATAATTTATTGCTGATAATTGGTTAGGCAGTTGTAAAATTCGCCTGAATCCATTAAATTTAATTTTGCCAGGAAATAAAAACAGGCTTTTCGTTCATTTTACTGACTAGTTTATGTAAATTTAGATATAATATACGTTAAAGTTGTATTATAATTAATTTAAATAAAATTGATAATCATTTATTTATAAATAATTTAAAAAAATAATTTATCAAGGTGCTGCTGTAGGCCAGGCCTACGGGCAGGATAACTCAACATAGAATGTCTTTAAGCCAGGGACTATATCAAAAACAATTACAAAAGCTATCGCCCCAGCAAATTCAGCTGATGAAATTGCTGCAGGTGCCCACCGCTCAATTAGAAGAGCGTATAAAAGAGGAGCTGGAAGAAAATCCTGCCTTAGAACAAAGCGAAGATAGTGATGAAGATTTTTACAATGAATCCACAGACGGATTTGAGGAAGAGAGAGACAATAATGAATTTGAAGTAGATGGCAGCCAGGAAGAATATGGAAATATTGATATCAGCGATTATGTGCATGAGGGTGATGATGAAGTAGGCGATTATAAATTACGTGATGATAATAATTATCCTGAACTGGATGAAGCTAAAGTAATACCTCACAAAGTAGAAACCAGTTTTAACGAGGCCATGTTGGAACAATTAGGCCTGCTCAACCTGGATGAACACCGCCAACGGATAGCCGAACAAATTGTAGGCAGCTTGGATGATGATGGTTATTTACGCAGAGAAATTACCTCTATAGTAGATGACCTGGCTTTCAGGCAAAATATCATTACTACGGAAGAAGAAGTAAATCAACTTATTTCGGTGATACAACAGTTTGACCCTCCGGGAATTGGCGCCCGGGATTTACAGGAGTGCCTGCTGATACAACTCAGAAGGAAAGCCGATGAAGGAGAAGCTGTGAAACTGGCCATCAGCGTGCTGGAGAAATATTTCGATGAATTTACCAAAAAACATTATGATAAAATTCAACGAGGACTTAATCTTTCAGACGATGAATTAAAAGCTGTTATCAATCAGATTATACGGTTGAATCCTAAGCCGGGAGGTAATGTAGGCGAGGTAAATAAATCGGACAGCTACATCATACCTGATTTTTTTATCCTAAACAATGGCGGTAAGCTGGAGCTTTCTCTTAATAGCAAAAATGCCCCTGATTTACGCATCAGCGAAGGGTACCGTGATATGCTGAAAGAATATGATAAAGGCACTAAAAAAGATAAACGTCAAAAAGAAGCCATCTTATTTATCAAACAAAAAATTGATGCTGCCAAATGGTTCATAGATGCTATCAAACAACGGCAAAATACGCTCATCAGCTCTATGGAGGCCATCATGAACTATCAGTACAATTTTTTTATTACAGGCGATGAAACGGAACTTCGGCCTATGATTTTAAAAGATATTGCCGAACGTACCCATTTAGACATCAGTACCATCAGCCGTGTTGCTAACAGTAAATTTGTGCAAACTGAGTTTGGCACTTACCGCCTTAAATTTTTCTTCAGCGAAAGTTTACAAACCGAAAGCGGCGAAGAAGTAAGTACCCGTGAGGTAAAGAAAATTTTAAGTGATTTGATTGAAGCAGAAAGTAAATCTCAACCCTTAAGTGATGAAAGGCTCACCGAATTGCTACAGGAAAAAGGCTACAATATTGCCAGACGAACCGTAGCTAAATATAGAGAGCAGCTGAATATTCCCGTGGCCAGGTTGAGGAGGCAATTGTAGGAGTGTTGAGATGTGAAAATGTGAAAATGTTGAGATGTGAAAATGTTAAGATGTTGAAATGTAAAAACGATAAGAGGTTGAAATGCTACTTCTGTATCAGATTATGAATTACGTAAAATTTACATCCTACGACATTAACATCTCCACATTTTAACATCTCAACATCTTAACACTTCCACACCCATTACTCTATATTTTTCTTAAAATATTTATCAAAAAAGAAAGTTCCAAACGGGATAACGCCTGCCAGAAAGGCCACCATTAGCCAGCCAAATTTTTTATTTAACTGGGCACCTACTTCAAAAGCTAAAGACAGGTATATTACAAAAGATAATCCATGTACCCAGCCAAAATACTTTACTATCTGCGGTAAATCCGCATAATACTTTAGCGGCATTGCTATTAATAATAATATTAGAAATGAAATCCCTTCTACTATAGCTGCAACTTTGAAAAAGCCTAGCACTTTTACCACTCTGTTGTTTGTCATGTAATACACCATTTTATAAGTATTTGATTTGCAATGAATAAGGTTATCTTAAACTCCCCACATTCGCATTAAATTATTTTATAACATATTGTAGCAATAGTTATGCCAAACAAAGTACTTATACAAAAAATATAGGGAAAATACGATTTAATTTTTATTTACAGATATATAATTTTTAAATTTTCTAAGCATCTTGATAGCACTCTGAGGGCCTTTTTGCAAAAAGACTCCGGGGAAACTAAATAGTGTAAAGCAAAAAAGTGAGGATAAAAAATAATATTCGTTAGTCGGCGGACGGTAGTCAGTCGTCGGCAGCAAAAATCAACCTGCTTTTTAATACTCAATGAATTGCTCTACCATGGGAGGTATCTCCCGCCACTCATACTGCTGGTTACGCAACTGTGGCTCAAAACCGGCTTCCCGAATGGCATGTTGGATGGTAGTACTGGTAAACCGATGGGGCGCTCCTGCAGCGCTTACAACATTTTCTTCAATCATAATGCTGCCAAAGTCGTTAGCACCGGCATGAAGGCAAAGTTGTGCCACCTGCTTACCTACCGTGAGCCAGCTGGCCTGAATATTGATAACATTTGGTAGCATAATACGACTTAGGGCAATCATACGAATATACTCTTCTGCCGTTGTTAAATTATGTACTCCTCTTATCTTGGCTAATAAGGTATCTACATCCTGAAAAGTCCAGGGTATAAATGCCAGAAAACCCTTTGCATCAGACGGTTTACGTGATTGTACTTCTCTTATTTTTACCAGATGTTCAAACCGTTCCTGTATCGTTTCTACATGGCCAAACATCATGGTAGCACTGGTAGTGATATGAAGCAAATGTGCCTCATGCATGATATCTAACCATTCCTGTGCACCGCATTTTCCTTTACTAATCAAGCGTCTTACCCGATCCGATAGTATTTCAGCGCCTGCACCCGGCAAGCTATCCAGCCCTGCTGCTTTGAGTGCTGTTAATACCTCTCGATGAGTACTTTTCTCTAATTTGGTAATATGAGCAACTTCGGGCGGCCCCAATGCATGTAATTTTACATTGGGATACATTTGCTTAAGCTGCTTAAATAAATCGACATAAAAGCTGAGTCCCAGTTCAGGATGGTGTCCCCCCTGTAACAATAGCTGATCTCCGCCATATTTAATTGTTTCTTCTATTTTCTTTTTGTAGGTTTCTATATCCGTGATGTATGCCTCCTGATGACCGGGAATACGATAAAAATTACAAAATTTACAGTTAGCAATGCATACATTGGTGGTATTTACATTTCTATCAATTTGCCAGGTTACTTTACCATGCGGCACTTGTTTTTTCCTCAATTCATCCGCCACATACATTAAATCAGCCAAAGGGGCATTTTCAAATAAGAAAACCCCTTCTTCCACTGTTAAAAACTCAAATGCCAATGCTCCATTTAATAAAGTACCCGTATCCATAACAACCATTTGTGTAATATTCCACAAAAGTACGCCGATAACGTTGTAATTTAGTGTTGCCCATGAAGAGAATTTGTAAAATTTTTATATTACATCTACCATACTTGCCCTTTGTAGTAAATGCTCAGGAAAAAGCTACTTTTATTACCAAATTTCCTCTCACACAATATAGTGGCGGCGTAATGGTAGTAAAAGCAAGAGTAGGCAATATTCCTGATACGCTTAACTTTATTTTGGATACCGGAAGCGGCGGTATTTCGCTGGATTCAACCACTTGTGTAGAATTTAATATTGCCTTGCGGCAAACAGATACTGTGATCACCGGTTTGGGCGGGGCCAGGAAGGTACCTTTTGTGTTTAACCAAACGCTGCACCTGCCGGGATTATCGGTTGAAAAATTAAATTTTCATGTTAACAATTATGAGGTACTAAGTAGTGTTTATGGTGAAAAAATTGACGGCATCATTGGATATAGCTTTTTTAGCAGATACATTGTTAAAATAAATTTTGATAGCAATCAGGTTGAAGTATATCAACCGGGTAAAATAAATTATCCGGCTAAGGGGTATACGTTAAAGCCTATTTTTACCAACTTACCTATTATATGGACAAAAATTAAGGATAGGCTTAAAATGAGTTATAATTTTTATTTTGATACTGGTGCTGGCCTATGCTTTTTAATGAGTGATGATTTTGTAAATGATAGCAACATTTTGCTGTCAAGGCGCAAGCCTGTCATCACACAGGCAGAGGGGCTGGGTGGAAAACTTCAAATGCGATTAACCGTAGTAAAAGAAGTAAAAATAGGCCCCTATAAGTTTAAAAGGGTACCCACTTATTTGTATAATGATGAATACAATGTAACTGCTTATCCTTATGTTGGAGGATTAATCGGTAATGATTTATTACGAAGATTTAACTTAATCATTAATTATCCTAAACGAGAAATACATCTTTTACCTAATAGTCATTACGATGATGCATTTGATTATGCTTATACCGGATTAGGTATTTATTACATTGATAATAAAATTGTAATTGAAGATGTTATCGCAGGATCACCAGCAGAAAAAGCAGGGTGCAAAACAGGTGATGAAGTAGTGGCTGTTGGAAATAATTTCTCTAACAATATCCAGCAATATAAGGCAATATTACAATCATCTAATGAAAGAATACCACTTGTTGTACGCCGCAATGGCGAATTAAAATTATTGATATTAAAAACACAAAGTATCTTATAAAGCTTTTACAACTGTGTAAGACTACTTAACTTTGCAACATGATTCAATTTGAAAAATTTGTATTAGCCAATGGTTTAAGAGTGTTGGTACATCAGGACAAAAGCACACCCATGGCTGTAGTGAATGTTTTATACGATGTGGGGGCCAGAGATGAAAACCCTGACAAAACAGGTTTTGCCCATCTTTTTGAACACCTGATGTTCGGTGGGAGTATTAATATTCCCATTTATGACGAACCGATACAACTGGCAGGTGGAGAAAACAATGCCTATACCACTAATGATCTTACCAATTACTATTGCCAGCTTCCGGCTGAAAATATTGAAACCGCCTTTTGGCTTGAAAGCGATCGTATGTTAAGCCTGGCCTTTGATGAAAAGAGCCTCGAAGTACAGCGGAAAGTGGTATGTGAAGAGTTTAAAGAACATTACATTAATAGGCCATATGGCGATGTATGGCATAAAATGCGTTCTTTGGCATACACTAATCATCCTTACCGCTGGATGACCATCGGAAAAGAAATAAGCCATATCGAAAATGCTACTTTAGAAGATGTAAAATCGTTTTTTTTCAAGCATTATACTCCTGCCAATGCAATATTGGTAGTAGCCGGTAATGTTACGGTAGATCAGGTTCGCCAGCTGGCCGAAAAATGGTTTGGCCCCATCCCTTCCGGAGAAAAATATGTTCGACATTTACCACAGGAGCCTCCACAAACTGCTCCCCGGTCTTTGGAAGTAAAAGCAAAAGTACCATTGGATGCTTTGTATAAATGTTGGCATATTTATTCCCGTACCGATAAGCGCTATTACCCTTCTGATCTTATTACTGAAATATTAGGAGGAGGAAGCTCCTCTAGATTACACCAGGCCTTGGTAAAGGAAAAACAGCTGTTTAGTAACATCAATTGCTTTCACTTTGGTAGCACCGATGCCGGACTTTTAACTATTGAAGGTAAATTGGTAAAGGGTGTTAACATGAAAGAGGCTGAAGCGGCATTAAACAAGGAAATACAAAAACTCTTACAGGAAGGCATTACTGTAAAAGAATTGGAAAAGGTAAAAAACAAAACAGAAAGCATGATAGCTTTTGAAGATATGAGCCTGACCAACAGAGCTGCTAACATTGCCATGTATGAGCTATTGGGTGATGCTGATTTGATGAACAAAGAGCTGAAAAGATATCAGGCAGTAACTGCGGATGAAATTGTAAATGAATGCAATACCATTTTTAACGATAATAACTGTAGCACACTCTATTACTATAGTGATAATTAATTTGTAAGTTTAGCAAGCAGTGTATGATAACAAAAGAAAAACTTATAGAAACTATTAAGTTGATGCCTGAAGAAACATTTGAAAATATCGATGTTTTATGGGAAAGAATTATATTGTTAGAAAAAATAGAAAGTGGCATAAAAAATATTGAAGACGGAAATGTTATTTCGGATGAGGAAATGAAATCTGTTATCCAATCATGGTTTAAAAAAGAGATGATTAAAGAAGGGCTCGAAGAGGCGGATTCAGGAGAACTGACAGATTAGGAAGATTTTAAAAAAGAAATGATTGAATGGTCAAAATCAAAATAACAGCAAAGGCAAAAAAAGAATTTAATACCCCACTTTTATCAGATAATTAAAAAATTTTAAATACAGAATTATTTATAGATTAAATACAAATGTCTCTTTTATTGAAATTACTTCTATTCAACATATAGCAAGGCTTTTTAATAATAACCCCACTAAAATATTTTTTTAAATAAAATGTTAAACAGAACAATAGCTCCTCCTATCAAAGATGCAGTAGCATTTAACCTGCAATTGAAACCATATCAACATTATAAACTGGATAACGGTATTCCTGTATACGCCATTGATGCCGGGACACAGGATGTTATCAAAATTGAGCTGGTATTCTATGCCGGCAATTGGTTCGATCCACAAAAACATATTGCGGCAGCTACTAATTCAATGCTTGCCAGTGGCACCAGTAAAAAGTCCGCCTTTGAGATTAATGAAAATTTTGAATATTACGGTGCTCATTGTAACCGGCATTGCTACAATGAAACAGCTACGGTAACCTTATCCTCTATGAGCAGGCATTTACCGATGTTACTACCTGTCATACAGGAAATGATTACAGATGCTGCTTTTACGGAAGAAGAACTAACTATTTATAAGCAAAATGCCAAACAACGTTTGGCCGTCAATTTACAAAAATGTGATTATGTTGCTAATCGTCTGATTGATTCATATGTATACGGACTAAATCATCCATATGGAGTATACAGTACTGCAGAAGATATTGATGCGGTTACTTCAGATCAATTGAAAGCATTTTTTCAAAAATATTATGTACAAGGCAAGTGCCTCATTTTTGCTGCAGGTATTCTCCCTAACAACTTACAGCAACAGCTAAACGAAGTTTTCGGCAAATTAAATATTACTGGCCCTGTTCCGAACTTTGTTCAACCCATTTCTATTCAACCATCAGAAACTTTTAAATACAGGAATCACCTGGATGCTGATGGAGTACAGGGAGCCATCCGTATTGCCAGGCACTTTCCTAATAGGCATCATCCAGATTTTGCCAAGGTAATGGTGCTCAATAATGTATTTGGAGGTTTTTTTGGCAGCAGGCTAATGAATAATATACGAGAAGATAAAGGATATACCTACGGCATTTACAGCTATATTCAAAATCATATTCAACAAACGGCGTGGCTCATCAGTACAGAAGCCGGAAGAGATGTATGTGAAGCTACGGTTGAAGAGGTTTACAAAGAAATGCGGCTACTACAACAAGACCTAATTGAAGAAGACGAATTGCAAACCGTACAAAATTATATGATGGGCATTATTTTAGGAGATTTAGACGGCCCATTTCAGATAATGAACCGTTGGAAAAACATCATTCTTAACAATCTGGATGAGAAATATTTTTATCATTCTATTGAAACCATCAAAAGTATTTCCTCAGAAGAACTTAGAGAATTGGCCAGGAAATATTTAAATCCGGATGATTTTTATGAACTAATTGTAATTTAGAACAATGAAGTTTTTAACAAAAATACTCATCACTTCCATTAATGTTTTTTTGCTGTCGTATATTCTACCCGGCATACTAATTGATGATTATATTACTGCCTTATTTGTGGCCATTGTTTTATCTATACTTAATGCCCTGGTAAGGCCTTTGCTAATTTTATTCACACTGCCAGCGACCATACTTACTTTAGGACTATTTTTATTTGTGATCAATGCTTGTATTATTTTAATCAGCGACCATTTAATTGGTGGTTTTAAAGTAAATGGCTTCTGGAATGCTTTACTTTTTAGCTTACTGCTTTCATTTTTTAATTCATTTATAGAGAAAAGAATTTTTCCAGAAGAGGAAAAGCGAGACAGAACTGAATAGCCTGAAAGTAAGACTGCTATTGCCTTTCATCGTTTATTTTTAAAAATAAAAAAAATTTCGTAAATTTGCAGGTTGAATTGTGCTCAACATACTGACTCCGTAGCTCAGTTGGTAGAGCAGCTGACTCTTAATCAGCGGGCCGAGAGTTCGAGTCTCTCCGGGGTCACTAGCCATCGTACTTTATTCGTGAGACTCAATTTTTGCAATTCGCCGAAGGCGAAGTAGCAAAAATTGTAAGTCGAACAATCCCGCCTTTGGCGGAAGGTATAATACCCCGCAGCTTGCTGCGGAAAAAGGATTCGGGTCTTGCCCCGAGGTTCATACCTGTGATTGCCCGATAGTATAATGGTAGTACATCAGATTCTGACTCTGATAGTCCAGGTTCGAGCCCTGGTCGGGTAACAATTACCATCGTCTGCTGCCAATCACATTATAAATGATTTATTCACAGAATAAAAAGAACATTCTCATTGCACCGCTCGATTGGGGGCTGGGGCATGCAACCCGTTGTATCCCTATTATTAATACATTATTAGCAGACGGGCACAATGTGACGATTGCTGCCAGTGGCGCTTCCTTATCATTATTAAAAAAGGAGTTTCCGCAATTACATTTTGTTGAAATCAAAGGTTATAATATACAATACTCCCGTAGCAAAATAGGATTTCTAATAATGATGCTATGGCAATTACCTAAAATTGGCATTCGCATTATAAAAGAACATGTATGGTTAAAAAAATGGGTAAGCAATCATCCGGTAGATTTTATCATCTCCGATAACAGGCTTGGATTGTACCATCGCAGTATTCCGAGTTATTATATCACTCATCAATTAAATATTAAAGCGGGAAACAAAATCTTCGATTGGATAGCCCGGAAAATTCATTATCATTTTATCAACAAATACTACCGGTGTTGGATACCCGATGTTGCTAATGTGCATACAAATATTGCAGGTGAATTATCACATCCTAAAAAATTTCCTCGTACACCAATCTCTTATATTGGCCCTTTATCCAGATTTGAAAGGATGAATACGCCTATTGTATATAATTTATTGGTATTAATTTCGGGCCCTGAACCACAGCGAACTATTTTTGAAACACTAGTTTTAAACCAAATCAAAGCATATAAAGGAAGTGTACTCATAGTAAGAGGACTTCCAAACTCAGAGGAGCCGGAAATACTATTAACCCCTACCATTAAAATGGCGCCTCATTTATCAGCTAAGGCGCTAAACACTGCTATTTGCCAATCAGAAATAATTATCAGCAGAAGTGGTTATACAACTATAATGGATTTACTCCGACTGCAAAAAAATGCCTTACTCATACCTACTCCCGGCCAAACAGAACAGGAATATTTAGCTCAATATTTAATGCGTAAAAAGTATTTTTATACTGTTACACAATCTGATTTTTGTTTAATAAAAGATATAAATATTTTGCAGAAAAGCGACTACCAAACGCCGTCATTTAATACAGATGCTTATAAAGAAGCCATTGCAGATTTAACAAATACCCTTAAGCAATATCCTGTGCAATAAATTCTCCACTGGTATTGCTACTATCACTCCCCACAATACTATTACTACCGGCAGCATGAAATTTATATCTAATTTTTTGAGGCAATAACTGTGTCAGATTAATTATTTCTTTATAGTTACAAACATCATTACAGAAAATAATTTCCGTAATAGGATACTTGCTAATTGCCGCAATTAGCTGCAGCTTATTAGCAACTTGTTCCTTTTCTAACGATCCAAATACTTCTTCTTCCAAGCCAGCACTTTTAAGTAGTAACTTAATTTTATCGCAATTAACCCCATGGGCAACTATAAATATTTGATCATTTTTTTTATTGATAAGAGGCAATAGTTTAAGTTTAATGAAAAGCAGCTTAACTATTTGAAGCAGTGATTTATATAAATACTTTATACAATTGCCAATTACTGAAATTGCTCCTCTTACCAAAATGGCCAGTCGTAATAAAATCGCAAAAACGCTTAGCCGGGTTCCGCTATAATGTTTTTTTACAAACAAAATCATAGCATTGTAAAACATTTTCACGTATTTAAAATCCTTCTTTCGGGTACTTTCTCCTTTAAAATGAATGATCGTACTTTCAGCAAAATAGTAATTTTGATAACCGGCCTTTTGTATCCGGTAACTTAAATCTACATCTTCGCCATACATAAAAAATGTTTCATCGAAACTGCCTACCTTATCTAATATTACTTTAGGAATTATCATAAATGCGCCGGCAAGAACATCTACCTCATGATTTTCTTTTTCGGATAAATGTCCTACATAATATTTGGCAAATATTCTAGAAGTGGGGAATAATGCAGTAAGACCGGATAGTTTACACACCGAAACAAAAGGCGATGGGAAGGCCCTCTTACTTTCTTTTAAAAAGCTTCCGGCGCCATCAATCATACGAATACCCAAAGCGCCAGCCTGCGGATGAGTTTCTAAAAATTGAATACATTTTTCCAAACAATCTTCCGCAATAATAGTATCCGGATTTAAAAATAAAATATAATCTCCGGTGGTTTTTGCCAATGCTAAATTATTAGCTTTTGCAAATCCGAGATTAATATCATTCCAAATAAAATTTACATCAGGAAAACGGTTATGCAAATATTCTTTGCTGCCATCTGTCGAACAATTATCCGCCACCCAAATCTCAGCATGAATATTTTCACATGCCTTTTGTACAGAGTAAAGACATTGCTCCAGAAAATACTTTACGTTGTAATTTACTATGATAATGGAAAGCCGCAAGATTACACAATATTTAAAATTCTTTATCAAATGTATTTATTATTTCAAACTAAAAGCCTTATTATCTTTGTATCATGCTAAAAACTACACTCATACATGCTGTGGAGGCTGGAGCCGTACAATTGCAACATTTTTTTAATGGCAATTTTCAAATATCTACCAAAGAGGGGATTAATAATCTCGTAACAGAGGCTGATCATGCTTCTGAAAAAGTAATTATTGAAACCATCAAAAAAGATTTTCCTGATCATTTTATTTTGAGTGAAGAGACCGGGGCAATCGTAACAGATAGTGAGTATAAATGGATTATTGACCCTATAGACGGTACCATTAATTTTGCTCATGGTATTCCGATATGCTGTGTAAGCATCGCTGTTGAAAAAGCAGGGAAAATTATTTTAGGTGCTGTATACAATCCTTTTATGAATGAAATGTTCTTTGCACAGGCTGGCTTTGGAGCAACTCTAAACAATAAGAAAATTTCCGTAAGTAATCAAGCTGCTGTTATTCATAGTTGCCTGGTTACAGGCTTTCCTTATACCTATCTGGATATGCCCAACGGGCCTTTACAGGTATTTGAACGATTTATACGGAAGGGTGTTCCTGTTAGAAGGCTGGGCAGTGCCGCTATTGATCTATGCTGGGTTGCAGCAGGCCGATTTGATGGTTTTTATGAACATAGTTTACATGCATGGGACAGCGCTGCCGGATTTTTAATTGTAGAAGAAGCCGGAGGAAAGGTTACAGACTTTAACGGTGATCCTTATTCACCCTATCAGCCGCAAATAGTAGCTACCAATGGAAAAATACATGAACAATTATTGGCAGTCATTCACAATAAATATGCATTATAAAAATAAATAATGGAACATATCTTACATTTATCAAAAGATAAAAAACTTAAAAAGGTAATTGATACCGGAGAGGCAATTAGGATAATTAAGAAAAAAAACGTATATTTGCAGCTCTGTAGCTCCATTATGAGCCAGCAGTTGAGCACTAAAGTTGCTGCCGTTATCTATAAGAGGTTTCTTGATCTGTACGACACCAAAATTCCTTCTGCACAACAAATACTGGCTACTCCCGTTGATACTTTAAGATCTATTGGCTTGTCGAATGCCAAAGTAAACTATCTACATAATGTTTGTAAATTTTTTGTAGATGAACAAATTACCGACAAAAAATTACATCAGTTATCAGATGAGGAAATCATTGAGTTTTTAACAAAAATAAAAGGCGTTGGCAGGTGGACAGCTGAAATGATACTCATGTTTACATTAGGGAGGGAAGATGTGTTTGCCGCCGATGATCTGGGCATTCAGCAGGGTATGATAAAGTTATATAGCTTAGACAGCAGTAATAAAAAGCTGTTAAAAGAAAAAATGATTATCTTATCGAATAAATGGAAGCCCTATCGAACATATGCCTGCCGGTATATCTGGAGCTGGAAAGATAAAACTAATCAAAATGGATAGTATATATTTAGAATCATTACAAAAAATAATAATTGCCTTTTTAGTAGGGGCCATATTAGGCATTGAAAGAGAATACAGAAGTAAGCCTGCAGGATTTAGAACAATGATCATGATTTGTGTAGGATCTGCACTGTTTACTATTTTATCAAAAGAAGTAAGTGATATCAGCCCGGACCGCATTGCCAGTAATATTGTAACCGGAATTGGCTTTATTGGCGCCGGTGTAATTTTTAAAGAAGGGATGAATATAAACGGACTTACTACTGCAGCACTGATATGGGTTACTGCAGCTCTGGGTATGGCTGCAGGTTATGGGAATTACGTAATGGTAGTAATCGTTTCCATAGTTGTAACATTTACACTTTTTATATTAGAGTATCTACAAAGAACTGTTGACAGGTTACATAAGGTTACTTCGTATAAGATAGAGTTTCTAATTTCACAATATTCACAAGAACAATTAGAACAGTCATTTGAAAATTTAGAAATTAAATATTATGCATTGAGTGTTGCTAAAGATTCCGATTCTGTCATTATCAACTACCGCATTATTGCCAATGTAGAGAGGTACGTATTATTGAATAAATTTTTAATGAATACGCCTGCTATCAAGCGTTTTGCCGTTTAATAGATTTGCTTTTTTTAAAAAACAATCATGTTTACAATTTGCTCCAAATATTGTTGATCAATAGAATCAAAATGGTTGTATTCTTCACTATCCACATCCAGTACTCCCCATACCTGTTCATTTTGAATAATAGGAACTACAATCTCTGATTTAGATAAACTACTACAGGCAATATGCCCGGGGAACTTTTCCACATCAGGCACTAACAATGTAGTTGCCTGCTGCCAGGCAGCTCCACATACGCCCCTTTCCTTACGTATACGTGTACACGCCACAGGCCCCTGAAAAGGCCCTAAAACCAACTCATTGCCTTTTACCAGATAAAAGCCTACCCATAACCATTTAAACTGTTCTTTCAGTGCTGCAGTAATGTTAGCCAGGTTGGCAATCAAATCAGGCTCATGATCAATAAGTGCTTTTATTTGAGGTATGATAGATTGATATAAATCAACTTTGTTGCCTTCGATAATTTTTAAATCTTCTGCCATGGTATAAAATTATAAAAAAGATAAAATATCACAGATGTTTGGATAAAAAATCTGTAAACAATAAAATTATGCCATGATTAAATTTCGCAGATATCATTACTGATTAGGCTCAACTTTTTAAATTCAATATCAGAAAAGGTTTAAAATATTTGTTGAACGCAAGCGGTAAAATATTTTCTACCCCATTGCACATCGTTCTTATTATGCCTAATTTTGCTATACAAATTAATGTAATTGAATACCAGAACCTTAGCACACTTAGCATTACTCTTTACCAATTTTTTCTTTGCAGTTAATTTAAGCGCTGTAAAACATTTAACTGGCAATCAATTGGTCCAACCTTTCGGGCTGAATGTAATTCGTGTAGGGGTAAGCGTTATATTATTTTGGTTAATGTATTTAATAAAGCCTTCTAACATTAAAATAGAAAAAAAAGATTACAAACGATTAATACTTTGTGCTTTAACCGGCATTGCTATTAATCAGTTACTATTTTTGAAGGGACTATCGCTTACTTACCCTATTCATGGGGCCCTGTTGATGTTAACGACGCCCATATTAATTGTCATTATTGCAGCCTGGCTGTTAAAAGAGAAGCCAGGCATTCTAAAATTTTCAGGCTTGGCGCTAGGTGTTGCCGGGGCAACGATATTAATATTATCAAAGGAAAAAAGTGGAAGTGGCAACAATATCATTACAGGTGATTTGCTAATTATCATCAATGCCATATCTTATACTTTTTATTTTATTTTAGTAAAACCACTCATGCAACAATATAACCCTGTTACCATTATTCGTTGGGTATTCACAATTGGATTATGCATGATATTGCCCTTTGGATGGAATGAATTTATACAAATTAAATGGCAGCATTTTAATGGGATGGACTACGGTTCATTGTCTTTACTCGTTATCACCGGTACTTTTTTGGCTTATCTATTTAATATCTATGGAATAAAAAATCTTGGAGCTTCTGTTGCTGGATTTTATATTTATACGCAGCCTGTTTTTGCCGCTATCATTGCTATTATTTTTTCACATGAAGAAATTTCGATCTCCAAATTGTTGGCTGCTGCACTTATTTTTGTAGGTGTTTATTTATCCAATCAATCTCCCAAAAATGCATGAATATATTATTGCAAAAAATGACATAGAATATGGAGCCGCCGCACAATTATTTAAAGAGTATGCAACCTGGCTGAATATTGATTTGTGTTTTCAGGGATTTGAGAAGGAACTTGGTAATTTGCCTCAAATGTATGGATTGCCTTATGGCGGAATAATTTTATGTAAAATTGAAAATAGTTATGTTGGTTGTGTAGGCATTAGAAAGCTGGATCAATCTATTTGTGAATTAAAACGAATGTACGTACAACCTGTCTACCGCCAACTGGCCATCGGAAAAGAGCTCTTACAACAGGCCATAGCATTGGCCAAAAAATATAATTATAGCTCTATCCGGCTTGATACACTGTCGCATATGCAGCCTGCTATTAACCTGTATAAAAAATATGGATTTGTAGAAATCGAACCTTACTATTTTAACCCGGAACCTACTGCTTTATTTTTTGAACTATTGATTGGATAAAACATTTTTAGGATAATCAAAAAACAAAAAATTCTTTTTCGCAGGTTCAAATGCTCCCCAGCTCTTAATATCAGCGTTTACTGCAAAAACAGAGCAGGTAGGCATGTGATCAACTCTTACCTCCGTGAGTGTATTTACAAAGTTGGTAACTCCGGGATTATGACTAAAAATAACCACAGTATCCAATTGGTCATCGATATGCTGAATTACTTCATAAAAAACATCTACAGCAGCATAATATAAAGCCTCTATAAAAATAATTTCCCCTTCATTTTTATTGAATGCTTTACTAAATAATTTAGCAGTCATGGCGGCCCTATTGGCAGGACTTGCAATGAGGGCATCCACGTTAATTTTCTTTGCTTTTATTCTTTCCGCCATCATTGCCGCATCATTTTGACCTCTTTCCGTTAAAAGACGGTCAAAATCATTTTTTCCAAATCCAACCTCCGTTTTAGCGTGCCTTATAATTAAAAGTGTTTTCACATTACTTAATATTCTTGTATTTTTTCATCCCCTCTTTATGTGATTTTCCCATACCTGCTTTTGATTGCAGAATAGCAGTGTCAATATCAGCCTTTACATTATTTGGCAACTCATCCCATAAATCTACCTTTTCAGCTTCAAATATTGTTCTTATCTGGTACAAGATAGATTTATTTTCTGTTGCTAAAACCAATTGTGCGATTGCTAATTTCTCAGATTGCAGATTCATACCAGAGTAGAGTGTTGTTTTCCCACGGGGTCTTTTTTGCAAAAAAGACCCCGTGGAAACATAAAATTAATCAAAAAATTAATACTTTTCTTTATACTTTTCAATACCCCCTCACATTTTTGCCTTCCATAAAATTTATAAAGGCTTTATTAACTACTTTATTTCCACCGGGAGTGGGATAATTACCTGTAAAATACCAGTCTCCGAGATTGTTGGGGCAGGCTTTATGTAAATTTTCAATAGTCTGGTAAATAACCTCTACCTGAATATGTAAATCCTTAGGTGTAATGAGCTGGGCAATTTTATTGGTAATTTGTTGTAAAGTGAAGGGCTTATATACTTGTCGTACTACATTTTCGGTATGTAGCTGATTGTTACGCTGTAATTCTTTGCATTTGAGTAATAAATCGTGTAGTATTTCCTGTTGGCCGGTTTCTTTTAACAATTCAATAGCGGCCCTGAAGGCAACAAAATCTCCCAGCTTACTCATATCAATTCCATAACAGTCGGGATAACGAATCTGCGGAGCAGAAGAAACAATAATGATGCGTTTGGGCTGCAACCTGGAAAGCATCCGTATAATACTTTCTTTTAAGGTAGTACCTCTTACAATACTATCATCTATTACTACTAAAGTATCTTCTCCTTTTCGAACCGTACCGTAAGTGATATCGTACACATGTTCTACCAATTCATTTCTACTTCGATCTTCGGTAATAAATGTTCTTAATTTAACATCTTTAATAGCAATTTTTTCTATTCTAATTTTTCGATTAACCATTTCCGTTAGCTTCTCTTCGCTAAAGTCATTTCCCCAGCTTGAGATACGCTCTATCTTTATTTTACTTAAATAATCTTCTGCACCTTTAATAAGCCCATAAAAGGCAATTTCAGCTGTATTGGGTATAAAAGAAAAAATGGTATTTTTTAAATCGTAGTCAATTGCTTTTAAAACGGTATCGCTTAAATAATAGCCTAATGCTTTTCTTTCCTGGTATATTTTTTCATCACTTCCACGGCTAAAGTATATGCGTTCGAAGCTACAGGCTTTTCTTTCTTTAGGAGGCAAAATCTGCTCAATGCTGTAGGCGCCATTTGACTTCACAATCAATGCATTGCCCGGCATGAGTTCCTGCACTTCATTTTCACCTACATTGAAGGCTGTTCGTATAGCAGGCCGTTCGCTGGCGGCTACAATAAAATCATCATTGATATAATAGTATGACGGCCTGATACCATGAGCATCTCTCATTACAAAAGCATCACCATTACCTACCAGTCCGCCAAAGTTAAAGCCTCCGTCAAATAAGGGTACAGCCTTCTTTAATACCTTTACTATGTCCATATTTTGCGGAAATGCTTCATCAGCCTTTACTACAAAATGATGCAGCACTTCCATCATGGCAGCCAGATCACTTTGCCGCTGGAAATCTCCCGGATCAATATTTACTAATGCAAAAAGTTCTTCTGTATTTACCAAATTAAAATTGCCCGCTAACGCTAAATTCCGGGCAGGAATGGTATGCCTTTTTATGAACGGATGACAAAATTCTACGCTATTTTTCCCCTGTGTGCCGTATCGTACATGCCCTAACAGCAGCTCTCCCAGAAAATTAAAGTGCCCCTTCATCAATCCGGGATGATTGATAATATCAGGCTGATATTTTTCAATATCTTCTATTTCTTTTCCTATCTGAGAAAAAATATCAGCAATAGGCTGATTAGAGTTGCTTCGCAATCGATGTAAAAAGGGATAGCCCGGCTCTGTGTTTAGCTTAACGGCAGCTACGCCTGCGCCATCCTGGCCACGATTGTGCTGTTTTTCCATGAGCAGATACAGCTTATTAAGGCCGTATAGTACCGTTCCGTATTGTTGCTGGTAATAGCTAAAAGGCTTTCGAAGCCGAATGAATGCCAGGCCACATTCATGTTTGATTTCGTCGCTCATGATAAAGAGTGAGCTGCAAAGTTAGTATAATTATCAGGTAGTATCAATAAAACAATAGGATTATAAACAATAAGGTTCTACAAACCACTTAAGCAAATGCCAATTTCAAAAGGCTTGATAGCCGGCGCTACGCCATCTTTAAATAAGTTATTGACTTGATAACTACCATACAAAGAAAAATTACCATATCCGGCTCGGGCTGTTAAAGCCAGCCTGGTGGTATTGAAAAATTTCTTGCTGGTTTCTTTGGCTGTGTAGGAGTTGATGGTTTTGTCCTCTTTTGTTTGTAGTGTTTTTCCTTTGGTATGAGCATTTAAAAGGGTGCCCACTTTGGCGCCTAAAGCAATTTTTACGCTTTTATTTTCTTTTTCAGGATTGGCAGTAAATCTTAACTCCAGCGGTACTTCTAAAAAAGCAGTGGCTAGTTTATATTTTTTAAACCTGTCCAATGTATCCAGCTTATTAAAAGGCAGCGTACTACCGGTAGATTTAATATCTATGCTCATTCTTTTAAAATAAATATTGCTTGTTCCCACACCTACCCCAAAAGCCACGCTAAACTGCGGTGAGCTTTTGAATATTTTATTCATCATTACATACACATTGGCTCCTCTCGACAAACCCTTTCTGTAATCCTGAATGCTATCGGGTGCACCACTCCACTGGCTACTTACCAGTTGGAGCATGATATGATCCCCTGCTTTATTGGCGAGGTCCAGCTTACTCCAGTCTTTTTTCTTTTGTGCGAAAGTGACAATACAGCTTAGTAGCAATGAGGTAATAAATACAGCTTTTTTCATGTAATTTTTTATTATAAAAGATGGGCAAAAATAATAGACATCAAGGTTAATGAAAGGTTAAATAGAAAAAGAGCCCGATAATAACGGGCTTTTGTGTGGGCCCACCTGGGCTCGAACCAGGGACCCCCTGATTATGAGTCAGGTGCTCTAACCGGCTGAGCTATAGGCCCTTTCCTGATAAATTATCAAGAATTGGACTGCAAAGTTACGAAAAAAAATGTTATATTGTATCAACCCAAAAATAAGGGTTAAATAATATCTTAAGATACCAGCTGACTGTATCTCCGGCAATGTGAGCTCCGTTAGGAGCTGCATATTCGTAGAAATAGCCATCAAAAAACAGAGCTCCGGAGGAGCGATATGCCCAATATTAACGTCTAATCCAATTATTAATCAAATGACCAATAATAATCAATAAAAATATTTTATAATTAAAATTTCATTATTTATGTATCGCTCCTCCGAACTCTGGCAAGGAAAGAACAATTAAAGCTATTACGTGCCACTTTTGACGGAACTTAACACAAAAGCACGCAGTGCAAATAATAATATCGGTACCTCAAAATGTTATTTAACCAAAAAGCGATTTTTATTTATTAATTATTCCATCTGAGGTTGGATCAGGAATAATATAGTAAGTCCATTGTATACAAAGGCGTCCTGGACACACTTGTGAGTTAATGGGGAAAATATCCCCTCCTAAAATTTTACTGCTATCAAATAGCGCTACGTTTCCTTTTAAGCTCTCTAGCTTGGTAGTTTTGTTCATAATAGAAGATTAGTTTTAAAAAAATAAAGATATAAAAATTAATAAATTTATTGCAACCAGCCTTTGTGTAACAAATATTCTGCAATTTGTATGGCATTGGTAGCTGCTCCTTTTCGCAGATTATCACTCACTATCCAGCAGTTTAAGGTATTGGGCTGCGTTTCGTCCCGTCTGATTCTACCTACAAAAGTATCATCCTTTTCATGAGCTGTTAACGGCATAGGGTAAACGCAGTTATTGATATCGTCTGCAACTACTACGCCGGGGGTATTAGCAAGAATATTTTTTATTTCATTCAATTCAAAATTATTTTTAAACTCAATATTTACACTTTCACTATGCCCACCAATAGTAGGAATACGAACGCAGGTTGCTGTAACAAGTATGGAATCATCTCCCATAATTTTTTTAGTTTCATTCACCATTTTCATTTCTTCTTTGGTATAGCCATTTTCTAAAAAAACATCTATTTGTGGTAGGGCATTTAAGTCGATAGGATATTTATACGCCATCGGATATTCAACAGCCACTCTCTTCACCTCTTTCTCTCTTTCCCCTCTTAGCTGATCCACCGCTTTTACACCCGTACCTGTTACACTTTGATAGGTAGATACCACCACTCGTTTAATTTTATAGTGATCATGTAATGGTTTTAACACTAGTACCATTTGAATGGTTGAGCAATTGGGATTAGCAATTATTTTGTCTGCAGCCGTAAGCGTATGTGCATTTACTTCGGGCACTATAAGTTTTTTTGTAGCATCCATTCTCCAGGCAGAAGAATTATCAATAACAGTGATTCCGGCATCTGCAAACAGAGGTGCCAGGGCCAGTGAAGTGGCGCCTCCTGCTGAAAAAATAGCTACATTAGGTTTAGCTTCGATACACTCATCACCGCTTACAACCGAATATTTTTTTCCATTATATTCAATTTGTTTACCAATAGATTTTTCAGAAGCAACCGGGATAATTTCCGTTACGGGAAATTTCCTTTCTGCCAATACCTGCAAAATTTTACTGCCTACCAATCCGGTGGCGCCTACTACTGCTACTTTCATTTGTTGACAAAAAATTATATTGATAAAATTATGGTAAAATAAATTATTTAATACCAAAATCTTTACCTTAGCAGCTCTAACGCTATACCTATGTTCAGAAAATACCTTTTTCCTGCGGCATTGCTGTGGGGTGCACTCAACACTACTCAGGCGCAAGCCGTAAGAAACGATGTTGTGATTGATGAAATAATGGCCGATCCATCTCCCCCCGTCAACCTGCCTAATTATGAATGGATAGAACTGAAAAATACTACCGGCAGCACTTTTAATTTATCAGGCTGGCGAATAGGCGATGCTTCCGGGCAAAGTGGCCCTATGCCTAATTATTTATTAAAGCCGGATAGCTTGGTTATTATTTGTCCTGCAAGTGCAGTAGCCGCTCTTTCAGGCTTTGGGCCTGCTATTGCTGTTACCAATTTTCCTTCATTGGATAATTTGGGAGACCTGATTTATCTAAAATCGGCAGAAAATAAAATAATCCATGCGGTAAAATATGATGTCAGCTGGTATCAAAATGAATTAAAAAAAGAAGGTGGATGGACTTTAGAAATGATAGATACTAACAATCCCTGCTCAGGTTTTAGCAACTGGATAGCCAGCAACGATCTTAGCGGAGGCACTCCGGGGAAGGCAAATTCAATCAGCGCCACCAACCATGATACATCGCCACCTCAATTAATCAGAGCCTTTGCTGCTGATGCCACCAATATTACTTTAATTTTTAATGAGCCCTTAGATAGCCTGAAAGCATCTTCCATCAACTATTACAACTTAAGCGACGGTATTGGCAGCCCTTTCCAGTCTATTGTAGTTGGACCCGTATTTGACAAAGTAACTCTACAACTTGCTGTTCCATTGATTGATAAAAAAATTTACACTGTTACGGTTAACAATGCTGTTACGGATTGTGCCGGTAATAATGTAGGAAGTAAAAATGCGGCACGGGTAGGAATAAGCAACCTTGCTGACAGCTTTGATGTGGTGGTCAATGAAGTTCTTTTTAATCCCTTGCCCAACGGTACTGATTATGTCGAAATTTATAATAGAAGTAATAAAATTATCGATCTAAACCAGTTATTTATCGCCAATAGAAATGGTAATGGAGAGGTAAGTAATATCAAACAGTTAAGCAGTGAAAAATACTTACTTTTTCCCGAGGATTATATGGTGATAACAGAAAATTCATCCTTGGTAAAAGCTCAATATGTTACAAAAAATATGGATGCATTTATCACAGTACCTATTCTTCCTTCATTTAATGATGATAAAGGAAATGTTATTGTGCTAAATGGCCAGGGAAATATTGTTGATGAATTGAAATACAGCGAACAATGGCATTTTAAGCTGATCGATAACCCCGAAGGCGTTGCATTAGAAAGAATTGATTATAACGCTCCTACCCAGCAACAAGACAACTGGCACTCGGCTGCAACCAATGTAGGATATGGTACACCTACCTATAAAAACTCTCAATACAGCATAGCGGATGCAGTAAAAGGCGAAGTGAGCGCCAACCCGGAAATAGTATCACCTGATAATGATGGTAGCGATGATTTTTTAGATATTAATTATAATTTTCCAGAGCCCGGCTATATGGCTTCTATTACTATTTTTGATGCTTCGGGTAGGCCTATACGTTATTTACAGCAAAATGCACTTTGTGGTACAAAAGGATATTTTCGGTGGGATGGATTGGGAGAGAAAAATCAGGCATTGTCAACAGGTATTTATATTGTTTACACACAAATTTTTAATCTTGCAGGTAAGAAAAAACAGTTTAAAAATACGGTGGTTATAGCTCGAAGAAATTATTAGCTTAATTAAACGAATTTTATGAAATTGCACGAATGAGATAACTTTAAAACCTAAGAGGGGAAGAGACAGCGGTTTCTTATTGATAAATTTACGATTTTATTTTCTGCCTTATAATATTCGGCTCTTACATAATTTTTTCTGCTTTGCTGCATGGGCAGCCAATTGTTATTTATACATATCTGAATGTCAAGTAGTAGTTTTGAACTAGTTTATTTCTTTTTCAATTTTTTTATTTCTTTTAACAATTTTTTGTCTTCAGATTTTACTTTTCTTTCAATTTGTTTAAGATCTTTTTCGGCTGGGAGGTTTTCTGGGCAAATACCACTTTTCAGTAATAACTTTCTTACGTCCTGATTGTTTTTAATGTGTTCTTTTGTAATTTCAGGTTCTGTTTGCAAATCTGATTTACGGATATTAACATTAGTCAACTCATTTGCAAAATCTTTTGCTTTTATAGTAATTGTTGGCAAGAAATCTGCAAGAGGCCTACTGTCAGGAATTTTTAATCTTTCTTTCATATCTGATGTTGTTTTACCTCCAAATAGAGCCTGGTCGCCTTTACTTCTTATTCTTGCAAAACCTGTATTGTCAATCCCCTTTTGGAAAATGAGTCCGGATAGTTCTTTTTCAGAAATAGTCAGCTTTTCTCTTGCTTGTAATCTTTCCCACTCTTTTAGTCGTTGCTCTAAAAGTTCTTGTTTTCTTGTTTGAACTGCAAAGTAGTTCATGGCAAAGGCTATCTCATCTTTTCGGGAGTCTCCATTTTGAGCAATTAAATAACAAGCATACCTTGTTAGCATTATATCTTCGATTTCTCTTTTTGCGCCTGATCCTACATCAACCATTTTCCTGACCTCAAGAAAATGGTCGGATACATCTTGTTTAGCATTTATACAGGCTGTTTTTGCTTTATCAAGCACTTTTATAAAATTCTCCCATTTTAAATACCCCAAAAGCGTCTGAAGGTTTCTGGCAAACCAAAACTCTACCCCATCCGCTTCATTAACGGCCAATTCAAAATTATTGTGAAGTTGTGCTATAATGTCTTGCTTCATTTTTTTAACAATATTAAATGGCTTTGTTGCACAAATAAATAATTTCTAATAGAATCGCAAAATATATCGTGAGTATAAAAAGTTCGACCTAAAAAAATTTTATTAAAAAGTATTCACTTTTAGACATTTTTTTTAGATGAAATATATTAATGCAACAAGGTAATTGCAAATTTGAACTAAACCAGATCAATATCAAAATTAACCAATTGTACAAATTCCTCCAGTCGGGCATCAATATCAGCTTTGGAAATTTCTTTCATACGCTGAGGGCCAAATTTTTCTACACAAAAACTCGCCATAGCGCTTCCAATAACAATTGCGGTTTTCATGTTTTCATAACTGATATCTTTGGTTTTGGCTAAATGGCCGATAAATCCTCCGGCAAAGGTGTCGCCGGCTCCGGTGGGATCAAATACATCTTCTAACGGCAAAGCAGGAGCAAAAAACACATGATTGCCATGAAACAATAAGGCCCCATGTTCTCCTTTTTTAATAATTAAAAATTTAGGACCCATCTGCATAATGGCACGGGCAGCCTTTACCAAAGAATACTCACCGCTCAGCTGCCGGGCTTCACCATCATTTACCAGCAGTACATCAACTTTTTTTATTACTTCTTTTAAATCATCCAGCGCTACTTCCATCCAAAAATTCATTGTATCCATTACAATCAGTTTAGGCCTTTTTCTTAACTGATTAATAACACTTAATTGTAACTTAGGCATCAGATTGCCCAGCATTAAAAATTCTGCCCCCTGGTAGCTTTCCGGTACTACCGGGTTAAAATCTTCCAATACATTCAAATCGGTAACAAGTGTATCACGGGTATTCATATCGATATGATACTTACCACTCCAGAAAAAAGATTTTTTATCCGGAACAATTTGTACTCCATCCAGTTGTACGCCCCGTTTGGCAAGCTCATTCATTTCTTCCTGAGGAAAATCATTGCCCACAATAGAAATTTGCTGTACCGGTTTTACAAAATTACTGGCAGCGAAAGCCACATAGGTTGCAGAACCGCCTACAATTTTATCTACTTTCCCGAAAGGAGTTTCTATTGCATCAAAGGCCATGGTGCCCAGGGTGATGAGAGACATAAATATTGTACAATTAGTTTTTTAAAATATTTGCGTTGCAAATGTAATGGATTACTAAGTGTTTTAAGTAAGTTGCATCGGGTTTTTATATAATAAGCAGGTATTTTAACGTTAAAATATTAAATCAGTAACATTGCGAATACACATTCATCCCGATAACCCTCAACCACGACTGATCAAACAGGTGGTTGAATGCCTGCAAGATGGAGGTGTTATCATTTATCCTACTGATACGATTTATGGATTGGGATGCGATATTACACATCATAAAGCGGTAGAACGAATTTGTAAAATAAAAAATATTGATCCCTCTAAAGCACAGCTATCTTTTATTTGTAAAGATTTAAGCCATTTGAGCGATTATACAAAAAGCATAGATACCCCTTTGTACAGAATGTTAAAACGTTATGTACCCGGACCTTTCACTTTTATTTTACCTGCCAGTAAACAGGTTCCTAAAATTCTTCAAAATAAAAAATCTACTATTGGGCTAAGGGTGCCAGACAATACCATTTGCCAGGCCATTTTAGAAATGCTGAATAAACCGCTGCTAAGTACCACCTTACCGGGGGATATGGTAGAAGAATACACCGATCCGGAAATGATGGAGGAAAAATTTGAATCGTTGGTAGATATGGTGATTGATGGAGGTATTGGGGGTATCACCGCTTCTACTATTGTTGATTGTACTACTGACGAGTGGAAAGTGTTAAGGCAGGGATTGGGAGAATGGAGTGAATGATAATCTTCTGACAAAGGTACGATTTTAATCGCTAAGGGTATAATTCCCCGCCACTTGCGGCGTGAAAATTATATTTTTGCCATTAAATGGCAAAAAGCGAGTATATTC
>CAZPHA010000022.1:0-40984 GCA_964586215.1 uncultured Ferruginibacter sp.
GTACATTTATCTGCCATACGAATTATGTTGAATCGTTTTTAAACAGCTTCTAAGGCATCGTTATAAAATCCAGCTTCTCTGAGCTTATAGCCAAGCATTGTAAATAATTCATCATCTTCTATATTCAGTTCAGCAATATTGCTCAATATTTTTAATGCAGTTCCATTATCTTTTTTTCGAAAGAAAAAGTTAGCCATATCAAAATAAAAGGTTGGAGTATTGAAATAGTCCTTTCTAAGTGTAAGATAATGTGTATAGTAATTTTCGGGCTTTTGTTCTTCCATTGATACTAAATAGGGTCTTGATGGAGTCCATTCATTTAAAAAAATTGTTGGAGCTTCATCTTTTTCTTTATTATTCGTTATGGTTACACCTGAAACTTTGCCTTCCAGATGATCAGTAACTGCTACTTCCTGAGATGCAGAGTTGGGTTGGGTTTTTTCCGCATCAGTTGAAATGGATTTACTTTCCCTTATCATTAACATATCAGCAGTTTCAGTTGTCACAGGAGATATGGGTTCTGTAGGTGCTACAGCAGGAGCAGTAAAAGCTACTGAGTCACTTTGCACGGAGGTTTCTATTTTTTTGTCTTTATTTTTTTTGCCTGTCCACCATTCAAATAAATTTCGATATGCAGCATAAATATCGAAAGCTTCTAACTCATCTTCGTCAGCCATTTTATTTCGCTGATTTTGCTTCAGAATGGCGTAGTACTCTTTTCGCAACTCGGCAGGTGGTTCAATTTTATATCGTACATAATCCTGAACGGTTTCGAGTACAATAAGAGATGTATTACGTGTTACAATGGAATAAGTTTTACCTAATGCAGTAATGGCATCTTTATTTTTCTCATATTCCAAGTCAAGTTCTTTAATTTTTTGTTGTGCCCAAATACGTTCTACATTAATTTGTCCTTTATTTTCTTGTGTGGAAAAATTAAGCTGAACCTTTTTTTCAGCAGTAATTTCATTGCCATAGCCAAATTGTAAAGTAAGTGTTTGATTGGGAACGGTGGAAATGCCAGTTATATAAAAATAACCATCGTTAATTACCATAGGATAGGAGGGGAAAACACCGTTAATATTTTTATCAGACTTGATTTTAATTAATTTAAACGGTTCTTCCAGTAATAATTTAACAGCATTCTCAGTGTTTAACATGTTTAAGTTAATCAACTGTCCGTTATTGCTATTCGTTATATTACGCAAAACTCCGTAATCGCTTGAAGGAGACGAACAAATGGCAAATACAGGCTTTTTATTTTTTGCTAAATTGCTTTCACCAAAAGTTGACATCCCATCAGTAAAGAGTAAATATTCTTCACAATTCATGGAAAGAAGGTTGATGCAGGAAATGTTAGTAGCGCCGTCATAATCAATTTTTTGTAAAACATTCCTCAGCTCTTCCCATTTACCATCCGTAATTTTGTATACTCCTTTCTTTTCAAATGTATGGTTAAATAGCGCAAGCTCTACGATAACGCTGCTATTTTCTTTAAAATACTTGTCTAACAAATCGAAATCTTCTGTTAAGTTTCTTTTTAACCCGCTTAACGATGCATCCCATATGATTCCGATTTTTCCGGGCAATTGTCTTTTGCGATAAGATGGCTGTACATTTGTATTAATCATAAAAAAATAATCATCCCCATTCTTTTGCATAACCGTTTCCGCATAATTTTCAGCTTTGGGAATGCTAAACTGTAATGAAGCATTAGGTGTATAATCCTTTTTTTCCATAGATGCAGTATAATTTTCATTCCATTCTGCAAAACTAAGATCACCGGGTTGCTCCTCGATTTGTGGCTTAAGAGTTGATTTAAGTACTTGTACATTTAATTTAAATTTTTCTATGGGCTGGGAATAAGAAAGTGGTAATTTATAACGCAATGTGTTAACGTTGAATGGCTGTAAAAATTCCTCATAGGTTATCCTGATTGTACGATTACCATTGGCGGGTATTGGATAAATTCTGGTTCTAAAGTTATTGCCTTCAACTTTTTCCAACAATCCGGGATCAATTTTACGACGCTCAATGCTTTCAAAAACCTGTGTTGCTTTTTCTTTTTCTACGGGAACAGCGTTACGCACTACCCCATTCATATCTAATGCATAACCTGAAATACCTGCCTTCTCAGGAAGGGGAAAAGTGAGATTACCTTCCAGTATCCTATTATTTTTGTTATGGAAAATCATTTCCATCGTAGTAGTGGAAACATTTCCAATAACACTAATATCGATTTTTAGTTCTTTCAAATAAACACTATTGTCATTGATATCCTTAATTTGTAAAGTTGGAACCTGAGCAAAAATATCTGTTGAAGAGAAAAAAATTAAAGCAGTTAATAGCGCTACATTTTTTAGCATTGAAATAGTTTTATAAATTATTATTAATTAAGAGAAGTGTAATATTAATTTAGATGCAAAAAAATCATTATTCCATAAAATTAATTAACTGAGATTAAATTCCAGTATAATTATGAGGAGTTATGGCTTTCAGCTCTTTTTTCAAACTGGCTGAAATTTTTAATTGATCAATAAACCGGTGAATCGCTTTTTTATCAATAGCAGCATAAACCCGGGTGAGTTCTTTTAACGCTTCATAAGGATTAGGATAATTTTCTCTTCGTAAAATGGTTTGAATGGCTTCGGCTACTACCGCCCAGTTAGCTTCTAAATCTTCTTTTAGTTTCGATTCGTTTAATATCAATTTCGATAAACCTTTCTCAATAGATTTGATTGCCAATAGGGTATGTGCCATTGGTACACCAAGATTTCTTAGAACCGTGCTGTCTGTTAAATCTCTTTGAAGGCGTGAAACGGGTAATTTGTCTGATAAATGTTCCCATAAGGCATTTGCTATTCCCAGATTTCCTTCCGCGTTTTCAAAATCAATAGGATTGATTTTATGCGGCATAGCGCTGCTGCCAATTTCATCCTTCTTTATTTTTTGCTTAAAATAGTCCAGGCTGATGTATGTCCAGATATCTCTGCACAGATCAATCAAAATATTATTGATGCGTTTGATAGTATCGAAATGTGCTGCCAGCGTATCATAATGTTCAATTTGAGTAGTATATTGCTGCCTTTGCAGTCCTAATTTTTTTTCTACAAACTCATTGGCAAACTTTATCCAGTTGAATTTCGGATAGGCGGCAACGTGAGCATTAAAATTACCGGTTGCACCTCCGAATTTTGCTGTAAATGGAATGTAGCTCAACAATTGTATTTGATTTTCCAGGCGCTCTACAAATACCATCAATTCCTTTCCGAGCCGGGTAGGGGAAGCAGGTTGTCCATGCGTACGAGCCAGCATGGGTACGTACGCCCATTTAGTAGTTAAATTTTCAATCGACGATTGCAAATTAAGTACGGCGGGCAAGTATTCTGTTTCAATTGATTCTTTCCAAAGCAGTGGGATAGCTGTATTGTTAATATCCTGAGACGTCAATCCAAAATGCACCCATTCTTTCAGATGTTTTGCACCAAATTTATCTAACAGAGACTTAATAAAATATTCTACTGCTTTTACATCATGGTTGGTAGTTTTTTCGGTTTGTTTAACTTGTTCGGCATCTTGTATAGAAAATGTGTTAGCAGCATTGAGTAATTTTTTCTTAACGGCCGTATCCAGCTTGAAAAATTTCTTTTCTGATAAAAAAATAAAATATACTATTTCCACGTATATCCGGTATTTTATCAAAGCATATTCTGAATAAAATGTTGCCAGATGTTTGAGCTGGGAGCGATACCGACCGTCAATAGGAGAAATAGCAGTAAGTTGATTGAATTCCATGATTGTGCTGTAAATTTGCAGTAAAATTAACTGAAACGCAGTGGAACAAAAAATAAGGATTGGTTCAGTAAGTTACCTCAATACAAAACCCTTAATTTACGGTTTTGAGAAGGGTTATATGGCTGACCAGGTAGAATTAATTATTGATTACCCTGCTAACATCGCCCAAAAACTATTGAGCAATGAATTGGATGTTGGCCTGATTCCGATAGCCGTTATTCCTCAACTTTCAGAATATCATATTATCTCAGATTATTGTATCGCCTGTAATGGACCAGTAGCCAGTGTTTGTCTTTTCAGCGAAGTGCCCATTCATGCTATTGAAACGATTATACTCGATTATCAAAGTCGTACCTCTGTAGCTTTGCTCAAGCTCTTGTTGAGAGATTATTGGCAAATTTCTCCTCGTTTGGTAGTGGGTGGACCAGGTTATGAGCAGCAAATTGCCGGTACAACTGCCGGTTTGGTAATTGGTGACAGGGCTTTTAGCCAACGATTAGGTTCAACGTATATGTATGATTTGGGAGAAGCCTGGAAAAGTATGACTGGTTTACCTTTTGTATTTGCAGCCTGGGTGAGTAATAAAAAGTTGAATGATGACTTTATAACTGGGTTTAATAATGCAATAGCAATTGGTTCAAAACATTTGGAAGAAATTGTAGCCGAAAATATTTGTCCCCATTTTGATTTAATGAAATATTATACTGAGTATATCCAATTTAAGATTTATTTTAAAATTGAAAATGTTATTGAGGAATTTTTGGGAAGAGTAGAAGCAGAAATTAATATATAATATTTGAAATGATTTTAACATAAATCTATTTAACATAATATTAATTATAGGACAATTATTTCTATATTTAGCGATTTCATATAACACATAATTGGAAAAAAAGCCCCTGTAAACCTACAGGAGCCTTTCTATTGCCATTTTACCCTTCTGTCTTATTGCAGTAGCGTAACTTTTTCTGTGGTGACTGTCAACCTGCCATTTTTGTCTTTTTGTGTAAGCTTAAGAATGTAATTGCCTATCGGTAACTGACCAACATTAAAGCTTTGCTGATGAGTACCTTTTGTATTTTGCTGCTGGTATAGCAAAGTTTCACGGTTAGTATTGGTAGAAACCAACGATAAGGTTACCTGGGCATCCTGCTCCAGCTTATACTCAACTTTAAAAGTGCCACTGGCAGGATTTGGATATACACTGAAGTTCATAGCTGTCTGTGCATTGGTATTATTTTGCTGCTGTACCGCTAACCCATTACCTCCTACGATAAACTCTTTTTCAATGCTCATCGATTTACCCATATCATCTTTTACGGAAAGCTGTATGAGGTATTTACCAACATCATTTATTTTGGATTGATATTCACAAACAGGAGCTTTATTCAATCCCATATTCTCCTGCTTGATAACCGTTAAGTGATTAACATCCTTACCTACCTTCCATTCACATTGGTAAGCAGGCTTACCACCGGCAATGGTAGCATTCCAGGTGATCTTCTCTCCTGCTTTGAGCACTACATTTTCATTACTGATTACAGTATACAAAGGCTGATACAAAGAGTTAACCTTAAACGGCTCACTTTCTTTGGTAATGCCATTGGCGTCTTGCACAACTGTTTTCAGATAAAATACGCCCTCTTTATCATTGCCCTCTTTTTGGTACACACTACCTTTTCCTGCTTCGGTAAATACCCAGGCATCACTGTATTTTTTCATCCAGATGATTTGGTAAGGAGGCAGTCCGCCAGTTACTTCTGCCTTCCAGGTACTGGCATTGTCATGCAGGTACGTTATTGCAGGCCCACTAATTGTTGGATTTATAGGTGCTAAAATATTTAGTTGTATTGGTTTTTCTGTCATAATAGAATTACCCAGGCTATCTTTAACGAGGAGCTTTAAGGTAAAAGGCTTATCACTTTTAGCATGGCAGGAGTTGGTCTGGCTCAGGAAATCCTGGCCAGGCTTTCCGGGCGTTTGCTTTACCCAATTGTAAGTATATGGAGGAATGCCGCCCGTTACTTCTGCTTTCCATTGGTTGTCCTGGTTAGCTGCCACACCTGACGGACCTAAGATGGCTGCCTTTAATGGTCGTACAGTGGTAGTAATGAGTTTTTGAATATAAGCAGTACTGCCATCTGAGTAGTCAGCAGCTACTTCTAAAATAAAACTCTGCCCTTCGGGTGCTCTTGAGCTGTAAATACCAGAACCACTCATTGGATATTTACCCACAAAATACTCATAGCCATTTACTTTTCTCATACTCCAGTAATATTGAACAGGTTTTTTATCTCCTATCAGTTTTGCTTTCCACTGGTAAGGAATATCAGCGAAGATTGTTGCAGGTCCTTCCAGGGAGATTGGTTGAGAGCTATTGACAAATTCATAGGGGTTTAGTGATTCTCCAAATTTATTATAAGAAGTGATTTTAAAATTTTTGTAAGGATCAATTTGATTGTTAGGTATATTACTAAAAAAGTATTTGTTGGAACCATCATCCGGAATATCTGTAATCAATATCCATGCATTGCCTTTCTTACCGTATAATCTATAGCCGTCCGGCTGATTTTTATAACTTATGTCTTCAGGATAATTATATGTCTGAAATTGTAAATAGTGTTCCTTGTAATTTTTAATTGATAATATTGCAGCTTTCACCTGTGCAGGTAGCATTTTATGGGTGGTATCACCAAATAGAAATTGCTGCATATGTGATAGTGAAGCAGCTATTTCTTTGGTAGTAGCTTTTTGCAATTCTTTAAAAAAAATTTCCGCCTTATACCCTTTTGTTCCAGGCAATTGAACAATAAGATCGAAAATTTTTTTATAAAGCCCTACTTTTTCTCCATCAATGTCGTCATTATCATAAGCTATATAGTCCTTTTTACCATAGGTTTGGCTTGGACCATCATAAATGTTCCAGAGCATACGGGCAGACCTTGGAATATCAGGAATATTACAGTATTTACAATTTAGAAAAGGATCTTTATTGAAAGGTTGTTTTTCTAAATTATTATATAAAAGGTCTGCCTCATTATAGATAATTTTTGCATAATTTTGGATAGCCATTGCAAAAAAATTAGCTAAGCTTTCAGTTACAATATTATAATAATATCCATCATATTTTAAATATTCATTATTTGCAAAGGCTAAATGGGCCTTATTTAATGTATAATGTAAATAATGCCCATACTCATGAGCCATTGTTCCTTCAGTTATATAAGCATCATAATGGATATTTATTATCTTCGGATTTTTGAAATAATCAAAATAACCGTCAACCTCTTGCTTTTCGATTTTTTTATAGTCAAATTTTTTTATAATATTTACATTAATACTGGGAATTGATTTTTTCTTTCCGATTTGGTTAAAAAATATTTTTCCAAATTCATTTGATATTTTTAAGTAACGAACTGCGCCACCTAAATTGGGCATCACTTTTATTTGAGGATAAAAAAAATGGTTGGTCTTATTTTCATCAAAAGATAACTTAATACCTCTGAAGAGAGGACCGTCTTTATGCTTATTCCATACAGCAATATTACCCCAGGTACTTGCTGTAATAAATTGTAAACTATCATAATGCACAAACCCATGACTATCACCCGGATATATTTCTAAAAAAAACTGATCAAACATAGACAGATTGGCCAGCATTTGTACATTAATGGTAAAACTGCCATCGGGCTGGGTAGGTACGCTTAAATCTTTAGGATTTAGGCCAATACCGGTAGGCTGGTCGATCATGCCATCACCTTTTTTGAGCATGTGTAATATTACCCTGGCACCATATAGGCCTCTGCTGTGCCCATCTCTACTTTTATAGGTGATTTGACCGGTAAATTTGAAAACATACTTTTTTAATTCTGTGGGAGTATGTTCTTTTGCCGGAAGGGTTATAGTAAAAACAATAAGAAAAATGTTGAGTAAAAATAGAATTCTCACTAGATTTTGTTTTAATTTATAATATTTTATCTAATGACAAATTATATACCCATTATTAATTGTTTAAATATTATAAGGCTGCAAAATGATAAAAGCCTTAACCCTAGTAGTTTTTAATACAATAAATGTGATGGTCTGCTATATTTTATATTAATAAAAACTTTCATAAGTGTGCCATTTTTTCCCCAATTCGAGAAAAAATTGTTAAACTTATTAGCGTTGATAAGGATGCAAAAAAGCCCCTGTAAACCTACAGGAGCTTTTCTATTACCATTTCACCCTTATTTCTTATTGCAGTAGCGTAACCTTCTCTGTGGTGACTGTTAACCTGCCATTTTTGTCTTTTTGTGTAAGCTTAAGAATGTAATTGCCTATCGGTAACTGACCAACATTAAAGCTTTGCTGATGAGTACCTTTTGTATTTTGCTGCTGGTATAGCAAAGTTTCACGGTTAGTATTGGTAGAAACCAACGATAAGGTTACCTGGGCATCCTGCTCCAGCTTATACTCAACTTTAAAAGTGCCGGTAGCTGGATTGGGATATACACTGAACCCCACGGCTTTAACAATTCCATCCTGATTACCAAGGCCAATATCAAAACCTTCGGGATTACTATACTGAACCACAACCTTAAAAGGTACACTTTCTTTAGTTACGCCATTGATATCTTTAGCAATGGCTTTCAAATAAAAAGTACCTACTTTTTCATTTAATGTTTTTTGATAAGTATTTCCTTTGCCTACTTCATGAAAGACGAACTCATTAGAATTGCGTTTCATCCATCTAATCTCATATGGAGGCTCTCCTCCCGTAATATTTGCTTTCCAGGTAACGCTGTTATCAAATAAATAAACTGTATCCGGCCCATTGATTGAAATATTAATAGGCGCTAAAATATTGAGCTGTATAGGCTTTTCAATTTTATAAGTGTTACCCTTACTGTCTTCAACATACAATTTAAGTAAAAAGGGTTTGTCACTCTTTGTACCGCAAGCATTACTTTGACTCAAAAAAAACTGTTGTGGAGTTCCTTGTATAGTTTTAACCCAATTGTAGGAATATGGTGGAACACCGCCGGTAACTTCAGCTTTCCAATGTGTTAATTCATTTGCCACTACAGAAGGAGGACCAATAATATTAGCTTTTAAAGGCCGAATGATTGTATTGATATGCATGGTGGCAAAAGCTGGTAACTCTTCTGAGTCGTAAGCCCATACTTCCAGATCAAAGCTTTCGCCAGTTGGCGCTACAGAAGAAAATATTGGCGAATCAGTGTTTAAAAATTCGCTTATATATTTTGACGAATTGACTTTCTTTAATCTCCAATTGTATTTAAAAGGCTGTGTGCCGCCCACTACTTTTGCTTTCCATTGATAAGGTATATCAGCATAAATAGAATTAGGTCCTTCCAGCGAAATTGGAAGTGTACTGTTCTTAAACTCATACGGACGTAAGGATTCGCCAAATTTATTGGCAGTGGAAATTCTGAAATTACTATATCCAGAAACTGCTGTGGTAGGAATAAAAATTGAATCTTTAAGTTTATCTTTTGCAGGAAGTTCGCCAATATACACCCACTTATCTTCTTTTTTTCCGTATAGCTTATAGCTTTCAGGGAGATTTTTATAGTTTACATCAGTCAGATAATGATTTGTTTCAACGATTAACAAATGATCTGTTTTATCGTAAAAAAATAATGTAGCTTTTTTTACCTGAGCTGGTAACACCTTATGAGTATTATCTTTAAAAATAAACTGAAACAAATGCTCTAAAGAAACAGAAAGTTGTTCTTTACCCTTTACTTTTTTTGCTATATCATGAAGCTGTTCCTTAGCTTTAAAATCTGTGGTATATTTTACTTTTGAAATTACATTTGTAAAAATATATTTATACCAGCCTTCTACTTCACCATCAATATCGTCATTGTCTTTGGCCGTATAATCAGATTTGTCAAAATTCTGGCTTTGACCGTCAAAAATATTCCACAGATAACTGGCCCACCTGGGAGGGCTAAAAAATTTTTGGCAGTAACTACATTCTTCAAAAGCCGGATCATCAAAGGGAAGTTTTTCAAAATTATCCGCTGAGGAGAGTATATCACCAAAAGCAACAGAGCCATATTTTCTTATACACATTCCTAAGAAATCGCCAATACCTTCTTCGTAACTTTTTATTTCACCAGAATTAAGTTTTATTATTCTTTGTATAATATTTTTAAAATTATCTCTGTTTAATAAAAAATGTAAGTAATGTCCAAACTCATGTGCTACTGCTCTTTCATCATATTTGTGATTAAATTTAATTTCGATTACAGGAGGATTACTATATGGCCAAAAATAAGCAGCAAGACCCGAATTTTTTTGGTGTTTAAATGTTTTTACAATGGCTACTGTTATGGGAGAAACCGTAGTTTTTACTCCAATTTTGTTAAAAAACCAGCTCCCAAACTCGCTGGCAATTTTTAAATATCTAACCGTTGCTCCAAAATGAAACATCACTTCAATATTGGGATAGAAAAACTGATCGGTCTTATTTTCATCAAAATCTAATTTGATACCTCTTACCGGAGGAATTTCTTTAATATTATTCCAAACTGCGATATTACCCCAAGTACTCTTTGTTATGAACTGTAAACTGTCGTAATATACATTGCCATGCGTATCGCCGGGATACACTTCCAGAAAGATTTTACTATACGCTGATAAATCGGCTTTTATTTGTATATCCAGGTTATAGCTGCCATCGGATTGAATGGAAGCGTTCAAATCTGAAGGATTTATGTTATCAAACTTTGGCCGAAGGAGCATGCCATCCGACTTCCTAATAAACTTTAACGCTACTTTGGCGCCATACAAACCTATTGATCTGGTTCCACTTTTGTAAGTAATCTTTCCCTGAAATTTAAAATGATACGGTTTTAATGTTTCAGATTTACCGAAAGTTATATAATTGAAAAAACTGGTGCAAATGATGCATAGTAGTATTCGTAAAACTCCATTTCTCATTATCCGCCGTAATTTTGGTGTATATAATGGCTGCAAAATTATTTTGGAAGAAGGTGTATATATGATATTAATTAATATATAAGCTATATTAATTAATAAAAACAGTATTTTTACTATTTTGCTGCCGATTTGGCAGTCGTATTGCAAATAGAGTTGGGTAAAATGTAAGCGAAACTAAAATCGGAATGCTTGTAGATAATTTTGAACGCCTTTTATAAAAAAGTCACGATCTCCAAACAAAAACTCATGCTGAATGGGTATAACATAAATAGGTAAATCTCTTAATTCTTTCTCAAATTTGATTAATCTGACAGCGTCTTTTTCCGTTGTTACGATAATTTTGTTATCGGATTGAATTTTTCCAAATTGTTTTTTTATATCTCCCAAATCATCCAAATCAAAAATATGATGATCGGCATATCGCAGCATATCATAAGTTTTTACCTGTGTTTCTATATACTCTTTTAAAGGCTTTGGATTTGCGATACCGCATAATAACAAAGCATCCATATCACCATTAAGTTTCGCTACTTCTTTTGTTAGAAGATGGTACGGAGTAGCATAAATAATTTCCGTAAAAAATACGGACTGATGGTTGGCAGGTTTTATTTCTCTTATAATGGAGTTTTTTTCCTCAGCGGACAACTGACCAGGACATTTTGTAACTATAATAACATTGGCTCTTTTCATACTTTTTCGGGCATCTCTCAAATCGCCGACAGGAAGCAAAAAATCTCTGGTATATAAATTTTTATATTCGGTTAATACAATGTTCAGCCCTGCTTTTACTGATCTGTGCTGGAACGCATCATCCAAAATAATCACATCGGTATCCGGCCTTTCGTGTAATAATTGCGGTATAGCTACCAGACGCTCCTCTCCTACGGCTACAACAACATCCGGAAATTTTTGATGAAACTGCATAGGCTCATCGCCTATTTCAAGAGCAGTAGTTTGGGCATTGGCAATAGTAAACCCTTTTGTTTTACGTTTATAACCTCTGCTCAGTGTAGCAACGGTAAAATCATTTTTCAATAGCCTGATTAAATACTCCACCATGGGAGTTTTACCAGTACCTCCTACTGCAATATTGCCCACACAGATAATTGGGAAATTAAAAGATGCTGACTGCAGAATATTTTTATCGTAAAGCCAGTTTCTAACTGCAATTACAATAGCATAAATAATTGTAAACGGGAATAATAAATATCGGAAACTTTTAAGCACCTTACATTTTTGTAGGCGCTAAAATATGTAATTTTTTTTAGGTGTAACGCAGTAGTTAAGTTTAATGTCAAATTGATTTACATCTTCTACCTTATCTATCGGATCAAAATAGCTAAAGCCTACCTTGATGATATCTTTTCTACACTTTTTCAAAAACTTATCATAATATCCCTTACCATAACCTACCCTGTTCCCTTTTTTGTCCAGGCATAATAGTGGTACAATAATTAAATCAATTTCCTGAGGAAACATATCAATTCCGTTAACAGGCTCTTCTATTCCATATTTATTTTTTTCAAAAAAAGTATCATCGTTAACTACTACGCTTCTTAAAGTTTTATTTTTTTCATCAATTACCGGATAAAAAAGCACCTGATTGGGATTTTTAAAGTAACAATAATCCGTAATAGCCAGGGGGTCAAATTCATTTTGCTTTTCCAATGGAGCATAAGTCATTATCAAAGAAGGAATATCAATGGGTAATTTTTGGAATTGTATCAGCAATAAATCATCCAACTGTTCCTTTTCCGAAAAAGTTAAACTATTACGTTTTTCCTTATATATTCGTCTTAAATCTTTTTTTAACATAGTTAATTTAGTGGGCATGACAACGGTTTTTTAGGTTTGGATGAAAAAGGAAAAAATAGTGGTTCCATAGTTTCTCTCACTTTTATAAAACGGAAATTTTTTATAAGTATTGCGTGGAGTATGCTCCAAAATAAACCATCCGTTAGGGTTTAATAACGACCTTTCAAATACAAGTTTTGGTAAATCATCAATATTCACCAGGGCATAAGGAGGGCCAGCAAAGATTAAATCATATTTTTCTTCGCAATTTTGTATAAATTTAAATACGTCAGATTTAACTACTTTAAAGTTATTATACTGAAGTTCCTTAGCTGTTTTTTTTATAAATTCATACATATGGCTATCCTTTTCAATAATAGTAATATCATCTGCGCCTCTGCTGGCAAGTTCATAACTGATACTGCCGGTGCCGCCAAAAAGGTCTAAGGTTTTTAAGGATGGAATATCTAAGTTATTCTGTAATATGTTAAATAACCCTTCTTTGGCTATATCAGTGGTAGGCCTTGTATAAGGCATTTTTGAAGGTGGATTAATCTTTCTTCCACCATATTTACCACTAATTATACGCATGTTGCGATCGCAAATAAATGACTGAAAAAATGTTCGGGATAACTTTGAAAGTCTTCATTAATTTTATAAAAGCCAGCCTCAGTCATATTATGTAAAAAAGATATATGTAAAAAATATTTATAAATTTCACTATATAAAGTGGATTGCTTTTCAATTAACCCAGCTAAATTAATTTGTATTTCTTTATTATCTATATTATAATTTTTACAAATGTTTAATAAATTATAAATCACATCTTCCGGTACATTAAAATTAAAATATCTGGCAAACTGTATTTTACCCTCTATATGCAACAGCACACTGAAAAAGGAATGATAAAATATGCATAACAGCGTTGTCTCCTTAACATTCACAATCGGTAAAATACTAAATTGATGATATTGCCGGCAATTGGAAAATGTTTGGTAAATAATCTTTTCTACATTCCCGGGAATACGATATATATTAATCATTTGGTCATTTGCCAATTCATCAACTCTATGTGTACTTGCAATATTTGGACCAAAAACCAAATTCAGCATATCTTCCTCAATATTTTTTTGGCGCCACCTATCCGGAACCAAGATATTTTCAGGCATTGTCCATATAATAGTTGTTTGGGCATAATGATTACTACATAAAGGTTCTACCAAAATTTTTTTGACATCATCAATGCATTCATTAATACTCTTTGTAAATGAAAAACTAATTAAATTACTAAAATAATTAGTATTTTCAAGCGTTAAAAAGCTAAGCTGCTGTGGTGCAATTTCTACAAAAAGACGGACATCACTTCGGTCAGAATGGTCACTTTGTATATTAAATGTTGTCTTCACTAGATTCATTTGGGGAGGCAAAATAAGATATTTTTGCATACTTTATGGAAAGTAGTACATTAAATAACGATTTACGGGTAGAAGTTACTAATAAGCAAATTTTGTCAATTGCTTTGCCTATTACACTTGCCATCCTCATTCCCCAAATTAATATGCTTACAAATAGTATTTTTTTAGGACAATTAAGTACGGAAGCGCTGGGAAATGCAGGTATTACCGGGGTATATTATCTTGTTTTTGCTGTAGCTGGCCATGGTCTGAACAGCGCTATGCAATCTGTTTTTTCTAGATATGCCGGCAGTGGAGATACAAATTCTTTTAAAACAATCCTGTCGCAGGGTATTCGTATTAGTTTGATTTTTGCCCTTGTTGGCATACTATTTACTTGGCTCGCTGCACCGTTTATTTTACAGGCAGTAGCTACTCCCAGCGCTTATCCCGAGGAAATGGGCTTTTTAAGAATCAGAATTTTCGGACTCCCTTTTTTGTTTCTGTTTCAAATGGGCAATGCCTTTTTAGTAGCTTCGTTGAATAGCCGTTTATTAATAGTAGGTTTTGTAGTGGAAGCATCTATTAATATAATACTCGACTATTTACTTATACAAGGTCGTTTTGGTTTCCCGGCTCTCGGATTTAATGGTGCAGCAGTAGCATCGGTAATTGCTGAAGTAGTAGGTATGCTCACCGTATACATGGTGTTGCTCAAAACCGGCTTGAAAAAACAATACGCATTATTAAAAAGTTATGCGTATAATGAAATTTTCAGCCACCAGATTTTGAAAATATCTGCTCCACTGGTGGGGCAATATGTGATTAGTTTAACTACCTGGCTGATTTTCTTTTTTTTAATTGAAGGATTGAATAATCCAACAGCTAAAGCTATTAGCAATACCATGCGTAGTGTATTTGGCCTGGCAGGCGTTTTCATTTGGGCTTTCGCCGGCGCCACCAATACCATGGTAAGTAATTTAATGGGGCAGCGAAGAGAAAAGGAAGTCATCAAAGCTATTACCAGAATAATGTTGTGGAGTGTAGGTTTGGCAGGTGCGATAGTATTATTGCTTAATATGTTTCCCCATATATTTTTCAGCCTGTTTGCGCAGGATGACAATTTTATTCAACACGGAATCCCGGTAGTAAGAACAGTATCAGTAGGTATTGTTTGTATGAGTATGGCCAACATTTGGCTCAATGGAGTGACCGGTACCGGCAAAACAAAAATCAATTTACTGATAGAAATTGTTGCCATTATACTTTACATGGGATATACTTTCTACTTTACTAAGTTTAATTACATCTCACTGGCCATGGCATGGAGCAATGAGATCATCTATTGGCTTACCATATTTACACTATCATTTATCTTTCTCAAAAGCAAAAAATGGACAATAGATAATGGTTAATTAGTTAATTGATAATTGATAATTGATAATCTGTTAAATTCTTATTATCCATTATCAATTAATTGAGGGGCTTTCATCATTTCTACATCATTCATCATTTGATTTACTTACCATTGAAATTTTCCGGGTTACAAGAAAAAAACTTAACAACCCGGCTAAGGTAGTAGGTATAAATATATAATACCAATAACGAGAATATTCATAAAGAATATAAATAGGCTGGTATTTTTCCGGTGCAAACTTTCCTACTAAAACATAACAACTATTGATAAACAGTATGACTAAAAGATAGTAAACTATGTGATTCATAGAATTTCTCAGATATTTATCATAAATAAAATGAAAGCCCAGCATTGTTAATAAAGAGGGTAGCGAATATAATACCCCCATCACTCCGAATACAATAGTTGATCCTACTAATGAAGAAATCTCAATATTATGGGGAGAATAAAGTATTAGTTTGACTATAGAAAATAAAATAAATCCAAAACCCAAAAGTACATCGGCCCAAAACCATATAAGAAATATATGTTTATACTTCATATATATAAAGATGCAAAAATATTATTATTACATAAATATTTTAATTTAAAATATGTAAATATTTCACAATTAAAAAGTTATATATTGTATAAAATTAATTGCGTTTTACCTTATCGCCATCATCACATTATCAAATTATCGCATCAGCTCATTTCTTCCAAACATTATTTTCAAAATTCATGTCTGGAAAGACTCTTTCCGCATCAATTTCTACTCTTTTGAGTTCTTCTGTACCAGGAATTTTTACCTTCCAGGTGTCCGTGTTATTCCAAATTTCTACAGGTAATTTGATCATTCCTTTTTTACCACTAATCGTTTCATAACTCAGTTTTACCGGCATAGCCATTTGATCAAGATTGGCAATTGTTACCATAGCACCATTGGCAGGGTTATCGTTTTGATAGGTTACGGACTGTATGGCCTGATCCAATTTATAGTTTTCCAAAAACCAACTTTTCCAAAACCAGCTTAAACTTTCACCACTTACGTTTTCCATGGTTCTGAAAAAGTCCCACGGGGTGGGATGTTTGTAAGCCCATCTTTTAATATATTCTCTAAAAGCATAGTCAAATCTTTCCGGTCCCAGAATTTCATTTCTTAACAGCTCCAATGCGTAACCGGGTTTCATATATAGAGCAATACCAATATTCGACTCTTTCATAGCGTCAGGAGTATTAAATACTGCTTCCGTATTATTGCTAAAAAGATATTTAGCCATAAAAGTCATATCCCTCTTTTCTGATTTATATTCACCATTATTAAAATCATCATCAGCCAGTGAATTGATAAAGGTATTGAAACCTTCATCCATCCATCCATACTTGCGCTCATTGCTTCCTACTATCATCGGAAACCAGGTATGACCAAATTCATGATCGGTTACACCGAATAAATCTTCACTTTGGGAATTCGACCCACAAAATACAATACCCGGATACTCCATTCCGCCAACGTTGGAAGCTACATTAGAAGCTACCGGGTATGGGTACTCGAACCAGCGTTTGCTGTAATTTTCAATACTTCCTTTTGCATATTCTGTAGCCCTTTGCCAGCCTTTCGAAGTGTTACTCTCTGCCGGGTATACACTCATCGCCAGAGAAGGCCTTCCGCTGGGTAAGTTAATTTTAGCAGCGTCCCAGATAAATGCTTTGGATGATGCCCAGGATACATCCCTGGCATTTTTCATTTTAAACTTCCAGGTAAGTGTATTACCAGCAGGCCTTGATTTTGCATCTGCTATCTCATTTTCAGATCGAATGATAACTGTCTTATCACTTTTTTTGGCTTGTTCCAGTCGTACAAGTTGTGTGGGCGTTAGTACTTCTTTAGGATTTTGTAGTTCGCCGCTTGCCACCACAATGTGGGTAGAGGGCACAGTGAGACTAATATCAAAATCGCCATACTCAAGGTAAAATTCACTGGGACCTAAGTAAGGCTCTGTATTCCAGCCCTGGATATCATCAAAAACACACATTCTTGGATACCACTGTGCTACAGCAAAAATTTCTCCATTTTTGGTTGATAAAATGCCACATCTGTCAGCTCCGTAAGTTGGAAGTACAAAAGAATAATCAATTTTGATGGTAGTAATATCCCCTTTGGGCAGCATAGATTTTGGCAGTCTTATTTGCATTCGGGAATCTGTGATCAGATAATTTACTTCACGACTGTCTTTCAATAATTTTACACTTTTAATTGTAAAGCCTCCATTAAAATTACTTTTAGCATCACCATAGCGACTACGGCTGTTTACCGGCATACGAGCCTGCCCCCTGCTTTCTTTACTGAATAAATTTTGGTCTAATTGCAGCCATAAAAAAGGCAAAGCAAAAGGGCTATTATTTTGATAGGTAATTACGGCGCTTCCGGTTATTTCATGGGTAGTTTCATTAAGCGTAGCGCTGATTTGATAATTGGCTTTATTCTGCCAATATCCTACTCCCGGCTCACCGGTTGCCGACCGGGTAATGGTGGCGCCTGACGGATAAAAAAGCGGTGCAAATAAGGCGTGTGGATCATACTTAGATGCCTGTACCGTACTCTGAGCATTGGATGGGATGACAAATACGAATACTAAAAAACTGAGACAAATATTTTTAAGCATGCTGTGGTAATTTATCGTCGAAGATAATAAATTATCACTGCTTTATAATACCGTTTATCATAGTTAACAAAATTATATTAACTCCACTTTTTCAGCAATGATTTTGCTTCCTGTTTAATGGTAGCATCATCCTCTGTTTGATTAGGCAAGCCAAGCATAAGTTGCAATGTGTTGATGGCCTTTTTTTCGTCATCATTTTTATAATATGCTTTAGCAAGCTCTAAATAATTCAGCAGAAAAACACCTCCGGAGAATGTCTGTGCTTTTTCAAATGCTGCAATAGCATCTTCAATGGATGCAGCAGGTAAGCCACCATAAAATATTTTTACAGCTGCTTTTTCGAACATATTTAAATTGCTAATCTCATAATACCACCTGCCAAGAACATGCAAAGCTTTAAAATTGGAAGGATTACTTTTAAGAGCAGCATCGGTAAATTTTTTAATATCTTTTGCAGCAGTAATTTTTTCTTTGCCACTTTTACTCATAGAAATTCTACCAAGTGCAATAGCCATGGCACAATTAGCATCCGAATTCGTTGGCTGAATTTTTAAGGCCGCCTGAGCATATTGCCGGGCTGATTCATAAAAGCTGTTTCTTTGTTTTTCATCAGCCTGCCTTTTGCCGATACGGCTGCAAAGTTCGCTGCATTTGCTTAATACGTGTAAATTTGATGGTTGTATACGTAAAGCTTCTTTAAATTTTACTAAAGCGGCTTCCTCATTAAAAGCTTTTTCTAACTTTTCGCCTTCATTAATTATGGCATTAATATCTTGAGCTCTAGTCAAGAAAAAGGAATTCCACAATAATATATTTAACAATAATAGTTTCATGGCGCTGATTTTAATGTTGAAAAACTATGTTGATCTATACTATGGATAGTTTTTTTGACAGGTGACCCCTACTCTGCCTGAAAAATTTTCGATTGGCGCATTTATTTTATTGATATTCACCCTGATGGAAATTATCCTTGTATCTGAGCGATAAATCTCATCCGCAATTGTTTCGGCTAGTGTTTCTAGCAGTTTTGTCGGTATGGCCATTTTATCTTTTACTATTTCGTAAATGGCAACATAATCAATAGTCTGCTCCAGATTTTTTACCTGCTTATCACTTTCAAAACTAACGTCGATATTCAGCTCGAAATTGTTACCGATTATTTTTTCTGCTTCATAAACACCATGAAAGGCAAAAAAGTTTAATTGATGAAGATGAATGGTGAATGTGGGCATGGAGTTGTGGTTAATAGTCCATAGTCGATTAACCATGGTTATGGTTTGAAGTTTATTGTTTGAAGTTAGGTAATTAATAAATAGCAAAATAGACTATGGTCTATCGACTACCTAAATACCTCTCCGCATCCAAAGCGGCCATACAACCGCTGCCGGCAGCAGTTACGGCCTGGCGGTATATTTTATCCTGGACATCGCCGCAGGCAAATACGCCTTCAATATTGGTTTGGGCGGTACCGGGAATGGTTTTAATATAGCCGGTTTCATCCATATCCAGCCATCCTTTAAAAATAGCAGAATTAGGCTGATGCCCAATGGCTACAAAAAAAGCGCTTACCGGAATATCCTGTGTTTGGTTGTTCAAATTATTTCTCACTTTAACTCCTTCTACTTTTTGATCTCCCAGTATTTCCTCCGTTTCGCTGTGCCAGTAAATTTTAATGTTGGGCGTTTTCATTACTCTTTCCTGCATCACTTTGCTGGCTCTCATTTCGCCTTTTCTTACGATCATATGTACCTGTGAGCATATTTTAGATAAATATAAAGCTTCTTCAGCAGCGGTGTCTCCGGCGCCTACAATGGCTACTTCTTTATTTTTAAAGAAAAATCCGTCACAAACGGCACAAGCGCTTACACCATAGCCATTCAGGCGTTGCTCACTTTCCAGGCCTAACCATTTAGCAGAGGCTCCTGTGGCAATAATCACCGCCTCCGCAGCGACCCATTTTTCTTCATCAATCTGAACTTTGTAGGGCTGTTGGGAGAAATCTACTTTGGTGGCCAGTCCGTATCGGATATCGGTACCCATGCGTTTGGCCTGATTTTCAAAATGGATCATCATTTCTGGCCCTTGTATGCCATTGGGATAACCCGGATAATTTTCCACTTCGGTAGTAATGGTTAGCTGGCCCCCGGGTTGAATGCCCTGGTACAAAACCGGGTTTAAGCCTGCCCTGGCGGCATAAATGGCAGCTGTATAACCTGCAGGGCCGGAGCCTATGATTAAGCAGTGTGTTTTTTCTATGTTCTCCATGCCAATTTTTTCAATTTGGGCACAAAGGTACGCCAATAAAAGTTAATCTTAATGGCGGGTTTGGGCTTGTTTTTGTACACCACTAGTTTTTCTTTTAGCTGGTTTTTTTGGTTGGGCAGATGTCGGCTTTTCTTCATAATAAGTTTCAGGATAGAAGTATTTTGTTATTGCCAGCGCAAAGTCCGAAAACTTTTTCATTTCACTTTGTGGTAATGATGATATTTTTTCGATAAGTTTTTGATATTTAGTCGTAAATTCTTGTGCTTCAATAGCATATTTCTGTGCTTCTTCAGGATTATTTTGAACATCCTTTGCTCTTTTCATCAGTGCTGCATACTCTTCCACATACTTCTGCACCTCCGGATCAGCAAAATGTGGGATGGCAGGCATGGTATAAGCTGCAATTTCAGTTGCTGGTGTAATTGTTGAATCAACTACAGCTGTAGACCCTTCCCCATCAAAATTTGAGGTGGACAAAATTCTGCCCCTGTAGTAAATGGAAAAATAGTCATTCAGCCTTAATAATCTCCATTGCTTACCTTGATAGAAAAAAGTATAGGTGATCTCGATGGTAGTATCACCAGATTGAAGATACAATTCACCATCAGCTATAAAACAATTTTTCGGGAAGTCAGCTTTATGGAATACCTCAAAATTATCATTATGTACAGTAAAATTCAGTAAGGTAATCCCTTTACGATGAAAGGTCGTAGTCAGCGAGTCACAATTACGATTAACCCTATCAATATCTCTTGTTATTTTTTCTTTCAATTTAACACTGCTTTTTTCATTTGAAGTTACCAGAACATACTCATAAATGGGCTTTACCTCTTCCCAGGTCAGCGCCTGATTTTTTAAGTTATTTATATCATTATTAATAATATAATTACCAATTTCCTTTACAAAGGCAGTTGGGTTAGGAATGCAGTCTTGTGCAAAGACTTCAACGCTAAAGAATATTATGGTAATTGTAAATAGAAATTTTTTCATTGTTTATTTTTTGTTGAGTTTTTTTGTGATTTTATTGAATGATAGCCGGAGCATTTTTATTCGGGTCCTTATCTTCTTCCTTAATCTTATTATCTACTTCAGTATAAAAGTATTTTGTTAAGGCTTGTAAAAAATCTACCAATTGTTTAGTCTCTTCGTTTGATAAGCTTGACAATTTTTCAGCTATTTTTGGATATTTATCTGACAATTCCTGTGCTTTTTTCACATATTCTTGTTCTTTTTCAGCGCTTTTCCCAAGCTCCGAACTTAGTTTAATGAACATAACATACTCTTCCACATACTTCTGCACTTCCGGATCAGCAAAATGAGGGATGGCGGGCATGGTGTCATGTTGGTAATAGCCCCGATTTTGAACGATGGTGTCAGCTGCGACTTCAGTTGCTGGCATAGGCGCTGATTCAACTGCTGCCCAAGACTCTTCTTTATCAAAATTTGAGCTGGACAAATATTCGCCCTTATAATAAATTGAAAAATTATTGTTAAGTTCTACTAACTTCCATTTTTTACCCAGATATAGAAAAGTGTATTTGATTCGAATAGTAGTATCGCCGGATTGAAGATGCAAGCGACCATCGGCTATAAAACAATTTTCAGGAAACTCGTCGCTATGAGATACCTCAAATTTGCCATTTTTTACAGTAAAATTCGTTAAGTCAATTCCTTTACGACGAATGGCCACCATTAGAGAGTCACAATTGCGATTAACTTTATTGATATCTTTTGTTATTTCTTCTTTCAATGACGCACTATCCTTTTTACGGGAAGTTGCCAGAATATTGTAATAAACAGGCTTTACCTCTTCCCAGGTCAGTATCTGATTTTTCAAGTCTTTTACATCATTTTTAATAATGTAATCCCCAATTTCTTTTGCAAAGGCGGTTGGGTTAGGAATACTGTCTTGTGCAGATAACTTCACGTTTAAAAAAAATAACCCTGCTAATAATAGTTGTTTCATTTTTATTTATTATAAATATAATTTATATGAATAATAATATTCACATTAGAAAGATGCCAAAAATGGATCAATTACATAATTATAAATCAGGAAAATGTAATTTATTTCACATCAAAAGTCTTATACCAGGCGGCATAGCCACAAAAAGCCCCTAAAGCGCCATTGCTGATATTACCGAGTACTTTATTAGGTTGTGAGAAGGGATTTCCAATGCTTTGATAAGCGAATTCCCAGGTACTCCAAAAAGTGTAAGTTGCTTTATCAATTGTACAAAGCTTTACGGTAACCTTATCCCCTTTTTGGAAAAAGTTGTCATCGTCTTTGAGAGGGTTATTTCTGTCGATACCCGGATCAACCTGTACCGTGTAAGTAGAGCCATCAATAACAGCATCATCAAACACCGAATTTTCGCCGGGTAAGAAATTTTCATTATTGCGTTTGGTAAAATATCGTCCATAATTACCTAATCCTGGCGGATCTGAAACAGTCACCATCATTACCCTTTTGTTGCTGTCAGGGTTCATTGGGGCTGGTTTAAACCAAATAGAATCCGGGGATTTGGTAATGGGAAGAATATTGGTGGATGCTTTATACTCCTGGCCATCTACCGTAATCGTTAAATCATATTTTTTGCTGAATTCGCCTTTAAAAGCAGTACCCAGGTTGTTGGTATCTACCGTATATACATAACCTTTAAAGCCATCGGGTAAGGGAATTTCATATTCTTTTAAAGTATGGGTTAAAGTGCCGTTGGATAATTTTACATCGGCATTGTGTACAAATGCATTGGCCAATAGTTGTGGATTGATTTTGGCAAAAAAATCAAAATTTCGGGTAAGGATTACCGTTGGATAGTTATCGTTTTCAATTTCGGCATCTACTACTAATTTATTGTCTGCATTTTTTAAATTGAATGTGATATCTTTTTCACATCCCATAAAAAAAAATACAATAGTAATGATGCTGATGATTTTTCTCATGATATAAAATTAGGCAATTCTCCAAAACAAAACGAATCCTACATCATTAAGATGTAGGATTCGCTATTGGAATACATCGTTACTAACCCAGATATGCTTTCAACGCACCGCTGTAACGGGCTTTTTGTAGTCTTTTGATAGCTCTTTCTTTAATTTGACGAATACGTTCCTTGGTAAGATCGTATTTCTGACCAATTTGCTCAATAGTAACGCCATTTTCACCATCTAAACCAAAATAAGCATTTACGATTTCCGCTTCTCTTGGGCTCAATGATTTCAATACTCTGCGGATTTCATTTCTGAGTGAATCCTGCATTACATCATCATCGGTATCATCACCACCTTCCAGTAAATCACCCATCGCCACATCTTCTGCTTCATGCACAGGTGCATCCAGGGAGGTATGACGGGTATTACTTTGGAAAATATTGTTGATCTCTGTTTCACTCATTTCCAATAACTCTGCTAATTCTTCTGTAGATGGCTCTCTTTCATGTTCCTGTTCAAAAGCCATATAAGCTTTATTAGCTTTGTTGTACGTGCCAATTTTATTTTGTGGCAGGCGGACTAATCTACCCTGCTCTGCCAATGCCTGTAGTATCGATTGGCGAATCCACCACACGGCATAAGAAATAAATTTGAAACCTTTGGTTTCATCAAAGCGTTGTGCCGCTTTAATTAAGCCGAGGTTGCCCTCGTTAATCAAATCACTAAGCGAAAGCCCCTGGTGTTGGTACTGCTTAGCCACGGATACCACGAAACGAAGATTTGCCTGAACCAGTTTATCCAAAGCCCGCTGATCGCCCATTTTAATTTTTTGAGCTAAAACGGTCTCCTCTTCGGGAGTAATCATAGGAATTTTGGAAATTTCCTGTAAATACTTCTCTACTGCCTGTGAATCACGGTTAGTAATCTGCGTTGCGATCTTTAGTTGCCTCATTGTATGATATTAAATTCTGAAAATGTTGTTTTATATTAATTATTAGACAATTTTTATTGCAAAAAGTTGTTATAAAAAATATAAAATTACACTGCAAAAATCAGTCCAAAAGAACCGTAAATTTACAATTTTGTACACTTAGTGCATAATTATTTAATAAATTTTAATAAATGCATAACATTAATTTATAATATTTAGCAATTTATTAATGAAATGCATAATATTGTGACCTCATTTTAATAGAAATTCCTCTATGTTGATTGATTTACGATCGGATACTGTTACCCGACCCACCCCGGCTATGCTGGAAGCCATGATGAAAGCAAAAGTTGGCGATGATGTTTTTGGTGAAGACCCCTCTGTCAATGAATTGGAAGCAATGGTAGCTGATATGTTTGGTATGGAAGCGGCATTGTTTTGTCCCAGTGGCACCATGACTAATCAAATTGCCATTAAGTGTCATACCCAACCCGGCGATGAAGTAATTTGTGAGAAAATGAGTCATATTTATATTTATGAGGGAGGCGGTATTGCTTTTAACAGCGGCTGTCAGGTAAAGCCCCTGGAAGGTAACCGGGGCCGAATTACCGCAGATCAGGTGCTGGAATCCATCAATGCGGAAGATGTACACAAGCCCCATACCCGGTTGGTAAGTATTGAAAATACGGCCAATAGAGGTGGCGGATCATGCTACGAAATGATTGATATTCAATTAATTAAAAATATTTGTTCTACTAAAAATTTAAGTTTGCATTTAGACGGTGCAAGATTGTGGAATGCAATGGTAGCCAAAAAGGAGTCACCCAAACAATATGGCAAGATCTTCGATAGTATCTCTGTATGTCTCAGTAAGGGCTTGGGAGCTCCGGTAGGAAGCCTGTTGCTCGGAAAAGCCGATTTTATTAAAAAAGCACGCCGGGTACGTAAGGTGTTGGGAGGCGGTATGCGGCAGGCAGGCTATCTGGCCGCAGCCGGAATATATGCTCTTCAAAACCATATCAATCGCCTGGAAGTAGATCATCAACATGCCAAATTAATTGCAGAGGCTTTGCTAAAAAAAGATTTTATCGGTAAAATGTTGCCGGTTGAGACTAATATATTAATTTTTGATGTAATAGGTATTTTCACTCCCAAAACATTTGTGGAAATGCTTAAAAAGTACAATATATTATGTGTGGCCATTTCTTCCAGCCAGGTGAGGATGGTAACGCATTTGGATATAACAAAGGATATGGTATTAAAAATAATTGAGGTAATTGAGCGTTTATAGATATAATATGTAAGGTACTGGTCAGTATCATATAATACGCTTAAATAGTAAATCTTTGTATTTGTCAGACGGAGACCGTCAGACAAATACAATATTAAATATTTTGTGTTCCCACGGGGTCTTTTTTTGCAAAAAAAGACCCCGTGGAGACTGTAAACTCACATACAAAACATTAAATCTCACATATTAAACATTAAATAAAAATGCTCCCTAAAATCAACCCTACAAAAACCCTAGCCTGGAAATTATTGCAACAACATTTTCTGGAAATGAAACAAGTGCATATGCGTCAGCTTTTTGAATCAGATGCTGATAGATTTGGACGGTTTTCGTTGCAAATGGATGATATTTTGTTTGACTATTCCAAAAATATTGTATCAGAGAAAACCATTGAGTTATTAATTCAATTAGCAAAAGAATGTAAGCTTAAAGAAGCGATGTATGCCATGTTTCACGGTGAAAAAATTAATGAAACGGAAAACAGAGCGGTATTGCACACAGCCCTGAGGAATTTTTCTGAAAGGCCTGTCATGGTAGATGGTAAAGACGTTATGAAAGAGGTAAAAGCTGTTCAGCAACAAATGAAAACGTTTTGTACCAAAATACACAGCGGCAACTGGAAAGGATATACCGGCAAAACAATCAAATACATCGTCAATATTGGTATTGGCGGTAGCGACTTAGGCCCGGTAATGGTAACAGAAGCGCTGAAACCTTATTGGGTAAAAGGCATCCAAACATACTTTGTAAGCAATGTAGATGCATCGCATATAGCAGAAACACTTAAAAAAGTAAATCCGGAAGAAACACTTTTTCTCATTGCCTCTAAAACCTTTACTACCCAGGAAACCATGACGAATGCTCATACGGCCAGAGAATGGTTTCTGCAACATGCTAAAGAGGAAGCACATGTTTCCAAACATTTTGTAGCGCTCAGTACGAATCTGGCTGAAGTTACTCGTTTTGGCATTGACGCCGAAAACATGTTTGAGTTTTGGGACTGGGTGGGTGGCCGTTACAGTCTCTGGAGTGCAATCGGTTTATCAATTGCTCTCACAATAGGTTACGATAATTTTGAGCAGTTATTGCAAGGCGCCTATGCAACCGATAATCATTTTTTTGAGAGAGACTTTGATAAAAATATTCCGGTGATTATGGCATTGCTGGGTATCTGGTATGGTAACTTTTTTGGCGCTGCCACGGAAGCTATTTTACCATACGATCAATATCTGCATCGCTTTGCGGCCTACTTCCAGCAGGGAAATATGGAGAGCAATGGCAAGTATGTAGATCGCAATGGCAATAAGGTTGATTATGCAACCGGCCCGGTAATCTGGGGAGAGCCCGGCACCAACGGGCAGCATGCTTTTTATCAATTGATTCATCAGGGTACACAAATGATTCCCTGTGATTTCATTGCGCCGGCTATCAGCCATAACCCTATTGGCGATCATCATGAAAAATTATTGAGTAACTTCTTTGCGCAAACAGAAGCGCTGATGAATGGCACGGACAACAGTAACCCTTATCGTGTGTTTGAAGGCAACCGGCCTACCAATTCTTTTTTAATTAAGCAAATAACGCCTTTTTCGTTGGGAGAAATGATTGCTTTGTATGAACATAAAATTTTCGTACAGGGTGTAATTTGGAATATCTATAGTTTTGATCAATGGGGCGTAGAATTAGGAAAGGTATTGGCCAATAAAATACTGCCAGAGCTATCCGGAGATGAAACAGTTGCCACTCACGATGCTTCAACCAATGGATTGATTAATGCGTATAAAAATATTAAATACGCATATAGTGATGTAGTGTAAAACTTACTATAATACAAACGGCCTTTTTTGGAGGCCGTTTGTGTTAAAATCAATATTATTATATTACCAGAATACTATTTGTTTGGTACAAATGTAATGTCTGCAATACCTTGAAGCTGATCATTGGATGAAACCTGATCAGGGAATACACTTACATCAGAAGTTTTCGTTAACCTTTGCTCATACACAACGTTTCCAGATGTAAAAGGGTAAATGGCAGTTTTGTTAGCATTTGTGACTAACTTAGGATGCACAGCCACATTAGTTGCCGTATTAGTAGTATTCATGGATAAAACATATGCCTTATTAGCAGTAACATTTACAGCAGTAATATCAACATAGTTAAAAGTACTTGTACCTGTAACATTAATGGTAGTCTGAGCTAAAAGAACTTTGCTATCAAAATCCCAAAAAGATACTTTATAAGAACCTGTTAAGCCAATATATAATCCTAACTGAGTCACTTTTCCATCTTTTTTAAAGGTTATTTTGTTTCCTACTTCTCTTTTAGTGGGAAGTTGGATAAGCCCGTCAGACTGAGGCGTAGTTAAAGTTTTAGCATCAATTACAGCCTTCATTGGATTTTCGCCCGTTGCATCTTTATCCTTACCACAAGAAAATAAAGCAATGGAAGCGATAGCTACCAATGCCAATAGTTTAATTTTTTTCATTTTATCTTAATTTAAAATTTTATCCAATCATAGCAAAAAATATGCCAATCTGTAAAAATTCGTTAAAAATGCGTAATTTTACTATATTCATAATTTATATATCCTCCTTCTCACTCATCAAATATGCTTTGATAAATCCATCCAGTTCACCATCCATGACTGGTCCTACATTGCCTACTTCATAATCTGTGCGGTGGTCTTTAATCATTTTATATGGGTGGAATACATAACTTCTGATCTGGCTCCCCCATTCTATTTTTTTCTTGGTACTGTTGGCCGCCTCCTGTGCTGCTTTTCGCTTCCTCATCTCTTCCTCATACAGTCGGCTTTTCAGCATAGCCATAGCTTTTTCCCGGTTTTCACCCTGGGTTCGTGCCTGCTGGCATTCTACAATGATGCCGGTAGGTTTGTGGGTAAGTCGTACAGCTGTTTCTACTTTATTTACATTTTGTCCGCCACTGCCACCACTTCTGAAAAAAGCCCATTCCACATCAGCAGGGTTCACTTCAATTTCAATCGTATCGTCAATTAACGGGTATGCATATACGCTGGCAAAAGAAGTATGTCTCCTGGCATTGCTATCAAAAGGACTGATACGAACCAGTCGATGCACACCGGATTCAGCTTTTAAAAATCCATAAGCAAAAGGCCCGTCAAATTGCAGTGTACAGGTTTTGATACCAGCACCATCACCCCATTGCCAGTCCAGTTCTGTTACACTCCAACCCTGTTTTTCGCCATACATGCGGTACATGCGTGCCAGCATCTCCGCCCAATCCTGGCTTTCCGTACCACCGGCGCCACTGTTGATTTGTAATACAGCCGGTAGTGCATCTGTAGGTTCATTCAAGGTGCTTTTAAACTCGGCTTCTTCTATTGCATTGGTTGCTTTTTGGTAGGCCTCTTTTACTTCTTCTTCGGTAGCTTCGCCTTCCTTCCAGAAATCAAATAAAACCGCAAAGTCCTCCATGAGTGTTTCTACGTCATGGTACATATTTACCCAATACTCATTAACTTTTATTTCTTTTAAAATGGAAGTAGCACGGGCATTATCGTTCCAAAAACCGGGAGAAAGCGATAGTTGTTTGTCGTTGGTAATTTTGGCTTCTCTGTTTTCTACGTCAAAGAAACCTCCTCAAAACCACCAGACGGTCTCTCATACCTTTTAATTGTTCTATTGTCATAATAAACACGAAGATAATCAATATGCAAGATGTAATATTTAAATATTTTAAAATGTTCAATATTAAATATTACATCTAAAATCTTCAATACTTCAGCATTCACTCAGGCTAAGCGGAACATGTATAGCCAAGCCTCCGTCGGCGGTTTCTTTGTATTTGCTGTTCATATCCTGGGCGGTATCCCACATGGTTTTAATGACGCCATCCAGACTTACTTTGGCATAGTCGGGAGTACTTTGTAAGGCCAGCTGACTGGCGGTAATGGCTTTAATGGCACCCATCGTATTGCGTTCAATGCAGGGAATTTGTACCAGTCCGGCAATAGGGTCACAAGTTAGGCCCAAGTGATGCTCCATAGCAATTTCAGCGGCCATCAATGTTTGCTTTTGCGTGCCGCCCATACATTCGGTAAGCGCTGCGGCAGCCATGGCGCTGCTTACGCCTATTTCGGCCTGGCAGCCACCCATTGCGGCTGAAATAGTTGCACCCTTTTTGAAAATACTGCCTATTTCAGCAGCAGTTAGCAAAAAGTTTATAATATTTTCATCTGTATTGCCTTTGCAAAAAATAATGTAATACATCAGTACAGCCGGAATTACACCGGCAGCGCCATTGGTAGGAGCGGTAACAACCCTTCCAAACGCAGCATTCTCTTCATTTACGGCCAGGGCAAAGCAGCTCACCCAATCTAAAATGTATTTAAAGTCATTGCCACCCTGCCTGATAGCAAGAATCCAGGAATCCTCATTTGAATATGATCTTCCACTAATTAATTTTTTGTTAAGAGAGGCAGCTCTACGTTTTACCTGCAAGCCCCCCGGCAATACACCTTCGGTATGACATCCTCTAAAAATACACTCATACATTACTTTCCAAATTTTGAGCAAGCCCTCCCTGGTATCTGCTTCACTGCGCCAGCTATGCTCATTTTCCGATACAACCTCATGGATACTAAGCCCGGTTTTCATACACCAATGTAAAAGATCATTGGCAGTATTGATGGGAAATGGTAATGAAATTTCCGATTTTATATTGGCTCTCTCTCCTTCTTTTTCTACAAATCCACCACCGATGGAATAGTAGGTTTCTGCAAAGGTTAATCCATTATCTAATGTTACTAAAAATGCAAGTGCATTCGGATGGTAAGGTAAACTTTCAGTATATAAAAAATGAATGTGTTCGGAAGGATCAAAGTTAATTTCGTATATGCCTGATAGTGATATCTTTTTTGTATGCTGAATGTCAGTTATTTTTTTAGAAATACTATTGACATCAAAAGTAACGGGGTCATCTCCACTTAGCCCTAATTGTACGGCTACATCCGTACCATGCCCCTGCCCGGTCTTAGCTAAAGAACCATACAGCAGTACTTCTATTTTGATTACTTTTTGTAAAAGGCCTTGCTGTAATAATGATTGGGTGAACCGCTGTGCGGCACGCCATGGGCCTAATGTATGACTGCTACTCGGTCCTACACCGATTTTAAAAATATCAAAAACTGAAATGGCTTCGTGGCTCAAAATTATTTGAAATGAAAAATTAAAAATTAAGAATTAAAAATGCCATGTTAAATTTACGAATTTTTTGGAGCAATTAATTATTAGCCGGCAAACTTTAATAAAGTATTAAGAACTAATTTTTATACTGCCACAGGTGCTTTTATGGCCGGGTGCGACTGGTAATTGATCAATTCAAAATCTTCAAATTTAAATTCAAAAATATCTTTTATTGCCGGGTTAATCTTCATGGCAGGTAGCGGAAAGGGCGTTCTGGTAAGTTGTAGCTGTGCTTGTTCAAAATGATTGCTATACAAATGAACATCTCCGAATGTGTGTACAAATTCCCCTGCTTCCAAATCACATACCTGGGCAATCATCATGGTTAACAAAGCATATGAAGCAATGTTAAACGGTACTCCCAAAAAAACATCTGCACTACGTTGATAAAGTTGACAGGAGAGCATGCCTTTTACTCCTCTCTCCTTTTGTAGAGGGGTCGGAGGTGCGGTATAAAACTGGAACAGGCAATGGCAAGGCATCAGTTTCATTTTGGGCAAGTCCGTTACATTCCAGGCACTGATAATAAGCCTGCGACTATCAGGGTTGGTTTTTATTTGATGAATCAAATCTTTCACCTGGTCTACCACTTCACCGTTAGCTCCTTCCCAACTGCGCCATTGCTTACCGTAAACAGGTCCTAAATTGCCATTTTCATCCGCCCACTCGTCCCAAATACTTACGTTATTTTCTTTAAGATATTTAATATTGGTATCACCTTTCAAAAACCATAATAATTCATGAATAATGCTCTTTAAATGGCATTTTTTAGTGGTTACCAATGGAAATCCATCGGCTAAATTAAATCGCATCTGGTAGCCAAAAACACTACGGGTACCCGTGCCGGTTCTGTCACTTTTGTCTGTACCCTTGGCTAAAATATGTTGCAGTAGTTGTAAATATTGTTGCATAATGCAAGGTAAGTGGAAATGTTGAGTTGTTGAAATGTTAAAATATCTGAAGGTTTTTAGTATTTAAATTTTAAATTAATTATTTAAATATATTTATAAATTTATAATATATAATACTAAATATATTATACATTATAGCAATATCACATTTTTACATATTAACATCTTCACATTTTAACACCTCACATCTTAACATATTAACATTTTAACTCATTAACACCCTACCCTAATACTTCGTACCTTTGCAGAATATATTTATGAGTAAAAAAGGAAAAGTTTTGATGGCTATGAGCGGTGGTATCGATAGCACCGTAGCGGCGTTGATGCTTCATCAGGAGGGCTATGAAGTAGTGGGTATTACCATGAAAACATGGGATTATGCTACTGCTGTGGGTACGAATGGAAAAAAAGAAACCGGTTGCTGCAATTTGGATAGTTTTAACGATGCCCGTCAGGCAGCGGTACAACACGGCTTCCCACATTTTATTTTAGATATCCGGGAAGAATTTGGTGATTTTGTAATTGAAAACTTTGTAGAGGAATACCTTGCCGGCCGTACACCCAACCCCTGTGTAATGTGCAATACCCATATCAAATGGCGGGCCTTACTCAAACGTGCTAATGCTTTGGGCTGCGATTATATTGCTACCGGACATTATGCTCAAATACACCAACATACCAACGGCAGGTATTTTATACGGAAAGGTATTGACGATACCAAAGACCAGAGCTACGTACTGTGGGGGTTGCAGCAAGACTTATTAAGCCGCACTTTACTGCCTTTGGGTACCTACCATAAAACTGAAATCAGGCAAATGGCTCATGATTTTGGTTATCCGGAGTTAGCTAAAAAAAGTGAGAGCTATGAAATTTGTTTCGTTCCGGATAATGACTACCGCGGCTTCCTAAAACGCAGGGTTCCGGACTTGGAAGACAAGGTCAACGGAGGCAATTTTATTGACAAAACGGGTAAAATTCTTGGTAAACACAAAGGTTATCCTTTTTATACTGTCGGGCAACGCAAAGGCCTGGATATTGCCTTAGGCAAGCCCGTATTTGTTACTGCCATTGATCCGGATACGAATACGGTTATTTTGGGTGAAGAAGCTGATTTAAAGCATCACGAAATGAAAGTATCAGGCATTAATTGGATTAAATATGAAGATATTCCTGCTGATAAAGAGATAATAACAAAAATTCGTTATAAGGATAAAGGAGCCTCCAGCCAGCTGTTGCCATACCAAAATGGGGTTGTTGTTCGTTTTTATGAAGATGTAAAGGGAATTGCACCCGGACAAAGTGCTGTTTTTTATGAAAATGATGATGTGATCGGCGGTGGAATTATTCAGCGAAACGATTAAACTTTTACCAAATATGATAAAACCTATTGCACAAATATAAATTATTGGCCTGACATTTGTGTAATTCGTAACAATTCGTGTAAAAAATCAACACAATATTAGTAACTTACAAATATATGAAGCAACTATCATTACTCATTTTTATACTCATTATTATTAGTGGCTGTAATAAAACAGAGAATTTTGTTGCTACACCTGCTATCAATGATTATGCTCCATATGAAGTAGGTAAATATATTGTGTATAAATTAGACTCTTTTAAGTTTATTAATTTTGGTACAAAAGATACTGTTGTTAGTTATCAGGTAAAATACCAGGTGGATGCCAAAATAAAAGATAACATCAATCGGGATGCTTATAGAATTGTACGATTTATCCGTAAAAAAGATTCAGATTCCTGGCAACCTGAAAACACCTTTATGGCCATTCCGCAACAAAATAGTTTAGAGTTTGTTGAAAATAATCTCCGGTTTATCAATCTGGCACTGCCCATTCGAGATGGTTTTTCGTGGAAAGGAAACTCACATATTGAAACCTATTTAAATCCCGAACTTCAATTTCTGGATGGCTGGGATTTTACGTATGATAGTGTAGGCCAGGCATCAACCATTGGTCAGACGGAACTACCCAATACACTTAAAGTTGTACAAAAAGAGTTGGAACAAAATGGCGATCCCGCTAATCCTAACACTACCTACGCAGAAAAAAATTACAGTGTAGAAAAATACGCAAAAGATATTGGATTGGTTTTCAAAGACTTTGTACACTGGGAATATCAGCGTCCCACTCCTCAATCCCAGTTTTACTACCAGGGTTATGGTATTACCCTGACTATGATAGATCATAATTAATTTTATGTAACTGGCATTTGTTGCTTGATTAATCTTCAGTGGCAGCCTGTCCGCCTCAGGCGGAACGCTCCTTTCAACAGTTGTACTACTATTGAGCTTTTATCAAAATATGCACCAAAGAATTTATCTCACTTTTCACATTACTCTAATGTACGATCAAAATTTAGGGCTAAAATTTTTAGTTTCTTTTGATTACCATAAATTACTACATTTTTAATATTTTGTACTCTAATTTAACTGTATGTCGCAACAAAAAAATACCTATGCAGGTTTTGGCTCTGCAGCTATTCATGGAGGTCATTTGCAAGATGGCAATCATGCCCACCTGACACCTATTTACGCTAACAGCACTTTTGTTTTTGATGATGCCTTGCAGGGAATGAGGCGTTTCTCCGGTGAAGAAAAAGGCTATATTTATAGTCGCTGGGGTAATCCAACCATCACAGAAGCAGAAGAAAAAATAAGCGCTTTGGAAAGCTTTGGTTTGGTAGATGATGCCGGCAACCCATTGCAACTAAAAACAATTTTGCATGCCAGTGGTATGGCTGCATTGACTACCCTGCTGATGTCCATTCTAAAATCAGGCGATACAATATTGTCCCATGCTCCCTTGTATGGCGGCACTCAGGAAATGCTGGAACACATTTTGCCAAATTTGGGTGTACAAGCAGTGTTGGCAGATTGTAAAGATTTAGATTTGATAGAGAGAATTTTACAAACAAATTCTGCCATTCAATTAATTCACCTGGAAACACCTGCTAACCCCACATTGCAGTGTGTGGATATAAAAGCAATAGCAGCATTAGCCAAACAATACAATGTACTGGTGTCTGTAGATAATACTTTTGCTACACCTTATTTACAACAACCCTTTGCGTATGAAGTAGATTTTGTTTTTCACAGCACTACTAAATTTTTAAACGGCCATGGCACAGCCATCGGAGGCTCATTAACCGGAAAAGATCTGCAAAAAATGAATGGACCTGTTACCAAAGTACATCGGCTGCTAGGTGGCAACAGCAATCCTTTTGATGCGTTTTTACTGACACAGGGCATAAAAACCCTTGAAGTAAGAATGCAGCGTCATTGCCAAAACGCTGTGGCAGTAGCTACTTTTCTGGATGATCATCCGGCAGTACAAAAAGTGAATTATCTCGGCCTTCCCTCCCACCCTGATTATGACATTGCAGCTCGGCAAATGAAACATCCCGGGGCCATGCTTAGCTTTGAACTCAAAGGCGGATTACAGGCAGGAATACAATTTATTGATCATTTAAAAATGTGTGTACGGGCTGTATCTTTAGGCACATGCGATACCCTTATTTCTCACCCGGCAAGTATGAGCCATGCAGGCATTGCTAAAGAAAAAAGAGAAAAGTATGGTATAACGGACGGGCTTATACGCATGAGTGTGGGTATTGAAAATATTGAAGATATATTGAATGATCTTAGTCAGGCACTATCGACAATCAAAAAATAGTTTTTATGAAAATATTGATTCGCAAAGCTGTAAAAGAAGATTGCTCCCCCATTATGAAGCTGATAAAAGAACTGGCAGTTTACGAAAAAGCTGCTCATGAGGTAAGTGTCAGTTTTGATCATTTTGTAGAGAGTGGTTTTGAACCACATCCGGTATGGTGGGCTTTTGTAGCTGTACAAAAAGATATCGATAATAAGGAACAAATCGTTGGTTTTGCACTTTACTATATTCGCTACTCTACCTGGAAAGGCCAGCGCATGTATCTGGAAGATCTTTTGGTTACGAAAAATATGAGAGGCCATGGCATCGGAAAACTTTTATTCAATGCCTGATGGAAGAATGCAAACAAAAAAACCTAACCGGTATTGCCTGGCAGGTCCTCGATTGGAATGTACCGGCTATCAATTTTTATAAAAAGCTGGAGGGCGTTCAATTCGACCATGAATGGATCAATTGTAGCCTTAACTGTTACAATTAATTTAACATATTAATTTTTTGTGATGTAATAAATCAATTGTTCATTATACATAAATTATTGATTTTCAGTTCATTAATTCAAAATACTCATTCATTAAGCCATTTACCTCATTCGTTAATTGTTTCCCGCCGTTTATGTAAAATACCGAAATATTGCATCTATATACTAACAACAACATTTAATAATCAATATTCAATTAAAAATGCTTATGCGAATTAAACAATTTATTGCGGCCGGCTTATTAATATCCGGTATCGTAAGCTGCAAAAAAGAAGATACCCTCAATAGTAGCCTGAACAGCCGGGAAAGCTCCAATCTTGGAATTGCTAGTAATACTGGTATGAAGCCTCGAGCAAATTACAAGTCAATATTTTTGACATATACCAAAGGCGTAAATAGTGGCAGCAATATATCTTATACAAATCTGCTAACCAATGTTACCAAAGATGCATTTGGGTATAATCCGGCTCCATTTTACATGCACTACGAGGATTCGGAATCTAATATTATTTGGGGAATGAACGGTTCTGATTTTGGTTATTATAATTTAGAAAAAACATCTGCTGAAAATATTGATAATGAATATATTCAGAATAGTTCCTTCGGGGCTTCAAAAGTATTATACATTGATAAGCTCTATAATAGAATGTTTTTTGCAAACACTGAAAAAGGTGGAAAAAAAGGGTTTGATAATTTGTGTGTTATTTATATGAATGGAACAGGTTTTGATCGAATATACAAGACTACGGGTGATATTTTATCTCCTATTTTTGCAAACAATAAACTATACTACGTAAGCTTAGCTCACAATGCATTAATGGAATATGATCTGGGTACAAGGATCCCTAAAATTCTTATCAAAAACTTTAACCTGGCTTGTTCAGACGGATTTTATAAAGGTTTTGAAGAAGAAATAGCAAACAACACAACATTTTTAAAAAGAAAAAAAGTTAAGCGTTCACTAAATTCAACAGGACTAGGATTTTTTACAATTGATAATACAAATAACAAAGTATTTTGGTTGAGAGATAATCAGGCTTTGATTAAAAAACCTTCAAATAATACTGAAAATCCATATAATTATTTTAGACCTTCGTTAATGTGTGCCAACCTGGATGGCTCAAATGTACAAGTACTTGATGACCATATTGGTTATATCAAGAAAGAAGACTATAAAGCATTTTACCCCTTCAATCTTTATTTAAAAGACGGAGCCATAAAAGTTGATCCTGATACCAAAAGAATTTATGTTGCAATGGAACTTATCAAAGAGGAACCCTGTATCGACAAACCCAATTTGTACAATGTTAGTGACAATCTTTCTTTTTGGAGTTGTGACTACAGTGGACAAAATCACAACTGGCTTAGTCAGTTAGATTATAGTGGCGTGGTAAAAAATCCAGCCAACTGGAATAATTTAAGTGTAAGTAATATCGATCTGAATAATGTTGGATTTCCCGTATATTACACAAGTAATTTAGAAGGTATGGTTTTCTATCATGGAAAAGTAGAAGATAAATTCTAAATAAAAATTAACTCACAAAAAAAAGCATGGATTCTGTTCCATGCTTTCTTTATTTGTAATAGAAGTAGCTACCAGATTAACAGTTAAATTCAGTATGGCAATCGAATCACAATCACCTGTGCTGGTTAAATTTATTGTGGAAGACCCTTAATTGCCTCTTTTTTCTTCAAATTAGCCACTATACCAAAACTGTGGTATAAGTGATAGGCAACATTTTCGGTAACAGGTATTCTGTATTGAGAATTTACCAGTACAAAAATACCGTCCATAATACGAAGCTGTACGCCTACACCGGCAGGGATAAAGCCTCCGTAATATCCTTTAAATTTTGAAGCTCCTACACCTAATGTAACAAAAGGATTGAAATAATAATTATCAGAGACTAATTTTAAATTGGCAGTAGCAGAGGCTTCCAGTAAAAGTGCATTGTTATTAGTTGTAGGCTTATTGGGTACCGGATACTCTACAAAAGAGCCGGCCAGACTACCAACAAAGTCTACATGGCTGCACAGTCCTTCAACATAAGTAACTGCCATACCTGGCGACATACGTTTGGTCTTGCTCCATTGCTTGGCCTTGATCACGTTTGCCAATCCGCCAGCCCGAAGGTCAGTAGCAGTTTGAAAATCATTCAATATAAAACTAACCCCGATTTGAGGCTGCTTTTTATAGTCGCTTTGTGCATAGGAAGCGGTAAGCGTTCCTAAAGCTAAAAGTGAAAGGAAAATTTTCTTCATAATATATTAATTTTCGTAAACGCAACAAAAATAGGTGCTTCACATTAAACGAAAAAAAATTATTTACTCACAAATCCACAACAGAGGTTTCGTTATAAAGAAACTTTTGTTATCTTTGCAGTGTTTAACAAGCTAACCAATGGACATACTTTTTGAAGTTATCTTTTTAGAAGAGGCTTTTAATTTTTTAAGCAGTTTGCATAACAAACATTATAAAAAAATTCTGAGTAATATTCGTAAAGCACAAATTGAACTTGATGCTGAACTGTTTAAAAAACTTACTAATGATATTTGGGAATTTAGAACTTTGTATCAGGGATTGCAATATCGTTTGCTTGCCTTTTGGGATAAGACTTCGGTAAACAGCACTCTGGTAATAGTTGTTTTCGGATTGGTAAAAAAACAGAGTAAGATGCCTGAAAATACAATTAAAAAAGCTATGCAAATAAGGAAAAAGTATTTTTATGATAAACATAAAATAAATAAAAAATGAAATCATATACATTAAAAGAAGTACAAGATAAGTTAATTGGTAAACGAGGTTCTCCGGATAGAGAACTTTTTGAATATGAACTCCAAATTGACCTAATTGGCAAAGCAATAAGGCAAACGAGAAAAGAAAGACATTTGACACAGGAAAAACTGGGGGAATTAATTGGTGTACAAAAAGCTCAAATTTCGAGACTTGAGAATAATGCTAGTAATGTAACTATAGAAACTTTATTGAAAGTCTTTACTGCTTTAAAAGCTAAAGTAAAATTACAAATAGAACTTTCCTCAAACCTTAATCTAAAGCTTCACCCTTAGTACATCCTGAAAACAAATTTATTAATGTATATTCGGCTATCATTGGTGATAGTCTATAGCCCATAAACTACGCTCAAATTTGTTCCGTGGTCAGTAGTCGGTAGTCGGTTGCCAACATTACTTATTGGCAAAATATTTTTCTCTTAACTGCTTATCTTCACCATAGATATCATCGTAAAACTTAATCTTACCATCTTTGCCTTCACAGCTAAAATACCGGATAAATAAGGGAATCTGATTTTTTACCAAAATGCGCTTATGTGCTTTGCGGTCTATCCAGTTTTTGATGGAATCTGCTGTATATCGAAGAGTGTCTCTGGCAGCCAGGTTCATACTATCGTTTCTGGCAATATAAAATGCCAGTTTTTCCCATTCCTGTACCCGTACACAACCATGACTTAGTGCTCTGTAATCGTTTTTAAATAAGTAACGTTGGTTGGTATCATGCAAATACACAGAAAAAGGGTTGTCAAAATTGAATTTCATTACGCCTAAAGCATTATTATCGCCGCTGCTTTGCATTACGCTAAACGGAATACCTCTGGAATACTTACCCCAGCTTACACTTCCGGGATCTACCTTTTCACCTTTATTATTAATCAGCTTTAAGCCAATACGAGATAAATAATTAGGGTTTTTACGCAACCTGGGTAAATATTGCTTTACAATAATACTGGTAGGTACCGTCCAGGTAGGATAAGTGATCATATCTGTAATATGGCTGTTCAAAAGTGGGGTTCTCGTTTCCGGTTTGCCACAAATAACTTTGCTGTATAAAACTTCTTCACCATTCTCCCATACCTGTAAATAAAAGGCAGGTAAGTTTACCCAAATATATTTTTCGGGCATTTTTTCCGGCATTTGTTTGTATTTATCTAAAGTAATGGCAATACGTTTGAATTTTTCAGCATCGCTTGTATTCATCGATTTTATTAACGTTGTGGAGACTTTCCCATCCGCCGTTAATCCTTTTATTCTTTGATATTTCCTGATAGCTTCAGCCAAATTGCCATTTTCGGCGGGGCAGCCGCTTTCTGCCAATCTTTTTTGCAAAGCTCGGGTAAATCTTAAAGAGTCGTCAGCACTTCCTTTTTTATAAGGATAAGGAACATACGTATAAGATTTATCACTTGAACTATCTAAAAATCGTTTAATACCATCTTTCAAATCCCAGTATCCTTTATGTTTGGGTTGTACAACAGTAAGGGTTGGAGTAAACTGTTTTTTCTCAATTATTTCATTTAAATGATTGAAATAAAAGTTTTCTATTAAAGATGAATCTTTGTTAAGCGAAATGCTGTCAGCCTGTAAACGGCCATATTTTAGATCTTTTAAAATTTTGGCCAGTCCGTCCGTAAGCAAAATATCGGCTTTACTCCAAGTGCTGGCGTCCATACGAGCCAGGGAGTCTTTATCTAACTTATTCTTAATATCCGTTAAATCAGAGAAATGGTAATCATTCGGAAATAACCCCTCTGATTTTGCATGAGTAATAAAATTAAAAAGACTATCCGCTAATGGTTTCCATTCTGCTTCCTTACTCCATAATAAATTATATTCTTTTTGTTTGTAAAAGTCAACGATAACATGCGCCATAGAAAGCTGTGTACTTTCGTCGAGCTTACCATTGTTGTTTTCGGCAGATTGCAATAATGTTTGAATGGTATTTATGGCTACATCATCCATATCCTCCGGATCGGAAACTATCGTATTTTGTTTTTCATTGGCTGATGAAGTTGTTGTGTTGGTATGGCTATTGTTACAAGCAGTTATAAAAAGTCCAAGTACAAAAGCAGCTACCAGGAACTTTATTTTTGTTGAGTAAAACATGTATTTAAAATAATTCTAATTTGTAAAAACGTTTAATATAAATAATAATTTTAATAAGTTGCTCAATGGATATACGATTAAATATTGTGATTGACATTTTTACATAATAGATGCTAATCATATAAAAATTACACAAAAATATGTTAAAAAAGAAGAGTTTTCGTGTTAATAAAATTATTTATTTGTAGGAAGTAAAATATTTTCCTTTAAAAAACAAAAAGCAGCCTGATAGCTGCTTTTTTACTTAGACATAAGTTTTGTCGGGATGATCTTGCCTCAGGCTAGACGACCACACTTTTTTGTCGGGATGATCTGGCCTCAGGCTAGACGACCACACTCTTTTGTCGGGATGATCT
>CAZPHA010000023.1:0-40122 GCA_964586215.1 uncultured Ferruginibacter sp.
AAGGGTGGCCATATAACCACCCTTATTTTAAACTTTTATCTCGGACAACAATGATCTGTATTATTGATTTTTTTTAAAAAAATATCAATATATGTTAAAAAAAATATTTTATTTGGATAGATTATTTATGCTTTTTTCATTATTAAAATATATAATTTGTGGATGAGTTTTACTTCATTTATATTAAATTATTATTGAAAATATTGTTGTTTAATAAATAAATGTATCAGTAGTGTTTAAAAAAAGCTTTGCAAATTATCAATTATCCAATTATCAACTATCCATTATTTATGCATTTGTTATCTTTTTTGCATCTAATATAAAACAGTCATTCTATTAACTATTTTTTATGTATCTTCTACGTTGGGGATTAAGTTGTGTACTAGCCTGCTCATTATCTTTTTCATTTTCGCAGCCTTCTAAAACGGCAAAGTATCCTAGTTTATTTTGGGAAATTACCGGTAATGGTTTAAAAAAGCCTTCTTACTTATTTGGTACCATGCATGTAAGTAATAAAATGGTTTTCCATTTAAGCGATTCATTTTACTATGCACTGAAAAGGGTGGATGCCGTATCATTAGAGCTGAATCCTGAGATATGGCAGGGTGAAATGGTTCAATGGGAAAAGATGAAGGCGAACTACAGTGACTTCTCCCGATACGGGGGTTATAATTTTTTACATGAAACTTCATTTAAAATAGATAAGTTTGAGGATAAACTTAAAGCTGCCATCAGTAGTGAGCCAGCCACAGTAAATGGGTTGCTCTACAGAAGCTATGGTTACAGAGATGATTTTGAGGAAGACACTTTCCTGGATTTATATATTTACCAAACAGGCAAAAAATTGGGTAAAAGAGCTACAGGCGTAGAAAATTATTATGAGTCTGAGAAATTGATGTTGGAGGCTTATACTGATATGGCAAAGGAGAAGAAAAAGAAATCAATTGATTGGGGGTCGGCTTCAATGTATGATGTACAGGGTAAAATGGAAGAGGCTTATAAAAAGCAGGATTTGGATATGTTGGATTCTCTGGAAAAAAGAGCCGAACCTTCGGAGGCATTTCTGGAAAAATTTTTGTATAAAAGAAATGAAATTCAGGCTTATTCGATAGATACAATTTTAAAGAAAAATTCATTATTTGTAGGGGTCGGTGCAGCCCATTTACCCGGAGAAAGAGGCGTTATCGAACTTTTGAGAAAAATGGGCTATACACTTCGACCTATTAAAATGAACAATAGGGAAGTTGCGCAAAAAGAAAAAATAGATCAGTTAAAAGTTCCGGTACAATTTATAGTACAGCGTTCGGAAGACGGCTTCCTGGAAGTATCGGCACCTGGAAAGTTATATCAATTGGGTAATGAATACATGAGAACCGGCTTTGACCAAATGCAGTATTCGGATATGGCTAATGGTGTATATTATCTGATTACCCGGGTTAAAACGCATGCAGCTTTTCAGGGGTTATCGGAAAGCGATGTTTATAATAAAGTAGATAGTCTGCTTTATGAAAACATTCCCGGTAAAATTATTAGTAAAAAAGCGATAGAAGATAATGGATATAAAGGATTGGAAGTTACCAACAAAACGAAAAGGGGAATGTTTCAACGGTATCAAATTTTTGTTACACCTTTTGAAGTAATAATTTTTAAAATGTCTGGTAATGAAGGCTATATGAAAAGTAATGAAGCCGCTCAGTTTTTTTCTTCTATTAAATTAAAAAGAAATCAAACTGACACTCACGCTGATTATTCTCCCCGGCACGGAGGATTTAGTGTGCATTTTCCTACCGAACCGATAGCTACTGTGAACAAATTTACGCCAGATGGGAAGCGATGGGAGTATAGCGCTGTTGATCATACTAACGGTGATGTATACCTTATTTTGAAGAAAAATGTACAAAATTACACGGTGTTGGAGGCGGATACTTTTGATCTGAGCATGATGGAAGAATCTTTTAGAAGCGCCGATTTTTTTGATAAGCAACTCAACAGGCAATTTGTTAACTTTAAAGGATATGCTTCACTCAACGTTAGCGAACGATTGAAAGACGGCGCTACTATTTTTGCGAAGCATATTATTAAAGGCAACGATTATTACACCATAGCCGTACGTACCCGAAGTGATAAAAAGGCGGCTGACTCTTTTTGGAATAGCTTTAAGTTGCTACCTTACCAATATGGGGTTGCAAAAAAATATGTAGATACGTTTATGAATTATTCAGTAATGAGCCCAGTTCTACCGAACATTAGCGAAGATTTAAGAAAAGTAGTATCAGAAAATAGTTTTACAGAAAGAATGTTTGAGGAAAGCTATTGGCGAGATACCCAAAATGGAAACTTTACAAATGAGGCAACAGGTGAAACCATCAATGTGCAGGTATTGACCTACCCCAAATACTTTTTTATCAAAGATTCTGTTAAGTACTGGGATGAAGGAATTAAGAATTGCACAGATGATGATTTAATAGTTTATAAGAAGGAGTTTTTTAAGTTAAATGACTCTGTTCAGGGAATGAAATTATTATTGAGAGATACGGGTTCTTCAAAACAGGTGAATCGATTGTTATTGTTAAAAGACAATGTACTGTATAGTCTGACGAGTAAAAGTGATTCGCTGCAGGAAAGGAATGATTTTTTTGATTCTTTTTTTCAAACTTTCATTCCCTTAAAAAGTAATACTGCCTTCACTCTTGACCAACCCAAAATTGATCTTTTTTTTAAAGATTTTTTGAGTAAGGATAGCATTACGCATGCAAAGGCTGCGAGGGCTATATTTTATGTTGATTTTGACGAGGGACATATACCGGGTTTGATAAATGCCATTAATCAATTGAGTGTATCGGATAAAAATTATTTTGAATTAAAATGTAATTTAATCAGTGCATTAGCAACCATTAAAGATTCAACTAAGCCTGTAGTTGTCAATCAATTGAAAAAATTATACGAACAATCCGGCGATACAGTAAAATTTCAACAACAAATATTAATAGCTTTACTAAGCCATCGAACTGCGGCATCTTACACTTTATTTAAAGAACTTATTTTGCAGGACCCACCGGTATTTGAGGAGGATATAGAAAGTTCGTCAATGTTGGATGATCTTAATGATTCGCTAAAACTTTCAAAATCTTTGTTCCCTGATTTATTACAATTAACCGTTTTAGAAGATTACAAACCAAAAGTATTATCCTTATTAGCTACGCTGTTAGATAGTGGTTATGTTTCGCCAAAAGAATATGAAAGTTATTTGCCAAAAATTATTTTTGATGCAAAAATTAAATTGAAAAAGCAACAGGTGAAAGATGAAAAACAAGTGGAGAAAGATTTGAAAAAAGATGAAGAAAATAACTATGCTGATTATGTAAATAGCTATAGAGATACAGGTGCAGGGAATAGTGATTTATACAACTATGGAACTTTGCTGATGCCATTTTATGAAAAAAATGAAAGCGCTAAAAAGATTATTAATCGCTTAGGGATGTCGAGAGACCCGGAAGTGCAATTAGATTTTGCTGTATTGATGATAAAGAATAATAAACCAGTAGGTGATAGTATCGTAGAAAAGTTAGCATCTGATAATAAATATCGTGCTAAACTTTTTGCAAAGTTACAAAAAATTAATCATATAGAAAAATTCCCTCTGCAATACAGGAATCAGCTTGAGATTGCGAAATCATCTTTATTTGACGTAAAAAGTTATATGAAAATTGATACAATTGAATTTATTGATAAGCAATGGGTGCAATATGATGGTAAAAGGGGATTTGTATACTGCTTTAAATATAAATCTGCCGAAATAGGAGATTGGAAAATGGCAACAAGTGGTTTATTTGATGTGAATGAGAAGCTGTTACAAAATAGCAATTTATTTACCATTTTGTCTGAGAAAGAAATAAAAGCTGATGTGCCGTTGGCACAGCAATTTCAAAAACTCATTAAAGCTGTAATATTTTCTACGCACAAGGGCGGTAAGTTTTTCTTTGAAGGTAGTGATTTGCCGGGGAACTATCATATGGATGAATGATAAAGTGATTTGCCGGGGATAGCTTCCAGGAGTTGCTTTGTGTATGTTTGTTGGGGATAATTATAAATTTTTTCTGTGAGGCCTTCTTCCACTATTTTTCCCTGATGCATTACAAGGAGTCTGTCGCTAATGTACTTAATTACCGATAAATCATGCGATATAAAAATGGCTGTGAAGTGAAGTTCATTTTTTAGATCGTTGATAAGGTTCAGTATTTGGGCTTGTACACTCACATCAAGCGCTGATACGCTTTCGTCAAAAATTAAAAAATCCGGATTAGTTGCCAGCGCACGGGCAATGCAAATGCGTTGTCGCTGGCCTCCGCTGAATTGATGAGGATAACGGTAAAAATGATCTGGTTGTAAGTTTACTTTTTCCAATAATTCAATTACTTTTTCTCTTTTTTCTTTATTGTTTTCATATAGTCCGTGTACATTAAGTGGTTCTAAAATAGCATTGCCGATAGTCATACGTGGATTTAATGAGCCGTAAGGATCCTGAAAAACAATCTGGAGATCTTTTCGCATCCTTCGCAGCGAATGCCTGTTCATCCGTGTTATATCCTGATCGTTTAATAAAATTTTTCCTTCTGTAACTTTTATGAGGCTTAGTATAGCACGGCTTAGTGTTGTTTTACCACATCCACTTTCCCCAACTATACCTAATATTTCACCTTGGTGTACAGCAAAACTGACATCATCAACCGCTTTAAAAAAATATTTTTTCTTAAAGAAGTTATTTTTTTTCAAAGGAAAATAAACCTTCAGATTTTCCACTTTTAGTAATGGATAGGTAGTTGGCGTAACTGTAGCGGAGATTTTTGTTGGCAGTATGGTGTCGTTTGTTAGAGATTGATTAGCCGAATTTAAAAAATCTTTTACTACGGGAAGCCGGTAGCCTTTTGGATGCATGGCAGGCCTGCATTGAATTAAAGCATTGGTGTAGGGATGTGAGGGGCGTTGCAAAATATCTTTGGCACTGCCTTGTTCTATTACTTCACCTTTATACATTACAATGATCTTGTCGGCAATATCAGCCACTACACCTAAATCATGTGTAATGAATACAACACTAATTTTTAATTGCTGCTGTAGTTCTTTGATTAAGTTCAGTATATTTTTTTGAACCGTAACATCTAATGCGGTGGTCGGCTCATCGGCAATTAGCAAACCAGGACGGCAGCTCAATGCCATGGCTATCATCACCCGTTGCTTTTGCCCGCCACTTAGTTCATGGGGGTAACGGTTAATAATGTTTTCCGGGTCAGGCAACTTTACTTGTTCAAAAAGTTCAATGGTTCTTACTTTGGCAATTTTTGCAGATACTTTTTGATGCAATTGAATGGCTTCCATTACCTGCCTTCCACAAGTGAATACAGGGTTAAGAGAAGTCATGGGTTCCTGAAAAATCATGGCAATCGAAGCTCCTCTTAATGCATTCAATTCCCGATCGGATAGTGTTAATAAATTTACCGGGGGCTTATCAGGTGCAGAAAATAAAATTTCACCATGAAAAATAGCAGAAGGCGGTAATAAGTTTAACAAAGATAAAGCGGTGACAGATTTACCCGATCCACTTTCACCAACGATGGCAACAATTTCACCGGGTAAGATTTCAATGTTAGTGTTTTTTACCGCAGTAGTTACATTATTTTCATTACGGAATTGTATTTGCAGATTTTTTATCGACAGTAGGGGCTGCATTTATAAAAATTAAAATTTCAAATGCCTTACCGTTAGTCCGTTATTGAGTAATTGTTTTAATGAGTCAATACCAACTCTTAAATGTCTTTCTACATAATCTGCCGTTACCTTGTTATCGCTTGCTTCTGTTTTTACACCCTCGGGAATCATAGGGCTGTCACTCACCAGTAGTAGCGCCCCTGTAGGAATTTTATTGTAAAAGCCCACACTAAAAATGGTAGCTGTTTCCATATCAATGGCATAAGCTCTTACTTTTTGCAGGTATTCTTTAAATGCCTCGTCATGTTCCCAAACACGACGGTTGGTAGTATAGCATACGCCTGTCCAATAATCACATTCATAATCTCGTATGGTAGTAGAAATGGCTTTTTGCAGGGCAAAAGCTGGTAGGGCAGGTACTTCAGGTGGGAAATAGTCATTACTGGTACCTTCTCCCCGGATAGCTGCGATGGGAAGTATCAGATCTCCAATTTTATTTCTTTTTTTTAAGCCGCCACATTTACCCAAAAATAATACCGCTTTAGGTTCGATAGCGGTGAGCAAATCCATTACTGTAGCGGCGCCGGGGCTGCCCATGCCAAAGTTGATGATGGTTATATCATTGGCTGTTGCACATTGCATAGGTCTGTCTTTACCTACAATCGGCACATTGTTCCATTCAGCAAACAGGGTGATATAGTTGCTGAAATTTGTGAGCAAGATATATTTTCCAAAATTGGATAATTTTTCTCCTGTGTATCTGGGAAGCCAGTTTTTTACAATTTCTTCTTTCGTTTTCATTAATTTTAATTTTGATCAACAATCATTCTTTAGGCTATTATTTTAATTAAAATTACAAAATTGTCATCAATTCGTGATTAAGATTGAATATCCACTTTATAATCCACTCATCAAAAGGGAAGATAGGCGGGAATATATTTTTGATGCTATTCGAAAAAAGTGGGTTGTGTTATCACCGGAAGAGTGGGTGCGGCAGAACTTTTTGCAGTATTTGGTACAGGTAAAAAAATATCCGGCATCGTTATTATCTATTGAAAAAGAGATTAGGCTGGGGGAGTTAAAAAAAAGATATGATATTGTTGTTTATAATACGGATGCTCAACCCTGGATGGTTATTGAGTGTAAGGAAATGCAGGTGAATTTGAATGAGAAAGTGCTGGATCAGATTTTGCGCTATAATATGGCATTAAATGTACCTTATCTGGTTATTACCAATGGTGTATATTGCTTTGCATTTTCCCGGTTAGATGGAAGTTTTCGGTATCTTGATAAATTACCTGATTGGGGAAAGTAAAAGGGTCACCTAAAAATGGCAACCCTTTTATAATATTTCTATTCTTAATTTTTATGGAAATATACCCAGTTCCGCATAGCTGTTGGCCACTTTGTTGATGGCACTAACGTAAGCGGCTGTACGCATATCAGGGATAGCCGGATTTGCCAGCCATATATCCATGATTTCTCTGGTAGCAGTAATCATGGTCTCTTCCAATCCGCTGTGTACAAGATCTACTTCTTCAGGCCCATGCATAATAAATTTTCTTTCGATGTCGCTAACCTGTTTTCCACTTAGTTCTTCTATCTGTCCTAAAATGTGTTTGTTCATATTTTCGGTAAATCTTTTTTCCATACGGCCGTAACGGACATGGCTCAAATTTTTTAACCATTCGAAATAGCTTACCGTAACACCACCGGCATTCAAATACATATCTGGTACACATAATATTCCCTTTTGAACAAAGACTTCATCAGCTTCTGGCGTACATGGGCCGTTGGCTGCTTCGCCAATAATTTTGGCTTTTACTCTTGGAGCATTTTCTGCATTGATAACATTTTCCAATGCTGCAGGAATAAGAATATCGCATTCAAGTTCAAGGGCATCGGTATTTTTAGCCAGGTTAGTTGCTCCGGGGAAATTTAATATGGACCCGGTAGCTTTACGATGTTGAAAAACTTCTTCTTCATTTAGGCCGTTAGGATTATAAATAGCACCTTCATATTCTGCGAGGGCAATTACTTTAGCACCGGCTTCTCTGAAAAACTTGGCACTGTGATAGCCCACGTTACCTAATCCTTGTACTACTACGGTTTTATCCTGAACTCCCACACTCAGACCCTGTTTTTTCATTACTTCCGGCATATTGCATACTTCTCTGATGCCATAAAATACACCCAGGCCGGTAGCTTCTTTTCTACCTCTTACACCACCCTGTGAAACGGGTTTACCGGTAACACAACCGGCAGCATCAATTTCACCCGGTTTAAGAGATTGGTAAGTATCTACGATCCAGGCCATTTCTCTTTCGCCTGTGCCATAGTCGGGAGCAGGAACATCGGTGCCCGGGCCGATAAAGTTTTTCTTTACCAATTCACTGGTATAGCGGCGGGTAATTTTTTCTAATTCATATACGCTGTAATTGCGTGGGTTGATCTTAATTCCTCCTTTTCCTCCACCGAATGGAACATTTACAATGGCACATTTGTAAGTCATTAAGCTGGCCAATGCCATTACTTCATCCTGATTTACTTCTTCACTAAAGCGAATACCACCTTTACACGGCGATTTGTGATGGCTATGTTGTACACGATAGGCTTCTATTACTTCGATAGTGCCATTGTCACGTTTTACAGGAAATCGCATTTGATAAACGCTGTTGCAGGCCTTAATCTGTTCTAAAATACCCAAATCCCATTTGGTAAACTTAGCGGCTTTATCAAAGCTTCTTTCTACACTGTGAAAGAAACTATACTGCTGTTGTGCTGACATGTTGTTTTTTTTTTATGTTACAATTTTTTTAGTTGATATTTTTGGGTTGATGGTTCATAGTTGATGGTTCATAGTTCATAGTTGATAGTTCATAGTTGATAGTTCATAGAAAATAATACCTTAATACTTCAATACCCAAATACCATGAACCATGAGCTATGAACTATTAACTATCCTCCAATCTCTTTATCTTTTTATCTAATACAAAAACATATGCAAATAAACCAATTAAAATGGTTAAACACACTGCCACTACCACATAAATTTTGCCATTACTCCTCATAACATCGGCCATTTCAGGTTTGTTTTGAGCAAAAAGAATGTTATTACACATTAAAAAAAATAAAAATATTAAATATTTTATTAATGTAAAATAAATGTTTTTATGATTGTTAAGCATTGAATAAATTTTTATCCTTTATTAATTCCAACCTGATTTTTAATGTTGCAATCCATACACCTAATAAAGACCAGCCTACTACTGCCGGGTAAAATACCATACGCAGGCGACTGTCAATATCATTAAAATTTAATGCCGGATTTCCGCTATCGCTTCCGGGAGCTCCCGGATGGAGACTGCCCACCAGCCTTGGTATAATCCAAATGCTGGGAAAAAGCATAGCGAAGGCAAAAATATTATATACAGCGCTTATTCTGGCTCTTTTATCTATATCAGTGAAAGAAGTTCTTAATACAAAGTAAGCTCCGTATATCAGCAGGGCGATTGCTGCACCTAGTAGTTTTGGTTCTTTTAATATACTGGCCAGGGACTGGTTTTGGTCGGTAACCCAGGTATAATTTGCCCAAATGGCCCCCGTTAAGTATCCAAGGATTCCCAGGAAAGTACCAACTTTGGCGAAGTTTCTGGCATAAATATCGAAACGGTAATTAAAATTTCTTAAATATTTGATGCTGTAAATTACACTCACAATAAATAAGATCATCATACTAAACCACATACATACATGAAAGTATAAATTACGAATAGATTCATTGAGTATGTATAATCTGGGCACATCTAACAAAAATCCACCCACAATTGTATAGATAAGTAATACGAAGGATAATATTTTCCACCAGCTTTTTCGCACTAAAGAAAGTACAATTTTGTTAAGTGAGGCAAAGGTAAATAAAGCAGCTTATATTTTTAGTATAAATACGATTGTAATTTTCAGTTTTTAATCTTTCCATAAATATGGAAATAATATTACCGCCATAGCAATTACCAAAATATCTAATAAAACAATTAATCCTGTTAATTGCAAGGTCATGCCTGCTTTAAATATTTCGCCGAAGGCGGATTTACTTAGTCGCATGAGTAATAATAGTTGGGGTAAAATAATGGGAAATCCTAAAATGGCAATGAGGGCTGCATTTTGTTGGGCTTTAGCTGCAATAGCACTCATCAAAGTAAATACCAGGCTTATACTTGTTCCTCCTAATAAGACAATTGCCAGAAACCGAAATCCATGATTAACCGGTGTTGATAGAAAAATATAAAACAAAGCCAGACTTATTAGGCTCATTATTGACATTAATAAAATATTATATATTATTTTGCCAATAATAAATGCTACAGGAGAAGTAATGCTGTATAAATAAAGTAACCTGCCTTTATTTTCCTGGAAAAAACTTTTTGCAACGGCATTTACACAAATAAATAGTTGTATTACCCAAAACAATCCATTCCAGGTGTTTGTTTCCGGCTTGTCAATGGTTAAAAAAAGTACATAAACAGTTGCCGCGATATACAAAAGAATTCCATATAAGCTATGTTGTTGGCGCCATTCCAATAAAATATCTTTTTTAAACAAAGCCCATATTCTTTTACCCATGCTGCAAATTAATATTAATAAGTATAAAATTATGCAAACCATTATAAGGAGTACGTACAAAATGGCGGAAGATTATTGTTAGCGCTATAAAATCAAAAAATCCGCTTCTTTTAATAAGTTTTTCCGCATTTTATATATTATATATTAATAATATGATTAACGCATTTATTATTAATTATTTGTATATAGTATTTTTACTGTATAATATAGTACTCTTGCTATTGTATAAAACAAAAAGAGGGCTTAATATTGCATAAGATATTTTTGAAACCAAAAACCGATGATACCATACTAATTGCTTATGAGAAAAATCCTCTCTTTTTAAGCTACCGGTTTTTCGCAGATTAACAGGTATAAGGTATGGTAATAAAATATGAATAGTAGGGGCTAAGTGATAAGGGTGTTTATTCCATAGAAAGGTGTAGGATCATATATATAGCCGGGCTTTAGGGCCTGGCTTTTTTATTGCCTGTTTAAGATAAATACTTTTTTAGCCGGTGAAAGAAATCATCGGGGTTGAATGGTTTGGTAACATAATCGTTCATACCGGCTTTTTCAGTCTTTTCTTTTACATTACTGGTAGCAGAAGCGGTTAAGGCAATGATGGGGGTAGTGGTATTGAATTCTCTTATTTTCTGGGTGGCAGTATAGCCATCCATTTCGGGCATCTGTAAATCCATCAGTACTAAATCATAATTGTTATTTTTCATTTTGTCAATGGATATAAGGCCATTTTCTGCTACATCAACCATTGCATTCCACCCTTCGAGTAATTGGGTTGCGAAGAGTACATTAAAGTAGGTATCTTCAACTAGTAATATTTTTCTTTGTTTTAAATCAAAGTCTGTAGATTGTTCGGTTATTTCTTCGGTTTCAATGGCGCTTCTTTCCAAATGAAGGATGAAATAAAATTTTGCTCCTTTACCTGGTTGTGATTCTACACGGATATCGCTATTCATTAAATTCAATAATTTTTTTGTGATAGCAAGTCCTAAGCCGGTTCCACCAAATTTCCTGGTAATGGAAGAAGAAGCCTGTGTAAATGAATTGAAGATTTTGCCAAGATTTTCCTTTGCAATACCTACGCCTGTATCTGTTACTGAAAAATATATTTGATATGTTTCTGCTTCTTCTTTTAAAAGCTTTAATTCAACAGTTATACTGCCATTATTAGTAAATTTTATTGCATTGGATACCAGGTTGGTAATAATTTGCCCCATACGAAGGCTGTCGCCTTTTAGCATGGTAGGTATGTTATTATCAATATTTAACTGTACTTGATTGTTTTTTTCCTGTGCTTTAATATCGTTAGCCAGTTTAATATTAGATAAGAGCTGAATAATATTAAAATCAATTTCTTCTAAATCAATTTTTCCTGATTCAATTTTGCTAAAATCAAGTATATCATTAATCAAGAGGAGTAGATTGTCGGCTGCTGTACGGAGGGCATTTAAGTTATGAAGCTGATCTTCCCGGGGGTTGTTTCGTAAAAGTAAATGTCCCATTCCAATAACAGCATTGAGTGGTGTTCGAATTTCATGACTCATAACGGAAAGAAATTCTGATTTATAAAGATTAGCTCTTTCTGCTTCTTCTTTTGCCTTCATTAAGGCCTGTTCAGCTGCTTTACGTTTATTTATTTGTTGATTGATGTAATTTACAATATTAATCAGATTGTCTTCATCATTGATGAAGGACATTGAGTCTTCCGTTTCAATGTTTTTTAAAGATTCCTTTAATTTGTCGATGGAAAGTTTTTTTAATCTAACTTCTTCTTTTAGCTTTTCATTGATTTCACTGTATTCATGTTCACTTATTCTGAATGCATGGTTGGAAAGTTCTTTATCTTTTTCAAAAGATTGATAAGAATCGTTCACTAATTTTAAAAACTGAAAAAAAATCGGATCGCTTAATAGTGAGTGATCGTTAATTTTTCTTAACTGTCTTTCCAGTAATGTGTGGTATTGCATAAGAGACAATTAATTTTCATCAAAAGTGGTTATAGTCATCGTTTGATTATGCAATTCGCATTTACTGTTTGGTGAAAATGGAGATATTTCTCCGTAAGAGTAAAAGCCTGTGAGTAATGTATCAGTCCCAAAAGTTTCCTGTACAGCTTCAACTTCCTCCTCCACTCTTTTGTCCAAAATAAGCTTTCGGCCTACGCAGCTGATGAGCAAGGCTAGTTTGGGGTTGGTAGATATATGTGAGCTGAATGCATGAGTACTTGCCTGGCTGGCAGCATCAATCAAATGATCAAAATTGGCTTTCATAAATCTTACGCTGGACCCTTCGGGTACATCACCTGCAAAAACCATACAACCGTTTTCATGATCAATGGATAAAATGGTTCTTACTACCGGGTTTTCGCTATCGGGTAACTTTACCGATAAAGGAAATAGCAAAGCAGAACCCGGTAATTGCTCGGCGTAATTGCCCAGGTAGAGTTTGTATAATTCCAGCGCATTTTTATTGTCTATTTCAAATAATTTATTCGAAATGGATTTTGTTACTATTCTTTCAGGGCCAAACATATCCCAGCCACCCATGGAGCCGTGGCCGATAATCAAATCTTTACCATAAAATCCAACTGCTGCTATTATTCCTGAAGAGGGATTGTCATTCAGACCTACAAGTGTAGATTGAAACCGACTAGCATCTCCGGCTAAACCGCCGGTAACGGGTATTTGTTTGCTGATAATCGATTCAACTCCTCTTACCAGTTCGCTACCATTGACCCTGGCACCATCTGAAATAATTAAAACATAACATAAGTCCTTGGTGTCCAGTTGTTCAACTAATGTTTTTCCAGCATCAAAGCTATTACTAAAGTTGTCAATATTTACGGCAACAGATCGAATATTGGTTTTTTCGAATTCTATGGCGGTAATGGAAACAGAGTTATCCAGCACTTTATTATTGTAAATTTCACCGGATGTAGAGCAAAGTAGAATATCAGCTTTGGGGAATTTGTTTCTTAATGTATTGTAAATATCCTGCGATGCTAATATGTTTTTTTCGCCAAAACCTAATATCAGCGATGCTTTTTCGTCATTTAAGGGTTTGCTTGAATCATTGGCGGTAAATGTGTTATTTTCATAGAGCATTAATGATGTTTTCATAAGTAAGTTTTTGTGGGTATTATTAAATGTGAGTTTAGTTGTTTGCTAATTCAAAATCTTTCGTAAGTGCTTCAATGACAAGATGTAAAGTATTTTCAACTTGTTGTAATAGTGTCGGTAGCAACTCACTGTCGTTTTCTTCTTTACCTAATCTTTCTATTTCCCTAATGGCTTCATGGAGTGATGCAATTCCCATATTTTCTATACTAGGTTTAATTTTATGGGCAACAGCTGCCATATCTTTAAGGTCCCTGCCTATGTACTTTAGTTTCATATCTTCTACAAAAGCAGGTGTTTGTGATACGAACATTTTTACAATTTTTAATACAAAGTCATTATTTCCCCGGCTGATTGCCTGGATGCCTGAAATATCATACAAGTTAGAAATCGGTTGCATATTGGATGAATTTTGGTTAAGTATAGGTGTTGTTTGGCCATCCAGCCATATTGAAATTGTTTTGAGCAAATCCTCTTCTTTAAAGGGTTTTGAAATATAATCATTCATGCCTGCTTCGAAGCATTTTTCATTATCTCCTTTAATTGCGTTGGCTGTGAGGGCAATAATAGGTAATTCTGTGGTAATGTTCTGCCGGATAAATTGTGAAGCTTCAAAGCCATTCATGATAGGCATTTGTATATCCATTAATACTAAGTCAATAGTTTCCTCTTTTATTACATCAATTGCTTCGCTTCCATTAGCTGCTTCGAGTGTAATTGCACCATAGTTGCTCAATATCGTAGTAGCTACCAGGCGGTTGATATCAATATCATCTACTATCAATATTTTCTTGCCCATGAGCATATTGGTATCCAGTGCGAAGTTGCTATTTTTAACGGGTAAATCAAGTGTGGTGCCTTTTTCAAATTCTATTGAAAAGGAAATATTGGTTCCATGGCCTTTTTTACTCTTAACTTTTATGTTACCACCCATTAGTTCAATAAGATCTTTGCTGATGGTCATTCCCAGGCCGGTACCTCCATATTGTCGTGTTATCGATGTGTCTTCCTGTGTGAATTTTTCAAATAGGTTTTTTACAAATGTTTCATCCATGCCAATTCCGGTATCCTCAACTTCCAATAAAATAGTTTGAGAGTTATTTGTTTCTTGCAGCAGTGTACAACGTATGTCGATACTACCTTTTTCTGTAAACTTAATGGCATTACCAATGAGATTTAACAGTATTTGATTAAGCCTGTAGGGGTCGCCAATTAATATGGGGGCAGTATTGTCATCAAATTTACTATTGCTGATTGTAAGGCCTTTTTCCTCGGCTTTGTGCATTAATACCTGCATAGCTCTTTTAATTACTGCTTTAAGGTCAAGGCCAATTTTTTCGAGGGTAAGTTTACCGGCTTCAATTTTCGAAAGGTCCAGTATATCATTAATAATTATAAGTAAATTTTCTGAGGCCGAAGTGATTGTATCGAGGTAAAAATGTTGTTTGTCGTTTAGGTTTGTTTTTGCCAATTGATTAGCCATGCCCAGAATTGCATTCATTGGGGTGCGTATTTCATGACTCATATTAGCCAGAAAAGTTTCTTTAACTTTAGCTGATAATTCAGCTTGTTCTCTGGCATCAATTAAATCTATTTCAAGTTGTTTTTGATCTGTTATATCTAAATGGATACCTATAGATCCTACCAGTTGGCCATTGTCATCATACCGGGGGGCGCCACTTACTAACCACCATCTTAACTGTCCTCTTTTATTTTTTATTGCAATTTCATAAGCATCTGATATTCCCTTTTTTCTGGCTTCATTTTTTGATTCCATCATCTCCATATTCTCACCTTTGCTAAATAATTTGCTTGCTTTTTTACCTACCAGCTCTTCGAGTTCGTAACCGCACATTTCGCAAAAGCATTGGTTGGCATATAAAATTTTTTCATCGGTATCAACTTCAAGAAGACCCAGGTTCATATTGGCTATTATACTTCTGTATTTTTCTTCCCGAATCTTAAGTTTTCTTTCTGCGTCTTTTTCTGTTGTAACGTCAGTGTATTTCCATAAATGTCCTTTATAAATATTGTCAATATAAATAGGAATATAATCCCGATGAAAAATGCGACCATCATTTAAATGCAAAATATCATTTATAACAAGCTGTCTGTTATTCAATAATTCATTAATTCTACTCGTAAATTCGATAGGGTCTTTGAATAAATGCTTAGTTTGTTCCGCTGTTTGTAAGCAATCCATGCTTATTAATGTTTCAGGTGTGGCAGGAATGAAAAACATTTTACAAAACAAGTCATTAGCCAACACAATACGTCTATTATCATCTTCAACCAATATGCCAGCCTGAAGGTTACTGATTAATAAGGAAAGGCGATTTTCTGATTCTTTTAATTTTTCTATAGTTTTTTTTCTTTGTGTAATGTCCAGCATTATCCCGGTAAAAACTTTCCCCTTATTTTCCGTATAATAAGAAAAAGCACAGCTGATAGATCGCCAAACAATTCTTCCATCTGGCAGTATTAAACGGGATTCATTATAGAAAGGAGATAGGGTTTCTTCTGAATATTTGAATTGTTTTTGCATTTCGGCAATGTCGTCCGGATGCCTATATGCATCAATGTTGTATAAATTTTCCGCATTTATTCCAAATACTCTTTCCATTGCCGGGCTGAGATATTTATACCCCTCTGTTCCGTCAGGTTTTACTTCATATTCGAATAATACTCCTGGTATATTTTCCGATAAGCTTTGAAATTGCTTTATTTTTTGTTCCAGTGCAGCTTCCGTTAGTTTTATGTGAGTAATATTTGTATGGGTGCCAATCATTTTAAGTGGCTTTCCGTTAGCAGTAGTTTCAATGACTACTCCTTTATCAAGCACCCATTTTGTCGACCCGTTTTTATGAATCATCCGATATTCTAAAATGTGGTGATCAATTTCACCGGTTTTACATCGGTTGTAGCTTTCTTTTACGAGTGTAATATCATCGGGATGAATACTATTCCACCAGCGTTGATTTATGTCAGAACAATCATTTACATTATAACCTAAAAAACTAATTTCTGAACTGGAAAATTGGGTCCGGTTTATGTTAAAGTCATATTCCCATACATTATCGCCGATTTTCTCTAAAGCAAAGCGGAATTTATTTTGCTGAGATTGTATGTTTTCACTACCCGGTATTTTTTTTGAATTTAGTATTTGTTCTCTTGCAATAACTGTATTTAGGGTAGTGTCATTATAGTTAGCATAGAGTGGGCTTGGAGTACCAATGAACAAAAGTTTATCTTCTTCAATATATTCTAAGCGCCCATTAAACTTGTACTCTTTTTGTTGTAAAGAAAAAAGCGTGATATCCTGATTGATATTTTTTTTGAGATCATCAAAGGAAGGCTTTAAAAAATTATCTTCCAAGTAAAAATTGTCAAGAAATGATACGCCTTCTTTCAGGTCAAAGTATTCTTGAAAGGATTGACCGAAAAATTCTATTTGTAAGTCTTTATTCAATAATAAATAATATGGAAAAAGCCGATTAAGCTGTTCACTATTTAATATCAATTTTGCTGCTTTCATGCATTAATTGGATTTTAAAAATAATGTGGTCATAATACTTTATATAACAATTTCTTTCTCTTTTAGCATTTTATAAATAGTTGATTTACCAATATCCAATTTATTGGCTACTGCTATTACATCGTCATCATATTTTTTTAGATAATGCTTAATAATATCACGAATGTATTGCCGAAGACTTTTTTCCTCTATTATAAAGCTTTCTTCATCTTTTGTAGAAGTGTAGGTGATATCATCTTCGAAAATTTCGTTGCCATTACACATAACTGCGGCCAGCTCTACCATTGCTTTTAATTCTCTTACATTTCCCGGATAGTTATATTTCATTAATTTTTCTTTGGCATCTTGTGATAATGTAATAGGATTGATTTTATTTTCTTTTGTAAATTCTTCGATAAAATGTTTGGCCAAAATAAGAATATCGTTACCCCTTTCTCTAAGCGGTGGAAGTTCAATTGGCAGGCCGATGATACGATAGTAAAGGTCTTCCCGAAAATGTCCTTTTTTTACTTCATCCGCAAGATTTTTGTGTGTTGCTATAATTAGTCTTACATCTAACTTTACTTTTTCATTTCCGCCTACTCTGGTTACCTCTCTTTCCTGTAATACCCTGAGAATTTTGCTTTGCAGACTTAGGTCGAGCTCCGCAATTTCATCCAGAAAAATGGTGCCGCCGTTAGCTTCTTCAAACTTCCCTGCTTTTCTGGCTATTGCACCGGTGAATGCGCCTTTTTCGTAGCCAAATAGCTCACTCTCGAGTAACTCTTTAGGAATGGCAGCCATATTAACAGCAACAAAGGCCTTCTTTTGTCGATCACTATTATAATGGATGGCTTTAGCTACAACTTCTTTTCCTGTACCTGTTTCACCAGTGATTGATACGTTAATATTAGTTTTAGTCGCTTTTTCTAAAAGGGAAAATATTTTTTTTATTGCCGGGCTTTGTCCTTTGATGCTTTTATCGAAGGAAAATTTTTCACCCAGTTCTTTTTTAAGATGCTCTACCTCTTTTCTTAATTTGCTAACCTCCCGGATATTTATGATGGCATTCCACAGCAGATCTTTTGTATTTTCATCCTTAATTAAATAATCAGCCGCACCCATTTTTAGCATCTTAACTGCAACAGGAATTTCTTCCTGACCGCTGATGACGATTATAGGTATTTGATTGTCTGTTTCTTTAATTTTTTTGAACAGCTTATCGCCGGTAAAATCCGGTAATGAAAAATCAATGGTTATCAGATCAGGATTTTTATATAAATTGGCAAGGCATTCTTTACCTGATGTAAACCTGCTAATACTATAGTCGGGATTTAATGATAGATGATATTCTAGTATTTCGGCATACCAGGGGTCATCTTCTACAATAAATATTTTAAACGGTTCCATAGATAATCTGTTTCACAGCAGATGTTATATTAATTAAATGCCTTATATTTAACGCAACAATTTTTAAAAAGTTGTCTATTATTTGGAATTTTTCTATATTATGAAAAGCAGTACATGAGATATATTTTGAATTATCCATTTTTTTTCGTATATTAATGAGTTTCTAATATTTGTAGCAGTTGAGCTTTGGCTATTGGCCAGGCGTTTATGATATTTTCAATTTCTAAAGAAGAATGTTGAATTCCCCGACTAAATAATTGTTCTATTATTTTACACCAGTTTTGTATTTGTGGTATTCCTGCAATCGCAGTTAGTGATTTAAGGGCATGAGCGTTGCTACATATGTTTTCAGCATTTTGTTCTTTCCAGCCCTGGTGCAAATTACCTATCTTAATTTCTATGTCTCTGACAGCTTCTTCCAATAGTTTTTTCTCGAACGATTTATCACCTCCGGTTAATGAATGCAGATAAGTATGATCAATTGTTACTGTTTCTATAGCCATAATGGTACTGTTTTTTTCTTATTAATATGGATTAATCGTTAACGGTAGCTAATGTATTATCATTCATTCTTACAGCCTTAATTATAGATGCAAATAAGTCTTCCTGCTTAAAAGGTTTAGCGATATACCCATCCATGCCGGCATTGTAGCAGTTAAGCATTTCGCCATGTAAAGAATGGGCTGTCATAGCGATAATAGGTGTTTGAGATTCAGGGCTTTCCAGCTGTCGTATAGTTTGGGTGGCAATGATGCCGTTCATTACCGGCATTTGTATATCCATTAATACTACATCGAATTTTTCCTTTTGTAGCGCTTCTACAGCAAGTTCTCCATTTTCTACATGTACTACGGTAAAGCCTTTATTGGTAAGTACTTGTATGGCAAGCATAGCGTTGATTGAATTATCTTCTGCCAACAACACATGGATAGGTTGAGCCAATGGAAATGATAATATATTTTCTGCATTTGATTTATCACTATCTGTAATACTATATACTTCCTCATAAATTTTAAAGGGCAAAACGAAATTGAAAGTTGTACCTGCCCCTTGTTTGCTTTCCATGGTTAAGGTTCCGCCTTGCATGTCTACAATACTTTTGGCAATGTTGAGTCCTAGCCCACTACCGCCGTAAAGCCGCTGTGTATCAATATTGGCTTGTGCAAATCTTTCAAAAATATCTTTTTGTTTATCCTCGGGAACTCCTACTCCGGTATCTTTAATGGAAAATGAAATATTACATTTTTTTGGATCAGAGCTTCTAATGAGTTTGCAGTGGATATCAATACTTCCCTTGTCTGTAAATTTTACGGCATTGCCAATCAAATTAAATAAGATTTGAGATAACCTTAGTTGATCTCCCAGAACTTTCACAGGAATGTCGTCTGAAAATTGATGGTTAATTTTTAGAAACTTTTCATTGACTTTTGGTTCAAATATTTTAATAATTCCGATGGTGATGTCTTTGATATCTATCGGCAGACTTTCTAGTTCAAGTTTACCGGATTCTATTTTGGATAAATCTAAAATATTGTTGATTAGGGCTAAAAGATTTTGTGATGCTGTTTTTACAATGCTAATATATTCTGTTTGCTTTTTATCTAAAGGCGTATCGGCTAGTAAATCTGTAAAACCGATTACTGCATTTAGCGGTGTCCTGATTTCATGGCTCATGTTTGAGATAAACTGATCTTTAACTTTCAAAGATCTTTCCACCATTTCGTTTGCTGCTTTTAAGTCCATCTCAATCTGATGCTTGTGCGTAATATCCATACCACATCCTAAGAAATATTTTTCTCCATTTTTTCCGGTGAAGCATTTTTTTATGATAGTAAACCAATGGGTATTGCCATTATTAATATTTTTAACATTTCCCTCCGTTACTAACGTTGCACCGTCATTTAGATTTTTGATGTTATAAATATCTCCCAAAAAAATGTCATCAGTTCCTTTAGAGAGTAAGCTTGCTTTTAATGGCATTTTAGTGTCATCATAAGTATAATACTGCCTGAAATAGGTGTTAGCTAATACAATTTCTCCCTGTTCGTTCATTACAAAGATGACATTTGGGCTATTGTCGACAATCTGCCGTATGAATTGTTGTTGCTTTTCTATTTCATGCTTTGCTTTTACCGATTCTGTAATATCAATGGAACTGGCAATAATGTAGGAAGTGTCTTCATTATTTTTATAAAGTGTATTTTGATAAAGCCACACTCTTTTCTGTTTATCTTTTGTAATAATTTGTAATAAACCGCTTACTTTCCCATTCTCTTTTATTTCGGATAAATAATCTTCAAACTTATCCTTATGTTCTGGTGCAATCAGCATTTTTAGATTTTTTCCAATTAGCTCTTCTTTTGTATACCCACTCATTTTTGCACCGGCATCATTTACATCAAATAAAATGCCTTGCATATTGTGCAGGCAAATTAATGTTTGTGTGTTATTCAATACAGCAGTTTTCTCTTCTTCACTTTTTTTTAATGCTGTTTCTATCAGCTTCTGTGATTCAATGGTACTGATGGCATTTTTTTGATACTCTTTGATAATGGCAATTTGTTTTTTTGCAGATCCCATATAATAAAATAGCACCCCTAATACAATAGGGGCCATAGAAATAATATAAAAATCAGGAGAGTGCTGATACATATGCCAAAGTGAACCCTTAAAGCCGTTGTTGTAATTGATTAATGCGGCTATGGCGATAAATATGAACCCAAATACTATGCCTGCAATTATGTAAAGGAACGTATTGTTAGATTTTGGTTTTTTCATGGGTAAGAATCAGTTTATCGGATAAGCGAAAATGTTATTATTATTTTCTATTGATAAGGGTTATTAATATTGTAAAACTGCTTTTCGATTTGCTTTTTCCCACATGCCTGTTTGTTTGCCGGATGTATATTTTTTTAATCCGGCGAGTACGGCATAGTTCATCACACAAAAATAATAAGGCACAAATAATGGTTTAAATCTAATCTTTTTATTTTCTAATACATATCCTATTGCGGCAGCAACATAAAACAGAATCTGTGCAATCATTAAAAATTGATAAAAGCCACTGTTATTGAGCGCTAAGAAAATATTTATAATAAAAAGTAGTATGAGTAAAAAGGGTGTGATTGTCCATCTTAACACACGGTGAGAGACATATTGAAAATAGAGTAGGGGTGTTTTTAAAAAACTTAGCTTTCCTGATAAACGACTGATTGACTGCCAGCCTCCGGCACAGATTCGTACTTTTCTTTTGATTTCTTCATGAATGTTACTGGATGCAGTCTCTACTGCATAAGCATCGGGCTCATATACAATCTTGTACCCTTTTGCAGCTATCTGCATGGATTGCATAAAATCATCTAGCAGCGTATCTTCTGGTAAATCTTTGTAAAGCGAACTTCTGAAGGCAACCAATTCACCCGCAGCGCCTACTGCACTGTATAATTCAGAATCTAATTTTTTTAAGAGTGACTCATATTTCCAGTAAATGCCTTCTCCGGCTGCACTTGCACTGTCTGCAATATCTGTAATAATACGTTTTTCACCAGATACGCAACCTGTTTTTTCATCAGCGAAGTGTCGTACGATATTTCTCACAGCATCTTTATTAAGCATGGTATTTGCATCAGAGAAGATTACTATCGGGGTATCTACAAATCTCATTGATCTGTTTTCTGCAGCTGTTTTTCCGGCTCTTCGATCTTCGTGTAATACTTTAATTTCAGGGTATTTTTTTAAAACATCCAGTGAATGATCGGTAGAGCCATCGGTAATAAAGTAAATAGATAATTTTTCCGTAGGATAATTAAGTTGTTTACAATTATCAATTTTACTAACCAGAATATCTGCCTCATTGAAGCAGGGAATAACCAGTGTTACGTCAGGCTCAAAATTGCCATTTTGAATGTGGTTGTCAGATTTGAATACTCGTTTAATTAAAACCAGCAAATAAAGTATCAATCCATAACCTAAAAAAGCATAAAATACTATGAAAAATGAAAGCCAGAAAAGCAGTTGCATAAAGTTTTGAATAAATTGTTAACAAATTATTATTGATAAACAAGCAGTTAGACATGCATATGGCCACCCGTTTACCAGGTTTAATGGTAACGTGCAAACTGCTTAAAAAATTGTAATGTTATTATTGTAAAATAACTTAGCTGTCTTCAACAATTTTTGAATATTCACAGCGTTATAAAATGATAAACCTATGCGTTTTTTAAATATATTTTGTTATATCCTATGATTCATTTTAATGTACCCGGATGGGTGAGCAAAATTTTGTATCAACCCCTCCAATTGAGCGCTTATACCAACGAAGAAATTAATACTTTAAGGAAAAAGCTTTCCCGACTTAATCATCCGGACCCTTTAGTAAGTGTTATCATTCCGGCCTGGAATGAGGAGGAAGGTATTTTACATACCCTCATTTCTTTGGCGAATACTAATACTAACTATCCTACTGAACTATTGGTGGTTGATAACAATTCTACTGACGGAACGGTTGATTTATTACATACACTCGATGTGACAGTTTTATCCGAAAAAAAGCAGGGAGTAGGTCATGCCCGGAAATGCGGCTTGCTCAATGCCAGGGGAAAATATATTTTAACGGGAGATAGCGATACTTTGTATCCACCCGGATGGATAACAGCTATGACTAAAGCTATGATTGATGGAGAACAGGAAAATGTGTACTGTGTACATGGCAGCTATTCTTTTTTGCCAGGCGCAGCTACGGCAAGATGGCAATATGCCTGTTATGAATGGATGAGTAGTTATGTAATCGAAAGGAAAAAACGTGAAAAGCCTTTTTTGAATGTACTCGGCTTTAATTGTGGTTTTGTGAGACAAAAGGGTATTGAAGTAGACGGGTATAATATTGAAACCCAACGTACATTCAGAGGCGCTGCAGGAGTTGCTGAAGGCAATGCTACCGAAGATGGTATGATGGCATTGCGATTGCAACAGGCAGGTGGTAAAATCAAAGCTGTTGAATCCATTGATGCCCGAGTATGGACGAGCGACCGAAGAATACAAATGGATGGCGGCTTGAGAAAAGCATTGTCACTACGTATAAAAAAACATCTTTTTAATAATATTAACATTTACTAATGTCTATTGTACAGCGTATAAAAGCTAACCCCTCATTGAAAAAATTTGTACACTGGTGCCTGATACCTAAATACCAGGCAAGACCAAGGTGGTGGGTAAGAAAATTCGTTAATCCTTTTTACCATCAAAAAGGTAAAGGTGTTACTATCGGTAACAGAACCAGGATGGATGTACTGCCTTTCCAAAGTTTTAGCATAGGCGATTATAGCACCATTGAAGACTTCGCAACTGTAAATAATGGTGTAGGGCCTGTTCATATCGGTAGTCATTCTTTGATAGGAATTGGTAACGTTGTTATAGGACCTGTAAAAATTGGTAATAATGTTATCATTGCCCAAAATGTGGTAATGAGTGGATTAAACCATATCTATACTAATATTGATAAACCTATTTCATTGCAACCCGTAACAACTGCTTCAATCGTAGTGGAAGATGATTGCTGGATTGGCGCAAATGCAGTATTGACAGCCGGTGTCACTATCGGTAAGCATAGTGTTGTGGCCGGTGGATCAGTAGTAACAAAAGATATACCGCCTTATAGCGTTGCTGTTGGTAATCCTGCCAGGGTTGTTAAGCAATATGATCCTGTTACAAAAAAATGGGAGAGTTTAAAAAAGGTTACGGTAGGAGTTTAATTTTTGCAAAGTTACAACTTTTTCTACAAATGCTAACTGAGCATTTTTTCGTAAATTTGCAGCAAATTTTTCACCGAGTTACCCCAGGTAAAATTAAGTGCTCGCTTTTTCCCTCTTTCTATCAAATCATTTTTTAGAGTTGTATTTTTTAGTAAAGATGCCGTCTGAACGGCAATTTCTTTGTAATTATCAGGGTTGATGTATAAAGCTGCATCGCCGCCAATTTCAGGCATTACGCTCACATTAGAAGTGATAACCGGTGTTCCGCCAGCCATTGCTTCTACAATCGGCAAACCAAAGCCTTCGCTAAACGATGGAAACCAGAGCATGCTAGCGCCCTGATAAATAACAGGCAAATCATTGTAATCAATATAACCTACCCGATGAATTCTATCAGCTACTGCTAAAGCGCCGCAGGTAGCAATCTTCTTTTCCAGTTGCTCATCTGTTAATCCTTTTATAACTAGTTTGTGTGAATACTCGGGGTATTGATTGCAGAAAAATGCAAATGCTTTTATTACGCCATCTGTATTTTTTCTTGGCTCTGTATTGGCCATAAAAAAAATGTAAGGAGCATTATCCAGCCCATATTTATGTTTAACTGTTTGTATTGTTGGTTCATCATATTGCATAAAAAATCTTTCATCGGCTCCATTATAAACTACTGATATTTTATCTGCTGATATTTTTAACTTTTTCATAATCAGCTGTCGCTGAAATTCAGAAACGGTAATAATATGCTTTGCTCTTCTGGCAGCTATGGGTACTATTAGTCTTCTGTAAAAATTGCCAAATCTTTGATACAGGCTGCCTCCATTTTTTTTAAATAAATAATTCTCTTCTAAAAAAATTAAATCATGAACCGTTAATAGGAGAGGATTTTTGCCCCATATTGGCGCAGTATTTCCTGTGCAGTGAAGCCAGCTATGGCTGTGTTTGCGAATAAATTTTGGCAATATCCGTTGCTCCCAAATAGGATAAAAAGCGTTTTTTATTTTTTGTACAAATAAATTATTTTCACTTTGAATACATTCATCCCCATCATTTTTGACTAATAACACTACATCGAAGGGAGTATTTATTTTTTTTATCCTTTGAATTAACTCAAGCGCTACTACATCCATACCATGCTTTTGCTTGCGAAATAGTCTTTGAGCTTCTATAAATATTTTTTTTCGTTCCATAAGGGTGGTTAATTATCAATAGGCTATGACTTTTTTACTTTGATATGCTGTCCATGACAGCTGCCAGAAAAGATCTACCCGATGCTCCCAGGCATTACTCTCGGCAATTTTTAATCGCTCCATCTTTTTGTCAGCATCATTGTTTTTAATTGCCTCAGAGATCATTGCAAGAAAATCTTCATGATTATTTGCCAGATAAACATAATCAGCGAAAGAAGCAATATCTTCAGAAAAATTTGTGGTCACCACAGATCTGCCTGCACCTAAATATTCATTAATTTTTAGCGGGTAAATACCACCTGTAAGATTATTTTTCAAAAAAGGAATAATGGTACAATCAAAATGTTGTAAATATGCCGGTAGATCATCAATTTTTTTGGGACCAGTAAAAATTATATTAGGAATAGCATCAAGGTTAATTTGCGTAAACTGATGATCCAGCCTTGGGCCCACCATTACAATGGTTTTATCTGAATTTGCTCGTGCTATTTTCACAAGTAATTCATAATCAATTCGCTGACATACTGCGCCTGTGTAGCCGATAATCGGGGCTTTAATATTGCTTAATTCCGGCGGTTTGGAAAAATTTTGATCAATAGCTTTTTTAAACAACTGCACATCACCCCCATTAGGAAAATAATGTACTTCTCTGTTGTTTCTCAAAGAGATATTTCTGCAAAGTTGTTTAGAAGTAGCCATGCTCATATCATAATGCTGAACACATTCATTTTCCTTTGCTAAGCCGTGTCCTTTTACTTCCTCGATGGCATCCCGGCTGTGATAAATACTTAACGTAGGTTGTAAGTATCGGTTTATTTTGGATAAATAAGTTGGATTAAATGAATTGATAAAAATATAGTTTTTTATATCAGATTCTTTTAAAATTCTTTTTATCAGTTTTGCTATTTGCTTATTATTATAATTGCTGGCAGCCTGGTAGATTGCTCCTGCTGGTAATGAATAGATCGGAAGCACCGGTTTAGGAGTAGCGCTTAAGAAATTTTTATTTTGATTAGTGACAGGGGTAATATAATTTTTGCCATATAATAGCGCTGGCATTCTTCTTTGAACCGTGGGCTTTTTTCTCTCTCTCCATACATCTGCCCAGGAATATGGATAATCTATGTAATAAACGGGATTCGTTCGGCTGAATACTTTTGCCAACGATAAGGATGCTGAGGAAACGGCATCATCCCACCTTGACATAGTGATGATAAAAATAGGCAGAGATCGAAATTCTTCCTGTGATATCATGGGTTCTTCATTAATGATATTATTGCGATACAATATTTTCCCTTTTGAATCTTTTCTTCTTATCTTCTTTTAAACCTTTCATAAATCCCCATATCAGGCACGCTACTACCGGTATTGTAATGATATTCCAAGGCATAATTAATTGATTTTTTGTTCGGGTTCACCGTGAGGTGTATGAATAAATTGTTTACGTGCCTTGCTGATTTGAAACATAGCTTTTATCATATAAAATATTGCTCCCGGAATTTGTAGGAAGGCTTGTAAAAGTTTTTTGTTATACCATTTTGGTGGGATGGCAATCAAAAGTGCGAAGCAAAGAAGGAGTAGTAAAAGGCTGCTTATGAATGTAAAATTGGAAGAGAATATAATATTAGCCAATAGCCATAAGCTAATTGCAGCCACCAGCATTACTCTTGGTAATAAATAGGTTTGTACTACTTTATTGAAAAACGCAATGTTCCCGTTAAAAAGCTGTACCCATCCTTCTATAAAATATTTTTCAAAAAACTCTACTTGTGTTGCCAGCCATCTGCTTCTTTGTTTACTAAATACTTCTGTACGTGATACTTTTTCGTCATATACGTATTTGCCGTCTAAGAAGGCAATTTTCTTTCTACTTCTAACAACTCTGAATTCCAATTCTTTATCCTCACCCGAAGTATCGCCAATGTTTTCAAATAGCGACTGAAATAGCGGCCAGCTAAAAGCCATACCACTGCCAATCAAAGCTGAAGGAAGTCCTACCGCTACGTGACCGCGACGGAAAATATGATTATTAATTTCCTCCGTACATGCATCCAGGAAAGCGAATGTGGTTTGGAAATTTTTTGCTGTTCGGTGGCCTTGTATTACTTCATAGCCATTAGTAAAAGCATTGTTTACTGCATATAAAAAACCTGGTGACATATGATTATCAGCATCAAGTATGACCACAATATCTACAGGATCATCTTGAGTTGCCTCGATTGCTTTTTGCAAAGCTTTTCCTTTTGTACTTTTATCAAAGCTTACTTCAATAATTTTTACGGGAAGTGTTTTTAACTTTGACAGGGTATTTTCTGAGAATGAGTCAGCAACAATTACTACCTCAAACATATTTTGGGGGTAATCATGTTGCAGTGCACTGATAGCCGTTGATATTATTACTGAGTCTTCTTTGTAACCTGGAATAAATATTCGTATACGCCTTATAGTTACCGATGGTATTATCAGTTCTCTTTTTGCAAATTTTCCTGCTAAAGAGAAAAATAGCAAATAAGCTACCTGAAAGGCAAAGAATATAACCAGGATATATTGAATTACTATTGTTATTGATTGTAACATTGGGCTACTTTATTAGAGGTATCGATTGTTAATTTATTGGTTATGCTTGATGAGTTTATTTTCGGCTCTTGATATGCTTTGTGGAAAATATTCCATAAAAAGGCTTTCCAGATAGCTTTGGCATGCCCCCATTCTTTTTTAAACGAATGTTTTAATATATGCATTGGCGTGGAAATCAATACGAAAAAAGATGCTGCTATTAAATATTTTATCCCGGTATAATTTCTTCGCACATATAAAAGGCGATTTCGGTACAGATAATAGGTTTTCAAAGCTGAATTTTTGCCTGTTGAAACAGACTCTTTATGATATATTTCTGCAGTGCCGACATAGTGTACTGTGTAGCCTGCTTTTTTAAACCTTGCTGCCCAATCTAATTCTTCATAATATAAAAAATACATTTCACTCATCGGGCCTGTTTTATCTATTAGTTTTTTGGAAACCATCATCGCAGCTCCATTGGGTAAATCTGTTACCCTTGTATCATTAAATTGACCTTGATCTTTTTGTAAATAACCAATGTCATAACTTCTGCTGGTTAATGGATGTAAGCCAATGGCGCCAGCATATTGTATAGTATCGGGTGTATGATGATATTTAATTTTAGGGCATGCAATTGCACAGGTTGGATTTAACTGTAAGTATTTTACAAGCTCAGTTACTAGATCAGGAGTTACTTCTGTATCATTATTAATAAAAAAAACATATTTACCCTGTGCATATTGAAGACCTGCATTATTGCCTCCGGCGAAGCCTAAATTAGCAGGGCAGCTGACATGTGTAATAAATGGAAAATCCTTTTTTAAATGAGCAGATGAATATTGTGGTGAAGCATTATCTACTACAATTACTTCCCAATTTTGATAAGTCAATAGCTGAAGAGATCGCAGCATTTCCGCCGTCACTTCGGGTTGATTGTAATTTACAGTTATGATAGAAACTAAGGGTTCATGCATGTTGCAATGGTTTTGGTTCTTTACTATCCCAGCGGGGTCCTAACCAAATGAATGCCCAGCTGATATACACAATAGCTGATGATGGCATGGCGTTTTGAACTTCATTGCCATAGCTACATAACAAAGTACAGGCTGTACCTGCACATAACGCTGATAATTGGTTGCGTAGTATGGGGTCTCTTATTTTCCAGATAATTCCTGCAGATTTTCCTAAAATATACAGCATAATCCCCAGCCAGATTGTGAAACCTATCACTCCGTACATAGCCCAATTTTTCACAAACAAACTATCTGGAGGAATTGTGGAGATAAGCTTATCTTTATTATAGGTTGTTCCCCATTGGCCGATTGTTCCTACCCCTGTGCCAAATGGTTTGCTACTTAAAATGTCTTTCAATATTTTCTGATTAGCAAATCTTACCTGTAAAGAGGGGTCATTCGGATCCATGGATGATCGCATTCTTCTAATTTGGTCATTATCATTGCCAATTTTTGTGTACTTAAGCATACCAATGAAACCTATACCTGCAATAGCGCCTAATATTAATATTTTTGTTTGTTTGCTTAATATGAGAAAAACTGCAGCTCCACCGATCAGGCCGCCAATTGCACCACGTGTACCAGAAATCATCATGCCATAAAAAATGAAAACACCCGCAACGGCATAAAATAATTTTTTGATGAGAGAATGAGGGCCGGTAGCCAGAATAATGCAAATAATAGCAAGATGTGCTTGTGATGCGCCAAATTGTGCAGCTTCTGAATAATAGGAGAAAACCCTTAGTTTTCCAAATAAAATGTGAGTCTTTCTGGCACCTGCTTCCAGCCATCTGTTTTCAGCTCCGTCCGGACCAATATACAATTGTTTAATTCCATATAATGCTCCAAAAAGTGACAAGCCGATAACGATATACAGAAAAAGATCCATGTCTGATCTCTTTCTGAAAAGCATATGAACCAGAGGAATTGTCAGCACCCAATAAAGCGTTGCAGATCGCATTTCTTGTAGCCATCCCTGAATATTCGGTTTTGCCGGATTGCCAATTTCTAGTACTGTAATAATAAACCATACCACTGCCAGCCAAACCAGATCATTGTTTAAGTATCTGTATTTATATTTATTACTTCTGTGAAATATTACACCCAACCAGGTAAGTATTAGCAATGCATCTATACCTAATCCAAATTGTATTCCTTCAATGTGCTTCCCAAGTGTAGGCATTAGAAAACAGTAAAAAATGTACGTGATCAAACCAATACGTGGCTTAAAAAAAACGAGTACTACAAATCCAATGATAAAGGGAAGGAGAATAAATAAAAAGTTAGTGGATATTTGTGCGCTGCTTAAAAACCACCCGAAAAAAATGGCCATTAATACACCAGGAAGCAGCCAGGTATAGTGCTTATAACTGTTGGAATGTTCACCGTAAAATAAACTTTTTTCCATATTAAATTAAAACTACCTGATACGTTTTAATGCTTGTTTCATAAATGTGATGCTATAACTGGAGATATCATTTAAAATATTTCTTTGTTTTATAATGCCGGTTCGTTCTAGCAACCACCATCCTAACATAGCTCCTGTTGCTGCATTTAGAACAGAAACAAAGGCTACCCATTCCAACTGATGAGTCATTTTTATGGCTATAAAATCTCCAAGGATATTAATGATGGCCATTATTAATACTTTTTGGAAATTTTTATCCGGCATATGTAAAGCATCAAGACCGATCCCCGTCATGCGGTTTGCCGGAAGAAATAAACCAAATAGAATAAATACCCTAAATATGGCAGATGTATCTTCATATTGGTGGCCGCCCAGCACTACCACAATATAGGGGGCTAGTATGAAGCAAATTAATAAGGCTGGTATATAGAGTAAGTACGCCCACGATAAATACTGTATAAATATTTTTTTGAAGAGAGAATATTCCTTGCTATTATTCTTTGCTGCTAATTGAGGAAAGGCAGTTGTGCTTAAGCTTCTTAGTGGCATTTCAAATAACTCAGTCAATTTGAGAGGAACTGCATATTTAGCTACGGCAACCGGTCCCATCAAACTTCCAATTAGGAAAGTATCGGCTGTTTTTAATAGGTTAGTAACGGCCAATGTTGCTAAGGAATATTTGGTTAAACCGAACAAAGATTTTACTTCCTCAGTAGTTTTATGCTTTATATGTAGTGGGTTCGATTTCCGTAAAAAAATCACTATTAATAATAAAAAAAAGGTAAAAGCCAAATGTATGGTAGCCATACTCTTTAGGCTACTTTCCATAAAATAGCAGTAGACTGCTATTAAGACTGTATTAGTACTTTGCAATGTACGTAGCCAGAAAAGAAATTTTAAATCTTGCCTGGCAACGGCTTCAGCTTCGGCAATATGGAGCGGTAAAGTGATAATTCCCAAAACAGCATACCAGCCACAAAAAATCTGTATGCCAGTTTGATTTTTAAATAATCCGGAAAAATAAATAATTAGTAAAACTATTGATAATGACAAAGAAACTATGCCGCCCAGCCAATAAGCGCCACCGATTGTTTTTAATTGTTGCTGTTCATCATTGTGGGTGAGTTTCATGACTAGTGCAGACTGTAATCCTCCGGATTTTATCATTTCGAATAATACAACTGCAGCCATGTATATAACATATTGACCAAGAATGGATGATTCAATAGTTCTTACTAAAAGCATAAATGCCAGCACACCAATTATAGCAGGAACCATCTGGCTTGCAAATGCCAAACCCTGGGCTACAATATTTTTGTTATTTTTTTTCAATTTTTGTTATTAGATTAACAGGCTTTTTCTATTGCCAAACTCAAATTTGGCTAAATGTTTAATAAATGCCCGAATATGATTTCTCTTTTTAGGAGCTTCACCGATATATTCCTCAACAAAGCTGATATCTACACCGTTTAAAATTAATTTGGGCTGAATGCTAAAAATTTTAGTAAACATGTTTATTGATTCTGTATCTTTTTTACCCCATACTCTATTCGCTCTGCTAATCAAAAATACCTGCTGAAATTCCGGTGCCTTTTCGGCATTAATAATGGCATATTCTAAGGCAGTAAATTCATATATATTGATATCTTTTTTTAAGTTGTCATCTGGAGAGAGAGATTGTCCCCATAAAAGTTTATTTACAGAATAGTCATTGGTAGTCAATTCTTTTTCCCAAATATCAATAATAGTAGACTTCCCTTCTTTATGTTCGCAACTTATTACTCCGATATTAATTGGCCTTTTTTTGTGATCTATGCTGGCAAGTAGTTGTTGTGTTAATCGCAGGTTTGCTTTAGAAACAATACCACTTTTTTGTTTTAGTGTAGGGTAAATTCCAAAGAGAGGTAATCCGATGATTTTACTTGCTCTTGCAGGTTCCTGAAGCGTTTTATTGATTAGGGCTTTGGCTAGTATAAATGATAATATTAAAATAAATGTTATCAGAAACCCTAAAACTGTCTGCAATATTCTTTTTGAAGCATTGGCTTTTACAGGGAAAAATGGTGCATCTACAATGGTTAATTTGGATGTTAACTCATTATTCTGCTGCGTTAATTTGGCCATATTTAAGCCATGTAATAGTTCCAGATATTCCTGCTCACATACGCTAATTTGCCTTTCTAATTTTTTTAGCATAGCTCCCAATGGCGCATATCGTTTATATTCTTCAGAAAATTCTTTTTTTCGCTTATCCATGGTGGCCAGCCTGGCTTTACTTTGCTCAAATTCCAGGGTTGATTTTAGCCATTCATCCAGAACAGTTTTAGTTGGTATCCCATTGGGCGTGTTATTTTGTATATAAAGATTATCTAAAGTAGTACGTATATTATTTTCAATATCTGATGATAATCTTTTCATACTGTCAATCTGTCTTTGTTGTGAACCATTCTTGTTGTCAATTATTTCGCTAAGCGCTATTTTACCATATACATCAGATAAGCGTTCTCTTTCCTGGAGAATTTTTGAGCCGTATAAAATTTGGTATGCTTTACCTTTAAGGCTTTCATTTACTTTAAATAATGATTCGCCTGAAGCCAATTTATCCATTTCTAACGAATGAGTTAACGCATATAAATCCTCTCTTTCGCCGGCTACTGCTTTTGTTTGTTCATAATAATTGATGATATCATTGCGCTTATTAAATTCAAGGAAGGCTTTCTCCATGGAATCTAATTTTGCATATGCCTTACGTGTTTCGGCTTCAAAATAGCTTACAACGGATTCAGTCTGACCATCCCGTAAAATGCGATGTTTTTTGATAAATGTTTTCTGTAAAAGTTCAAGCGTATGCTGACATATTGCTGCATCATTGGTTTCATATGAAATTCTAATCAAATCACTATTGCTTACTCTTGAAGCTTTTGCATTTTTGAGTGCGTTAATTGAGTAATAAGGGTTAGCAGAATTGAGGATTCTATAAATTACATTATTCTCATCTTCTTGCATGTAGCTGGTAATTGCTTCAATTGTTTCCTCAATACTTGACTTAACAACTTTTTTTCTTACACTGTCGGGAATTTGTTTTTTTAAATCATCGTATGCACTCCAGGATAGAATGGAAGGATCATGTTTTGGAAGAGACAGGTGGCTGGCTAGCAGCTGAATGCCTACCTGTTCACGGGTTTCTCTGGAATTAATTAAGGAAATTAAGTTATCAAATGCATTGCTGGTAGCATAAAAATCAGCTCGATTGCTACCGCTTAAGCTATATCCTGAGGCAATTCCTGTATAAATTACTGTTTCTGATGAGTATACTTTGACTTCATGTCTGGTAAAAAAATATATCGACATGGCAACTACTGACGGAATTGCCAGAAGCCATATTATGTTTTTTATTATTAATCTTATGAAATATAAAAAACTCATCTAATCTGTTTAATTAAGTCTGATAGATTAACCCCGGTATATGCTTCCAGTTGCACATAGTTGGTTTGAAACCTGTTTATATAAACCTCATATTCAACTGATGCCTTGCTGTATATATCCATTACTCTGGCCAGTTCTTCGATTTTTATCTGCCCCTGAATAAACTCTTTTTCAGCCATATTGTAGTTTATCATTGCGGATTGACGGTTTTTGCTACTTATCATTACGAGTCTTTGTGCCAGTTTAAGTTCCTGGTACAGTCTTATTACTTCCTGCTTTGTGTATAATGCTGCTTTATCTTTTTCAGCAATGTGTGCGTTCAAAAAAGATTCAGCTGATTTAATAATATTTTTGCGACTAATAATATGTGTTAAGGGAAGTTGTACTACTACACCTATATTGTAAAATCCAGATTGTACGGTTGAGAAATAATTTGGACTGTTGATATTATTTGAATTATTAACAGAAGCGTAATTTGTTCCATAGTTATAAGAGGTTACAAATGATGCAGCATTAAAAATCTGCTTTTTTTTGATGCTTACGTCTTCTGTTGCCTGATCAATATTACTATTTACACGCCTGACTTCCGGAGAATATTTAATAGCAGAGTCAATAAGCATAGGTAATAGCTCATCTGTGGTTAATGCTCTTGTAAGCAATGAATCAACGGGTGTTAATTGGGCTTTAATACCAGAGTTACTAATTACTATTAGGATAGTAATAGAAATAATAGATTTATAGCACTTCATGTTATACGTTTTCTGATTGGAATAGGGCAGGTACAGTTTTTAAAATGAGTCTTATATCATTACCAAAACTGTGCGTCTTTGCATAATCATTATCAAGCATCAGTCTTTCTTCTTCTGACATTTCTCCTCTTCCCCTTTTTTCTACCTGCCATAAGCCCGTAATACCGGCAGGCGCCATAAATCTTAATGCATATTTGTCTGTTGTAATTTTTTCTGCCTCGTATAATGGCAGTGGACGATTGCCTACGATAGACATATCGCCGATAAACACATTCCATAATTGTGGAAGCTCATCAATGCTTGTGTTTCTAATGAATTTTCCTATTTTGGTAATTCTGGGATCATCTTTTATTTTTATAAACGCAGCCTCCATTTTGCCGGATAGCTGCTGTTTGTGTAGTGATTCACAGATAATTTTATCATCTGCATAAAGGGGATATTTGCAACCTGTTCCTTCCTGTTCACACAAATCACAGAGTACTTTTACGTTATTGTTTGCTACCGGGTTTGAGGTATTTGATGTTTTGTATTGATTAAGATGTGATAAATCTTTTAGTTTGGCGTCAGCGCCGGTGTACATGGATCTAAACTTATAAAATTTAAACACTTTATAGCCTGTGCCAACTCTTAATGAGTAATAAAATGCCGGACCTTTTGATTCCATTTTAATCAAAATAGCAATGAGCAAAAACAATGGACTTAATAATAACAGCGCTAACCCGGAAAAGAGAATATCAAAAATTCTTTTTATCAATGGTAGTTTATATTCCCGTACGGTTTTTACGGCTTCTATATCACTTCTGTAATGGGTAGCTAGAAATCTAATACGTGTTCGTAAGTTTTTTTCATTGATCGGCTTAGCAAAAATATCAGCTATATCTTCTCTTATGGCTATATCTCTTTGATAATCATCAATCTGGTTAAGTAATACAATAAAAGGAATATTACTGTAACCCAACGAAATTAATGTTTCTCGTAATGGGGCGCCATTTGCTGTATGTAGCTCAGCATCACTAATGATGACACAATACTCATCCGAGTTTTGCATGGCATAGTGTAAGGCCAGGCCATTAGGAAATCTGTCAATTTGAAATAAATCGCTTAATGCATTGTTTACCTGATTTAAAATTTCATTTTGATTAGTAATCAATGCTATTTTTCTGGAATTTGGATTCATATAAACTACATTTTGGCAGTTACAGGTTTACCGGAACGACGGAGTATACCATTTATTCGGGCAGATAACTCTTTAGGGTTGAAAGGCTTTACAACATAATCATCTGCTCCTGCTTCTAAACATTGAATACGGTTTTCAGAGTTGTCATGCCCCGAAAGCATCATCAAGGGTATATTACTTAAAAAACCACTCGATCTTACCTGCTCAATAAATTCATATCCATTCATTTCAGGCATATTGATATCTGCAATAATTATATCAGGTAAATTGCCCTGCTGCATCCAGATAAGGGCTTCTTTCCCATTATTTTTTGTAATTACTGTAAAATCGTCTTTAAAGTAATGCTGCAGAATTCTTTGTATAGCCATCTCGTCATCAATGACCAATAGTGTATGGTTTCTCATATGTGTCATAATTTTTGGAATAAGGAATAAAATGTTACCTGCTTTATGTGTTGGTTTGATTACAAAACGTAAAAGTTGAATAAATGTTGTATAGTAAAAATGGCTTCTAAATCTTTGATATTTTGACTATTAATGTTTTAAATAATGAAATCCTGCAAGTAATGCCTGGAATACCTCATCGTATATCGGCGAGTCTGAATTTTTGTAATTCAAAAGCAGCGAAGGTATAATACTCCGCTGCTTGCTATGAAATAGGCATTACAATCATGTCTTAACCTCCATGCCTGTAATGGTGTGTTAATTTCGTAGTCAGTTTTGTTTGTGAAGCATCTCACCAATAGCTGAAATTTTTTCGAGTATATATTTAATATTTTTGCCATTGCTTTCTGATTTTACAACACATTCAAAAGCCCCATATTTAAAGGCATTGATCGCAGTTTGCATATTTTCTTCATCCACCAGAAATATAACATATACGTCGTAATCTATTTGCTTAATTTTTTTCAATATCTCCAAACTTGTTGCTACATCTGTTCCCTGATCTAAAAAAATAATATCAGGTTTTTGGGTTAAATTATACATACAGGAAATGCCGTTATTGAACACAGATACATCCGTATGACCGATATTATAAATGTATTGTTCATATATACTTGCACTTAACATGTCTTCATTTACAATAAATATTTTTAGGGGTTTAGTAGTTTTCATAATCGTATGTTTTCTTTATACCTCTCTATTGGCGTGCCATTTTCATAATCAATTGATTATTATAGATTTATGTTTTATTTACGAAATGAAATTTTCTATAATATGGAAATTTTATCCAGAAAATGTGTATTTATTAAGAGATTTTTTGTTGTAGAGATCAGGTAATCAACAAAAACATTTGATTGCTGTTATATTATGTTGTAAAGAGATAATTATTACTAAAATATTTAGTATTGAAAAAAATGTGGTGGCTTAACTTTGTTGTTTAAAGAAAAATCTTAAAAAATTGAAATTGTAATATGAGCGTATTAAAGCAAATAGCGCAATATTTATATTTAAGAAAAAAGGATCCCAATGCACCGAATACAAAGTGGGTAAGGTATATGCATGGAATTAACCGGATTTCTATTATTTTATTTCTGATAGCGATGATTATTCTGGCGGTTAAATTACTACGTTGATAATGGCTTTAGCGGCATTGGCGGAAGCGTTACCTCCTTTTTGCAAAATATTTTTGAGGGCAGCATAATCATTTTTTAATATTTGCTGTCTTTTTTCATTTGTAAGTAGTTCCTGCAGTTCTTTTTTTAAATTATCAACCGTGAGGTTATTTTGTATCAGTTCTTTTACTATTTCCTTATCCATTATTAAATTAACCAATGAGATGTATTTGATATGAATCAATCTTTTGGCAATTTGATAGGAAATAGCGCTTCCTTTATAACAAACCACCTCAGGTACTCCCAGCAAAGCGGTTTCCAAGGTGGCAGTGCCGCTGGTAACCAATGCAGCTTTGGCGGAGGACAATAATTCGTAGGTTTTATCAAATACTGATGAAACGTTTTGATAAGGGGCTAAAAGTTCTTCATAAAAACTATCATTAATGGAAGCCGCTTTAGCCACCACAAATTGATAATCGGGAAAATATTGGGCCACTTCCAACATGATTGGGAGTTTCTTCAAAATTTCCTGCTTTCTGCTTCCCGGCAAAAGGGCGATGATGTTGGGGGTTTGGGGTTTGTTGTTTGAAGTTTGATGTTTGTTATTTATTGTTTGGGGATCAATTTCTAATTTTTCATTCTTAATTTTTAATTTTTCATTTTTAATTTCTAACTGTGCCTGCTCAATCACCTCTACCAATGGATGCCCTACATATTCTACTTCATAATTCCATTTTTTATAAAAATCTTTTTCAAAGGGTAAAATGACCAGCATTTTATCTACGCATTGTTTGATCAATTTTACTCTGCTTTCTTTCCAGGCCCATACTTGTGGGGAAATGTAATACACAATTTTCAGGCCATGCTCTTTTGCCCATTTGGCTATTCTTAAATTGAATCCCGGATAATCGATTAACACTAACACATCAGGTTGATGTTTTAGTATATCCTTTTTACAAAAAGCTATGTTGCGAAGAATGGTACGTATATTTTTAAGTACTTCTACAAAACCCATAAAAGCCAGATCTCTGTAATGTTTTACTAAAGTGGCGCCTGCTGCCTGCATTTTATCACCTCCCCAGCAACGAATTTGTGCATCAGCATCCAGCTTTATCAATTCCTTTATTAGATTGCTGCCGTGCAAATCTCCACTGGCTTCCCCGGCGATGATGTAATACTTCATTTATAGTATGTTAGATAAAATACAAAAATAAGATGAATAAAGGTATGCTGTACAAGTGTGCGATCTTGCCATAGGCTAGACAAGCTGCCACTGAAACTGATTAAAGATATAATGTTGGCCCCAAAAAAATTATCCAAAAGTTTTTATACTCAATACTAATAATCCGTAAATACAGGTGACGATAAAAATTCCTTTGGCAGTTTTATCTTTTTGGGTGTTGATGTATAAAGTAAATAGCAGCGCATTCGCCAGTAATGCCAGGCTTAGGGCTACAGTGATCGTTTTATGTCCCGGCTCCGTGTACATAAACTGGAAAACTTCTCTAAAACTGAACACCCGGAATTTGACCCATTTAAAAATTAAAATACCAATCAACGGGCCTATGAGCCCTAAAACAGCGCCCAGCTGAAAGCTATCTTTTTTTAATATCATACGAAAATTTTCTGTTTTTCTAACTGCTGTTTTAATGGGTAATTGGTAAGATCAAACTGTACGGGGACTACACTGATATAATTGTGTTCCAGCGCCCATACATCCGTATCTTTTCCTTTGTCAAAGTTTAAAAATTTTCCTGTAAGCCAGTAATATTTTCTTCCATGCGGATCATGCCTTTCATCAAAATCTTCCTCGTATTTAGCGTATGCCTGACGGCAGATTTTAATGCCTTTGATCAGTTTTTGTGGTACAGCAGGAATATTTACATTGAGTAAGAGATGTTTATCTAATTTATGTTGTAATAATTTGCTAACTATTTTAGTGATAAAAAATTTAGCCGGCTCAAAATCTGCCTCAATACTATAATCTAAAAGAGAAAATCCAATGCTGGGAATACTTTCTATACTGGCTTCCATGGCAGCGCTCATGGTGCCGCTGTAAATTACATTGATGGAATGATTGGCGCCATGATTGATGCCACTTAAACAAATGGTAGGCTTTCGATGTAACACTTTATCTACTGCTAATTTAACACAATCAACCGGAGTGCCATTGATTTGCCAGGCTTCAATATTTTCAAATAGTTTCACCTGATTCATACGGAGTGGCTGCCCGATAGTAATGGCATGCCCCATACCACTTTGTGGCTTATCTGGCGCTACTACAACTATTTTTCCCAAGCCTTTTACAGCTTCTACTAAATTGCGTATACCCGGCGCCGTTATACCGTCATCGTTGGTGATTAATATAATCGGTTCTTCTTTTTTTCTTTTGGCCATGTGATGAGTTTGTTGTTTGGGGTTTGAAGTTTGGGGTTTATTGTTTAGGGTTTGGAGTTATGGTAAGTGTAATTGTTTTTTCTTGGAAAATAATAATTAAATAAGATTAGGTATTTAATTCACAAATGAATACCCATGCTCTTTTACTCTATTTACTTTTTTGTCTTATTACAAAAAAGTAACAAAAAAAATCAAGGCTGCAGAAAAATAGCTGAAATTTACTGCATTTCGCTATGGCGAAAAAGCTAAAGCCCAACATTTGAATATTTATCAGCCCATACTACTATCAACTTTATATCTATTCTCTTCATTTTCGCCATTGAACGCTTCATTTGTAAATTTCTTAACGCTATTTTTCTGAGGCCGGTAAAAAGAATGCGAATTAGCTACCTAATCGTATAATAAAAAATCAATTTATTTAATATAAATAATTCATAATATAAAAAACCTAATACAATATCACTAATAAACAATATATTTGTCTTGTCCTGAAATAAGTTGACATAAAAAGTTAACTTCAAAATTAGGAAAA
>CAZPHA010000024.1:0-38778 GCA_964586215.1 uncultured Ferruginibacter sp.
ATATTTTTTTGAAATGCAAAAAAAATGTAATTTTAGGAGGACTGAATAGTTACTTTATTTTAATATATTATACATAAATAAAAAATAATATCATCCATTAACAATTATCCATTATCAAATAACAAATTATCCATTAACTTCGATTTTTCATGTTGATATCACAGGATACCATACAGCAAATTCTTAGCCGGATTGATATTGTGGAGATAGTTGGCTCTTTTGTCAAACTAAAAAAAAGAGGCACCAATTATCTGGGGCTATGCCCGTTTCATAATGAAAGAACACCCTCTTTCACCGTATCACCAGCCAAAGAAATTTACAAATGCTTCGGCTGTGGAAAAAGTGGCAATACCATCAGCTTTTTGATGGAGCATGAAAAATACAGTTACGTAGAAGCGCTTCGCTGGCTGGCTAGTAAGTACAATGTAACCATCGAAGAAAAAGAAGTTAGTCCGGAGTTTAAGCAACAACAACAAACAGCCGACAGTTTATACATCATCAACAATTTTGCACGGGATTTTTTTGTAAATACTCTTTTTAACAGTGAAGAAGGTCAAAATATTGCTATCAGCTATTTACACGAAAGAGGCTTTACAGATGAAACCATAAAAAAATTTCAGTTAGGCTTCAATCCCACTTCTAAAGATAGCTTCACCCAGGCTGCCTTGCAGGCTAAATACAATGTTGATTTATTGCAGCGCAGCGGCCTTATCACTATCAGAGATGAAAAACCGCAGGATAACTACCGTGGCAGAATCATTTTTCCAATCCACAACCAAAGTGGGAAAGTGCAGGGGTTTGGCGCAAGAATCATTAAAAATAATGATAAAGCTCCGAAATACATCAACACTCCTGAAAATGAGATTTATGTAAAAAGTAAAATCTTGTACGGCTCCTATTTCGCCAGACATGCCATTGATAAAACTAACGAATGTTTGTTAGTAGAAGGCTATACAGATGTCATCAGCCTGCACCAGGCCGGCATAGAAAATGTGGTCGCCAGCGGTGGTACTTCCCTCACACCGGATCAACTGCGACTAATAAAAAAATACACCAAAAACCTTACCATTATTTACGACGGTGACAATGCCGGGATCAAAGCTGCTTTGCGTGGGCTCGATCTGGCATTGGAAGAAGGATTGGAAGTAAAACTGGTTTTAATTCCTGATAAAGAAGACCCCGATAGCTTCGTTAACAAAATCGGCGCTGCAGCTTTTAAGGAATTTGTTGCTGCCAACAAGAAAGACTTTATTCTATTCCAATTGCAAATAGCGCTAAGCGAAGTTGGTAATGATACAGCTAAAAAATCTGCAGTAGTGAACCAGATTGCTGAAACGATTTCCAAAATGAACAGAGCGGAAGACTTTACCAAACAGCAGGATTATATTAAGCAATGTGCCGAGATATTAAAAATTGATGAAAACGGATTGCATGCGCTGATCAATAAATTTATCAGAGACAAGGTTTATAAAGAAGAACAAAAAGCTATTAGAGAATCTGCATCTGAAGAAAATATTGTATCGCAGGAAATAGAGGAAGACAGCCTCACATTACTGAGCAAAGATGAACTACAGGAAAGAGCTATGGTAAGAAGTCTGCTGGATTTTGGCCTGCAACCCTGGAATGAACAGGAAAGAGTAGCAGATTACATTTTTAGAGAAATTGAAGAAAATCACTTAACCGAGCTGATCGATAATAAAGAACTGATTAACATTCTACTTACTTACAAAACCTGGTTGGATAATGGCATTGAGCCTACGGCAAAAAGTTTTTTATACCATGAAGATTTATCCATAAGTACACTGGTAGTAAGCATTATGGATGTAAATTATGAAGTAAGCCCCAATTGGAAAGAACATTATGACGGGGTTATTCTCACCCGGGAAGATTTGTATAAAGAAGAGGTGTTTTCAACGCTGAACTATTTGAAGCTGAGAAAAATAAAAAGAATGATTGATGAAAACCAAAAAGATCTTGCCAAACCTCATTCGAATGAAGAACAACTAATTTTACTGCAAACACATCAACATTTAAAAAACCTGGAGAAAGAGCTTACACAAAAATTAGGAACAGTGATTTTGAAATAAAATATTTGGTTCTAAGGTCGACCAGCTTTGAAAGGTGGTCGACCTGGAAAATATTAGCGCCTTAATTTTCAAGCTAAGAGCAAAAAATAGTTCCCCCTTAAATGTAGAGGTCGACCACTTTTAAAAAGTGGTCGACCTTTATTTGCGTATTTTAATTTTCAATTCAGGAGCAAAAAATAGCCTACCCTGATTATCTTTTACAATAACATCGAAATAGTGCAACTCTTCACCACTTTGTAACTGGTCACGAATGGAGTTTTGCCATACTTCAGGTAAAGGTGTAAATCGAAATACATTTGCTGAAATAGTTTGGGTTGGCGTAACAGCGCCGGTAGCTTCATCCTGGGCTACATCTTTTCTCCGGTATAAAAATTGATAAGAATTGATAGTATAGCTTACCTTCTTTTCATCCATCACCCGAATCGGTAAAGACAATAGTTGTAATGCCTCCTCTTTACTAATGGTGGGAGTATCCGACTGATTGCCCCAAAAAGTTTTTACTTTAGGCGGCTTAAACTTTACGACGGCCGCTTTTGCAGGTTTATCAGGCTTTTGAGCAAAAGTAACTATGCTCAAAAAGGATAAAAAAGCATAAAATATTATGTTTTTAAACAATATCATAGTATTTGCTATTGTAATATAACGATTTTTCAGAATAAAAATTATATCTGTAAAAAAGATGTAATTATTTAAATCTACCCCTATTATGTAAAAAATAAAAAGGTGAATACTTAAATAAAAATTATAAGTATTCACTCTTTAAATAATAAATTAGAAAATAAAATATAAACGTGAAGCCGGTTTTAAGCCACAATAAAACTCTTACTGAGACCCATCTATAAAAAACACTAATCGATTTTATTCATTTCTATCGCTTCGTTAACTTCCACGGCTGCCAGACTTCCCAAAACAGTAATCTGTACCTTTACGTTTTCCTTTAAGGCCCGCTCCTGTTCCTCATAAGCTTTTTGTTGTTTTTTAAAGCCTCAAATAAAAATGTGGGCGTAGTTTTTACAGACGCAATAGTAAAGTGAAGGCCATCGGAAATCAGGTTAGCTGGCGAAACAGCCACTCCTTCATTTTTAAAATGACCAGAGAAACCTACACAATTCAAGATCGTTATCACTGCAATTGAGGTGATAAAGAAAAGTTTAACAAATATCCCTTTCATAAATTCGTTTTGGTAAATAATAAAATATTAGTCTTGAATACAAAGATAATATTTACCCATAATATAGCAATGTTATTTTTATAAAATATATTATTCATTAAATAAGTTTTCATCGTACAATCATCGCTAAAGGCAAAGAAACGCCTCCCAGTATAAATAAACCATCGATTCCCTTATTCGGATGCTGCAGAGAAGCATTCGACATATGTCGAAACCTGCATTGCAAGTTAAGTTTAAACTTGCCGAAATCTCTATAAGTACCCACGGCAAAATTATCGGAGAATATAAACCCCTGAACCTGTATTGTTGTTTTTAATGATACAAAGTGTGGCCCGGTACCCACCATGGCATAAACAAATTGATCTTTTAAAAGCTCATAATCATATCGCAAACAAATATTCATGCCAAACTCAATATTGGAAACGTTGTTTACTTTAACCTGCCCCCTATCATTTTGCTGTGTATGTAAATCACTACTCCAGGTTTCTGCCATATTAAATTGCGACTCTACTGAAAGCAATAGAAGTTTTTTTCTTTTGGCGCTTAGGTTATGATAAAGATTAAAAGTAATATTGCCTAATAATAATGTAGGTTTATAGATTGCTCCTTCAGGTAATTTTTCGCCAATTATATTTACACCGGTAAAGAATCCAATATCCTGTATCTGTAATCCCTTCTTTCGAGGATGATGGTCAAGTCTATATTGACCTTTTATGTTTTGACAATTAAAAAAAGATACTAATAAAAACAAAATGACAATGTGTTTCATGGAATATTAGTTTAGAACTGATATATGATAAACTACATATATTGTATATAAGTAAAATAATATATCGTTTATCGTAGATATATGATTATAATATACTAACCTCTTGAGAGATTAATGTGCAATAAGGAGTCTATAATTAAAAGATGTAGATTTATAAATCTACCCCTATTATGCAAAAAAATAAAAAGGTGAATACTTAAGCATGAAACGCAAGTATTCACCGTAAAAAATGCTGAGAAAAATTACATTATCAATTAATCCATTAACCCGGCCAGGCTCTCCTCAATCGTTTTAATTTTTTCCAAAGCGTCACTTTTCTTTTTTTGTTCTAACGCAATAACCTCCGGTTTGGCACTTTGTATAAAGCGTTCGTTAGAGAGTTTTTTCTCTACTGATTGTAGGAAATTTTTTAGATGTGTTAACTCTTTCTCCAACTCATCTTTTTGATTACCCGTATTTACAGGCTGAGATGCCTGAATATAAAATTTATCTTTATCAATTACTACAGCAATGGTATTGGTAATAGCCTCTTGTATAAAGAGGATACTCTCTGCATTTACTTGCTTTGCCAATAATGGCTGTATGCCTTTGTAGGTTTCTTCCTTATCCGTTTGAATAAAAAGCTGTATGGTTTCTTTAGGCTTTATTTGATGTTTATTTTTTATATCCCGAATATGGCTGATGATTTTTTTTAAGTAGTTGCCCTGCTGTAAAATTAAATCGTCCGGTGTTGGAACAGTAGCAAATTGTTTAATACAAATATCGTCCGAACAGTTATCCAGTTGATGGTACACTTCTTCCGTAAGAAAAGGCATGTAAGGATGCAGGAGCTGCATTAAATCAGTAAAAAAAGAAACAGTTTGCTGATATACTACTAACGGTACCGGCTGTTCGAAATCTGGCTTTACCCACTCTAAATACCAACTACAAAAATCATCCCAAATTAAAGAGTAAATTTTCTTTAATGCTTCACTTAATTTGAATTCTTTGAATAAACCTTCTACCTCCGTGCTCACTTCTGCCATTCTGTTTTTAAACCAGGAAACGGCGAAATAGTGAGAGGTGAGACGTGAGACGTGAGAATGATCCATATGATTATTCACGTTTGACGTTTCACCTTTCTCATTCGCTATATTTCCATCGGTCGTCAGTCGTCGGTCGTCAGTCGTCGTCCTCTCTTCCCACATCTTTACCAGCTTCAATGCGTTCCATATCTTATTGTTAAAATGACGCCCCTGTTCCAGGCTGTTTTCATCAAATAACAAATCATTTCCGGCAGGTGAGGCAATCATAATGCCAAACCTTACAGCATCTGCGCCGTATTTATCAATCAGTTCCAATAAATCAGGAGAGTTCCCTAAGCTTTTACTCATTTTTCTACCCTGCTTGTCTCTCACCATGCCGGTAAAATACACATCTTTAAAAGGAATTTGTTGCTGGTATTCCATTCCGGCCATTACCATACGGGCCACCCAGAAGAAGATAATATCCTGTCCGGTTACCAGTACAGAAGTTGGATAATAATAATTTATTTCTTTATTGCCCGGATCGGTTATTCCGTTAAAAACTTCAATCGGCCACAACCAGGAGGAGAACCAGGTGTCGAGTACGTCTTTATCTTGCTTAATTTGATCGACGGTTAATGTTTCCTGACCGGTCGTCGGTTGTCCGTCGTCGGTTGTCCTAAACTGCTGCAACGCTTCTTCACTTGTTTCTGCCACCACCATTCTGCCTTCCTGATCATACCATGCCGGTATCTGCTGGCCCCACCACAGCTGGCGGCTGATGCACCAGTCTTTTACATTTTCTAACCAGTATTTGTATGTGGCTAAAAATTTATCTCCCGGATGAATATTGATGTTGCCATTTACAACAGCATCCAAAGCAGGCGTGGCTAGTTCTTTCATCTTTAAAAACCATTGTGTGCTGATACGTGGCTCTACCACTACACCTGTACGTTGGCTGTATCCTAACCGGGTGGTATAAGTTTCTTCTTTTAGTAAAAATCCTTTTTCCTCTAATTCTTTCACAATTTTTTTTCTGGCAACAAAACGATCTTCTCCTACATAAATCTGAGCAGCGGTACTCAAAGTGCCATCTTCATTTAGAGTGTCTACAATTTCCAGTTGATGTTTAAGACCTAAATTATAGTCATTTATATCATGGGCCGGGGTTACCTTCAATGCCCCCGATCCAAATGCAGGATCAACATATTCATCAAAAATAACCGGAATTTTTTTATTGATTAAAGGAATATAAACAAAAGCATTTTTTAAGTGCGTATATCGGTCATCGTTAGGGTTCACACATACAGCCGTATCACCCATAATGGTTTCAGGGCGTTGTGTAGCAATCGTAATATAGTTGACAGATGATAGCTGAGAGTTGACAGATTTATTACTGTCATCTGACATCTGTCCGCAATCATCTACAATAAAATACTTCAGATAGTATAGCTTACCCTCTACATCTTTATACTCAACTTCTTCATCACTGAGGGCAGTTTTAGCAGCACAATCCCAATTGATCATTCTGGCGCCACGGTATATTAATCCTTTGTTATACAAATCCACAAATACCTTAATAACCGCTTTATAATAGTGTTCGTCCATGGTAAATGTTGTTCTGTTCCAGTCTACACTACAGCCTAATCTTTCAATCTGATTGTAAATAATGCCGCCATATTTTTCTTTCCATTCAAAAGCATATTGTAAGAATTCTTCACGGGTAAGGTTATTTTTGTCAATACCTTTCTCTTTCAGCATAGCTACTACTTTAGCTTCTGTAGCAATACTGGCATGATCGCTTCCCGGTACCCAGCAGGCATTATAACCACTCATTCTGGCTTTACGAACAAGTATATCCTGTACGGTTTCATTCAACGTATGCCCCATATGCAGCACGCCGGTAACATTAGGCGGTGGTATTACAACCGTGTAAGCAGGCCTATTATCAGGCTGGCTATTAAAATATCCCTTATCCAGCCAGTGTTTATACCATTTTTCTTCTACCTGATGTGGTTCAAAATTTTTAGAAAGCGCCATTGTCGGTTATTACTTTAAGTTACAAGTGTGCAAAAATACAAAACTTAGTGTTTATGCAAGGATTTGAAAGGTTTTTAAACCATTAGCATTTGCTTTTTGATTCCACTAAACAAAATGCCCGAATCGCTTCGGGCATTGCAGAATGACGATTAACCTAAAAATTATTTTTTGTATAAAAGGCCGGCTTGTTTATAAGCATCATTAGAATACCAATTTGTATAACTACTACCGCCAGACTGAGCCCAGGAGATAAATTTTGTATAGGCGCTATTAATAGCTTTCCCTTCTATCGGATACTCAAATGTCTCTGTAAATGCTAATCCATAAGGTAAGTTATTGGTAGTTTTATAGTATCTATTTTGCGAAGGCGATGTATTATCCTGACCGGTTTTAAAATATTTACTATCTGCCAGTTGTGTTGGTGTGTATCCTGCCAAATGAGCTTCCCGACTACGTGTTTTATTGATAAAAATAAATGGGTTAAAAGGAGCAGAACCCATTTCTGAGGACTGTATGGGTGTATTAAATTGTAATGCCATATTAATCTGCTTAGGAGTAATATAAGGATTAGCCGGATATGTATTGATAAATTTATCACTACCCATTACTGCAAAAGCATCGTCAAAAGGTATGATAACAGCCTTGGTTTGACCGGCTTCACAACCATTAGCGGCAAAATTTACAATACCGCCGTTCACCGCCAATGAACCTTCAACGGAATGAACATAATTAGCCGGGAAAGGAAATTCAACCCCGAAACCGTTTGTAAAGGTAGCGCCAACAGCTTTTATTACGTAGTCGGCATCCATTTCCACCGTACGATTTAAACCATTATTGATGAGCTTGTAACGATAATCTACTACAAGATCATTTACATCAAAATCACCCATATATGGCCAGTTGTCTTCAAATGCAAGGGTACCGTAGCCATCTTCGCTGGGATAATAATTGATGTATGCTCTTGTAGGATCCTCAGGGAATTTATCATAAATATCTGTAACACCGTCTCCATCTTTATCTATAGGTTTATCAATAGGATTGACATTAGTTATTGAAATAGCTTCTACGGGATTACTTTTTATTGAAAAAATGCAATCATTAAAGTCGTGGTCGCATCCGGCATCATCTCTACGCATATCTTCCATACCAACCAGGAATAAACCATTTGTGTTATCATACAACAACACAGAGTGTCTTTTCAAACTGGCTAGTGATTCGGGATTTAATTTATCAATGCTATAGGCTCTATGTGAGCCTGAAGCAACAGATGATCCATTCCATCCATTAGCAATTAACACAAAACCTATAGAAGTTCCGGCATCAAATCTTCCCAACTTTACTCTATTACCCGATACCAGCTCTCCACCACTTCCTCGCAGACTTGCATTGGGCAAAACAATTCTTAATGTATCAATATCGCTTTCTGATTGAGGAGGATTACCTGTAGGATAGGTGAAAAATGCAATGCTGTTGGTCCAACCGGCACCTTCCGAAATAAAGGTAAGCCATACATCACTCTGCTCAATAATATTAATATTTGTCTCTACATTATTCAATAAATAATCCGGATGGTAAGTCATAACAGGTCTTCTTTCGGGCAATGATGCATTGATAAAAGATAGCAGTTCGCCGGAAACAATATCGTTTACAGGTTCTAAATAGTTAGGCTTACCCTGATTGGTATAGGAACCCAAATATTTATATTTCGGTAGCGCTGCATTATCATTTATATGTGCATTATATGCATATTTACCTGCAACACGTCCTGCCGGAACCACATTGCCTGAATAGCCATCAGCGCCGCCAATCGTACATAATATTTTATTGGAAACGATCTTAACTACTGCATTTCGCATTAAGCCAATGTATGCAGGATCTACAATTACTTCTGAATAGTATGCTGGCAGTTTAAAGCTACCACTAATTTTACCCTGACTATTAGTTAAACTGGTGAACAGTATTTTCCCACCCTCTTCCTCAGGTTTATCTAAAATATTAACCGGTATACTTTTTACAGGCGTATTATCCGGCGCCAGCATGGTTATATCTAACTGTACATCTGCAGATGTATTATAATTAAATGAAGGCGGAACATTCATACTCGTTAATTCAGTAACAGTATTATCCGAATTCGGATCATTGATATTGTCGCTTTTTTTACAGGAAAATAATGCCATTACAGCAGCAATAAGTGTACATGTTACAACATAAAACTTTTTCATGATAAAGTGTGGTTTAGATTTAAATTAAGTCAGGAAAACTTACATAATTTCAGTTAGTTATTAAATATATTTTTTAATACATTTGAGATAGATTTTGGCTAGTTTTATCTTTAACGAATATTACTAAAAATTATTATATTAAGAAATAGTTTAAATTGATAATGCAGGAAGTATGCCAAATATATAAATTATTGATTTACAATTTTTTAAATGAATTTTTGATTAAAATCAATTCTATTTTTTGGAAAATTTAGCACAAAGCAAAAAAATTCACTACCACAATACTTATATTATACAAAATTATACTAAACCGCTAACAAGATAAGTAACATATTTAGGCAAAATATGGGTCTCCACGGGGTCTTTTTTGCAAAAAAGACCCCGTGGGAACAAAAGTCTAAACAGCTTCATTATTTTATAAATCTTGTTAGCGGTTTAGTATTAGTATTTATGTAAACTAATTTGAAATAACGAAATCCAGGGCTGACGTAACTTTTTGCTGCAATTCATCATCAGTTAAATATTCGGGTAAAAATTTTAGGCCGGTAAGTTTTTCATACAACTCGATATATCGGTTACTGATAGAGGTTATATTTTCAGGAGTCATTTCCGGAATTCGTTGTTCTTCTTTTCCCATAAAATTATTTTTGATAAGCCATTCCCGAACAAATTCCTTGCTTAATTGCCTGGGTTTCTCTCCCCTACGCCGACATTCTTCAAATTGATCAGCATAAAAATAGCGGCTACTATCAGGGGTATGAATTTCGTCCATAAGGGTAATTTCACCTTCAAACTTTCCAAATTCATATTTTGTATCTACAAGGATCAGACCTTGTTTTGCGGCCATTTCTTTTCCTCGGGAAAAAAGCTTTAAAGCGTAATCTGACATTGTCTGCCATTCTTCTTCAGTGGCCAAACCCTGGTTGAGAATTTCGCTAACACTGATATCAATATCATGCCCCTTATCTGCCTTTGTAGTAGGTGTAATAATGGGAGTCGGGAAAAAATCATTTTCCTTCATTCCTTCAGGCATAATGATGCCACAGAGTGTTCTTTCACCGCTGGCATACGTACGCCAGGCATGACCGGTGAGATTACCCCGGACCACCATTTCAAGTTTAAACGGAATACATTTTTTTCCAATACTCACATTAGCCGCAGGTGTAGATATCAACCAGTTAGGACAGATATCTTTTGTTGCATTCAACATGTATGCAGCAATTTGATTTAAAACTTGTCCTTTATAGGGTATGGGTTTGGGTAAGATAACATCAAAAGCTGAGATACGATCGCTGACAATCATTATCAGCCATTTATCAAGTATGGTGTATACATCACGGACTTTTCCTTTATAAAACTGTGTCTGATTGGCAAAAGTAAATGTTGTCATGCCGCAAATTTACTACACTTAGTAATGTGTACGCTTTCAATTTTTAACATTATATAGTATTTTTTTAAAATAAGATAGATATTTTATAAAAGATGGATGTTAAAAAGATTTGAACAACAATTCAGAAATAAATTTTTCGAAAAAAAATACATTCCTTACTTTGCCGGATATTTAAAACCAAAATATCTATTATTATATGAGAAAAAAAATGAGCTATTGGTTTTGCGTTGTATTGGCAAACTTGATTACCATTAGTGGCTTTGCTCAAAACATCACCATCAATGGTAATGTTAAAAATAGTAGTTCTAAAGAGGCTGCTGCTGCGGTTTCCATTACTGTTAAAGGAACTGATATGGGTACATTTACCAGTGATAAAGGAAATTTTTCTTTATCGGTAAAGAGCCTCCCGGTTACACTTATTGTTTCTTCCGTTGGTTATCAAATGCAGGAAGTAACGGTTAGCAGTGCGACTGATGCAGTTAATATTGAATTAAACCCTTCCAGTGCACTTGGACAGGAAATCGTAGTATCAGCATCCCGGGTACCTCAAAAAATATTGGAATCGCCTGTATCTATCGAAAGGGTAAGCGCTGCAAATATCCGTACAGCTCCGGTTGCTACATATTATGATATTTTAAGCTCACTCAAAGGTGTAGACGTTACTACCTCTTCATTAACCTTTAAAACGCCTACTACTAGAGGTTTTAACGCCAGTGGTGCACTTAGAGTAAATCAAATTGTGGATGGAATGGATAACCAGGCTCCGGGACTTAACTTCTCGGTGGGTAGTGTTATTGGTTTAACAGAATTAGATGTAGATAATATCGAATTGCTTCCCGGCGCTTCTTCTGCCTTATATGGCCCCGGCGGTATGAACGGGACCATATTGATTAATAGTAAAAGCCCTTTTAAATACCAGGGACTGTCTTTCCAAACAAAAATTGGAATAATGAATACTGATAAAAGATACCGCGGTGCTTCGCCTTATCACAACTGGAATGTAAGATGGGCAAAAAAAGTATCCGATAAAGTAGCATTCAAAATTTCCAGTGAAGTGATTGCCGCTAAAGACTGGCTGGGATATGATACTCGTAACTATCTTCGTACAGGTACTGATGGCAAAATTATCACCGGTGACAGGGCTACCGATCCTAACTATGATGGCATTAATACCTATGGTGATGAAACTACTACCGATATCAGAACAGCTGTTTTAAATAGCATTGCAGCTACAGCAGCTCCTTTCTTAAAAAACTTTATTGATACTTTAAATAACGGAAGCCCTATTAACGTATCCAGAACCGGATATAAAGAAAGTGATGTAGTAAACCCCAATACTGTTAACTATAAATTATCCGGCGCTGTTCACTATAAAATTACCGATAAGCTGGAAGCTGTGTTGGCAGGCCACTGGGGTACAGGTAATACTGTTTATACCGGCAGTGAAAGATATAGCCTGAAAGAACTTAAAATTGGTCAATATAAATTGGAATTAAATAGTAAGTACTGGATGCTTAGAGGCTATACCACTCAGGAAAATGCAGGCGAAAGCTACAATGCTACGGTTACATCCCGCCTGTTTAACGAAAGCTGGAAACCAAGTGGTGGTTCTACTGGATGGTTTTCCACCTATGCTCAAAATTATTTAGGTGCTCGTTTAAATGGTTTAACTGATTTCGACGCTCATACTGCAGCAAGGGCCGCAGCAGATGTGGGAAGACCAGTAGCCGGCACCCCTCTTTTCCAAAATAAACTGGATTCCATCAGAAAAGTTCCTATCAGCAAAGGTGGTGGATTGTTTGTTGATAAAACAAATCTTTATATGGTGGAAGGCCAGTATAATTTAAGCCACTTAACCAACCAATTTGCAGATATTTTAGTCGGTGGTAACTTTAAAAGATATGTATTAAATAGCGAGGGTACTTTATTTGCGGATAGCGCTGGTAAAATAGGCATTAATGAAGTGGGAGTATATTTGCAAGCTACTAAAAGCTTAGCCAACGATCGCTTAAAGCTTACACTAAGTGGTCGCTATGATAAAAATCAGAATTTTAAAGGAAGATTTACTCCTCGGGCAACTGCTTTGATCAAAGTAGCTGAAAACAATAATATTCGCCTTAGTTATCAAAGTGCCTATCGTTTTCCTAGTACGCAACAACAATGGATCAACTTAAATATTGGTTCGAATACCCGTTTACTGGGAGGTGTAAAAGATTTCAGAACTTTTTATGAACTAACTACCAAGCCAACATTCTTGCTGAGTGCTTTACCAAATGTAACTACACCTTATCAATTTGCCGACTTTAAACCAGAGTCTGTAAATACATTCGAAGTAGGTTATAAAGGATTGGTGCTAAAAGATAAATTACTTATTGATGCCTATGGTTACTATGGTCAATATCAGGATTTCATAACTCGTACATTATTGATACAACCCACCAGTGGCGATGTAAATGATGTGCTTACTGCTTTAGCCAACAAAGTACCGGTAAGCAATGTGGGTAAAATATTCTCTATACCAGTTAATAGTTCATCAAAAGTAAAAACCTTTGGCTTCGGCATTGGTGTTGATTACAGATTACCTGCTAATTTCGCAGTTAGCGCCAGTCTATCTTCTGATGAGTTAAAAGATGTGCCGGCAGGCTTTAGAACATTCTTTAGTACCCCTAAATACAGAACTAACTTATCTGTTAGCAATAGTGGCTTTGGATATAAAAACAGAATTGGTTTTAGCGTATCTTATCGCTGGCAAGATGAGTTCTTCTATGAGGGAGATTTTACCAATGCCACCATACCTGCCATTCATACGGTAGATGCACAGGTGAGCTATAAATTCCCCTCCACCAGGTCTATCCTTAAAGTAGGTGCCAACAACCTGCTTAACCAATATTATACCAATGGTGCTGGTAATTCCATTATAGGTGGTTTATACTATATTGGTTTTGGATACAATGTATTTTAAATTTTATAATAACATGAATTTTTTCAATAATATAAATTATCCATTAATATAAATATAAATACATTTTATAAAATATATAATTTTAAATAAATATATAAAATGAGTACATATAATAAAATAAAAAATATTAGCATAGCCGTAGTTGCAATTGCAACTGGTTTTATAGCTTGTAATAAGGCCCCTGAGCCACCAATTCCCAATACACCGCCCACTCAGGATACCACGCCTACATTGGCTACCTTTTTGAATGATCCGGAATATACCATTTTAAAAACGGCTGTTACAAAGGCGGGGCTTTTAAAAACCTTGGGTACTCCCACGCTTCGCTTTACAGTTTTTGCGCCGGATAATAATGCATTTATTGCATCAGGTATTCCAAATGAAGCAGCTATTAATGGAATAGATGTTGCTACTGTAACGGCATTAGTAAAATATCATGTTTTACCACAGGTAGTTACTTCAACCAATATTCCCGGTAGTTTTCCTAATTTTCAATATCCCACTATTTTAAACCCAGCGCCACAATTTAGCGCCTTATTAAGACTAACTACTTTTCCAAGTAAACGTGGTAATGCTGCCTGGGTAAATAATATTCCGGTAACAGAAGTAGACAGACAGGCTGTTAATGGCGTATTACACAAAGTAGCCCGTGTTGTGGCGCCCCCCAGTCAGTACCTTTGGGATAGAATTAATACCGATACAGATTTAGAATATTTAAAAGCCGCGATAATACGTGCCGATAGCGGTACTACCGGTACTTTACAGTCGGCCTTGCAAAATATTGGGGCTAACCTGACCGTATTTGCTCCTACCGATGATGCTTTTATTGCATTATTAACAGCTGCCATTACACAGGCTTTAATTGATAAAGGAGTGCAATTACCTGATGCATTCATACAAGCACAAGCACTTGCTTCAACACCGGATGTTTTCAGTAACCCGGCGCTATTTGCCGACCTCCCTGCAGAAAAAGTAAAAGGTATTGTTGTATACCATATTTTAGGCAGCAGAGCGTTTTCTGTAAATATTCCTTCTACAGAAACTTCAGTTCCCACACTACTTAATGGGGCCATACCGGCGCATCCTGGTATAAGAATTAAAGCAGATTTTGCCGGCCCGATCGTTACTGCAGCTACTGTTAAAGGTGCAGCCAATGCCAATGCCTCAAATATTACTATTAATCCTTTACCTAACGGTAGTAGTGACCAGCATTATTTTAATGGCGTAATACATAAAATTGATCAGGTGTTGCTACCACAGTAAGATAGATTTCTATAAAAAATTAGCACAAATTATCCTAACGGGGTTGCCTATCTCAATGGCAGCCCTTTTTGTATTTATCCATAGATAAGTATATTAGTTAAAAAACACATCGTTTTAGCTTATTTAATAATATTTATAAATAAAAACATAATTATATATGAATTTATTTAAATAAATATTATTTTTATATGTGTAAGCATTTATTTGTAACCCCCAAACTTATCTGCATGAAAACATGTATTACAAATTGCATTTTGATTTTCGCATTTACTCACTATTATTCCACATAAAATAATATTGTCAAATTCAGCACATTACAATTATGTAATAACCAACAATAACACCTCAAAAGGCTCCTTACAACACCTTCAATTACCACCTTTTGGAATATATATTTATCCAAAAGCAGGTATGGAAATTAAATCTATACGGTGGTAAATCAACCTGAAAAAAATATTTTATTTATGAGAAAAAATATTACCGGCAATTGGGTTTGCATATTCGTTGCAAGTCTGATAACCATCAACGGATTTGCTCAAAATATTACCCTTAGCGGTAGCGTAAAAAATAGTACTACTAAAGAGCCTGCAATTGCTGTATCTATTATTATAAAAAGTAGTGATATAGGCACATTCACCAACGATAAAGGGATATTTTCCATACCAGTTAAAAAGCTACCGGTAACCCTTATTATTTCTTCTGTAGGTTATCAAATGCAAGAAGTTACAGTAAACAATATAACCAGCACCGTAAGTATCGAGCTACAACCAACCGGTACACTTGGGCAGGAAATTGTAGTCTCCGCCTCGAGAATACCACAAAAAATGCTGGAATCGCCGGTATCCGTTGAACGGATAAATGGTGTTAACGTACACAACTCTCCGGCAGTTTCTTACTACGATATGTTAAGCGGACTCAAAGGTGTAGACGTTACTTCTTCTTCATTGCTTTTTAAAACACCTTCAACCCGAGGCTTCAATGGCAGTGGTTCTTTAAGGGTAATTCAACTAATGGATGGAATGGATAGTCAATCACCTGCATCAAGTTTTTCTATAGGTTCAGTAGTAGGAACAACTGAATTGGACATTGATAATATAGAATTGCTCTCAGGTGCTTCATCTGCATTATACGGCTCGGGAGGAATCAATGGAACCATTCTTGTTACCAGCAAAAATCCTTTTAAATACCAGGGATTATCGGTTCAAACTAAAGTAGGCATGATGAATGTAGATGAGAAATATCGAAATATTTCTCCCTATCAAAATTGGAATATGAGATGGGCAAAGAAAGTATCAGATAAATTTGCCTTTAAAATAGCAGGAGATGTAACCGCTGCAAAAGAATGGCTGGGATATGATTATCGAAACTATCTGCGAACAGGTACTACAGGAAGAGTAATTGATGGAAATAGAGTAACTGATCCTAATTATGATGGCATTAATGTTTATGGTGATGAAGTAAGTGCAGACATTAGGGGTATCTTAAACCTTGTAGGTGCCAATAATCCATTTCTAAAAGATTTTATCGATACCTTAAACAGCGGCCGCCCCATTAATGTTTCCCGAACAGGTTATCAGGAGAACCAAGTATTGCCGCAAAATGCCTATAATTATAAGATTTCCGGAGCACTACATTATAAAATAAACAACAAAATGGAAGCGGTTTTAGCTGGCAACTGGGGAATGGCCAATGCGATCTATACAACGGCACGCCGATCAAGCTTTAAAGATTTTTATATAGGACAATATAAATTAGAGTTGAACCACAAGAATTGGATGTTTAGAACATATACTGTTCAGGAAAATGCAGGTAATAGCCATGATGCTACAATTACTTCTATTCTTTTTAATGAAAGCTGGAAACCCAGTGGTGGAGAAACCGGATGGTTTGCAACCTATACACAAACCTATTTAGGTGCTCGTTTGGCAGGAGCATCGGACTTTGAAGCACATCAGGCAGCAAGGGCTGCATCAGATGTTGGCAGACCAGAACCAGGATCAGCAACCTTTAAAAATGGATATGATGCCATTAGAAATACCCCTGTAAGCAAGGGAGGTAGTTTGGTAGTAAGTAAGTCAAACCTGTATGTAACAGATGGACAATATAACTTAAGTCATTTAACCAATAAAGTGATAGACCTACTTGTCGGGGGAAATTATAGACGATTTAATTTAAATAGTAAAGGGAATCTATTTGCAGATAGCGCAGGCAAAATAGGTATTAACGAATGGGGTGGATTTCTTCAGGTAAGCCGAAGCCTACTCGATGATTACTTAAGATTAACCTTCACAGGAAGATATGATAAAAACCAAAATTTTAAAGGCAGATTCACTCCCAGAGCAACAGCACTTATCAAGGTAGCTGATAATAATCATATTCGTCTGGGCTATCAAACAGCTTATCGCTTTCCAAGTGCACAACAACAATGGATCGACCTTAATATAGGTGCCAATACACGTTTTATTGGCGGGATAAAAGATTTTAGAACTTATTACGAATTAACAACCAAACCTACTTTTTTACTTAGCGGTTTACCAGCTAATAACACCCCTTACCAGTTTAGTGAACTAAAACCTGAATCAGTTAGTATGTTTGAGTTAGGTTACAAAGGCCTGTTGCTAAAAGATAAACTACTGTTAGATGCTTATGGATACTCTGGACGTTATCAAAATTTTATAGCTCGTACACTACTCATTCAGCCTTTCAGCGGAGAGGTGAATGATGTATTGTTTGCTTTATCAAACGGAATTCCATTAAGCAATGTAGGAAGAATGTATTCTATTCCAGTAAATGCTACTGCCAAAGTAAAAACCTATGGATTCGGATTAGGGATAGATTATCGGTTGCCACATAATTTCACAATAGGTGTTAATGCTTCTTCTGATGATATTGCAGATGTACCTGACGGTTTTACCTCCTACTTTAGTACGCCCAAATACAGAACAAATATTTCAGTTGGTAACAACGGATTCGGCTACAAAAAAAGGATGGGCTTTAATGTAGGTTATCGCTGGCAAGACCGATTTTACAGTGAAGGCGAGTTTGCATCTGCCACCCTACCCGCTATTCATACCATCGATGCACAAATCAGTTATCGCTTTCCAATTATTAAATCGTTTGTACGGCTAGGAGCCAACAACTTGCTAAATCAATACTATGTAAATGGTGTTGGCAATTCCATGATTGGAGGGTTATATTATGTTGGCTTTGGATATAATGTATTTTGATGTGGCATTTAGTCTAGGAACTATAGATTAAATTATCTTACTGACATTTTGTCATAATTAAATCGTAAGCCTGAGAAATCAGGCTTTTCTTTTTTTATTCTCTTTGCCTCATAATCATATATCATCTTTCCTATATTCCTCATAAATGGAAGCCCTATTGTATCATAATCGTATTGGTCATCATTTAATATATCATCACTATTACAATCAATCACAGCCGATACAAAAAATTCAATATCTTTTTCATAATCAACAATATAGGCAACATCTAACAACGACCCATAAGCATTTCCTACCTTATTAAATACCCGGATATTTTTAGGGTAAGATTTTTTTTCAGAACCGAATAATAAAAATTTTGAATACGTATCAAAATAGTTAGCTGTATCATAATTGGGGGTAATGGATTCAGAGGGCAATTGTGACATATATTTTAGTACAAACAAACGGTCATCTTCTGAAATATTAAACCTTTGATTTACCGGAACCTTATCAGGAAAAACAATACTGATTAACATTTTGTGGAGATCTTCTAATGACAACCTGTTTTTCTGAGAAAAATTCATGGGAGTATTCACCAATTTTCCATCTGCATAATAAGCCTTTCCTAAAAAATCTTTTCGCAAAGGGTATGAATTAAATGATTTTCTGAGAGGCTGCTCATACAAAGTTTGTTGATTAGCGCCAACAAATTTTACAGGGTTTGTATATTTATTTTCTTCATCAGATAAGGCTATATTTAACCGATGTAGTATTTGTGCACTCTTATATCCTTTTTTTTGTAGCTCATTATTGATATAATCCTGGCCCAAAAATTCGTATAAGCGATTGTAAGCATCATTGTCGCTCACCATTAATATTTTTTTGATATAGTGTGCAATATACGGCCGTCCAGCAGCCTCGGTTGGGTCATTATAAACAGCAGTCTGACTGCCATAGCCCGATTCCGTAATCATTGTAGTAAACTTATCAATGCCTTTGTCTTTTAACTCATTTAATCGCTGTAGCGCCAGTAATACAATGGGCAGCTTTACTGTAGAAGCAGGATAAAAATATTTATCAGCAGCAACATTAAAATAATAATCTGTTAAAGCCGCAGTTCCATTTTTTCCTCTATTAATCTGGGTATAAATAATTTGCACATTTCGCTTGGCTCTATCGGCTAAAATTTCTGAAAAATATTGTGGAAACTGACCTAACAGGTTTTCCATAAAAGCATCCGTTTTTACAGAACTTTTTGGCTTTATGGCATTGATTTTATTAGAATCGTTACGCATTTGCTGAATACGGGGTTGAGCTGTTAGAAATTTATTTTGAAAAAAAAGTAAACCAAAAAGCAACATTTGGAAAAAACATCTCATAGAAAACAGTTAATTCATTTCAAAATAACACAATTTATGCATACTAACTCAGTTTATATATAATAAAATGTATATCCGTTTCCACATTAGTTAATATTATTTATATAGCCAGTATATCTGCAAATGCTTTTTTCCTATCTTTGCACACTTCTAAAATTAACTAGTAGCTACTAAAAGTTTATATTTATGAAACTGAAAGGTTTAGTCTGGTTCTTAGCCATCGCCTTAATCATTATTTCTCTGTGGGAGCTTTCTTACACATGGGTAGTAAGAAGTTATGAAAAAAAGGTTAAAGCCAAGGCCGAAAAAATAGTAAAAAATGCTCAGCCGGGCCTGTCTCCGCAAGAAAAAGAAGCTGCTGTAAAGATAAAAGTGCAACGTATTCTCGATAGCACCCGGGATGAAAAAATCTACCCTGTCATCGGTACTACATACCAACAATGCAAAGAAAATGAATTAAACCTTGGCCTGGACCTTCAGGGCGGTATCAGCGTTACTATGGATGTAAGCCTGGAAGGTGTAATCCGCTCATTAAGCAATAATCCTAAGGATTCTGCTCTTAATAAAGCTCTAAAAGCCGCCAATGCTGAAAAACTGAACAGTGATGAAAATTATGTAACTTTATTTAAATCTGCTTTTGTACGGTTAAACGGAACTGACAAATTGTCATCCCTTTTTGCAGGTCCGGGCAAACCCATTAAGCTGCCTGATAATGATGAGAAAGTCATTAGCCAAATTAATGCTACCGCCAAAAATGCTATTAATCAAACCTATAAAGTATTACTTAAACGTATTGACAAGTTTGGTGTGGCGCAGCCCAATATCAATTTAAATGAAAATAAGGGCATTATCACGGTTGAACTAGCGGGTGTTAGTGATATTGACCGGGTAAAAAATCTTCTACAGGCCAGCGCCCGTTTGCAGTTTTGGGAAGTATATAATATTGATGAGCTGGCAGGGTCTCTAAAAGCGGCTGATGAAACGCTTTATGCTTCACTCAATGATACAGCCCGTAAAAATCCTTTTTTCAGGGTTATGAACCCCATTGAGCCGCAATTCGACAAGAGTGGTAGAAAAGTCTATCCCTCAGCCATTGGCAGTATTTTATTAAAAGATACCGGAACATTCTTCTCCTATATCAACAGCGAAGCTGTAAAAAATACTTTACCTGCTGATTGTAAATTTTTATTAGGTATTGAAGAAAAATCTGAAAAAGGAAATGAACGATATTACCCACTATATGCTGTAAAGCTCAATCCGGCCAATCCTGAAAAAGCGCCGCTGGAGGGTGATGCGGTAGAGTCTGCCATACAAGATTATGACGATAAAGGCAGACCAGCGGTTAAAATGCAAATGAATAACAGCGGTAGCAAAGCGTGGGCCAAACTAACTACAAAAAACCAGGGCAGGGCTATTGCCATTGTTTTGGATGATATGGTTTATTCGGCGCCCAATGTAGATAATCCTATTGAAGGAGGTAACTCCATTATTAGTGGCAACTTTACGATCGAACAGGCACAAGACTTAGCCAACACTTTAGTTTCTGGTAAACTGGATGCTCCTGCAAAAATTGTGGCCAGTCAGGAAGTAGGCCCTACCCTTGGTAAAGAAGCCGTAAAAGGCGGCGCCATGGCATTTGGTATTTCTTTCCTTGTGATATTTATTTTAATGCTGGTGTACTATAATACCGGTGGCTGGGTAGCCAATATCGCATTGATATTAAACCTGCTATTTACCATTGGTGTACTTACTGCCATGGGCTTTACCCTTACAGCTGCAGGTATTGCAGGTTTGGTATTAACCATTGGTATGGCAGTGGATACCAACGTAATTATTTTTGAAAGAATTAAAGAAGAGTTGACGAAGGGCAAGTCCTATCAACTTGCGGTTACTGATGGTTATAAGCGTTCGCTGGCGCCTGTGATAGATGCACACGTTACTACCCTTTTAACTGCCATCATCCTGGCTTATTTCGGTTTAGGACCCGTTTTAGGCTTTGCCACCACACAAATTATCGGTATTCTTTTATCACTATTCTGCGGTATTTTAATATCAAGATTAATTACAGATTTTTATACTAATAAAAAACGTCATTTTAATTATTTTACCGGTATTTCCAAACGTATCTTCAAACATGCCAGCTTCAATTTTATTAAATACAGAAAAGTAGCTTACATTATTTCTGTATTTGTACTGATAGCCGGCGTTGGCTCATTCTTCAATGGTTTTGAGCAGGGTGTTGAATTTAAAGGAGGCCGCAGCTTCACGGTAAGATTTGATAAAAATATCAAAAATGATGATGTACGAGATGACTTAAAAGTTGCCTTTGGTGACTATCCCGTAATCAAATCGGTAGGCGCTGGTGGTAAAACCCTTGATATCACTACTTCTTACCTAAAAGGCAGAGATAATGCCGATAGCCTTGTACAAACGAAGTTATTCGAAGGCCTGAAAAAAGCATTGCCGGCTAACATAACTTTTAATGAATTTAGAAAAAGAATAGAAAAAACTACCACCGTACAACCCAGCATTTCTGATGATTTAAAGAGAGGCGCTGTAAAAGCCACCATTTTTGCCATCGCTATTATTTTCTTATATATTTTCATTCGCTTCCGCGACTGGAGATATTCACTGGGAACAATAGTAGCCTTGCTACACGATGTATTCGTAACACTGGCCGTATTCTCATTCTTAAAAAATGTGGTGCCGTTCCCATTAGAAATTGATCAGCATTTTATTGCAGCCGTATTGACAGTAATCGGTTTTAGTATGAACGATACAGTAATTGTATTTGACAGAATTCGTGAGTACAGTAAAAGCGATAAATCCGGTAATAAAGCTGGTATCATCAACAGCGCTATCAATGATACCCTGAGCCGAACCATCATGACATCATTAACCGTATTTTTAACCATTTTAATATTGTTCATCTTCGGTGGTGAGGTTACCAGAGGATTTGCCTTTGCTATGTTAATTGGTGTAATTACCGGTACGTACTCTTCCATTTTTGTAGCGGCTCCTATCCTGGTTGATTTTGCAAAAAACAAACCATTAGGCGAAGCAGAAAAAAAACCTGCCGACAAAGCAAAATCATTGGCAAAATAAAATAGAAGATTGATAATAACATTTTATCGTTAGTGGCCCCATTTTGTGGGCCACTAAAGCTATATAACCGGAGATAAAATATATTGCGTTTACATATCGCCCAATTAAGAAATGGTAATGGAACATACCAAACAGGGAGGATTTCCTGCAAATGCTGTAAATGAAGTTGCTGTAGTAATTGATCCAACAACAGCAGAGTAATCATACCAGCTATTTGTCAAATATATAGTTTATAGTATCTTAACAAGAAAGAAATATTTGTTTGTAAAAAAAATTGAAAAAATATTAATTATAGCCAACCTGTATCCAACTGATTAAAATACATTTTTATAATACTGGCCTTCTCTTCTTTTAAATAGTTTAAAAAGGAGGTAGCAACCGGAGAAAGATTTTTGCCTTTCAGCCATATCAGCCGCCACACTGTTTTGATGGGTAGTCCGTTTACTGGTATGATCTTTATTTCGTCATTTTGTAACTCATTCCTTATACCAATTATAGGCATAACAGAATATCCTAATCCGGCAAGCACAGCTTGTTTCACAGCCTCATTAGATGTTAATTCCATCTTCTTTTTAATAACCAGGTGATGTTTTGCGATAAACTTTTCCATTGACTGTCTTGTACCAGAACCGCTTTCTCTAAAAATAAGCGGCAGCTGCTCAAATAATTGCTTGGCAGTATACTTTTTTTTAAGGCTAAGCGTAGCGTCATCGTTCCCCACTAAATAAAGTTTATTATCAAGCAGATCAACCCGGTGTACAGAAAGGTTTTCCGGAACAATAGAAACCAGAGAAAAATCAACTTCATTATTCTCCAGGCTTTCAATTACTTTCGTTTTGTTAGTTACATCCATTACCAATTCTACGCCGGGATGTTGTTTCATAAACCCAGATAAAAAATACGGCATTACATACTTCCCTGTTGATACTACAGATATTTTAAGTCTTCCCCACAGCTGCCCTTTATATGACAGTGTTTTATAATTAATGGCATATACCTGATTCAAAATGTTCTCCGCTGCTTCAGCAATTTCTTTTCCAAAATCAGTTATATATATTCTTCTACCAACTACTTCAGTTAGTGGAATTTCAAACTGATCCTGTAATTTTTTTAATTGTATAGAAATAGCCGGCTGAGTTAAATACAACTCTTCTGCAGCTTTAGTAACGCTCTTTGTTTGAGCAATTTTTAAAAATATTTGCAGTTGATTTAATGTATAATTCATAAATTTTATTTATGGATAATATTATAAAGATAAATAAAAATATATGAATTATGTATTGCATTTTTGCACTGTTAATCGTAAAAATTATAACCATGACAAAAATAACTGTAGCAAAAGGCGATGGCATTGGCCCCGAAATTATGGATGCCACATTAGAAATTATAATGGCCGCAGGCGCTAAAATTGAGATAGATGAAATAGAAGTTGGAGAAAAAGTATACCTGGCCGGCAACACTTCCGGCATTGCCAAAGAATCGTGGAATATTATTCGAAAAAATAAAGTTTTTCTCAAAGCCCCTATTACCACACCACAAGGCGGCGGCTATAAAAGTCTTAATGTTACAACCCGAAAATTTTTAGGGTTATATTCTAATGTAAGGCCTTGTATGAGTTTACACCCTTTTGTTAAAACAAAACATCCCCTTATGGATGTAATCATTATTCGTGAAAATGAAGAAGATTTATATGCAGGCATTGAACATCAACAAACAGACGAGGTAATACAATGCCTCAAATTGATCAGCCGGCCGGGATGCGAAAAAATTGTTCGCTATGCATTTGAATATGCCAGACAATATGGTAGAAAAAAAGTTACCTGCTTTACAAAAGACAATATCATGAAACAAACCGACGGGCTATTTCACCAGGTATTTGAAGAAGTTGCCAGAGAATATCCCGAAGTTGAAAATGAACACTGGATCATTGACATTGGCGCTGCAAAGCTGGCAGATACTCCGGAAGCATTTGACGTAATAGTAATGCCCAACCTCTATGGCGATGTATTATCAGACGTTGCTGCACAAATAGCCGGATCTGTTGGCCTTGCAGGCTCTGCCAATATTGGTGAAAAATGCGCCATGTTTGAAGCCATTCATGGGTCTGCCCCCAGGATAGCAGGGAAAAATGTTGCCAATCCATCGGGTCTACTTCAAGGCGCCATTATGATGCTCAATCATATTGGACAAACTGATGTGGCTGAAAAAGTACAAAATGCCTGGCTCAAAACAATTGAAGACGGCATTCATACATACGATATATTTAAAGAAAATGTAAGCAAACAAAAAGTTGGTACTAAAGAATTTGCAAAAGCGGTAATTGCCAATATCGGCCAAAAACCTACACAGCTAAAAGCAGTCAATTATGCAAAAGGTACGGCGTTAAATTTACCCAAATATCAACGTAAAGCGCCTTCTAAAAAAGAACTGGTAGGCGTAGACGTATTTGTAAACTGGCAGGGTACCAATCCGGATGAATTGGCCAATATGATGCAAAACATCAATAGTAATGGCGTTAAACTTTCGATGATAACCAATCGTGGTATTAAAGTATGGCCGGAGGGATTTGAAGAAACTTTTTGTACAGATCATTGGCGCTGCCGATACCAACCAAACGAAGGCGCTGGCATTACCAAACAACATATCATTGAACTGTTGACAAAGGCTTTACAGAATAATATCGATACCATTAAAACAGAAAATCTTTACACATTTGATGGTAAGCCTGCATTCTCATTAGGACAGGGTCAATAAAATTTGTTAACCAGAGAAAAATTAAAGCATATGAATATTCAGCTTATCCAGGGTCAATTTAATAAAACAGATGCCTTGGATCTTATCACACAAATGGTTCACATCAAAATAAAATATAACGAAAACAAAATTAAGCAGACAGAAAATGAAGAAGACATTAAAATGCGTGAATCAAGAATAAAGCAGCTACAGAAAGATTTATATGAATTAAGGAAACATCTGGAGTCCAATGGTAACAAAATAATATTAACATCCCAAATAGAGATCAGATAAAACAATATCGTATGTCTACAAATGAAGATATAACTTTGATAAAGGGCAAATTTGATCCGGCAAATGCAAAGGATATTTTGCTTAATCTAATCAATTATAAAATAAATTATCATGAGCTGAAGAATTTTAGTTTGGAAGAAAGATATGGGAAAAAAGATCAACTTTCAGAACAAAGAATCCAGGAATTAAAAAACAGCAGAATTCAAATACTTAAACTTATCGATCATGCGGTTCATAATGGGCATCAACTAAAAATTAATTCCGTTATTAAAATTGAAATTGAGTAAGAACAAACTATTTACTCTTTTTATAAATTATTTTTAGCTGTTGCAATTACTAAAATGCTTCAAAATTGCTAATTTGGGGCATGATTGTTCCCTATAAAATTTTTTCTACTGCTCAAATCAGAGCCGCAGATGAATATACCATTAAGCATGAACCTATTGCTTCTATCGATTTGATGGAACGTGCAGCTAACAAATGTTTTGAAAAAATAACTCAATTATTCTCAACAGACAGGAGTTTTATTGTTTTCTGTGGGCCAGGCAACAATGGTGGCGATGGTTTGGCAATCGCTCGTTTGTTGCACATGGCTTCCTATAAAGTCAAAGTATTTGTTATACGGTATGCTGACAAATGTTCTGATGATTTTTTAATGAATGAACAAAGGCTCAATGACCTTAACAAAATACTTTTACACAATATCAATAATATAGACGATTTCCCCACAATTAGTGACCAGGATATTGTTATTGATGCCATTTTTGGAACAGGGTTAACCAAAACAGTTCAGGGACTTGCTGCAGAATGCATAAGCAGTATTAATAAAAGTAATGCTTTTATCATTGCCATTGACTTACCGTCAGGACTGTATGCTGATCAACATTCCGATCCATCTGCTCCAATTATAAAAGCCAACCTTACACTCAGTTTTCAATTTTGCAAATTAGCATTTTTATTCCCCGAAAATGAAATATTTGTGGGTAATTGGGAGATACTCGTTATTGGTTTAAGTTCACAATTTATTGAGCAGGAAGCAACCAATAATTATTACCTAACGGAAAGTAGTATACGAAATTTAATTAAACCCAGGAAAAAAATTTCCCATAAAGGAACTTATGGCCATGCATTTTTAATAGCGGGGAGTATCGGGAAAATTGGCGCAGCTGTATTGGCTGCCAAAGCTTGTTTGAAAAGTGGTGTAGGACTTCTTACGGTTCAAACACCAGCCTGTGGATACGATGTTTTACAAACTTCTGCCCCTGAAGCCATGCACATTGCTGACAGTAGCCATAAAATATTGCAGGATATACCTCAGATTGAAAAATATACAGCCATCGGCATAGGCCCCGGCATTGATCAACATTATTCTACTCAGAAAGTATTGGAATACTTATTTGAGCAATCCAAAAATCCTCTGGTGCTGGATGCTGATGCATTGAACATTATCAGCCAGCACAAAAGTTTATTAAAAAAAATTCCCGCCTACTCTATCCTAACTCCACATCCTAAAGAGTTTGAGCGACTTACAGAATCAGTGAATAATGATTTTGAGCGTCATGCTTTGCAATTGAATTTTTCAAAAAAACATAAAGTGTATGTGGTACTCAAAGGAGCACATACTTGTATCACTACGCCTGAAGGTATGAGCTATTTTAATTCTACCGGCAACCCTGGCATGGCTAAAGGTGGCAGTGGTGATGTATTGACAGGAATAATTACTGCGCTGCTAGCCCAGGGCTACAATCCTTTAGAAGCTGCTTTAATAGCCGTATACATCCACGGCTTAAGTGGAGATATTGCCAAAGAACAAAAAGGAGAAATAGGCATGACAGCATCAGACCTAATACACTATTTACCGGATGCGTTCATGATGCTTAGTAAACGTTAATATGTTGACTGAGTCTAAACAATTATTTATATCTTAACTGTTCAAATAAAATTAATGTATGGCGCTGTTACTCATTACCATTTTCATACTAGGATATATTGCTATTGCCTTTGAACATACCATTCATTTAAACAAAGCCGCCTCCGCTCTGATTACAGGAGCTTTATGCTGGACAGTTTATATTTTACAAAGTACTGACCACCACCTTGTAAATGAGGCGCTTTTGCATCATTTAGGAGAAATTGCTTCCATACTTTTTTTTCTGCTGGGAGCCATGACTATTGTTGAATTAATTGATGGTTACAATGGTTTTGAAATTATCACCCGAAATCTTACGACAAGAAAAAAAAGCAAATTATTGATTATTGTTGCGACAATTACTTTTTTTCTTTCTGCGTTGTTGGACAACCTCACTACAGCTATTGTAATGACATCGCTTTGTACGAAATTGTTAAGTGAAAAAAATGACAGGTTATATTTTGCCGGAGTGATCGTTATTGCTGCAAACGCCGGAGGAGCCTGGTCGCCATTAGGAGATGTAACCACTACCATGTTATGGATTGGCGGACAAATTACTGCACTCAATATTATTATGAAGTTAATTGTGCCCAGCCTTATCGTATGTATCATTCCGGTGGCCATTGTTGCCCTGAAATTTAAAGGTCAAACAATTCAGGCTCCGCCGTTAAATCCAATTAATGCCAACGAATTAAAAGAAGGCAAAATGATGCTGATGGCAGGAGTTCTATTATTACTTTTCGTTCCTATATTTAAAACACTCACCCATCTACCCCCCTTTGTTGGCATGCTTATGGCGCTGGGTATTGTCTGGATCTTCACTACTACACTTCATCGAAAAACAGGTTCAGAAAAACAAATATCCGTTGCTACGGCTTTACAAAAAATTGATAGTCCCAGTATTTTATTTTTTTTAGGCATATTAATGGCTGTATCGGCGCTGCAATCTGCCGACATTTTAAAAGATCTGGCATCTTTTTTAAGCAATCATCTAAAAAATGATTACCTGATCGGTTCCACATTGGGTATTTTATCAGCATTGGTAGACAATGTGCCACTGGTTGCTGCCGCCCAAGGCATGTATGATTTACAAACCTACCCTACTGATCATAATTTCTGGGAGTTTTTAGCCCTCACTACCGGCACCGGAGGTAGTGCGATTATCATTGGTTCAGCCGCAGGCGTAGCCGTAATGGGTATTGAACAAATCAATTTTATGTGGTACTTAAAAAAAATCAGCTGGCTTGCCCTGATTGGTTTTGCAGCTGGTATTGGTGTATTTATTGTTCAGCAAGCGTTATGGTGATGAATAATCCCATTTAGAATATTATTTTGGTACGAACATTTGTTCTCTACTCATCATTGTTGTAGCTTGTCCGCCTTAGGGGGATCACTCACTTGTACCGCATACCGCTATTCATCCTTATTTTCAATTTATGTCCTCTTAAATTTTCGATTTGCTTATATCATTTTGCTGCAAGAGTGCAATGCAGCAAAGTATTGTTAAGATATTTTTATAATTTATTATAAAACATTATTATATATATTATTAATGAATTTAATAAGCATAGATCAAAAAATTTTCGTACCTTTGCAAAATACTAATATACCATTCTTACCTTAATTGTCCCCTTTACCTGCTTTAATAATTCGAGTGCTTCCTTGCTCAGATGGGTATTAATATCCAATACTACATAACCTACCAATTGATTTGTTTTAAGATATTGGCCTAAAATATTGATCTTGTGATCAGACAATTGTGTATTGATTTCTGAAAGCACGCCGGGTATATTATTATGAATATGCAATATACGGTGTGTACCCGCCTGCGGTGGCAATGCCAAGGCTGGTATACTATGAGATCCAATACTGATACCTTTTTCCAGATAGTTAAATAATTTATTACTTACATCTTCTCCAATATGATGCTGAGCTTCCTGTGTGCTGCCACCAATATGCGGCGTGAGTAATACATTTTTTAACCCTTGCAAAGGCGTTGAAAATCTGTCGCCGTTTTTTTCCGGCTCATCAGGAAACACATCTACGGCAATACCGCCTAACTGCCCATCCAGCAAAGCTTTACGTACTGCCCCCAAATTAATTACTTCACCTCTGGCATAATTAATAAGGATAGCGCCTTTTTTGAAAAATCCTATATTATTTTTATTAATCAAATTACGTGTAGAAGGCAAATCCGGCACATGCAGCGTTACAACATCTGATTTGCTGATCACACTTTTTAAACTCTTACTATCCGTTGCATTTCCCAACGGTAATTTTGTCTCGGCATCATAAAAAATTACTTTCATACCCAACCCTTCCGCCAGCACACTTACCTGGCTGCCGATATTACCATACCCGATAATACCGAGTGTTTTGCCACGCAACTCATAACTACCACTGGCATCTTTGAGCCAAATACCCTCATGGGCTGCTTTATTTTTATCAATAACTTTTCTAATCAGCATGATAGAAGCTCCAATGACCAATTCTGCTACACTTCTTGTATTGCTGTAAGGCGCATTGAATACTACCACACCCTGCCTGGTAGCAGCTTCCAGGTCTACCTGGTTAACACCAATACAAAAGCAGCCGATAGCCTGCAATTTAGTAGCAGCCTTTAACACTTTAGCCGTAATTTTTGTCTTACTCCGAATGCCTAACAGGTGTACATCCTTTATTACTTTTATCAAATCATCTTCACTTAAGGCTTCTTTAATTTTTTTTACATTGCTATAGCCGGCATCGTTAAAATATTTAACCGCTGCATCACTTATATTTTCTAAAAAAAGAATATTAATTTTTTCTTTGGGATAACTGGTATTTTTTTTCCGTATCATAATTTTACAGCTTAGTTTTGCAAATTAATATTATTACTACAACTGATTTTTAGCAACAGCTATATTTTATCGGATAAATGCTACATGGGTTATAGCATTTCATCATTAAATCATCTATTTTTTATGTCATCAAAACAAATATTCACTCACGTAATCATATTTCTATTTTTTCTCTCTGCCTGCCAATCAGTCAATAACAAAAATAAAAATACACAAAATATACCGTTGGCCATCATTGAGCTGCCTGATCCGGAAAAAATATCAGCAATAGAAGAGAAAAAGATTAAAGATGCCTGCCAGCTCTGGTATGATACGGCGCTTAAAAACAGCGGATTTAATGGAGAAATGCTTGTTGCGAAAAATGGTAATATCGTTTTTGAAACATACAACGGTTTTAAACATATTGCTGACAAAGAAAAAATTGACGAGCATACCCCTTTACATATTGCCTCTGTAAGTAAAACATTTACTGCTGCCGCTATTTTACGGCTGCATGAATTAGGCAAGCTTAATTTAGATGACCCCCTTACTAATTTTTTCCCTGATTTTAACTATCCCGGAATTACAGTACGCTGCCTGCTAAACCATCGCAGCGGCCTGCCCAATTATCTTTACTTTATGGAAAAATTAGGCTGGCCTAAATCTCAGTATGCCACCAACCAGGATGTATATAATTATTTAACCACCAAAAAAAACGAGATAGAAGACATTAAAACTCCCGATAAAAATTTTAGTTACTGCAATACAAACTACTGCCTGCTGGCGCTTATTATTGAAAAAATAACAGGCATGAGTTATAAAGAGTTTCTGCAAACCAATTTTTTTGATCCCCTGCAAATGAAAAATACTTTTGTATTTACCCTGGCAGACACTTCACACGCCATACCCAGCTATGATCGGAAAGGCAATATTTATCCATTTATCTTTTTAGATGCTATATATGGTGATAAAAATATTTATACTACAGCCAGAGACTTACTCATTTGGGATAGAGCATTGAGTAGCAAAAAAATCTTATCCGACTCTACCCTTGCACAAGCATACACACCTTACAGCAATGAGAAAGAGGGCATTAGAAATTACGGCCTAGGATGGCGAATGAATGTTTATCCCAACGGTAAAAAATTGATTTACCACAACGGATGGTGGCATGGCAGCAATGCTGTTTTTATCAGAATGATAGACGAATCGGCCACTATTATTTTAATTGGCAATAAATACAACAAAAGCATTTACCACGCCAGAACTTTATGCAATTTATTTGGAGAATATTATGGTATGGAGGAAGAGGAGGAAAATGACAAAAAATCAAATATTTCTGTAGAGCAGCAGAAAAAGCCTGATTAAAATACGGCAAATAAATATAAAATTTTAACTAAGAAAAAAATAAGTAACTGAAAAAGAACACCTTATAAATAAACCGGATACTAAAAAATTTAGCATCACCTCCACATTTTATCAAGATATCCACATTTGAAGGAATATACGAAAAAAAATTTAATTTAGGCCACCCTAAATGATAAAATATGGTTAAATCTGTACCGAAACTATGCGTACTCCTTCTTTTTTTACTTCCCACCCTCTTCCTGCAAGCGCAACAACGAAATTATTCAGGTAAGGTGGTCCAGGAAAAAGATGGCATGCCGGTTGAAAATGCCTCTGTTAAAGTAAAAGGCACAAATATCGGCACCAGAACAGATGCTAATGGCAATTTTGCCATCGCTGCTCTGAGGGGCGAATCTTTAGTGATTAGCTCTATCAATTTTAGTCCTCAAACAATTAAATTAACAGAACCTTCCGAGATTATTGTCAAACTACTTCCCTCAAGTGGAATGCTTAGTGATGTAGTTGTAGTAGCTGCTATGGATATCAAAAGAAATAGTCGGGAACTGGGTTACTCCGTACAAAAAGTTGGTGGTGAAGAAATTCAGCAAACACAAAGAGAAAATTTCTTGAATGCCTTAGGTGGTCGTGTGGCCGGCCTCAGCATTACACCCACCGGTGGACAGGCAGGCGCTTCTACCAATATTGTGCTAAGAGGTTTCAACTCATTGGCATTAAGCAATCAGCCATTATTTGTAATTGACGGAACCATTGCCGATAATCAGACCATCGATGAAAATAGTAATAGTGGTAGCGGACTGGGATTAGCATCAGACAGACCCAACAGAAATAATGACTATACCAATCGTGTTGCTGATATAAATCCAAATGATATTGAAAGCATCACCGTATTAAAAGGTCCTGAAGCAACAGCCCTTTATGGTAGCCAGGCCAGCTCAGGAGCTATTATCATTACTACTAAAAAAGCAAAAACTGTTAATTCTGATAAGTTTAAAATTTCTGATATTGCCTATGATAATAGCTTTAGAATATCCAAGCTAACCCGTACTCCGGAAATTAATACAGACTATGATATGGGCATCAATGGAAAAACTGATAGTACATTTTTATATTTTGGTCCGGCTCTGCCAGCCAATGCAACCAGAAATGACAACATTAAAGAGTTTTTCCAAACCGGATTTGCACAAACCCATAATCTTTCTATTGACATGGGCAACAATGTCAATAGTTTTAAAATATCCGGATCATATTTTGATCAGAGTGGTGTAGTACCTAATAATAAATATACCCGGTATACTTTTAGAATTGCCAATACCATACGCCATGATAAATTGTTTGATATCACACCAACTTTTACTTACACCAGTAGCAAAAACTTTAAACCTTTACGGGGCGCTGGTGGCTATTTGTTGAACCTCTTACGCTGGCCCGTAACCGAAAACATTAATAATCAGTATAATTCTGATGGCACTAAAAGAGAACTATTTACTGCCGGCGACCCTAATGATGAATTAGACAACCCCCTATGGAATGTTAATAACAATAAAAGTTATGATGTACTGAACAAGCAATATTTTACATTGGGAGTAAATATTTATCCTGTTGACTGGATTACACTCAGCGGCCGTTTTGGATATGAAACTTACAAAAATGATGGCTGGACATTTTACCACCCTGAAACCAGCGTTGCCGGATATACGAAAGCGACAAGAGGTTATCAGGATAATTATTTTAGAAAATACGGTGGTTACAACCATACACTCACAGCTACAGCTAAACGATCTTATAAAAAATTCAATGGCAGGGTTATGCTGGGAACTATGTGGCAGGATTATAAAACCCAGGCCTGGTCCATTTCGGGTAGTGGGATAGCTGATATCAATACCTATAAATTCAATCCTGAAGTAATTGGAGACACTAATGCCACTAATCCGGCAACAAGAATCAGGTTATATCGCAATAATGTATTTAACGATTATAATTACAAGCAAATTCGCCAGTTAGCTTATTTTGGTGAATTGGCCCTAAACTGGAATAATATTTTCTTCATAAACTATACACACCGATTTGAAGAAAGCTCTACTCTTCCTAAAATAAACCGAAAAGTAAATTATCCGGCAGGTAGCGCCAGCTTAATTTTTTCTGATTTGTTAAAACCATTGAAAAATAGTAAAATACTATCTTATGGAAAAATAAGAGCTTCGCTGGCCAATACGGCAAAATCAAATAGCCCTTATTCCAATCAGTCTGTTTTCAACTTACAAACATCCAGTGGTGGAGGTTATGCTTATGATTTTACAAACAATAATTTTTATTTAGAACCAGAAAAACAAAGTACTTATGAAGTGGGAGCAGAGCTGAGATTTTTTAGAAATAAATTATCAATTGATGCAACATATTACAATACCAAAAATTCTGATCAAATACTTGAATTATTAAGAACCAGCTATGGTACCGGGTATGTTTTAAATACACTCAATTTAAGTTCTACCCGTAACCAGGGCGTGGAAATAGCTATCAATGTTAAAGTAGCCAATAATAATAACTTTATCTGGGAGGCAGGTTTAAACTTTAATCGTAGTTGGAATAAACTACTTACTTTGCCAGACAATCTGCCTGAGTTTTATATTGGTGATACCTGGTTATTCGGTAATGCAAGGGCCGGTTTACGCAGAGGCTCACCTACCACAGGTATTACTTCTGCAGGTTATCAGCGTAATAATCAAGGCGTCATATTGATTGACCCCGCTACAGGCTTCCCGGTTGTAGATAATAATTTCCTGGTACGAGGAGATAGAAATCCAACTTTCACAACAGGTATCACTAACTCCCTACAATATAAAAACTGGAGACTAAACATGCTTTGGGATGTAAAAGTAGGAGGCGATATCTTCAACGGCAATGGCTTGTACCTAACACAAATCGGCCGCCATCCATTAACGGCAGATAGAGAAACCCCCAGGATTTTTAATGGCGTTTTAAAAGATGGGTTGGAAAATACGGCTACACCTACTATTAATAACATTGCAGTAATTCCTTATCTCAATCAGGGATTTTATACAGCCGCACTTAATGAAGAATATTTTATAGAAAAAGATGTGAATTGGCTACGGTTGAGAGATATTACGCTAAGTTTTGATTTCAGGGATGTTATCAAAGCTGGCAAATATTTCAAAAACTTAAATGCTTTTGTTACCGGTACCAATCTTATTTTATTAACCAATTATACCGGGGCAGATCCTGCGGTAAATGGTACTACGCCGGGAACAAGAGGTGTAGGCGCCTTTGGTTTCGATTATGGAACACTTCCCGAAACAATCAGTATCAATATCGGTTTGCGTGCAAAATTTTAAATTTATTTGAAGTTAAAAATATTGTTTATGAAATTTATTAAATATCACTTATACATCACCGTTAGTATTGCCTTTATTGTCAGCCTTGGTGCATGTACTAAAAAGCTGGATGAAGTTTACCAAAACCCGAATGCACCGGTTAAGGTAAAGCCGGCAGAATTGTTACCCCCGGCTACTTACCAAATGGCCATCAATTTACAAAGCGACTTTAGATATATCGGCTTGTATACGCAAAATTTCAGTTATCGTTTTACCTGGACACCAGGCTCTACCGATGCAGGAACTTATTTTGATAAAATGGGTTACCGACCAAACGTTGACAATGGCGGAGATATATGGCGTATGCATTATTACAATTTGGGACAAAATATTAATCGTATGATTGATTGGGCTGCCGAGGAAAATAAATGGGATTATGTAGGTGCCGGATATGCCATTCAAGCCTGGAGCTGGCTTACGTTGACCGATTACCATGGGGAAGTAATTTTAAAAGAAGCATTCAATATCAATCAACTTACTTTTAAATATGATACACAAGAAGAAGTATATGCCCATGTTCGATATCTGTGCAGAAAAGCAATCGAATATTTTGAAAAGCCCGTTTCTAATAGTGATTTCACAGCCGGAGATCAATGGTTTTTAGGCGGCGATATCAACAAATGGAAAAAATTCGTATACGGCGTTATGGCTCGTTCTTTTAATCATTTAACGAATAAAGCTGATTACAAGCCCGATTCTGTTATTTATTACTGTGATAAATCTTTACAAACAGTTGCTGATGATGTAACTTATAAATTTGCAGGGGGCGCCGTAAATAATCAAAACAATTGGTATGGGAGATTTAGAGTAAATATTAGTCCCCTTCGTCAGTCAAAATATATTACTAATTTGATGAAAGGAGTAAATACCCCTTTTACAGGTGTAGATGACCCCAGACGCTGGTACTTATTAACAACTGCCCCTGATGGGATAACTATGGAAGGATATGACCCTGCCAAAGGCGAAAATAGCCTGCCTCAGGCAAAACGACCAGCTAATTTTTGGGGCGACCCCAGCATTGCGCCAACAAAAGACACAGCCAGATATATTTTCAGAGACAATGCTGAATATCCAATCATGACTTCCAGCGAAATCCAGTTTATGAAATCTGAAGCCGCTTTTAGAAAAGGAGATAAGGCAACAGCTCGAGAAGCCTATAAAAATGCTATATCTCTAAACTTTGATATGCTAATAGCAAAGTACAACGTAAATATCCGACCAGGAAAAGGAATAACAGATGCTACCAAAGCGGCATTTTTAGCGAACCCAGTGGTGGCACCCACGGAAGCCAACCTCACCTTAAGCCATATCATGCAGCAAAAATTTATTGCACTTTGGGCTTATGGTGTGTTAGAAACCTGGGTAGACATGAGACGATATCATTACACAGATATTGACCCCAACACAGGCACCCAGGTTTACAGTGGTTTTTACCCTCCTGCCCCGGCAGATCTGTGGCAGGATAATGGTGGTAAACTAGCCTATAGAGTCAGGCCAAGATATAATTCTGAATATGTATGGAATATTGCGGAGCTGGCAAAATTCGGAGGTGATCAGCCTGATTATCATACTAAAGAAATGTGGTTTTCACAACCTTAACCTTCATCTTAAATGAAAAAAATCATGCATAAAATATCATTACCTCTTATTGCAATAGCTTTTGCATTCTGTGCCTGCAAGAAAAACGATTTGAATAAAGATAAAGTTTGGGATGCTGCAACACCCAATGCATCATTTGTAAGATTTATAAACGCTTACACAGCGCTAACACCTTCTTTAGGAGCTCCCCCCAACGGGCCAACAGTAGATTTTTATATCAACAATATAAAAATGAATGCCACTGCATTAGGATATAGTGCCATATTTCCTAACGTAACAGGAGGAGGAGCTTACTCACAGGCACCTAGCGGTGAAGTAAATATCAAAGTAGTACTAAACAGAGTCTCCGGCACTCCCCTGCCAAGTGATACAATTGTTAATGGAAAATACCCATTAAAAGCAGATAGCAATTATAGTATTATTTTAATTGACACTGTTCCAAATCCAACACCCAATAGTCCTATCTTAATGGTTTCCGGCGAAGCACCCACTATGCCTGCTTATGGAAAATATAAAGTTAGATTTTTTAATCTATCTCCCACCGACGATTTGTATGAAGTATATCTAAAAACTTCCGAAACTATATTGGCAACTAATATTTCGTATAAAAATGCCTCCGACTGGCTGGAGCTGCCCTTGTTAGAGACAGCCGACTCTGTATTTTTAAGAAAGGTAGGAACCAATGTAGTATTAGCTAAATCAGCAAAGTTTCAGCCAGGCAATCAACGCTCCATTACATTGTGGTCAAGAGGTAACCCAAATGTTGCAGGAAGGCCCAGAGCACTAAGCTTTTTTGTGACCCAGTAGGCTAAGAGATAAAGAGGAAAAGAGGGTGAGAGATTAATGTAAGCCTTAAATTTTGCTAACATCAATAAATTATATTAAGTATAATTTATTGATTAAAAATATTTTATACATATAGAATTTTTATATTGAAAAGTAGTTCAACTCTTCCTCAAAATTTATGTAAGAAAATCTTTGTTGCAGGCTTTGTACCTTTTGCAAATGATCACCAAGGAATTTTTTATGTTGTTGAGAAGCAGGATTAAAAGGACGATGATTCATAGCTGCATTGATAACATTAATTTCCTGCATGAGCTCTTTTGTTTTGTTATCGATGCTGCAATCAACAAATTTTTCCCACACATAATTGGTGGCAGCATAATTAGGGTGTACCATATCTTCAGCATAAAAACGATAATCTCGTAAATCATCAATTACCAATTCATAAGCTGGAAAATAAAACAATTGATCAAACTTATCTACCAAGTGGTGCACTGCCTGAATGAGTACGGCTTTACTCCTATTATTCTCTATAAACCCTTCCCGTAAATGCCTTACCGGGCTGATGGTAAAAATAATATTCGCACTAGGATTGAATATTTTTAGTCTGTGAATTATATGATCCAATGCTGACAACACTTCTTCCGCCGATAATAAACGACGGTTAAAATTATCAGCCGGCATTTTATGACAATTAGCGACTACCTCACCCCTACTTCCCCTCTCCATTTTATGGAGAGGGGCCAGGGGTGAGGCAGAATAAACAAATGCTGAACCTAAGGTAATCAATATCCAATCAGCAGTTTGTAAAAATGTATTTGCCTGCTGCTGTGATTGATTTATTAAATTAAGACATGTTTCTTTGTCAGGATGTGAAAACCGGCTATGGTGTTGCCAACTATTCCAAGACTCATTGGCATAAAATAATTCATCAACCGTGTACCGTTTATTTTCGATATAAGAAACAAGTGACTGACAAATACTGACCGGATTAAATAAAATACCATTAGGATTTTCTAATACATCAAATTTAAATTGCCTCAATTTTCCGCCAATATTTTCTGTAAAGCAACTACCGATTAATAAAATTTTATCGGTATGCTTCATTTTTTTTGCAAATGGCTTGGGTGTAAATGCTAAATGAAAATCCATAACGCTAATTAATCGAATTTTTATTGTTATTAAGTTAATATGTTAAAATGTGAAGATGTTAATATGTTGAAATGTTAAGATGTAGTATCTTAGTAGGCTACTTACCTTCATTTCAACATTTCAACATTTCA
>CAZPHA010000025.1:0-36752 GCA_964586215.1 uncultured Ferruginibacter sp.
ACCCATTTTTTTGACTACTGGTAATCCAAAATTCTATTTTTAAACAGTTTCTTAGCCTGCTGAGCGTTTTTTGAGCCTTTAAAGTACCCATTTTTTACCTTAAAAATTATTTTTAATAATGGTAAAATAAGTAGAAGAAAATTAGATCAAACCCTTGATTTTTCGTAACTTTGCCTGAATTGGACTTTGAAAAAAACTAAAGAAAATCTCATCTTTTTATGAGTACAGAAACAGTAGCAGTACCTACCTCTACCACTAACACTTATGGTGCAGATAGTATCCAGGTTTTAGAAGGTTTAGAAGCAGTGCGTAAACGTCCTGCCATGTATATCGGTGATATTGGTATTAAAGGATTACACCACCTTGTATATGAAGTGGTAGACAATTCCATTGATGAAGCATTGGCAGGTTATTGTAAAAATATTACCGTAACCATTAATGAAGATAATTCTATAACTGTTCAGGACGACGGACGTGGTATCCCAACGGGTATGCACAGTAAAGAAAATCGTAGCGCTCTTGAAGTGGTAATGACGGTTTTACATGCAGGCGGTAAATTTGATAAAGATTCTTACAAAGTATCCGGGGGCTTGCATGGTGTAGGTGTTAGTTGTGTGAATGCGTTAAGTACCAAATTGCATGTAACGGTACATAGAGAGGGTAAAATTTTTGAACAGGAATATAGCCAGGGCATACCTGAGTATTCCGTAAGAGAAATTGGTTTGTCTGATCAGCATGGTACCCGGGTGCAATTCTGGCCGGATTTATCCATTTTTACATCTGGCGTGTATAACAGAGAAATTCTGGAAGGTCGCTTAAGAGAGTTAGCATATCTGAATAGAAAAATAAGCATTACGTTAAACGACCTGAGAGATAAAAGTGAAAACGGTAGTACTTACTCAGTTACTTTTTATAGTGAAGGGGGCATAACCGAATTTGTAGAAATGCTGGATAAAAGTGGTAACCGCCAAGCCTTACTTCCCAGGGTTATCTATTGTGAAGGGCACGATACTACTACCAATGTAATGGTAGAAGTAGCCATGCTTTACAATACCGGCTATCAGGAACATATTTTTAGCTATGTGAACAATATCAACACCATCGAAGGAGGTACACATGTAGCTGGCTTCCGTCGTTCTATCACCAGGGTATTTAAAAGCTATGGTGAAAAAGAAGGTATGTTTGAAAAAGCCAAAGTCGAAATTGAAGGAGACGACTTCCGGGAAGGGTTAAGCGCTATTATCTCCGTAAAAGTTCCGGAGCCACAATTTGAAGGGCAAACCAAAACCAAACTGGGTAACAGTGAAGTAATGGGGGTAGTAGATACCACGTTGAGCCGTGTGCTATCTGCTTTTTTAGAAGAAAACCCCAGAGAAGCCAAAACAATCATTCAAAAAGTAATTTTAGCTGCACAGGCAAGGGCCGCTGCTAAGAAAGCCAGAGAAATGGTGCAGCGCAAAAGTGTGCTTACCGGAGGAGGTCTACCCGGTAAACTGGCAGACTGTAGCGATAAAGATCCACACCGTTGCGAACTTTTCCTGGTAGAGGGTGATTCGGCCGGTGGTACTGCCAAACAGGGTAGAGACAGAAGCTTTCAGGCTATACTGCCACTCCGCGGTAAAATACTGAACGTGGAAAAAGCCATGGAGCATAAAATTTACGATAACGAAGAAATCCGAAATATTTTTACTGCCTTAGGTGTAAAAATCGGTACTCCGGAAGATCCTAAAGCCTTAGACGTTAGCAAGCTCCGTTACCATAAATTGATTATTATGACCGATGCCGACGTGGATGGTAGCCATATCGCTACGCTCATTCTTACTTTTATATTCCGATATATGAAAGCGCTGGTTGAGCAGGGGTTCGTTTATATTGCACAACCACCCTTATATTTAGTAAAAAAAGGCAAGGAGCAGGAATATGCCTGGAATGATGAAGAACGAAAAGCATCCATAGCAAAATTAGGTCAGGGTAAAGAAGATACCGTAAACGTACAGCGCTATAAAGGTTTGGGTGAAATGAATGCAGAGCAATTGTGGGAAACAACCATGAACCCTGCTACTCGTACACTCAAGCAGGTTACCCTCGAAAGTGCCGCTGAGGCCGACAGGGTATTCAGCATGCTCATGGGAGATGATGTGCAACCCAGAAGAGAGTTCATCGAAAGCCATGCTAAGTATGCAAAAATTGATGTGTAAGTAGATTATTTGGGGCTGTCAGCATTAGCTCTTTATTCGGCATTTGCTCCCGCTGTCCGCTGCAATATTTTTGCCTGCGGCAAAAAGTATTTACGCTTCCATCGGGCAGCCATTCATCAGTATATGCCATTTCAACTTCTCATTAATTGATTTATAACGAAGCGACTATGTATTACTGTACTATTGCCTAATTAAGTATTTTAAATTATCAATTGACGGTAAAATAAATAGTTGCAATAGTTAAACAATAGTTGACAATACCATTTTGGATTATTATCTTTAACGCATTATCCCACAATCCCTCTGAAAGAGTTATCCATTTAATATCTATCAAAAATAACCAGAACGTATAGCTATATATACGTTGCCCGTACGTGAAGATTGATGGTGTTTTCCTTTTCTCTATGAAAAGTAATTAAAACTAATTAATCAATACAAAGGGTTTATGAGTAACTCGAACAAACGAATAGCCATAGTTGGCTGTGGTACTGCCGGCCTCACGGTAGCTAATTTGCTTCACAGGAATGGGATAGATTTTACCATTTACGATAAACAAACAGATTTTGATAAAGCTGCTCCCGGGCATGGTTTTATTATTGCACCTGAAGGACTGGAAGTTTTATCCAAAATAATATCTATTGATGAGTTAATTGCTAATGGTAATGTACTTAATCAGTACGAATGCTACGATCATGCCGGAAAACTACTTTATACAAAACCGCTGGAAAATATTTTTGCCATAACCAGGCTTGAATTGCTGAAAAAGTTGATGGAGCCAATTCCTGCAGCTAAGATAAAATTAGGCAAAGAGTTTAAAAATATTCACGATGAAGCTTTGAAAGAGAAGGATATTGTGGTAGTAGCAGATGGAATTAATAGTACGTTAAGAAAAAATCTTTATCCCAAAAGTCATCTAAAACCGGTTAGAGAAAATGAAATTATCAATACAGTAGAAAGCCCAACACTGGCATGGCAGCTGGGTAATACGTTTCGTAAGTTCCATCACAAAGAAGGAGGATTATCACTGGGAATGTTAAAGGTAAATCGTACAAAAGTTATCTGGTATGTGCAGTTTGATGCCAAAAAATATGCTGCTGAAGTAACTTCAGATCCTAATGCTATTCATAATTTCATCAAAAAATATTTTAGCCACTGGTGTTATCCGGTACCAAGTCTTATTTCAAATACAGATTTTTCCAAGTCTCACTGGTGGAGAGTTTTTGAGCTGGTAGGATTAGATTCTTATTACAAAGATAAATTTATCCTCATTGGTGATGCAGCGCATCCTGTTATCCCATTAACAAGTCAGGGTGTAGCGCTGGCAGTGAAAGATGCCCGGTTGTTCTCCAATTTATTAGTAAAAAATATGGATGCGTATAACATAAACACTATTTTCGAATCATACGTCCAGTTACGTAAAGTAGATATATTAGAAAAGATAAGAAGTGGAAAAGATATGTTGCGAAACTTTTTGAAACCCATCAGTTTAGGAGCTGCTAATCAGGTACCTATACTAACAAAGTGATTCTAATGTTTAACAATGATTCGATCAATTTAGAAGCATTGCGTAAAAAAGCATTTAACGGAAGATGGGCAACATGTCCGCCAAATGTCATTCCGCTTACTGCCGCTGACCCGGATTTTCCTATAGCACTTGAAATTGTTGAAGGCATTTATGATTATATTAAAGACGGCTACCTGAGTTATGGGCCATTTTCGGGTTTAGATGAATTCAAAACTGCTGTGGCCAACCATTACAATTTACGAAAAGGTTGTAGTTATCAGCCACAACATGTACTGGCAGTAAATAGCGCTGCACAAGGCATGTATTTAATTGCTAAATATCTTCTGCAACCTGGCGATGAAGCTATTATTTTCGATCCTGTAGATTTTTTATTCAAAAAAACAGTAGAAGCCTGTGGCGGTAAGGTTACGCTTTGTGCTGTTGATACCGATACAGGATCTATTAACCTGGCACAATTAGAATCTTTAATTAGTCCTGCAACCAAATTAATCAGCATTTGTAATCCTCATAATCCTGTTGGTAAAGTATACGGAAGAAAAGTTCTAAAGCAAATCGCAGACATTGCAATGGCTCACAATATTTGGGTAATGAGCGATGAAATATGGAGTGATATTGTCTACGATGAGCAGCAATATGTAAGCTATGCAGCCATATCAGAGCAGGTTGCTTTAAAATGCTTTACTGTTTATGGCTTTTCTAAAACTTTCGGACTGGCCGGCTTACGTATTGGAGCTGTATTATGCAAAGATGAAGCTGTAATGAATGATTTTATTGAAAAGTCAAATTTTAATTCAACTATTGAAGGCGTATCTACACTTTCTCAAATAGCTGCTACTGTTGCACTGAATAAGGCCTGGCATTGGGCTACCAACTTTATTGGTTACCTAAAACATAACAGAGATTTAGCATTTGACATGCTGAACAGTTCTTCTATTCTTGAAGCAACAAAACCTGAAGCTACATATGTCATCTTCCCTAAAATTAAAAATGGTTTATCCAGTGAAGCCTTTGTTCAAAAGGCCTTGGAAAAAAGTAAGGTTGCTATAGTGCCTGGTAGTGCACGCTGGTTTGGTCCGGGGGCTGAAGGACATGTAAGAATTTGCTTTGCCACATCTAAAGAAATACTCGAAGAGGGACTTCATCGCCTGATAAAAAACCTATAGCCGATGAATTGTTTTCCCCATATTTATATATAACTTTATAGTGTTCAATTGGTAAGTATGAATAATGCTGCATCCACTTAGAATATTATTATTAACAAATTATGTTAAATGTCCGTATATGAAATTTTTAACGTTAATAGCATTCCTATTTGCTTCGGCTTTTGCATTTGGACAAAAGTCAACGGCAGTTTCTAATAATAAATTATTGCAGGGCCAATGGACATCAGTGGATGACAGCAGGTATAAAATCACCCTCGCTGATAGCTCTTTTACTGAATATTATGGCAAACAAATTACCAATCGGTTTTTTTACAAGGTGAAGAATAATATCTTAACAAAATATGCTAAACGTAGTGATGAAATGTATGAGTATTCTATTTTAAACCTGACCCAATCACAATTGCAATTGCTTTCTTTACCGAAAGGAGATATTTTGAAATTTGAAAAAAAGAACACAAAATCTTAATCATAATCTCGAAAATAAATTTAATGATGTTGCTAAAGCGTTTATGGATATACGTTACCTTATTAGCCGGCTCTCTTTTTTGTCAAGGGTTTTATAGTGATAGTATTGCATTGCATTATCACTGTCAAGTATATACGCAAAATAAGTTGCAAAGTAAAACAAAAACGCTTTTAGCTTTGCGGAAAAAAATACTCACAGCCATTAAAAATAAAAATTATACCCAATTAGCTTCTTACTTTCATCCTGTTGAAGGAGTGAAATTTTCTCCTTATGCATTTATCGAAGATAATGTCATACTGACGAGAAAAGAATTTTTGCAAAAAATCAAAAGCAACAAGAAAATGGATTGGGGTGATTATGATGGCATTGGTGACTCTATCATGTTATCTGTAAAAGAATATTTTAAAAAATTTGTTTACACTGCCGATTTTCTTCATGTTAAAAAGGTGAGTATTAATAAAGTAAATAGCTACGGCAATTCTCTTAATAATATAAGAGATATTTATCCCACCAACGATTTTGTAGAAAGCTATTTTCCCGGAACGGAAAAGAATGAAAATATGGATTGGGGTACACTTACACTTGTATTTAAAAAATATAAAGGCGCTTATTATTTAGTTGCTATCATTCACGATCAGTGGACTATTTAGCGGATAGCTTGAATGGATAGTTTATCAATTTACATATGGGCTTATCATGGATAAAAATATTGTGGTTATTTATTTTTGGAGATAAGAAAAAAAAGAAAGGGGGCGCTTCAGCGTACACTTCTAACTATGCATTGGCAAAAAAGATTAAACGGTTTCGGGTTACTGTTCGCCGTACACTTATCAATACTTTCCTGCTTATAATCGGTGTTACTTCAGCCGGTTTTGGTTTAAGAAGTTTTTTACTGCCTAATGATTTTATTGATGGTGGTGCAGTAGGTATTTCACTTCTTATATCCAAAGTGTCGGGATTTTCATTATCTATTTTACTCATTGTAATTAATGTGCCATTTATATTGATCGGATTCAGAACTATAGGAAAAGAATTTGCCATTAAGACAATTATTGGTATTGTGGCATTGGCATTAATGGTGGCTTTTTTTCCTTATCCTCAAATTACCCAGGATAAACTGTTGGTAGCGATTTTTGGTGGATTTTTTTTGGGAACAGGAATCGGCTTTGCAGTAAGGAGTGGTGCTGTGATTGATGGTACGGAAGTATTGGCTATCAATATCAGTAAACGTACGGGGCTAACCATTGGCGACATTATTTTAATCATCAACATTATTATATTTTCTGTTGCTGCATATTTATTAAAAATTGAAATTGCCTTATATTCTATTTTAACTTATTTATCGGCTTCCAAAACGGTTGATTTCTTTATTGAAGGTATCGAAGAATATACGGGTGTTACCATCGTTTCTCATAAATCAGCAGAAATTAAGCATATGATTATTGAGAAAATGGGGCATGGCGTAACGATTTATAAAGGAGAGAAAGGTTTTGGAAAAACAGGCAGGCACATGCATTCCAATATCAATATTGTGTACACCGTATTGACTCGTTTAGAAGTGAATAAATTGAATACCGAGATTGAAAAAATTGACCCGGATGCTTTTATTGTTATGAATAGTATTAAAGATACCCGTGGAGGAATGATTAAAAAGAAAAAGCCTATGAAACATTAAAGGCAATAAAAAAAAGGAAGCATTTTATTAGCTCCCTCTTAAAATAAAATAGGATTGATATTAGTTGAATTACACTGCAAAACTCTCTCCGCATCCGCAGCTTCTGCTGGCGTTGGGATTGTTAAAATAAAATCCCTTTCCGTTTAGTCCGTCACTAAATTCCAGTTCTGTATTTACCAGGTATAGAAAGCTTTTTAAGTCGGTTACAATTTTTATTCCTTTGTCTTCAAATACCTGATCAGTGGGTTTTACTTCGTTGTCGAAATCCATTTTGTAGCTTAAACCGCTGCAACCACCACCTACCACACTTACTCTTAGAAAATACGAAGTATCCTGAGCAATTCCGGCTTCTTCCATGAGGGAGTGGACCTTATTCTTTGCTTTATCGCTGATATATATGCCGTTTTCTGTTGCAATCATAGTTGTTAATGTGCTAATTTGCTAATGTGCTGATATGTTGATAGACTGATGAGCTAAAATGCTGATAACTTAATTAGCACATCAGCATTTTATCACATCATCACATCATTAATGTATTACGCTTTCTTCAAATTTAATGACTTCTAAGCCGTTTTTCACTCTGTAGTCGTTGATAGCAGCTTTTATAGCATCTTCAGCTAGTACGGAGCAATGTATTTTTACAGGAGGTAAGTTTAATTCTTCTACAAATTCCATATTATCAACCTTCAATGCATCTTCTATGCTTTTTCCTTTTAGCCATTCGGTAGCTAAGGAGGAAGAGGCGATAGCTGATCCACAACCGAAAGTTTTAAATTTAGCATCTTTAATAACCCCTGTAGTATCGTCTACTTCTATTTGTAAACGCATCACATCGCCACATTCGGGAGCTCCTACGAGGCCGGTACCTACATTCTTGCTGCTTTTATCCAGCGTACCTACGTTTTTAGGGTTTTGATAATGATCGATTACTTTTTCACTGTATGCCATGATATATTGCTATTTTATAATATTAATAAATATTTATATTTATAGTACAAGTTTAATGCCAGAGTATGTTTCATGTTAAAATGTTAATATGTTGAGATGTTAAAATGTCATACATAATAAAATATTTGTATATAATAATTATTAAATATCAAATATTACATCTTCTATCTAACATTCTAATGTGCCGCCCATTCAATGCTATTCAAATCAATACCATCCTTGTACATTTCCCATAATGGACTCATTTCTCTTAATTTATTAACGGTATCTGTTACAGCTTTTATGGTATAGTCGATTTGTTCTTCTGTGGTAAAGCGACCTAATCCAAAACGCAGTGAGCTATGTGCCAAATCGTCACCCAGCCCTAAGGCTTTTAATACATAAGAAGGCTCTAAGGAAGCAGACGTACAAGCTGATCCGGAGCTAAGGGCAATATTTTTATTAAAGCCCATCAACAAGCCTTCCCCTTCCACATATTTGAAGGAAATATTGGTTACATGCGGTAAGCGATGTTCCTTGTTTCCATTGAGGTATGATTCTTCTATTTTTAACAGCTCTGTTTCCAGTTTATCTCTTAATTTGCTTATTCTTTGGCTTTCCGATTCCATTTCCTGTAAGCAAATTTCACAGGCTTTACCAAAGCCAACAATACCAGGCACATTTATAGTACCGCTTCTCATACCCCTTTCGTGGCCGCCGCCATCCATTTGAGCGGTAACCTTAACCCGGGGGTTTTTACGACGAACGTATAAAGCGCCTACACCTTTAGGACCATACATTTTATGGGCTGTAAAGGCCATTAAATCAATACCATCTTTTAATACGTTAACCGGAATTTTACCTACTGCCTGAACAGCATCGGTAAAAAACAGTACGCCGTGTTTTTTGGCGATTGTACTGATTTCTTTTACAGGTTGAACAACGCCAATTTCATTATTGGCGTACATGATAGCTATCAGTATAGTAGTAGGTTTAATAGCGGCTTCCAGCTCTTTTAAATCTATCAATCCTTCAGCATTTACCTTTAGGTAGGTTACTTCGCCACCTGTTTTTTCAATATGCTTACAGGTATCCAATACGGCTTTGTGTTCCGTAACGCAGGTAATGATATGATTACCCTTACCGGCATACATTTCGTATACACCTTTAATAGCCAGGTTATCTGCTTCTGTAGCGCCACTGGTAAAAATGATTTCTTTAGGATCGGCACCTATAAGTTTAGCCACTTGTTCACGTGCATAATCTACTGCTTCTTCGGCCTCCCAACCGAAAGGGTGGTTTCTGCTGGCTGCATTACCAAAATGATCCATAAAATAGGGCTTCATCGCTTCAAACACACGGGGATCCATAGGTGTAGTTGCGTTATGATCCAGATAAATCGGTAGTTTTAACATATTCACACTCATTTACTATATATACACAAACTTACTACAAAAGGTTCGACTTTAATAGTAAGTTGATAGTTTGAGCAATTTTTTTCCTATTTCGTAAAGCTGCCTAAAAAGTGAAAAAGGAATCCGGAGATTCCTTTTCACTTGCTTTTGTTCCCACGGGGTCTTTTTTGCAAAAAAGACCCCGTGGAGACCCATATTTTGCTTAAATATATTACTTATCTTGTTAGCGGTTTAGTATAAGATGTCTGATGGCTGCCTAAAAAGCGAAAAAGGAATCCGGAGATTCCTTTTCACTTGCTTGGTTGGTTTATTACGAGTTTTAATAATCTGTGTTGTATGAATAGTATTTCCAAAGGCTTGCCAAAGTTTTAATTAATTGATTATTAATATATTATAAATATATATAGGCTGATTTTTTTCCATAAAATGGATTTTTTGGGTGAAAAATGGAAGAAGAGCCCGTAGCCGTCAGACATCTATAAGATGTCTGACGGCTACTAATACTTTTGTTAACAATTTTATTTGTTTTATTAAGATTGAAATTGCTTTCTTTGTAAAATCTTTCTAAGCATGTATCATACATCTTCTCCTGCCTATTTACTCTTGCAAGATGGTACTGTTTTTCAGGGTTCGGCATTTGGCAAAATGGGTACTACAGCCGGTGAAATATGTTTCAATACGGGTATGACGGGTTACCAGGAAGTATTTACTGACCCCAGTTATTTTGGTCAGGTGCTGATTATGAACAATGTGCACATTGGCAACTATGGTACTACACCAATAGAAGTGGAGAGTAACAGGATCATGGTACAAGGAGTGATTGGCCGTAACCTGGAGCAGAAATATAGTCGGTATAAGGCTGATAGTTCTTTACAGGAATATTTTATTCAAAATAATTTGATTGCTATTGATGGGGTTGATACCCGGGTACTGGTAGCTCATATACGAAAGAAGGGAGCTATGAACTGTATTATATCATCTGAAATAGATGATTTGAATATGTTGCAGACGGAGTTGGATAAAGTGCCGCATATGGGTGGTCAGGAACTGGCATCCAAAGTGAGTACTTCGATACCTTACGTACTGGGTGATGCAAATGACCGGTTGCGTATTGCCGTATTGGATTTTGGAGTAAAACAACATATACTTAAATGCTTAACCGAAAGAGGTGCTTATGTAAAAGTATTCAATGCTCATACCAGCTTTGATGAATTAGAAGCTTTTAAACCGAACGGTTATTTTATTAGTAATGGCCCGGGAGATCCATCTGCGATGGAATATGCCATAAAAACGGTCCGTCAGATTTTGGACACCCGAAAACCTTTGTTTGGTATTTGCCTGGGGCATCAGCTGCTGGCGTTGGCAAATAATATTCCAACGTTTAAAATGCATCATGGTCATCGGGGGTTAAATCACCCTGTAAAAAATATTATTACCGGCAAATGTGAAATGACTACTCAAAATCATGGATTTGGCATAGATCCGGAAGGGGTGAAGCATAATCCGAATATTACTATTTCTCACATCAATTTAAATGATGGTAGTATTGAAGGGATACGCCTGAAAGATAAACCGGCATTTTCCGTTCAGTATCATCCGGAGGCTTCGCCTGGTCCACACGATAGCAGGTATTTATTTGACGAATTTATTCAATTGATTACAGTAAGTCCACAGTTTTAAACCGTGGGAAATGATTGATCCGAATTTCACAAATTATTATAATTGTTGGTCTCTGTGTATTAAATTAGTAGCATGAAAATTGCAATCATTAATGGGCCTAACTTAAACTTGCTAGGTAAACGGGAAGTTGATATTTATGGTAACGAATCTTTTGAAATATATTTTGAAAAGTTAAAAGAAAAATTTCCGGAAATTGAATTAGAATATTTCCAGAGCAATATAGAAGGAGAAATCATCAATGAAATCCACAGGGCCGGGTTTACTTTTAATGGAATTATTATCAATCCGGGTGGTTATACGCATACTTCTGTAGCCATTGGCGATGCTATCGCCGGAATAACTACTCCTGTTGTAGAAGTACACATCTCCAATATTTTTGGCAGGGAAGAATTTAGAAAAATATCACATGTATCTGCGAAGGCAAAAGGAGTCATCAGCGGCCTGGGGCTTAAAGGTTATGAGCTGGCAATACAATATTTTATCGATAAGCATACCTGAAAAAGAAGGAAATTAGAAAGAATATCACAAAGAATACTACAAAATAGAGAATGATTGCAATGGTATTCGACTTTCTTGTTTTGCCATTAAAAGTGTAATGGCATTCTTCACATTTTGTATGGTTAAAAAGTTTAGGTCCTAAAAGGCCACCCCACCAGGTATATTTTATGGGTTTAATTAGAGGGCTGCCACATTTGGGGCAACCGCTATCGGATAATTCACTAAGATGATCTGTCATATCTTTTAATTTAGATAGATAAAAATAGTGGATTTATTTTTTTCTTTTTTTAATCATTGGAATTTTCTTTTTCCTGGCTTCCTCATTCCAAAGGGCAGCAGCAGTAATTATTGACCGTATTTCCTTTATTTCTATATCAGCCATTTCATATAAGGATACGGTTGCAACTATGGCTCTGTTTTTTATTTCTAAAGCCGGAAACGCATAAGCAAGATCTATTCCTCTGCACAATCCAAAATCAATACCATTTTCAATCTTATTGATATAACAAAACATGCCGAAATAGTGATAAAAGGGAATTTTAAAGCTTATTTTCTCCTGTATGCCCGGAACCAGATCTAATAACATTGCTCTAATTGTTTTGGCAATCCGTTGTTCTTTTTCAGGGAGTGCATCTATATATTCATCTACATCTCTCACAAATAACTAAACTCTAATTTTTTAATTTTTAATTTTTAATTCTTCAGAAAGCTTCATGCTGTCTTTTATCCCTTTCACCTGATTTTTCATTTCTTCCAATTCTGCAAACTGTTGTTGTATGAATACATTATCTTCTAATTTTCCTAACACTTTATCCATCTCAATGCTACTTTGGTACACCATTTTTCGGAAAGAATTTTCGTAATCCTTTACTTTGGAAGCATAAATGCCTTTACACATCCATTCTTTGGTTTGAATGGCTTGTTGCAATAATTGATTTAATAAAGTGCTGTCGAATTGTTTGGGTGTTATATTTAATATTTCCAGAAGAGATGTATAAGCATGATTGAGTCTGTCGGCTTCATATTGTTCACCCTGTTTTGTATAAAATTCATGTATTTCATCCCAACTTGTTATTTTGTCAGTCAGGATTTCTTTTTTTATTTTTTCCAAAGCGTCAGTTTGTATGAGCTGGCCTCCTACATTAATCCATTCACTTCTTTTAATTTTTGTTGGAATATTTTGTTTTAATTGATCGATGGACTCAATTTTATTTTTTTGAATAAATTGAATGAGTGCTGTAACACCATAATAAATGATTAGTTCTTTAAAAATTGCTAAAGCTTTATCTACTTTTACTATTTCTGTTGGCCTTTTGGTGTTTTCCCAACCTGTAATTAAGGCGCTACCTTTCTCATTTAGTGGTAATGGTTGTAAAACATTCAGGGCATTAAATAATTCATTGATAGTGTCGGGTGCCAGAAAATCATATTCAATTTTTTGAATTTTCTGTGTTCTACTATCCCGATCAATGAACTTATGAGAGTTGCGTGCCAGGGCATACATATTGTACATGAACCAATAGCCTGGCATTACAATTAACTTATTATTGGTTATATCGTTGCTGATAAGACTGAAGGGTATGGGAATGTTTAATTCCGCAGGGAAATCACCTTTGGCAATAATGGTGTAAGAAGCAAATTTTGAGTTATGTTTTAGACTAACACATAATCCCGGCCAAAAACCTCTGCCCGTAATAATTTCGCCATCAGCTCCCCGGCTATTGTGGTTGCTGCCAATGGTAGCGCCTGCAGCAATATTGCTTTGTCCCATTACCATGGATGCACATAAAAAGGAATTGTTGTGATGCTGCTCGTGTGCCGGAAAAATGAGCGAATTGAGTACTTCACAACAGGAAATAGTGCTGTTATTACCCAGATATGAATTGATAAGCCGGGCGCCATATTTTAATTGTGAATGAGAAGACATTACGAACCTGACAGCTTTAGCACCATAAAAAATGCGGCAGCCGTATCCAATGATTCCATTTACCAATTCACAGCCTTCGCCAATTTGTGATTTTCTTTCCTCATCACTGTTGATAGTGAGGTTTTTTAGTTTATTGGCGCCTTTTAAATAAGCATCGCTGCCAATTTTTACATCTTTGATAATTTTACAGTTTTTAATAACTGTTCTATCACCAATAGTACCATAATGGCCTCTTTGTGAATCGAATTTTTTTTGTGTAAACTCTTTAAATTTTTCCAGTAAATTTTCTTCAGCCCTGTAATGGCTCCATAAAAAAGCGTCACCTGGAAGCATGCCATCAAAAGGTATCACTCTTCTGCCTCCATTTTCATTTCGCAATTCCATCCATATTCTTACTTTTTCCTCTTCTCCATCTTTTATAATACCATTGCCAAATTTGGCCAATTCTGTAGCAGCTATTTCATTTACATTGGCTATCATTACTTCATTGCCAATGATGTAATGGCTTAAATAATTGGCATTTTCAATACAAACATTATCACCAATATCGCAGCTGATAATCGTGCTGTTATAAAGTCCTACAGGCATACGCAGGTTATGAAATTCAAGATAAAAAGGCTCAAGTTTACCAATTCGTATCAGGCCGAAGAATTTACAATTTTTTACCAGTTCTGCATTAAAAGAATGTGAAACAAAAATTTTATTCCAGTCATCAGAGGTATTTCTATTTAAAACCAGTTGTTCTATTTCATGTGCTGTCAGCTTACGGTATTCGCCACCATTTTCATTTTGTTTATACCGGAGGTAGTATTCATCTTTCCCGGAGGGAATATATTTTTCTTCTATAAAATTATAGCCAAGATGCTCTACCGGATGTTTTTTAATTATATTCATTTCAATAAACTTCTATAGGATCAATTAGTAATATTTACAAACAGTAGTTTGAACAATTCTTTATTCTACCGTAACACTTTTTGCCAGATTTCTGGGTTTATCTACATCTATTCCCTTGGCAACTCCGATGTAGTAGGAGATTAGCTGCAACGGTATGCAGGTGAGCATGGGAGCAATTATTTCATCAGCATATGGTACAAAAAAAACATCATCAGCAAGTGAAGGAATGATTTCATCATCTTCGGTGGCGATAGCAATTACTTTTCCTTTCCGGGCTTTGATTTCCTGAATATTACTTACAATTTTTTCATGATAACTGTCTTTTGTAGCAACAAATATGACAGGTAAATTTTCATCAACTAAAGCGATGGGGCCATGCTTCATTTCGGCAGCTGGGTAACCTTCTGCATGGATATAAGAAATCTCCTTCAATTTTAAAGCGCCTTCTAAAGCAATGGGGAAATTATATCCTCTTCCTAAATATAAAGCATCTTTAGCATCTTTATACTTTTCGGCAATGGCTTTTAATTTGTTAGCATTTTTTAATAAAGTAGCTACTTTTTCAGGAACAGCTTCCAGCTCTATTAACAAACTCTGATATTTTTCTTTACCGATAGTACCTTTCTCTTTTGCAATTTTTAAGGCCATCATGGTAAGTACCGCTAACTGGCCAGTGAAAGCTTTAGTGGAAGCTACGCCTATTTCGGGACCGGCATGTGTATAAGCACCGCCATCAGACATACGTGCAATGGAAGATCCAACAACATTTACAATACCAAAAATAATGGCGCCTTGTTCTTTAGCACGTTCAATGGCCACTAACGTATCTGCTGTTTCTCCGCTTTGAGAGATAGCTATAATTACATCTCCTTTATTGATAATGGGATTTCTATATCTGAATTCAGAAGCGTATTCAACTTCTACGGGTATTCGACATAGCTCTTCAAAAATATATTCAGCTACCAGTCCTGCATGCCAGCTGGTACCACAGGCAACCATGATGATTCTTTTAGCAGCTTTTAGCTGCTCGATATTATCTGCAACTCCGCTCATGGTGATGGTTCCATGTGTAGCGTCTAGCCGTCCCCGTAAGCAATCATGAATAGTACTGGGTTGTTCAAAAATTTCTTTTAGCATGAAATGGTCGTATCCGCCTTTTTCAATTGCTGCTAACTCTAAATCCAGTTTGGTAATAAATGGAGTTAATTTTTCATTACCTAAATTTTTCAAAATTAGCTCGTCTGGTTTTACAATCGCTAATTCATAGTCATTGACGTACACCACTTCTTTGGTATATTCCAGCATGGGTGAAGCATCGGAGCCTAAAAAATGCTCTCCTTTGCCAACGCCAATAACCAGCGGACTTCCTTTTCTGGCAGCAATGATTGTATCCGGATGCGATTGCTCAATGATGAGGATAACATAGGCGCCGGTTACTCTCTTTAAGGCAACACGTACGGCTTCTTCTAAATTACATTCATTATTTTTTTGGATATCTTCAATAAAATTGAGTAACACTTCCGTATCGGTTTCACTTTTAAAAGTATAGCCATTTTGCGTAAGCTCTTGTTTTAGCTGAGCATAGTTTTCAATAATACCATTATGGATCATCGCCAGTTTGCCGCTGGCAGAAAGATGCGGATGAGCATTAACATCATTTGGTTCACCATGGGTAGCCCATCGTGTATGGCCAATTCCGGTATGTCCCTGAAGATTTTTTCCTACTGTAATGTCTTCTAAATCTGCTACTCTTCCTTTCTTTTTGTAAATTTTTATTGCATCGCTCAAAAGAGCAACACCTGCACTATCATAGCCACGATATTCTAATCTTTTTAAGCCTTTGATAATAATCGGGTAGGCTTCTCTGGGGCCTGTATATCCTACAATTCCGCACATAATTTGTAATTTATAACATTATATCTTTCAGCCGGTTTGTTGTTTCTATTACTTTTTTAATTTCTAAGCGATTTGTAATGTCACATTTGAGGCGGCTAATTTAGCTCTGCAAGTTAGTGAAATAGTTGGGATAATTGATAATTGATAATTAATAATTGATAATTATAAAATATTGATTATTAATATTTTATGTATTATAAAATAAATTATTTTACAATAATACTCCGCTTAAGAATAAATAGGCTACACTGAAGTAAATAATGATTCCGGTTACGTCTACAAGGGTAGCTACAAATGGTGCAGAAGAGGTGGCGGGATCAAGTTTTATAAATTTTAAAAATATCGGCAGCATTGAGCCGGCGATGGTTCCCCATAATACAACACCTAAAACCGATAAAGCGGTTACCATACCCAACAAAACAGTATGTCCTCCATATAAGTGTGGTTCAATATAACTCCATAAAAAAGTTCTTAGAAAGGCAACAACGCTTAATATGGCTCCAAGTGTTAAGCCGCTTTGAAGTTCTCTTCTTAAAATACGCCACCAGTCTTTAATGGTAATTTCAGCTTTAGCCATTGCCTGAATAATAAGTGTAGAGGCTTGTGAACCGGAATTGCCACCACTTGAAATAATAAGGGGTACTAGCATGTTCAGTACCACTACTTTTTTTATTTCATCTTCAAAAAAGCTCATAGCGCTGGCTGTTAGTAATTCACCTACAAATAATACCACGAGCCAGGGCGCTCTTTTACTAATCAGTTTCCAAAAGGGCATGTCCAGATAAGGTTCGTCCAAAACCTCTGTACCACCAATTTTTTGTATGTCTTCACTGAGTTGTTCACTGGCTATCCATAGAATATCATCGATGGTGACTATGCCCAGCAGCTTATTATTTTCGCTAATAACGGGAAGGGCTACACGATTATTCATTTTGAAAGCTTCATTGGCCACCTCCTGGTCATCATCGGCATGAAGTGCAATAAAGCGGTTATCCATAATTTCGAGTACTTTTTTATCTGGCGGAGCCATGATAAAATCTTTTATTCGTATATCGTCTAACAGTTCTCCTTTATTATTGATGACATAAATAACATCAATGGTTTCATGGCTTTTGGCATATTTTCTAATCGTAGCAAAAACTTCTTCTACCGTATCATTTTCATATACATATACATAGTCCGGAGTCATCAGCCTGCCTACGCTGCCTTCCGGATAACCTAATAATGACAAGGTAATTTTTCTTTCCTCAGGATTTAACGTTTTAACCAATTCTCTTACAACATCGCTTGGTAATTCACTTAAAAAAGCTGTACGATCATCTGCCGGTAATTCATTTAAAAGTTCGGCTGTTGTAAAAGCAGGGAGGCCATTGATAATTCTTTTCTGAACAGGAAAATCTAATATTTTAAATACGCTGGCGGCACGATGTATAGATAGGTGAGCAATAATTTGTGTTTCGTATTGTTCATTATCATAAATCAATTTGGCAACATCGCTGATATTTTGATCATTCAGAAAAGACTGAATCATCAATTTATCTTCTGAAGTAATCACTTCAATAAATTCATCTTGTAATGATTTTTCTTCTAATTGCATTGATTAAAATTGAAAATAACAGACGTACTGCCACCTGGCGGTTATTTAATATTTTTGCTTTGCAAGTTACTTTATTTGATTTTAAAATTATTATGCTTAATCCTCATTTGTTTATTAAAGAAGTAGGAGCTAAAGGAAAAGGGGTATTTACCCGTGAAAATATACCTGCCGATTCTATTATAGAAATAGCTCCGGTGATTGTTATGAAAAAAGCAGACAGATTTTATTTGGATAAAACCTTATTGCATGATTATATTTTTGAATGGGGTGCAGATCTTGAACAATGTTGTTTGGCATTAGGCTTTGTTTCGATGTATAATCATAGCTATGAAAGCAATTGTGAATATTTTATGAACTTTGAAGAAGAAAACATTTTTGTAAAAACAGTACGAACAATTGAAGCTGGTAGTGAGCTTACCATCAACTACAATGGTGACTGGAATGATGGTAATAAAGTATGGTTTAACACTCTTTAAATACAAAAAACCCCGCTATGGTGATAGCGGGGCAGGTCTTTATGGATAAATTATCATGGTAGGTTGAGAGGGATGTGGATGGATATAAATATCTATTGTTTTATTAATTGTATTTCGCAAATTATTTTTACTTCATCAGCTACTACAATACCACCGGCCTCCGTAAAAGCATTCCAGGCAAGGCCAAAATCTTTTCTATTGATTTTACCATCTATGCTAAACCCTGCTTTCGTATTGCCATAAGGATCTACCGCAATGCCACCAAATTCAACATTCAAGACAATGCTCTTTGTTATATTTTTAATGGTTAAATCTCCGATTAATTGATAAGATTCATTACCATTAACTTTATTAAGCTGTGTTGCATTAAATTTTATTTGTGGAAAGTTGCTGATATCAAAAAAATCCGGGCTTTTTAAATGTTGGTCCCGTTGATTGTTTCCTGTTGATAGGGAGTCTACTTCGGCTGTAAAATGAATAGTTGATTTTGTAAAGTCATCTTCCTCCGTTGTTACTTCTACCTGAAAATTATTCAAACTACCTGTAACATTGGTAATCATCAGATGTTTCACCTTGAATTGTACCTCACTATGTGTTGAATCAATTATCCATTTCTGTTGTGCCATAGTGTATTGTTTATAATATTTATTGCAATATATAAATTAATGTTCAAACATCAAAATTTTTTTTCTGAACGATTGTTCAATATAAAAAAACCGCTGTTTTAAGCAGCGGTTGTGGGATGATATATTACCAATTTTAATGACTAAGCAAATTCACGTCTGATGATATTGAGTGCTCCACCGGACTTAAACCATTCAATTTGCTGCTCATTATAACTATGATTGGCTAAAATGGTTTCAATAGCGCCATCAGCGTGGTGTAAAACGATGTGTAAGGATTTATTGGGGCTAAATGTTAATAATCCTTCAATATCGATAGTGTCATCTTCTAATATTTTATCATAATCTTCTTTGTTGGCAAAGGTGAGTGCCAACATACCCTGTTTTTTCAAATTGGTTTCATGAATACGGGCAAAACTTTTTACCAAAACTGCTCTTACGCCTAAATGGCGGGGTTCCATGGCGGCATGCTCACGGCTGGAGCCTTCACCATAGTTTTCATCACCTACCACAATACTGCCTATACCGGCTGCCTTATAGGCTCTTTGAGTAGCAGGTACAGGGCCATATGTGCCTGTAAGCTGATTTTTTACGGAATCTGTTTTTTCGTTAAAATAATTGACAGCCCCGATCAATAAGTTATTGCTGATATTATCTAAGTGTCCTCTGAATTTTAGCCAGGGACCTGCCATACTAATGTGATCGGTGGTGCATTTGCCTTTAACTTTGATTAATAGCTTAAGTCCTTTCAAATCTATGCCTTCCCATGGAGAAAATGGATCTAATAATTGTAATCTTTTACTGGTAGGAGATACTTTTACCTCAACTTCACTACCATCTTCTGCAGGTTTTTGATAGCCCGGATCTTCTACAGAGAAGCCTTTGGGAGGTAATTCATATCCGGTAGGAGGATCCAGTTTTACCTGTTCTCCTTTTTCATTGGTAAGGGTATCGGTAAGTGGATTAAAAGTTAAGTCTCCGGCGATGGCCATGGCTGTTACCAGTTCAGGAGAGCCTACAAAGGCATAAGTATTAGGGTTGCCATCGGCACGTTTGGCAAAATTTCTGTTGAAAGAATGTACGATGGTATTTTTTTCCTGTTTTTCAGCACCCATTCTTGCCCACATACCAATGCAAGGTCCACAGGCATTGGCGAATACGGTAGCGCCAATTTTTCCAAAAATATCCATATATCCATCTCTCTCGATAGTGTATCTTACCTGCTCGCTACCGGGAGTAATGGTAAACTCACTTTTTAGTTTGAGATTTTTATCTGCAACCTGTTGGGCCAGGCTTACGGCACGGCTAATATCTTCATAGCTACTGTTGGTACAGCTTCCGATAAGTCCTACTTCAATTTTGGTAGGCCAGTTATGAGTAGCAGCTGCTTCCTTCATCTTAGAAATTGGCGTAGCTAAATCAGGCGTAAAAGGCCCATTTAAATGAGGTTCTAAAATATTTAAATCAATTTCAATCACCTGATCAAAATATTGTTCGGGATTGGCGTACACTTCAGGATCACCCGTTAAATACTCTTTTATCTGATCGGCTAAATTGGCAACATCGGCCCGATTGGTAGCTTTTAAATAGCGGCTCATGCTTTCATCGTAACCGAAGGTAGAGGTAGTAGCACCTACTTCTGCGCCCATGTTACAAATGGTAGCTTTACCGGTACAGCTCATACTGGTAGCGCCTTCACCAAAGTATTCCAAAATAGCACCGGTTCCTCCTTTTACGGTAAGAATACCGGCTACTTTTAATATTACATCTTTAGGCGCTGCCCAGCCATTCAGCTTGCCCGTTAATTTTATGCCTATTAATTTAGGCATTTTAAGCTCCCAGGGTAAGCCGGCCATCACATCACAGGCATCTGCGCCGCCTACACCAATGGCAACCATGCCTAGGCCACCGGCATTAACAGTGTGACTATCGGTACCAATCATCATACCACCGGGGAATGCATAATTTTCTAACACTACCTGGTGAATAATGCCTGCACCCGGCTTCCAGAAACCTATGCCGTATTTATTACTTACGGAAGATAAAAAATCATATACCTCACTGCTTTCGTGTACTGCCTTTTCCAAGTCTACTTTGCCATTAATTTTGGCTTCAATTAAGTGGTCGCAATGTACTGTACTGGGTACTGCTACTTTGGCTCGTCCGCTTTGCATAAATTGTAATAGCGCCATTTGTGCGGTTGCGTCCTGCATAGCTACACGATCCGGAGCAAAATCAACATAATCTTTACCTCTTTCGCATGCCCTGGTAGCATTACCTTGTGATAAGTGAGCGTATAATATTTTTTCTGTAAGGGTAAGTGGTTTACCTACTACTTTTCTTGCAGCGTTTACCCGGTCCTTGAAGTTGGTGTAAACGGTTTTTATCATGTCAAAATCAAAAGCCATGGCGATTGTATTAAAAATTATATTAATGTATTTATGATGATAGGTTATTAAATACAAAATTACGAAAAAATAGCGTTAGTTAGGCAATTATTGGCATCCGGCTTGATATAGTTCCAATAATAGTGCGGTATTGAGCAAAACAGTTATCAAAAATATAAGTGGCGCCCTGGAGATAGTAAGATTCACAAATTTTGTAGTATAATTTTTTGTATTGAAAATAAATTTAATGTGATTTTCGTTTTTATTTTTTAAATTAGTAGTATGAATCGCTTTAAGAGTTTTATTGAATGGCATGTATTTGGTGTTTGCACTGCAATAGGTGAAAAAATGGGTATTGCTACTTCTACTATTCGTAAGTATTTTATCTATATTTCTTTCCTTACCATGGGCTCGCCACTGATTGTATATTTTTTCGTAGCATTTTGGTTAAATGTGAAGCAGTATATTCTAAATGCCAGGAGAAATCCTTTAAGAAATTGATAAGGGATAATGTGGTAATATGCTGATCCCGCCAAAGACGGGACAAGTTGTGATAATTTGCTGATGTGCTAATGTGATATTGAATAATTTAATTCTTTAATTCTTAATTCTTAATTTTTAATTCTTAATTCTTAATTCAATGCACTATCAATTATCCATTAATTACGGCTTCTCTGATTCTAACCAATTTTTTCAATAATGGTTCCAGTAAATCGAGTTGTAACATGTTGGCGCCGTCGCTTTTTGCGATAGGTGGGTTAGGGTGGGTTTCTATGAACAGTCCATCAGCTCCTGTTGCAATGGCGGCTTTAGCAATGGTTTCAATCAATTGGGGGTTGCCGCCGGTAACACCTCCCGGTTGGTTGGGTTGTTGTAAGGAATGTGTGCAGTCCATCACCACAGGTACCTGCTGTTCCTGCATCCAGGGAATATTTCTAAAGTCTACTACCAGGTCCTGGTAACCGAAGGTATTTCCTCTTTCTGTTAAAAGGATAGTGGGATTACCAGCATTTTTAATTTTTTCTACAGCAAATTTCATGGAAGGGCCGCTCAAAAACTGTCCTTTTTTTACATTTACTATTTTGCCTGTTGCAGCGGCAGCCTGAAGCAGATCGCTTTGGCGGCACAAAAAAGCCGGGATTTGTAAAATATCAACATATTGAGCTGCCATAGCGGCTTCTTCAGCGCTATGAATATCTGTGGTGGTAGGGATGCCCAGGTGTTGTCCTACCTTTTGTATAAGCGCTAATGCTTTTTCATCGCCTATGCCTGTAAAGGATGAAGCGCTGGTTCGATTGGCCTTTCGATAAGAGGCCTTAAAAATATAAGGAATGTTTAATTGACGGCAGATTTGCGCTGCTCTTTCTGCAATTGTGAAGACCATATTTTCATCTTCAACCACACAGGGACCGGCTATTAAAAAAAAGTTTTGAGCATTATATTGCTGGTTGATAAAAAGCGTTGAGAGATATTTTTCCATGCTGTAAAGGTAATGATGCTGTGTTAATTGATAATTGGTTAATGAGCTAATGTGATAATTTGCTAATATGCTGATGATAATTTTAAAAGAAAGTAATTAATCCATCTTATCAATTCATCATCAAATTATCACATCATCAAATTATCACAACTTGTCCCGTCTTTGGCGGGATCAGCACATCATCAATTATCCATTGAATTTACTACCTTGCAATGTTTGAAAAAAAATAAATGAATGGTAAAAGATAAAATACTGGTTATTGGTGCATCAGGACAAATAGGAGTGGAACTAACACTGGCACTGAGAAAAATTTATGGTAACAATAATGTTATTGCTTCTGATTTAAGAGAAGAAAATGATTTGCTGAAAGGTACCGGCCCTTATGTAAGTCTGGATGTGATGAATAAGGAGATGTTGCATGTACAGGTAATCCGGCAGAACATTACCCAGATTTATTTGTTGGCAGCTATTTTATCAGCTACCGGCGAAAAAAATCCAAATCTGGCATGGAGCCTCAATATGCAAAGCCTTTTAAATGTTTTGGATATTGCAAAAGAAGAAAAATTAAGTAAAGTATATTGGCCAAGCAGCATTGCAGTATTTGGCCCTACAAGTCCTAAGAAAAACTGTCCGCAGCAAACCATCATTGAGCCTACTACGGTGTATGGTATCAGTAAATATGCCGGAGAATTTTGGTGTAATTATTATTTTCATCGATATGGTATTGATGTACGCAGTCTTCGCTATCCCGGACTGATTAGTTATAAAAGTGCGCCGGGTGGTGGCACTACCGATTATGCCATAGAAATTTTTCATGAGGCTTTGGAAGAAAAAAAATATGAGTGTTTTTTACAGGCGGATACCTACCTGCCGATGATGTACATGCCTGATGCAATTCGTGCTACTATCGAGTTGATGGAGGCGCCGGCATCTGCCATCTCTGTTCGTACCTCTTATAATATTGGAGCTATGAGTTTTTCGCCAGCCGATATTTCTGAGGAAATAAAAAAGCATATACCTGCTTTTGAAATATCTTATCAGCCTGATTATCGTCAGGAGATAGCTAACAGTTGGCCGCAAAGTATTGATGACAGTGTGGCAAGAGCAGATTGGGGCTGGAAGGAAGAATTCAACCTGGAAAATATGGTAAAAGAAATGTTGGCGAATGTAAAATAATAGCTGTGTTAGCTTTTAGCGATGTGGCCGTAATATAAGCTTGATGCCTGTGTAGCCTTGCCTCATCTCCGGTACGGCAACTTTTTGTTTGTAAGGAATAATATAAACTGTATTGCCTTTTTGATAAGTAACAAGTGTATTACTCGTAATAGATGAATGGGAGAATTGCTGATAAGTGGTAGTTAAGCTACCTGTATATTTTAATCCTAACTTCAAATTAAAAGCAATGGCGCTTCTTAAATTAAAAGCAGCTCCTCTGTAGGGGTTGATGATATTAAGCGATATTTTATTCTTATTTCTTTTGCCAATGCCTCTGTTAGCAATACTGGCATAGGCAACCCCTGTGACAGTTAATAATAACAGTAATATTTTTGAAAGTTTTTTCACTTTATTAACATTAGCACTACAAATATAACAAAAATTTTGTATTAAAGTAACAATTCTTTAGCTTTTTTATTCCTTTCATTTTAGCATTTATTTAACATTTTATGGTAAAATGATCCGTAAACTTTGTGTATTCGCATAAATTTCTTTAAATTACGTTAACAGAAGTAGAATGAATCAAAATCCATATAGACAAGATAAAGAAGAAATAAAGGAATTATTGCAACAATTTGCCAATTTGAAAGCAGGTAAAAATCCTTCTTTCATTGAAGAGGAATCGTTTGAAAGGATCATTGACCACTTTGACGGTAATGAACAAATGGTGGAGGCGCTGGAAGCTGCAGAGTATGGTATCGAGCAATATCCTTATTCAGCCAGTTTACTAATTAGAAAAGCTGACTTACTAATTGCATTACGGCGTTATCAGGAAGCGTTACCTATTTTAGATCAGGCAGAGCTGTTAGATGCAAATGATAGCAATCTCTATATATTAAAAACGGATGTATACCTGGCGCTGGATGAGCAACAAAAAGCAGTTGCTCTATTGGAAGCTGCCTTGGAAAATTTTCAGGGGGAAGAGAAAGTAAATCTTTTATTTGAATTGGCAGATGTATATGATGACTATGAGAATTTTGATAAGGTTTTTGATTGCCTGAAAACTATATTAGAATTAGATCCTGTCAATGAAGAAGCTTTATATAAAATTTGCTTTTGGACAGATTTTAGCGGTCGAAATGAAGAGGGAATAAGACTGCATCAAAGAATTATTGATGATTATCCATTCAGTGAACTGGCATGGTTTAATCTGGGCGCTGCTTACCAGGGTTTAAAATTATATGAAAAAAGTATTGATGCTTACCTGTATGCCGTAGCGATCAATGAAAAATTTGATTATGCCTGGCGCAATATGGGGGATGCATATATTCGTATAAAACAATATAAAGAAGCTATTGAGGCATTAGACAAAGTGCTGGAGCTGTCTATGCCGGAAGATGTTATTTATGAGGCCATCGGATATTGTTACGATAAATTGAACAACTATGCCCAGGCAAGATTCAATTATCGCAAGGCCAGTCATTTAAACAAAGATGATAGCCAGCTGCAATACAAAATTGCCTGTACTTATATGAATGAGTTGAACTGGGATAGCGCTATCAAAAGTCTTGAAACAGCTTTACAAATGCACTCGTTACAACCTGAGTATAACTTGGCAATGGGGCAGTGTTATATGCAAATTGGCAAACTGGAAGATGCCATCACTTACCTGGGAAATGTGGTAAGGATAAGGCCTAAAAAAGTGAGTGGGTGGGTTGAACTTCTCAATTGTTTATACAAAGCCGGGCTTTTTGATGATATGCTTGACTATGCCATTTTTGCTTATGAACAAACAGAGGCCAAACCTATATTCCTTTTTTATAAAAGTGTTGCATTTTTTGCACTGGGAAAATCTAAAGAAGCACTCCTGCAACTGGAACTGGGCATGTCCCAAAATCCTAAATTAATCAAGAAATTTATTGCCATCAACCCCACTTTGCTGCAAAATCGGCAGGTAGTGGATGTTATTGCTAAGTTTAAGAAGAGTAAGTTTTCTTAATTAATAATTTTTTAATGGATAATTGATAGTGCATTGAATTAAGAATTAAAAATTAAGAATTAAGAATTAAGAATTAAAGAATTAAATTATTCAATATCACATCATCAAATTATCACATCAGCACATTATCACAACTTGTCCCGTCTTTGGCGGGATCAGCAAATTAATTATTATTCCATTAACTTTGCCGCACTGTTAATACATTAACCTAATTAATCGGCAATGAATTTCAATCTCTCTCAAATTCCTGAAAGAAATACGAAACCACGTACACATGGTATTACAATGGTGATGGATAAAGGGCTGAGTGTACAGGAAGCCACTAATTTTATGAGTGTAGCACATCCACATGTAGATATGATTAAGCTGGGTTTTGGAACTTCTTTTGTAACGCCTAATTTAAAAGAAAAGCTGGAAGTATATCGTTCTTTTGATATGCCTGTATATTTTGGGGGTACTTTATTTGAGGCATTTTTAATCCGCAATCAGTTTAAAGAATATATTACTGTTTGTAAAGATTTTGGTATTAGCTTAATGGAAGTGAGTGATGGCTCTATCACCATTCCTCATGCGGAAAAATGTGGTTATATTGAAAAGTTGAGTAAGCAGGGTACAGTTTTAAGCGAAGTGGGTAGTAAGGACGCTGCTCATATCATTCCGCCCTATAAATGGATAGAGCTGATGAGAGCTGAATTGAACGCCGGGTCTACCTACGTCATTGCTGAAGCCAGGGAAGCCGGTAATGTAGGTATTTATCGGGGTACCGGAGAAGTGAGAGAAGGGCTGGTACAGGAAATTTTAACCCAGATACCGGAAGAAAAAATAATTTGGGAAGCGCCACAAAAGGCACAGCAACTTTACTTTTTAGAACTGATAGGATGTAATGTTAATCTTGGAAATATTGCACCTACGGAAGTTATTCCTCTGGAGGCAATGCGTATCGGCTTACGGGGAGATACATTCCATTTATATCTTAATAAAGAACTTGAAGCATGAGAAGGTTTGGGCTCATCGGTTATCCTTTAACACATTCTTTTTCCAAACAATATTTTACAGAGAAATTTGTAAAAGAAGGTTTAACAGATTGTGCATATGAGACTTTTGCGATTGAATCCATAGAGATGTTTCCTACAATTCTTACTGATTACCCTGATTTGGCAGGACTTAATGTAACCATACCCTATAAGGAGCAAGTGCTGTCATACATCACATCGTTATCGGATGAAGTAAAAGAAATTGGAGCTACTAATACCATCAAAATATCGGGCAACCAATTGGTTGCATATAATACCGATATAGTGGGATTTGAACAGTCCTTCGAACCCTTGTTACAGTCCTGGCACAAAAAAGCATTGGTATTGGGCACAGGCGGCGCCGCTAAGGCTGTGCAGTTTGTACTCAAAAAATTGAAAATTCCTTTTCTTACGGTATCCAGAAAACAGGGTGGTACAGGTATTGTGAGTTATCAGTCTTTAACAAAAGAAACTATAGAAGATTACACGGTTATCATTAACTGTACCCCTTCTGGAATGTATCCGAAAGAAGATACATTTCCACCCCTACCTTATCAGTTTTTAACAGGGAAGCACTATTTATACGATCTGGTGTATAAACCTGCCAAAACGCAATTTTTACAAAAAGGAGAGGCTGCCGGCGCCAGCATAAAAAATGGTTATGATATGCTTATACTACAGGCAGAAGCCAGCTGGAAAATATGGAATGAATAAGTTGAGATACTTGGAAAGCAGGCCTATAGTTATTTGGAAAAATATACATAGCCCTTCTTTTAAGGACTATGTATATGTTGAAATAGTTTAAGTCTAAAAGCCGATGCCCGAACAACGGATTAGTGTCCCCTTTGCTCCATAATCACCAGTTAATTCCACGAAATACCCGTTTCCCAAATAGATGGCGCAATACCCACAATCCCAGCCGCTCCCCTTTACTTCAGCTTTGATAATGCCAGAATCAAATTTCGTATCATTTTTAAGACTTTCTAGTTTTTTTTGTGATTTCATTTTTAAATTGTTAAAAGTTAAAAATATTAAATGCATGTAAATTTATTATATTAAAGTGAAATGCCGTCTTCCGAATTAATAAAAAGTGTAACTCAATTGATAAATTATATTATTTTATTTTGTATATGATTTTTTGATCTGCCATTTTGTTAAGCAATTCGTGTAATTCGTATTAATTCGTGTTATAAAAAAATTCCTGGCTGGAAAGAAATTGTATTAGTTTTTGCAATGCTTTTTTCCGATGGCTATAATTATTTTTTTCTCTCATTTCCATCTCAGCAAAAGTTTTGTCGCTACCATCCGGAATAAATATCGGGTCGTAACCAAAGCCGTTATCACCTGTTTTTTGTATAGTGATGCTACCTGAACAAATACCTTCAAACTGGTAATTTTTGCCATTAAAAATTAAAGCAATAACTGTTCTGAACCTGGCCTTTTTGTTGCTCTGGTGTTGCATTTTATGAAGCAATAACTGAATATTGGCTTCAGCAGAAGCCTGCTCTCCTGCATACCTGGCGCTTCTTACACCCGGCTCTCCCTGTAAGGCTTCCACTTCCAAACCGGTATCTTCACTAAAGCAATTTTGATGAGTGATGTTGTGAATAACAGTTGCTTTTTCCATTGCATTTGCCTCCAGGGTATCATGTGGTTCGGGAATATCAATATGAATGCCGGCGTTGGCAAGTGTTATAATGCGAAATTCATTACCCAGTAACGATTGCACCTCTTCAATTTTATGTTGATTGTTGGTAGCGAAAATAAGTTCAATCATATGGACACAAATTAATACGAATTACACGAATTTTTTTATAAAAAAGTGATGGTTTTGAGTGGCATTAGTTGATGCCTTAAATGTTCAACAATTTCTGCAAGCACCCCCACAGTTTAGCTTTTTCTTCTTTACTATTTTTAATCGCCAGCAAGTCAGGCGCCTGTAGATAGGTAATGGTATCGTATTCCTGCAGCTGATAATTGGGGAATTGTAAGGGTAGGGCAATGGCTTCCAAAGATATACCCAGCGCAAGTACTTTTGTGGGCCTAAATTGCTGGTTGATCGCTTGATAGTCGACAGGTGTATGTGACAGGTTGATGATGGCTACATCTTCCAAAGTAAGCTTGCAGGCAGATAAAATATCTGTCAAAAATTTAAGTGAAATAGCATCCAAAAACGCAGCGTTTTTATTATTAATTAAAATAATAATATGTTTTTTATTAATTCCCAAAAAATTAATTGCAATTTCTTCAGATAAATGAGTACTTTTTTGCGTTAATGTAGTGTCAATCAGGGCTTTTTTAAACAAATCCTGAATAATTGAAGGGGGTAATTGAATATTTTCTAAACTCATATGAATTAGTATAACTACTGTCCTTTTTTTCGTTTCTTTGTTGTAAAATTACATAATATGATTGCATCAGCCGATTTTAATATTACAAAGGTTGAGCGGAGTAAGCTCAATGATATTAATCTTACCAATATCCCCTTTGGTAAATATTTTACTGATCATATGTTAGAGGTTGATTATGAGGATGGTGAGTGGAAAACGCCGGAAATAAAGCCTTATCAGCCCTTACTGGTAGCCCCTTCTTTGGCAGCCTTACATTACGGCCAGGCAATTTTTGAGGGTATAAAAGCCTATAAAAATAAAAATGGAGAAGCCGCTATCTTCAGGCCATACGACAATTTTAAGCGATTTAATATTTCTGCAGAGCGTATGCAAATGCCAGCCATATCAGAAGAAATTTTTATGGAAGGCATAAAATTGCTAATTAATATCGACAGCAATTGGATTCCTGAAAAAGAAGATCATTCGCTTTATATCCGGCCGTTTATGTTCAGTTCGGATGAAATGATTGGTGTAAGACCCAGTGATAAGTATAAATTTATGATCATTCTCAGTCCTACGGGGCCCTATTACAACGAACCCATGCGTATTTATGTAGAAGAAAAATATGTAAGGGCCGTACCGGGTGGCGTAGGATATGCGAAGGCAGCAGGTAATTACGGCGCTGCTATGTTTGCAACGGCACAGGCCAAAAAGTTGGGGTACGATCAGGTATTGTGGACAGATGCCTATGAACACAAATATGTACAGGAATGCGGTACGATGAATGTATTTTTCATCATTGGCAATACGGCTATTACGCCTGATCTGGGTCCGGGTACTATCCTGGCAGGCGTTACCAGAGACAGCTCCATGGCCGTTTTAAAAGATATGGGCTTCAAAGTCGAAGAAAGAGCTTTAAGTATTGATGATATTATTGACGCTCATAAAGCCGGTATGTTGTATGAAGTATTTGGAACAGGCACGGCGGCAACTATTTCCTTAATAAAAGAACTACGATATAAAGATTACGTCATGAAGTTTGACGTGTCTCAATGGAAAACGGCTCCTGCATTGAAGAAGCAGTTGAATGACATCCGTTACGGAGTAGTTCCCGATAAATATGGATGGATGTATAAATTGAATTAATACATTAGTTATTTTTATAATGTCTTATCAAAAAGCCACTTTTATAGTGGCTTTTTGATTTTTAAATAATTGTCTTTAGTCCATGAACCATTAAACTTTTCAAAATTTTTTTAATTTTTCATTTTTAATTGCCGTTTTTTACCTACCTTTGCCGTCCTAAAAATAAAGGTTTATAATGCCTACGATACAACAATTAGTAAGAAAAGGAAGAGAAATTATTAAAGCAAAAAGCAAATCAAGAGCTTTGGATGCTTGCCCACAACGCCGTGGTGTATGTACAAGGGTATATACTACTACGCCTAAAAAGCCAAATTCGGCGTTGCGTAAAGTAGCTAAGGTTCGTTTAACCAATAAAGTAGAGGTGATTGCCTATATTCCCGGTGAAGGCCATAACTTACAAGAGCACTCCATCGTATTGATACGTGGTGGAAGGGTGAAAGATTTGCCAGGTGTACGTTATCATATCGTTCGTGGCAGCCTCGATACTGCCGGCGTTAAAGACCGTAAAAAAAGCCGTAGTAAATACGGAACCAAAAAAGCAAAAAAATAATCATTAAAAAAATTATAGAGCAATGCGTAAAGCACAAGCGAAGAAACTACCGTTGGCGCCCGACCCCAAGTTTAACGACAAATTGGTTACACGTTTTGTAAATAACTTAATGTGGGAAGGGAAAAAGAGTGGTGCATATACTATTTTTTATGATGCGTTGGAAAGAGTAGCTAAAACTACCGGTGAAAATGGCTATGATATTTGGAAAAAAGCGTTAGCCAATATCACTCCCAGTGTGGAAGTACGTAGCCGTCGTATCGGTGGCGCTACCTTCCAGATTCCATCTGAAGTACGTGCCGACAGGAAAATTTCATTGAGCATGAAATGGATGATTCGCTATAGCAGGGATAGAAACGGTCGTAGCATGGCTGAAAAACTTGCTAACGAAATTGTAGCCGCCAGCAAAGGCGAAGGTGCAGCTTTCAAAAAGAAAGAAGATACCCATCGTATGGCTGAGGCTAACAAAGCGTTTGCGCACTTTAAAATCTAAACTTTTTCATTTTATATATAGTTTTGAACCGTTCTGAAAGGAACGGTTTTTTAGTTGATAATGGGATAATTGATAATTGCCTGTCTCGCCAAAGGCGAGAATAATTGATAATTGAAGAATAATTAAACTTTCTAAGATACACAAAATCTGAGATGTACATCTTACCCCAATCATTATCAACTATCCCCGAATCAGTCGGGGCAGGCAATTAACCCATTATCAATTGCTAAAGACTATTTTGAAATATGGAAAAAATTTTGTAACTTTGCGGCGCTAAAAGCTTCAGCAAGTACTGTGTTGGCGTTGAACTATTTAGCATATTATGAGAGTTTAAAATCATATCATCAAGCCCTGCTCTTCGGGGACATCAGCATCAATAATACACTATTGAATGCTTTGAAAATAATTCTTAATTTTTAATTCATAATTCTTAATTAAATAAAATGGCAGATTTACGTTATCAACGAAATTTTGGTATTGCTGCTCATATTGATGCCGGCAAAACTACCACCACCGAACGTATATTATATTATACCGGTGTGAATCATAAAATTGGTGAAGTGCATGATGGTGCCGCTACCATGGACTGGATGGCGCAGGAACAGGAAAGAGGTATTACCATTACCAGCGCTGCTACAACCTGCTTTTGGAATTTTCCGACAGTACAAGGACAAAAGACAGCCGATAGCAAGCAATATAAATTTAATATTATCGATACGCCGGGTCACGTGGATTTTACCGTAGAAGTAGAACGTTCACTCAGGGTACTGGATGGTTTATTGGCATTATTTTGTGCTGTATCCGGTGTAGAACCGCAAAGTGAAACTGTTTGGCGTCAGGCAAACCGTTACAAAGTACCACGTATTGGTTTTGTAAATAAAATGGACCGTGCAGGCGCTGACTTTTTAAATGTTGTTAAACAGGTAAAAGAAATGCTCGGCGCTAAAGCAGTGCCTTTACAATTACCGATTGGTGCCGAAGATAATTTCAGAGGGGTGGTTGACTTAATTACCATGAAGGGAATTATCTGGGATGATGCTACTCAGGGTATGACTTACAAAGAAGTACCTATCCCTGATGATATGGTAGAGGAAGTAAATGAATGGAGACAACATCTGGTAGAAGCAGTAGCTGAATATGATGAAAAATTGTTAGAGAAATTCTTTGACGATCCTAATACGATCACCGAAGCAGAAATGCATGAGGCTATCCGTAAGGCAACCATTGATATCTCTATCATTCCAATGATGTGTGGCTCCTCTTTCAAAAATAAAGGTGTTCAAACAGCGTTGGATGCTATTGTACGCTATTTGCCCGGGCCGTTAGACATTGAAGCTGTAGAAGGTACCAATCCTGATACAGGTGAGGAAATCATTCGTAAGCCTGATGCAAAAGAGCCATTCAGCGCTTTGGCATTTAAAATTATGACCGATCCGTTTGTAGGGCGTTTGGCATTTTTCCGGGTGTATAGTGGCAGATTAGATTCAGGCTCTTATGTGTTGAATACCAGAACAGGTAAAAACGAACGTATCAGCCGTATCATGCAGATGCATGCCAACAAACAAAATCCTATCGATTTCATTGAAGCCGGGGATATTGGGGCTGCTGTAGGTTTTAAGGATATCAAAACCGGAGACACATTGTGTAATGAAGATCAGCCAATTATTTTGGAAAGTATGACCTTCCCTGAGCCGGTAATTTCTATTGCGGTAGAGCCAAAAACACAAGCCGACGTAGATAAAATGGGTATGGCTATTGCCAAATTGGTAGAAGAAGACCCTACATTAAGGGTAAAAACCGATGAGGAAACCGGCCAAACCATCCTGAGTGGTATGGGTGAGCTTCACCTGGAAATTATTGTGGACAGAATGAAACGTGAGTTCAAAGTAGAAATTAACCAGGGAGCGCCACAGGTGGCCTATAAGGAAGCATTCCAGCAAACCATTGAACACCGTGAAATTTTGAAAAAACAAACGGGTGGTCGTGGTAAATTTGCGGATATTGTATTTGAAATCGGTCCTGCTGATGAAGAGTTTTTAAAAGAAGGTAAAGGTAATTTTCAGTTTGTAAACTCTTTGTTTGGTGGTAGCATTCCTAAAGAGTTTGTTCCCGCCATTCAAAAAGGCTTTGAAAGCGCCATGAATACAGGTGTATTAGCCAGCTATCCCATGGAGAGCATGAAAGTGAATGTAAAAGATGGTTCATTCCACCAGGTGGACTCTGATTCTATGTCATTCGAGCTTTGTGCTAAGCAGGGTTTTCGTGAGTCTGCCCGTAAAGCAAAAGCTGTTTTATTGGAACCTATCATGAAAGTGGAAGTACTAACTCCGGATCAATACATGGGTGATGTAACCGGTGACCTTAACCGTCGTCGTGGTATGCTTGAAGGTATGGATAGCAAACATGGTGTACAGGTAATCAAAGCAAAAGTTCCTTTAAGTGAAATGTTTGGTTATGTTACACAGTTGCGTTCCTTATCAAGCGGTCGTGCTACTTCTACTATGGAGTTCAGTCACTATGCACCAGCTCCTAATAATATCGCTGAAGAGGTGATAGCCAAGCAAAAAGGTAAACTAAAAGTAGAAGAGTAACATATTTATTGATATTATTCATTTTGATAGCCCCGTTCCAAAAGAACGGGGTTTATTTTTGGTATTTTTACTATTAATTAAGTAGAATAACTATATTGTTAATTATTGCTAAATATTTATTAATTTGAAAATGAGCTTTTTGTATAATTCATGTAAATTGTACCCATAAACCAAAACTAGTAATACTTAAGTAAGCTAACAAGAAAGCCGAATTCTAAATTCTATTAAATAATGCGATATTCAATATCTACCATCGGGGTAGCGATGCTATTCACCTGTTTTCTAATATCTTGTAAACATGAAGAGCTGCCTGCATATACACCTTCACAAGCAGACAAAGATGTAGTTTTACCAGCCTTAATTAACCCGGTATATCAGGGTCCATTTGAAGTAATAAAAACACAATATAGTATTGATGGGCTCTCTGAAAATGAGTCAGGCATGATTTTTTACCCCAATAATGCAATGCAAATGCCGGCTCCTCTGGTGTTATTATTACATGGTAATGGTACAGGCGGATACCAAAATTACTCTGATGTATGTCAACATCTTGCCAGTTATGGATTTTATGTGGCTTCCATACAGTGGCTCTCAAAAAAGTATAAAGTATCAACCGAGGTAAGTAATATTCGAAGTAGCATTTTCAGACATATTGCTTTTTTATACCAAGATGCAGCATCACCATTAAAGGGGAAAATATCGGATGAGATTGTATTAATTGGGCATAGCCGTGGAGGCGGTGAGATAGTAAGTGATGCAATGGAAATTAATAAAGTGAAAAAAGTGAAATCGATTATCGCATTAGCTCCTTCTCCGGCAGATATAGATATGAAAGAGAAGTATACTTTACCGGATATTGAATCCTTGCTGGTAATATATGGTTCTGCTGATGCAGATGTATATGGTGGTATGGATAATACTGTGAATGTAAGAAAAACCGGCTTTAAATTCTTTGATGATGCAGGAAGTGAGTATACAAATGTGCCATTAACTAAAGATATGATTTTCATAAAAGGCATGGGACATGGAATATTTTGTGATATTAGTTATGACCAAGGTCCGGGGTTAATAAGTAACAGCCTTTACCGCAGTGCTATAAAAGGCTATGTAACTGCTTTTTTGCAATTACATGTTAACAATAAAACGAATTATAACGATTATTTTAAATTTCAAAAAAAGATATTACCCGAAAACCCGAACTTACAAGTATCCATACAACATGCAGATGGGAATAAATTGGCTTTGGCTAATTTTCAAAATCAATATGCCGATCAAATAACATTGTATGCAATGCCTATTACTTATCCTACATCAACAGTTAAGGTATCCGTAAATAAAGCTGCCCTACTAGACGCAACCTCATTTCATGCTTCTAATACAATGGCTATTATATGGATGCAGAGTGTAAATTTACCTGATCCGGTTGTTAATTTTTCTTTCGATAAGGGGATGAATCTCTTAAGCTATAAGTATCTAAGCCTTCGTGCAGGATTGATTCCACATATATTTAATCAATATGATAAAGAGAAAAAGTTTTATATCCAAATAATTGATAATAGTGGAAATAAATCAAATTTATTGACAGTAACTGTACCTATATCTTTTTATAATAATGCGGCGAGATCCTACATGCAATCCTTTTTACTTCCCTTAAACGAATTTACAGGAGTAGATAAGGGTAATATAAAATCTGTTTCACTATTATTTACTAATAAAGATTACTCACAAGGAAAAATAATGATTGATAATCTTGAATTTAATAAGTAATCTTAGCGCTATTAAACATATTCTATTGGTCTAAAGTCTATCTCTTGCTTGCTATGCCGGCATAGTTTTGTATTTTCATGAAATTTTTAACAAAAATGCAACATATACCACTCAACAATTTAATTGTAATTGATATCGAAACTGTATCGGAAAAGCAACATTTTTACGAATTAGATGCTTATTGGCAAACGTTGTGGGAAGATAAGGTAAAACGTTTATTGCCGGAAGATGTTGCAGTGGCAGATTTTTATGAGCAGCGGGCAGGTGTAATGGCAGAATTTTCTAAAATTGTTTGTATTAGTATGGGGTATTTTAAGAAAACAGAAACAAACGATTGGCAATTACGAATAAAATCTTTTTGTGAAGATGATGAAAAAAAAATACTGGAGGAATTTACAGTCGCTATTCGTAAAATGGAAGCTGTTAATCCCCAATGGAGCTTTGCCGGGCACAACATTAAAGAGTTTGATATTCCTTTTTTATGCCGCCGAATGCTTATTAATGGTATAAAAATACCCCGGTCTTTAGATTTTCAAAATATGAAACCCTGGGAAACCAATATTGTAGACACTTTTCAATACTGGCGCTTTGGAGATTATAAAAATTTCACTTCATTAAATTTATTAGCTGCCTGTTTAGGCGTTCCTTCCCCCAAAGACGATATAGACGGAAGTATGGTGGGTAAGGTATTTTGGGAGGATAAAGATTGCAATCGTATTGCAGTTTATTGCCAAAAAGATGTAGTTACTGTTAGCAATGTAATTCTGCGATTTAGAAATATGCCTATCCTTACTGAAGAGCAGATACACATTATGCCTCTATAGTTATTATACCATTTATAAATAATAAATAGTCTAATTTGGTGAGTAATTTTTTTTGCATAT
>CAZPHA010000026.1:0-35164 GCA_964586215.1 uncultured Ferruginibacter sp.
AGTATATTTTTTCATCCTTAAATTGGTCTATTTAATATGTATAATTGGTATAACTCACAAGGTATTATAGAAGAAAGGGTGTACAATAAAACAATTATTCCCGGTGGATATAGATACACACAAACGGTACCCAACCCTAGCGGATCTGATTATGCACAATTTGATTTTACCAATCAGCACATACCCATACTGGATATTCATTATGATGGTGATATTATAAATCCCATTAATTACAACAAAAGAGTATATACTTTTCAAAACGGAGCTGTAAAATCTAGCCAATATTATTATGATCCTAACCAGCCACCCTATTCAGAAAGTTTAACCAGAGGAAATGGTAGTACTAAATTATTGTTTGATTTTATAAAACAATTAAGAGGAACCGACCTGCTTTATTTCTGGGGCTACGATACGGATAATTTTTTAGGATTAGAGCCAGAAAGGCTTGGCTTATTTCTTTTTACCTACGAAAACTACTCTGATAAAGAGCTTATCGGGGTTACTCCGTTTGATCCGGACTTAACCTATTCAAATACTTTTTACAATTTTGGCGAAATAAAATCAACTACCATAAAGTTACTTCCGGAATATGAAGAGCAGCGGAATTATTTTTACCAGTAAAATTTCACCATCTGCTATGTGGTATCTCCCTTTATCGTGTAAATAATCAATTTTAGTAAAGTTTCCATTTTACAGAATCTTTGCTGTAATTTTGTATATATAAATATTTAATATAAAAATAATTATATATTAATATTATTCAAATAATGTATTAAAATATGTACCACCAGGTGATCAAAGCCTATTATAATAAACCGCTAACAAGATAAGTAATATGTTTAAGCAAAATTTGGGTCTCCACGGGGGCTTTTTTGCAAAAAAGACCCCGTGGGAACAAATACAATATAATTTATATTTTATATTTATGTGTAATGTAAAATAAAAACATATTATTACATATAATATTAAAATATATATTTATCTAAATGATGTATTAAAATATGTACCACCAGGTGATCAAAGCCCATTAACTCTAAGAGGTGCCATAATCTAATAAAAAAATAATTTTACTCATACCTATAAATAAGCAAAAGCGAAAGTTGTGCAACTTAGACGGAAATTTTTTTTAGCTGTTTTAGATTTCCTGCTGAGGACTTTTTATCCTGTGGTGTTTTTGGGGTGAGATTAGTTAGAATAGCAACCGCTTTACATACGATTCTCTTAGGTGTTTTTCACAAGTTTAGCTGTTAAAAAAGTTTTCACAAGGCACGGAAAGGTGAGGGTTGTCTCAGCTCCTCATAGGTGCTTTTCGATAGGTTGATTCGACTGAGCAACAGCCCCTTTGGTTCAGGCTATGGATAAGAACTCATAACCTGTTTACTGCAAAGATCTACTTTACCCAATCAACGGCAATGGGATTTTACCCCTGTTTTTACAGTATTTTTCTCCTAATAACGAGTGAAAAACTACATGAGTTTAACCGACTTATTTGCTAGCAGAGAGAATATCTTATATACTTCTAACCAGGCGGTACTGACAAATCCAACTCCTATGCATAAGAGATAATGCAGCGTTGTTATCTGCGTTAATTGAAATACCTGCCTGATAGGTGTAATAAGTGATATAGTCAATAGAAAAAAAGCTGATACCAATAACAAAACGGGTACCAGAGAATTTTTGTACTGAACAGTGCGATAAAATGGCTCCTTAAAAGATCGGTTGATAAAAGTTAAAAAGATATTGCTGAAAATGAGCGTAGTAAAAACAATCGTACGAACATATTCCAAGCTATAATCATTATTCATAAAATAATAATACAATATTAACAACCCGCCGGTAATAACAAGCCCTTGTATAATACTTACAAATAACTCTTTATGTGAAAACAGGCTGTCCTTTCTTTCACGAGGAACTCTTTTCATAATATTTTTTTCTTCCGGCTCTCGTTCATAAAAGACAGAACAGGTTGGTCCCATAATCAACTCTAAAAAAATGACATGAATGGGTGTAAAAATATTAGGGTACTTCCAGCCTAAAAGTAGTGGTAGAGAGGCGGTTAGTAAAATAGGAATATGTATGGAAATAATATATCGGATAGCTTTTTTCAGATTATTGTAAATTTTTCTTCCCTGCTGAATGGCAACAGTCATTTTTTCTAAATCATCATCAATAATAATCAGATCGGCGGCCTCCTTGGCAATTTCAGTTCCCTTATTTCCCATAGCTATTCCTATATGTGATGATTTGAGGGCAGGGCCATCGTTTACGCCATCACCGGTCATAGCTACAATATCGCCATTACTTTTGATGGCATTGATCACTTTTAACTTGGCCTCCGGAAACATTCTTGCAAAAATGTCAGTATTTTTTACTGTTTCTTTTAATGCATTATCAGAAAGGTTCATAACTTGATCACCGGTACAGTAGTGTTGATGATTTTTTATACCTACCTGCGATGCAATGTTGCAGGCAGTGGTAGCATAATCACCGGTAATCATTTTTATTTGAATTCCGGCTGTATAAAAATCCTGAAATACGTTGGCTACATTTTTTTTAGGTGGATCTGATAAGCCGAGAAGTCCTTCAAACTTCCAGTTAAAGTCATCTTGATTTTGTGGATATTCACCCTGATATTCGGCGCTGGCTACTGCTATTACCCGATAACCTTTATTGGAAATTTCATCTATTTTTTTCCTAACAGTTGTTAGTTTTTCATTATCCAGCTTACACACCTTTAATATCCTCTCGGCTGCCCCTTTAGCTGCAATGATTGTTTGATTACCATCTGACCATACATGTGTCATCATGGGTGGACGGCCACTTAACGGATACTCATGCACCATTTGTAAATGCTCATCACTTTTTGTAGAATAATATTTTTCATATGCATCAACAATGGCTTTTTCCATGGCATCAAAAGGATGCTCTTCGCTGGCTAGCCTTGCATAGCGAAGTACATGGCTATCAGGTAGTGAAATTTCTTTTTCAAGTATATTAATTTGGTGTGTGGTAAAATTATAAACAGCTTTTACCTGCATTTTATTCTCGGTGATAGTGCCGGTTTTATCTAAACAAATAACACTAACTGCTCCCAAATTCTCAATAGTAACAGGCTGCCGGGCAATAATATTTCGTTTAGACATTTGGTAAGCACCTAATGCCATGAAAGAAGAAAAAGCTACCGGGATTTCCTCTGGAATTACAGACATGGCAATGGTAAGTCCAAAAAGAAGGCTTTGTAATAAATCCCGGGACTCCCAATAATTTACAAGCCATATTACGCCAAAAGCTGCCAGGCCAACAATAGCCATTAGCTTAACAAATCTGGCAATCTGATGCTGCAATAATGTTTTAGCAATGGTCATATTTCCTATAGATTTCCCCAGCTGCCCCAATTTTGTTTGGTTACCTATAGCAGTTATCCGTGCAATACACTTTCCGGAATTTATAACAGTGCCCTGATACAATTCATTATTAGCAATATCACTTTTTTCTACCGGAACAGATTCTCCCGTCAGTATAGATTCATTAACGCTAAAATCATTTTGCTGAAGCACCGTTGCATCGGCAGGAATGCGGTTACCTTCTTCCAATACAATTACATCTCCGGGAACCAGATCTTCTGAAAGAATAATTTGCTCTTTACCGTCTCTTATAACTTTTACTTTGGGCTCGGTAAATTTTTTCAATGCAGCTAATGCCAGAGAGCTTTTCATTTCCTGATAAATAGATATAGCGGCTACTACTATCATGGCCACAAACATCATAATACCTTCTTTAAATTCTGCCAATAAAATGTAGATCAGGCAAGCAAATAGCAGCATGATGAACATGGGTTCTTTCACAATGTCCCATAAAATGTGGTACAATCGCCTGGGCTTTTCAGCGCAAAAAATATTTTTTCCAAACTGTTGTTGCTGCTTTAAGATGTCAGTATTTGTTAAGCCTTGAAATTGAACAGAATCCATGAATGTTTTTATGCCAATAGTGAATAGTAAAGTTAACCAATAGAGATTATTTTTTTTGGGGGAACATTTTTTCTTTATTCAGGCTGGTAAGGTTGTGACCTGTCCGCCTCTCGTCTGGGCCGAGACAGGTCAGGCGGACCGTACACTTGTACGGCATACCTTTATGCAGTTTTTGTTCCAAATATCTCGCCTTCAGGCATGATATGACTTTGATTCGGTTGTAATTGTGGGGGGAAATTGATATTTTTATGTTTATCAAAAGATAAATTTTAATCGAATCATGCAAACAGAACAACCCATCGAAATTGGCTTTAGTAAAGCAAAATTGTCCTTCTTCCTGTTGATATCAATAGGTGTAGTTGCTTTCGGTATTTGGATGCTGAGTACAGAACAATTTATCCATAATCCATATTTCAAGGATCCTTTAAAAGCGAAGATCGCAGTATATGCTTCTATCATTTTCTTTGGATTTGGTATTTATAAGTTTTCTCAAAAACTTTTCGATAACAAGCCTAAGTTGATCATTGATAACAAAGGCATTACCATCAATACAAAAGCTGCTTATGCCAATTATATTCCCTGGTCTGATGTTGAAAAAGCAGTTATTACTTCACTTCGCAGGCAGAGTTTTATTATTGTACATGTAAAAAATCCGGAAGAATATATTAATAATCAGCAAAACGTGCTGAAAAGAAAAGCCATGCAACTGGATTACAAAGTATTTGGCTCACCTCTGACAATTAGTGCCGCAGGTCTTACTATTTCTTCCAATAAACTATTAAGGATGATTAATAAGAAAATTGGCACAGTTAATTAGTAATGTTATTAATATATAAGTAATTTATTGATAATATATTATATATTAATTTATTCCAAGGTACAATAATTAATAAACTGCAGATCGCCTTTACCTGTAATGTTAATGTCCTTTTTCTTCATTTGCCCATAAGCATTCGATATTTGTAATGTAAGGATATTAGAACCCTTTTGTAAAGGTATTCTTGTATAATAAATACTGGCGGGTAAAGATTGCCAGTTTCTGGTATCAGTTTTTTCAGAGAGGCGATTAAATATTTTTAATCCAAAGGCTGCCATTTCACGTACCTGCTTTTTCTTCTCCTCTTGTTTCTTCTCTTCTTCGGTCATTTTGGATGGATCTTTTTCTTTGCTTTTTTCAACTGCCATCTCAGTTAGTTTTTTGATGGCCATACGGCTAAGAGCGCTACCTAATTCTTTTACAAATCTTTGTTGCAGCGTTTGTATAGCCAGTACATTTACATCTTCTGCTTTTTCAAGCATAAAGCTATTGGTGCCGGCAGCGATATTTGCTTGTGAATATTTTAGTGGTTGTTCAACGTATTTAGGCAGTGCTATTGTAAACATTTGTACATCACTTAAATTGATTGATGGGTTATATCCTGGTGTATTATAATCAAACGGAATATTGTATTGGCCTAATCCGTCTGTAAAGTGAAACACACCTCCTACACCTTTTACTAAAGTAAAGCCAAGTGTTTGCTGCTCTTTAACAGGCGCCAGGCCGTTTTCCCAGAAAAAAATTAATTCACCACCCTCAGGCGTTTGTTCTTCAACATACTGCATGTTGAAGAACTTTTCAAATCTATTTTGTTCTTCGAGATACCCTAACGAATGAGCAGTTCGTAACAAATCTTTTTTAAGCTGCAGAGGCAATGTTACTCCATAATATTGATTATTGTTTTTCAGAAATATTTCTGCAGCATTACGGTAAGCAATAAACGCATTATTCATATCATTCCCCTTTTCATAAATCATGCCCTGTAATATCAAAGCAAACGCATCTTGTGTATATTTTTGTTCATTATTAAATTTATCCTGCTGATTGTACTCTGCCAGTGAAATTCGCCTGGCTTCTACCAGTGCATCCTCAGTATTGCCCAGTTGTAAATAATTCATTGCTTTATAGTAATGAATCATGAATCGTTCAAAATCTTCACCTTTGTAAGCACTCATCATGGGATTTAACAAATAGGTTAGCGCTACGTCTTTTACAGAAGTCCGGATATTTTCCATGGTAATATCTGCCTGATTAAATACATTGTTACTACTATCATATTGATGTAGTAGGTGTAATATTTTTCCTTTTTCCAGCAGATATAGCAGGTAATTTCTGTCTTTCTTGAGTAGCTTAATGCTTTCTAATTGCTTGTTGGCAGCCTCATAATTCGCCGATGCAAGATTTTTATAGTAACCACTAATGCGCTGGTTATAAGTAGCACAGGAGCATAAAGAAAGGACCAATAGAACAAGAAGAGGCGCCTTTATCCACAAAGGTATTTTTCTGTTCATCATAGCTTGAATAAAGTGACTATGAGCAGGTTAGTTTTTTACATACTTGGTTATTTTCTTATCACCAATCCATACAACCTCATTGGTTTGTATATCGGTAAGTTCTAAATTGATTTGATAATACACTACTTTTTTACGTTTATAAGAATCGACAATAGAGTTGATAGATCCTTGTAAAATATAATCAGCCCCTACTTCCATTCCAAACTTTTTCATGGTGCTTACACTGGCATTGGTTTGTTGATCAGCACGTTCAGCTCTTAGTTCTTCTCTCTTCTTGCCTGCCTGTACCAAACGCACTTTTTGTGTTTGTATAAATGATTGTTCCAGATCTTTGATAAATGTTTCTGCGTCAATATGTTCATGACTCTTATTGGTTACAAACCCACAAATGACTACTGGCTTTTGGCCTTGTTTGGCTTGCATAAAGTTGGTAAGCCAATTGGCTTTTAGCACATCATCAATCATTTGTTCGGCTGTAAGCCGGCTATCAGTATTATTCCATCTGCCACTAAGGTCAATTTGTTCGTCAGAACTAATTCTCGATACCTTTCTGCTACAAGAAGTGATTACTATTAATGGCGTTATAATAGCAAATAGTAAAGCAATTTTTTTCATAAAAATTTATGCTAAAGGGTTAATAATATTAATAAGTAAACGATTTGATTTAGTTAAAAGAAATTATATGGTAGTATAAAACTTTATATAGCCAATGCAATTCCTACCAATTCCATCCTCTGTAAAAATTGCAAGAGTTATTAAAAGGATGAGCGCCATAATAATTGTAATAATTATATGGACGTCGGTATGTGTTATAGTAGCTGGTACGTTCGGCCCTTATTCTTCTAAGTTCTCGTCTAAAATTTCTGCGTTCTGCTTTTCGTTCCGCCTTAGCCTCCAGGTAATCATAGGCCTTATAAGTATCCTGTAAGGTTGTTGTATGCCAGGCTGTAAGTGAATCAGCCATTGCTACATACTTATTTTGGCTTTGGAGATAGTTGGGATTTTGATCAGGGGCTAAAGAAGCTTTGGTTTGTGCAAAAGCTCCTGATGATAGCAGGAAAAAAAGTGTCAAAAATGATGTAAATTTTTTCATATAATGTTATTTTTAGCTCATATAAGATAGATGCAATAATAGTTCCCAACCCTCGTTAAAGCATCGTTAAAATATAAGTTTTAACAAATCAGTTTGTTTTCTTTTTTTCTTTATCAGGTACTTTTTCAAAATCCAATATAACCGAGTTAATACAATAACGCAAACCAGTGGGTGGCGGCCCATCTTCAAACACATGTCCCAGGTGAGCCTTGCATCTGCCACACATTACCTCCGTACGTTGCATGCCATAACTATTATCCGGGGCGTATATAAGACTGCCCTTGCTAATGGGTTCGAAAAAACTTGGCCAGCCACAGCTACTTTCAAATTTGCCATTGCTGGTAAATAAAGGGTTGCCACAGGCAGCACAGTAATATGTACCTGTATCTTTATGATCCCAAAACTTTCCGGTAAAAGCCCTTTCTGTCCCTTTTTCTCTGGCTATTTCGTATACTTCCTTCGGAAGAACTTTTTTCCATTCTTCATTTCCTATATTCACTTCTCCGGTATCATTATGAGAATAAAATGGCATGTCTTTTTTATTGGTATCCATATTATTGTGATTATTAATAGTAGAAATGGGCCGGTTACAACTCATTATTATCATGAAGCAATAGGCTGATAAGAACAATTTTAATATCATAAAAATTTATAATAAAAAAACCTGTAAATAGAAATGAATTTATATAAAGATAGTGTAAGGAAAGAATTTAATATAGAAAATATGCAATCTTTAAGGTAATTTTAAGATCAGTATATTATATTTACGATCGGAAATAAGATTTTTTATAAAAAAATATCAATAAGTAATCAAAACTATCTGCCATTTACAAATAATTAAATTTATAAAATATTATACGTAAATTAGAAGTTAATGATTATCAAAGGTTAATAAAAGCATGTTTAATATAATTCTGTTTGGTCCTCCGGGAAGTGGTAAGGGTACCCAAAGTGAAAAGCTGATTGATAAATATGGTCTTAAGCATTTAAGCACCGGAGACTTGTTGCGTACAGAAATTGCCAGGCAAACACCCTTAGGTTTAGAAGCTAAAAACTTAATGGATAAAGGCCAGCTAGTACCCGATGAAGTAGTGACTGGTATGATTAGTTCTGCTTTAGATGCGAATCCAAATGCGGTAGGATTTTTATTTGATGGCTTTCCCCGTACATCAGCACAGGCAGAAGCTTTAGACAAACTACTTGCCCTTAAAAAAACATCCATTGCGGTAATGCTGGCATTGGAGGTGAGTGAAAATGAATTGGTAAAACGATTATTGAAAAGAGGCGAAACCAGCGGTCGTAGCGATGATGTAAACGAACAGGTAATAAGAGCCCGAATTGGCGAATACCACCTGAAAACAGCCCCCGTGGCAGATTACTACAAAAAATTTAATAAAGTAGTGAAAATAAAGGGAGAAGGTAGTGTAGATGATATCTTTAACCTGTTGTGCAGCGAAATTGACAAGAGAAGAGTTAATCTGGCGAGTTATTAATTTTTTTGCAGAACTCTAAATCTATATCTATCTCCAAATAACATTGTATGGATAAATCAAAGCTTTATTTTATTCAGCATGATTTAACTCCTCTACTTAAAAATCTACCTTTTGATCAGGCCGGAAAATGGGGCAAAATGAATGCCCAGCAAATGGTAGAGCATCTGGCAGATTTTTTCAGAGTATCAACCGGTAAGCTTTCAATACCGTTGGTTACACCTGTTGATCAGCTGTCTAAGTACAAAGAATTTTTGTTGAGTGATAAACTCTTTAGAGAAAATACCAAAGCACCTATGCTACCTGATGAGCCTTTTGCTTTAAGACATTCATCTATGAACGAAGCTATACAGGCATTGCAATATCAGATCAACGATTTTATTTCTTTTTTTGAAAAATCAGAGGAAAATTTTACCATACAACATCCTGTATTTGGTGATTTGAATTTTACAGAGTGGGTTTTATTACACCACAAGCATGTAACGCATCATGCCAGGCAATTTGATTTACTATGACTTAGAGTTTGTTTTATCTCTTATCTTGCGTAATAATCTAACACTATAATGATTTTTGGTTTTTTACAAAACAACTGCAGCCGCATAAAAAAAATATTGCTTGCAATTTTTTCCTTACATTTTATATGGTTTCTCATTTTTATTATTCAAAAAATATGGCAGATTAATGACGGCGTTAAGGGCTTTTACAAAAATATTCTTTTGTTATGCTGTATAATCATAGCATTACTGATTGTATATTTTATCTGGCTTCGCCGAATTCCCATAATAAAAAGGATAGTAAAAGGCATTGCTAATATTGTACTTATTGCTTACACAGTGTCTTTATTTTATTTGCTGCTGTGCAAATTTTTTAATCCTCTTATTACAATAACACAAATAGGTAGCTTATTAAGCGGCTATGGATTAAAACGAGATTATGTTTCCTTGCATGAAATGAGTCCATATATAAAATTGGCGGTAATTGCCAGTGAGGATCAGTTGTACCCCGATCATGATGGTTTTGACCTGAAATCGATTCAGCTGGCAATAAAATACAATAAAAAACACCCCAATCGTACCAGAGGGGCCAGCACTATCAGCCAGCAGGTTGCCAAAAATGTTTTTTTGTGGCAGGGCGGAGGATTTTTGCGAAAAGGGCTGGAAGTTTTTTTTACATTTAGTATTGAACAGGTTTGGAGTAAAAAAGAAATTTTAGAACGATATTTAAATGTAGCAGAAATGGGAAATGGAATTTTTGGCGTGCAGGCAGCAGCCCGTTATTATTTTAATAAAGACGCTAAAGATTTAACAAAAGCCGAAGCCGCTCAAATTGCCGCTTGTCTTCCAAACCCTAAAAAGTATATGGTGAAACCCATGAGTGCGTATGTGGCTAACCGTTATGACGATATTATGAAACAAATGAATTTTCTGGAGCCTGATCCGGATATTAAAGCGCTCATTAAATAAGGGATTTCTCTTTCATATGCTGAGTCACAGCCACAATAGCCTGCTGCAATCTTTCTTCATGGGAGCCCTTAATATCTACCCAGGGTACTGATTGATTGATTAAAAGATCTTTATAGTATCGATATAATTTTCTTCTTTGCTCTACATCAGGATATTCTCTTAGCTCATCTTTTACCCAAGGCAAGTCAATATTGCATAGTAGATATAAATCGTATTTTCTTTCTGCAATTTGATCCAATATCCACCAGTGACAATTGCCAAATACAAACTCACACCATACTTTCATCACATACATATCGGTATCAATAAATAGGGGTATTGGGTATTGGGTATTGGGCATTGGGGTATTTAGTTTTTTTTCTTCCAGATTAAGCTGGCCCTGAGCAATGGTAAGAAGATCATTATAAGTGTATTGAGTACCGTTAGTGAGCAAATATTCCCGGGCATATTCTTCCACCCAGATACTATTAAAATGGGTAGCCAACTGGCTGCATAAGGTAGACTTGCCCGTGCTTTCCGGGCCGATGATTACAATCTTCTTAAACATTTTTTATTTTTTTTCTCCAACTGATATATCCCATGATGGCTAATATCAAAAATACCAGGTATTGAAAACTCGTGAATACAGCATGTTTATAAAAGTATAAAGGTATGGAGGCCAGATTGGTGAGTATCCACCAAATCCAGTTTTCTATTTTCTTTTTGGCCATCAGCCACATGCCGGTATAAGCGGTAGCAGATGCAAATGAGTCTCCGAGTGGTACAGTGCTTTTTGTAAAGTTTGAAAGCACAAAGTATAAAATGATCCAGCATGTAATAAAGAATATCAAAGATATTTTGACTTCTTTTTTATTTGAACTGGAAATTTTTAATTTATGTAGATGATTATTTTCTCTTTTTTTGCTCCACAAAACCCAGCCATAAATACTCATGGCGGTATAGTAAAAGTTAAGGCTGGCTTCGGCATACAACTGCCACCAGAAGAAACAAAAATAGGTGTACAAAATGGTATTGACCAACCCGGTTGGATAAACCCATATGCTTTCTAAACGGGAGAAAATAACACTGGCAATGCCAAACATAACAGCTACAAACTCCTGCCAGGTGGTGTTTTGTATACCTTCTGACAGTTGCTGGTACAAATCCGCCATACTCATGCGGTAAAGGTAAATTATATTGTGTTTATTCGTTCATAGCTTAGATTATAGAATATGAACCAAAAGCAAAAAGCACTTCAAATGAATGAAATGCTTTGTTATATAAATACTAGCCCCAAATATAAAATTATTCAGCTTCAGCTACTACTTCCTTAACTTCCGGAATCATACGCTTCATCATGCCTTCTATACCGGCTTTAAGTGTAATCATGCTGGAAGGGCATCCGCTGCAGCTACCCTGAAGGGTTAGATTAACACGGCCGTTTTCGTAGCTTTTAAACTGGATAGCGCCACCATCCATTTCTACTGCTGGTTTTACGTAATTTTCTAATAATTCTTTAATTCGTACTACTACATCGGTATCATTTTCTTTTACTATATTGCCATCTTCTAATTTGATGTTAGCAATTTCTTCTTCATTCACCACTACTTTCCCTTCTTCCAGATATTCTTTTAAAAACTGTTTAATAGTAGGTATAACATCCTGCCAGTCTTCTGTATCAGGAGTTTTGGTAAGTGTAACAAAGTTGCTTGCAATGAACACTGCTTTTACAAATGGAAAAGTGAATAATTCCTGCGCTAAAGGTGAAGGTGCCGCCGCGGCTTCATTCTGAAAATCAATGCTTTTACCCGGATACAATAATTTGTTCGCTACAAACTTCATTGTTTCCGGATTAGGTGTCATTTCTGTATAAATGCTAATCACGGGATTGCCAGTTTTGATCATAGATTTTTCCTTTCTTTAATGAATATAAAGTTATTAAAAATACTGCTAAATTTATAGTGATTGTAGGAAAAAGCGATAAAATTTTCGTATTTCGAAAAAAATATGAATTATTTTTTATAAATATTTATAATAGATTGATAAACATAAACATAAACTTATAAAGCATTTACTCAGCCTGATGAATTATTCGTAACTTTGCATAATTCAACATAATCTTTTTTTCACCATTGAGCTCAAACTCGATGGTTGCTATGGGATTATGAGCGGCTCCTTCCATTTTAATTATTTCTCCGAATCCGAACTTTTGATGTTCAACCCGTTGGCCCGGTTTCAACTCGCTGGTATCGCTGGCTACAAAATCAACCGAAGGGACATGTTCTTTAACCTGCTGAGGTCTTGCTGTTGGTGTAACATAAGAAGGCTTTTTCTGTTGGTTGTACCCTGTTGACTGTTTACCATTTCCTGCCCATGCATTATGGGCCATAGGCCATGAACCATGTTTTCCTGCATTCCTTGCTCCTCCACCGGCATAGCTTTTATCAAGGAAGTCGTCTGGAATTTCATCTATAAAGCGGCTGGGCTCATTTTGTTGTAATTGCCCGAAGCGGTACCTGGCATTGGCATAAGTAAGCCACAGCTTATCCTTTGCTCTGGTGGTAGCCACATAAAATAGCCTTCTTTCTTCCTCCAGTTCTTCTTTGGTATTAATGCTCATGGAGTTAGGGAAAAGTGTTTCTTCCATTCCGCCAACAAATACTACCGGAAATTCCAGGCCCTTGGCAGCGTGGATGGTCATTAGTTTTACCACATCACTTTCCTCTTTTTCATTATCGCTGTCTGTAAGTAATACAATTTGTTGCAGATAGCTTCCCAGGCTTTTATCACCAAGCTCACCATCTTCCTCATTCATGGGAGTTTCGGTAAACTCTTTGATAGAGTTGAGTAGTTCCTGAATATTTTCGTACCGGGCTAGGCCTTCGGTTGTTTTATCATTAAAGAGTTCTTTCACAATATTGGTGCTTTTGCCCACCTGGATGGCGAGATCGTATGCATTTTTCCTCGTAAGCTCAGTTTGGAACATTTTGATCATGGTTACAAACTCATCAATACATTCCAAAGTAGAGGATTTAAAACCATACATGGCTGCATTGCATAATATATTCCACATGCTCAGGTTGTTAGTATTCGCCATCAACACTACTTTGTCTATGGTAGTTTTGCCAATACCTCTTACCGGATAATTGATAATTCTTTTAAGCGCTTCTTCATCCTGTGGATTTACGATCACTCGTAAATAAGCAATAAAATCTTTAATTTCTTTGCGTTGGTAAAAGCTCATACCACCATAAATTTTGTAAGCAATGCCCATACGGCGGAGCGCTTCTTCAAAGCTCCTGCTCTGAGCATTGGTACGATACAGGATGGCAAAGTCTTTATTAAAATAGTGATTGCGTAATTTTTGTTCCTGAATGGTGTCGGCTACGAACTTACCCTCATCATTATCCGTCATGGTACGTACCAGCCTTATTTTTTCACCTTCGTGATTGGTAGTAAATAATTTTTTCTGTATTTGCCCCTTATTTTTACTGATGATTTCGTTGGCAACGGTCAATATATTTTGTGTGCTGCGATAATTCTGCTCAAGTTTTACCACTTTTACATCCTCATAGTCTTTTTGAAATTGTAAAATGTTTTCAATGGTGGCACCCCTGAAGCTGTAAATACTTTGAGCATCGTCTCCTACTACACATACATTTTCATGCATAGCTCCCAGCAGCTTGATGATTTCGTATTGGGCAGGATTGGTGTCCTGATACTCATCAATCATAATATATTTAAACTTATGTTGATATTTGCTTAGCGCTTCGGGAGAGGTTTTCAGCAGCAGGTACATTTTAAAAAGCAGATCGTCAAAGTCCATGGCGCCATTTTTAAAGCAACGTTTGGCATAAGCATCATAAATCAGACTGATGGCCGGTCGGTTGGCCCGGGTATCCTCTTGTTGCAGCGCCCAATCATTTTTATATTCTTCCGGGCCTATTAATGCATTTTTAGCAGCTGAAATTCTGTTGTAAACAATATTGGGTTTGTAATGTTTATCATCCAGGTTTAGCTCGTTGATAACTGTTTTTACAACACTTTTGGCGTCTTCCGTATCATAAATGGTAAAGTTGTTGGGGTAGCCGATTTTAGAGGCTTCTGCTCTTAAAATTCTGGCAAAAACGCTATGAAAAGTGCCGATATATAAATTTCTGGCATTGGTATTATGTAAAATTTTTTCAATCCGCTCTTTCATTTCGGCGGCGGCTTTGTTGGTAAAAGTCAGCGCTAAAATATGGAAGGCATCTACGCCGTTGGCCATTAGATGGGCTATACGGGTAGTCAATACCTTAGTTTTTCCGCTGCCGGCGCCGGCAACTATCATGAGTGGTCCATTAATATGAGTAACCGCAGTCCGCTGTGGTTCATTCAATTCGTTTAAATAACCGGAGTAATTCATGTACAATTCGATCTGTTTTGCTGGTAAAGGTATTGCGAAAAGAGGAGGCGAAAAAATTTGTAATTCAAATAAAAACCAGCGATTGCTACTCATCTTATATTTTGAGAATATATAATACTAAACCGCTGACAAGGGTTATAAAATAATGAAGCTGTTTAGACTTTTGGGTCTCCACGGGGTCTTTTTTGCAAAAAAGACCCCGTGGAGACCCAAAAGAAAGAAACAATTTTATTCGAGGAGAGGTAGCCTTTTTAAGTATTAATGTGGATTTAGTTCCAACTGTTTTTTCTACCCCGGTAACCAACTCCCATCAATACAAGGCCCAACCCCAACCAGATGAGGTAAGGTTTATTTCTGGAAAAAAAAGTACTTTCTCCCGGAGCATAGGAAATGACTCCTTCGGCAACACCATTTTTTATTTTATAATGAATGTATGCCGAATCTCCAGGGGTTCCGGGGAATTGATATCGATATCCCTGGGCATCAAACTGATATGTTCTTCCATCTGTTGGATTAACGAAACTTATCACAGGTATTTCCACTGGAACTATCCTCGATGCCCTTCTTCGTCCGCCGGATATACGCTCTCTTCCCTGTTTTACCTCTACCACTACCCCAATTCCTTCTTTGGATGTCATTAAAAAATACTCAGGCTTTCCGATATAATAGCCAGAAATTGCCATAAAAATAAGCCCAATTATTAAAAGTGTATTGGATGTCTTTCTACTCATTATCTATTTTATTAATCATAAGTTTAATATGTATAAGATGCAAAATCCACATTTCTTACACAAATAATTAATCAGAACCCCAAAAAGTAATATTTTAATTGGGGAAAAATTGAAAAACTATGTTTTTTGCCAAATTCAGTCTTTTTGCAAAAAGACCAGCTGGAACACATCCGGTTGTCGGTGGTCAGTTGTCAGTCGTCTAAAATATTTATATTTGTCATCTTTAATAGTAAGTATTGTGGTATGGCATTGATAGATATAAAACTTCCGGCGGGTATTGCCCGGGCGCTTAACCTGCCTGTAAGCGACCCCCGAAGGCAACAAATAAACGTGTTAAAAAAACTTTTGCGAAAAGCCAGGTTTACTGAATTTGGACAATATTTCCGCTTTGATGAAATTTTGCTCAGCCGCCATCCCGGCAAAAAATTTCAGCAAACCGTACCCACTTACAATTACAATACCCTGTTTGATGAATGGTGGCATCAAGCCAAAGACGGAATTCCCGATGTATGCTGGCCCGGGACTATCAAATATTTTGCCCTTAGCAGCGGCACCAGCGATGCTTCCAGTAAATATATTCCGGTTACTAAAGATTTAATACGCAGCAATACAATTACCAGTATTAAACAGTTGCTAAGTCTTGCCAAGTATGAAAATGTTCCTAAAAGCGCTGTTGGTAAAGGCTGGCTGATATTGGGTGGAAGTACGCAGCTTCAAAAGGGGGCTACTTATTTTGCCGGAGATTTGAGTGGCATCCAGCAAAAAAATATTCCATTTTGGTTTCAGAGATTGGGTTTATATAAGCCCGGGAAAAAAATTGCCAAAGAAAGAGACTGGTCTAAAAAGCTGGATGAAATAGTGATGAATGCTCCCAACTGGGATATAGGCTTTATTGTAGGTGTACCTGCCTGGCTTCAACTGTGCATGGAGAAGATTATTGATACGTATCAACTTAAGAATATACATGATCTGTGGCCTAACCTGGCTTTTTATGTGCATGGTGGCGTGGCTATGGAGCCTTACAAGAAGGGATTTGAGAAACTATTGGGAAAACCGATTACTTATATTGAAACGTACCTGGCCAGTGAAGGATTTTTGGCTTACCAAAATCGGCAGGATGCTAAAGGAATGCATCTGGTACTTAATAATAACATCTTTTTTGAATTTGTACCTTTTGACGATCAAAATTTTGATGCTGAGGGCAATATGGTGAAAAATCCTATGGCATTAATGATTCATGAAATAGAAGAAAATAAAGATTATGCCATATTGATCAGTACCAATGCAGGTGCCTGGAGATATGCTATTGGTGATACCGTGAGGCTGGTAGATAGAGAAAAAAGCGAAATAATTATTACAGGGCGTACCAAACATTTTTTAAGCCTGGTAGGTGAGCATTTGAGCGTAGACAATATGAATAAGGCCATTGAAATGGCTAGTGAGGCACTCAATATTTCTATACCGGAATTTACCGTAGCCGGTATTCCTTATGGCAACTTCTTTGCCCACCATTGGTATATTGCTACCGACGATCAGGTTGATGCAAATTTGTTAAGAAAAGAAATTGATGATAGACTGAAAGATTTGAACGATGACTATGAAGTAGAACGTCGCCATGCATTAAAAGAAGTAATGGTAGAAGTGCTTCCGGAAAAAGTATTTATGGATTTTATGCATTCAAAAGGAAAGGTTGGAGGCCAGCATAAGTTTCCCAGAGTATTGAAAGGTAGTATGTTGCAAGATTGGAAGCAATTTCTTAAAAAGAATATGTATAATTAAATATTATAATATTTAAAATAATTAAAATAAATGAATTATATATAATTATAAATATAAATAAATCAGGTTCCCTGCCTATTGGTAAGTTAAATAAAATAATTCGTGTAATTAGCCCAAATTCATGTTATAGATAAACAATGATTGAAGCCATTTGGAAAGGAGTTTTATTAGCCATACCGTTGATTATTGCGGTAGGGCCTATCATATTTACCGTTATTAAGCAAAGTGTGAGCCATGGTAAAGCGGCAGGTTTTAGCTTTGTGGCAGGTGTGTGGGTAAGTGATATCATGTGGGTGATATTGGCCAATGGATTTTTAGAGTTGATACAACAACTGAGCCATCAATACAGAACACCCATCGGTATTGGCGGCAGTTTTTTATTGTTAGGCATGGGTTTTTACAATCTCTTTCTTAAAAAAGCTCATGTACAGGAAGATCAGGAAAAAATTAAAATCTCATCAGGTACACATGCCAGGCTTTTTAGCGCCGGCTTTTTTTTAAATACGCTTAATCCAGCCGTACTTGCCTTTTGGGCGTTGACAGTACCAACATTTGCCGGCGGACTTTCGATAAGCCAACGTATCATTATGTTTACTACATGTCTGGCTTTAAACATAACAGCCGATATTTTCAAAGTAATTCTGGCAGGCAAATTGGGCAAAAAATTAAATGATCATTATGTTACTAAAATTAACAGATTGTCGGGGGCTTTATTAGTTATATTTGGAGTTATTTTATTTACCGGAGTTTTAGTTTCGATTGGTAAAAAATAAAAAATTATTGGGTTAACCATTTAACAAAATACTATGGCAAAGCTTGAAAATTATGTAATGGGAAAATGGATAACAGGCGATGGGGAAGGTCAGGAGCTTTACAATGCGGTTACCGGAGAAATTGTAGCACAGGTAACAACCAAAGGATTAGATTTTAAGGGAATGTTGGAGTATGGCAGAAAAGTGGGAAATCCTGCATTGAGAAAACTAACTTTTCATGAAAGAGGCAATATGCTAAAGGCTTTGGCCCTTCATTTAAAAAACCATTTAGATAAATTTTATACGATCAGCTATCAGACAGGAGCTACAAAGGCAGACAGCTGGATTGATATTGAAGGAGGCATCGGTAATCTTTTTGCCAATGCATCGCTAAGAAGAAAATTACCGGATGAAACATTCTGTGTGGATGGTGAAAGTTATATGTTGGGTAAAAAAAATACGTTCATGGGTACGCATATCTTGGTACCCAAAGAAGGAGTGGCCATCCATATCAATGCCTTTAATTTTCCAGTGTGGGGCATGTTGGAAAAAATTGCTGTGAATTTGTTAGCAGGAGTACCCGCTATTGTGAAGCCTGCCTCTATTACTTCTTACCTTACGGAAGCTGTTGTAAAAGAAATTATTGCCTCCGGCATTCTCCCTGAAGGATCATTACAATTAATTTGTGGTAGCACCGGAGATTTACTAGATCATGTAAGCCACCAGGATGTTATCACTTTTACGGGTTCTGCTTCCACAGGGCTGATGCTCAAATCGCATCCCCGTATTTTAAGTGAAAATGTTTGTTTCAATATGGAGGCAGATAGCCTTAACTGTATTGTATTGGGGTCAGATGTTACACCGGACACTCCGGAATGGGAATTATTTGTGAAAGAGATTAGAAAAGAAATGACCATCAAAGCCGGGCAACGTTGTACAGGTATCAGAAGGATATTTGTACCGGAAAATAAAATGGAAGATATATGGAAATCCATCGCTGCATCACTGCAGCAAACCACTATTGGTAATCCGTTAAATGAGAAAGTAAGAATGGGCGCTTTGGCCGGCCAAAGCCAGTTAAAAGAAGTAAAAGCGCAGGTTCAAAAACTGTTGGCTTCTTCTCAAATAGTTTATGGTTCTTTAAATAGTGTAGAAGTCATAGATGCCGACCCTCAAAAAGGAGCATTTATGAGTCCTTTATTGTTGATGAATGATCGACCCTTTGCTTCATCTGAAGTACATGAAGTAGAAGCATTCGGACCAGTAAGCACTATTATGCCGTATAAAAGTATGGATGAAGCCATCGAGTTAAGTAAGCTTGGCAAAGGTAGCTTATGCTCAACTATTGTAACGGCAGACAAGAAATTAGCGAAACATTATGTACTCGGCGCTGCTACACATCATGGAAGAGTATTGGTGTTGAACAATGAATGTGCTAAAGAAAATACGGGTCATGGATCACCCTTGCCCATGCTGGTGCATGGCGGCCCGGGAAGAGCCGGTGGCGGAGAAGAAATGGGGGGATTATTTGGTATAAAACATTATCTACAACGTACGGCCATACAGGGTTCTCCTACTATGATAACGGCCATTACCGATGTTTATCAACAATATGCCCACGGAAATACTGATACCATTCATCCATTCAAAAAATATTTTGAAGAGCTTCTTGTTGGTGATCAAATCATTACCGAAAAAAGACTCATTACCAGTGAAGATATTGACAAATTTGCCGACTTAAGCGGAGATCATTTTTATGCCCATATCAAAACGACAGACTTTAACAACACTATGTTTGAACAGCAGGTAGCCCATGGCTATTTTATTATGAGTATGGCTGCCGGACTTTTTGTAGACAGCTATGAAAAAAATCCTGTATTGCTGAATTACGGTATCGATAATCTTCGTTTCACCAAACCTGTTTATCCAGGAACGGAAGTATTTGTAAGATTTACCTGCAAAGAGAAAATATCGTCTGATAAAAAAGATGAAAATGATATTGATAAAGGCATTGTAAAATGGCTGGTAGAAATACTCGATGATACCGATGATCCGGTTGTGGGGGTGGCTACGATATTGACGATGGTGGCGAGAAGATAGTAACGGGTTAAGATGTTAATATGTGAAGATGTTGAGATGTTGAATGGTGTGGAAATGTAAGTGAAATATCTATTTGCTAACTTTTGAAAAACAAATTTTAATGATTCAATCTTTAGAAAAGCTAGAGGTATATAAAAAGGCAAGAGTGTTAAGGAAAGATTTGTTGACCATTGCAAAAATGCTTCCTGATAATGAAAAATATCGATTAACAGATCAGCTTATATGAGCATCAAGATCGATAACAGCTAATATTGCCGAAGGTTATGGCAGATTTCATTACCAGGAATATATCCAATATTGCAGGCAGGCAAGAGGTTCTATATTAGAATGTTATGATCATTTAACAGTTATTTTTGAAGAGAAAATAATTGGAGATCAGATATTTAATCAACTATGTAACCAGATAAATGAGCTAATAGGATTTATTAATGGCTTTATAATTTATTTAAGAAAAAGGAAATTACAAGAAAAACAGTAACTCAACATTTTAACATCTTCACATATTAACATCTCAACACTTCAACAATGCATCCCTACGTAACAACAGAAACCCACCAAGGCATTACCACCATAGAATTCTTTCATCCGCAAAGCAATTCTTTACCCGGTAAAATTTTAGAAGATTTGGCAAAAGAAATTCATTTTGCTGGTACACATGACGATACCAAGGTAATCATATTAAAAAGTGCCGGAGAAAAAGTGTTCTGTGCAGGCGCCAGCTTTGATGAGTTGGTGGCTATTAAAACAGAAGAAGAAGGCCTTAAATTTTTTAGTGGCTTTGCGAATGTAATTAACGTAATGCGAACATGCCCTAAATTCATCATTGGAAGAATACAGGGTAAATGTATTGGCGGTGGCGTAGGGCTGGCAGCTGCGGTAGATTACGCTATTGCTGTTGATACCGCTGACGTTAAGCTCAGTGAACTAGCCGTTGGTATTGGCCCTTTTGTAGTGGGGCCCGCTGTAGAAAGAAAAATAGGCGCTGCTGCATTTAGTGCATTAGCCATTGATGCTACAATGTGGCGCAATAGTGAATGGGCCAAAAAGAAAGGCCTCTTTGCAGAAGTACATGAAACGGTAGCCAATATGGACGAGTCTATTCATCGACTGGCTAATACTTTAGCCCATAGCAACCCCGAAGCCATGGCAGCACTTAAAAAAGTTTTCTGGCAGGGAACAGATCATTGGGATGAATTGCTGAAAGAAAGAGCCGCCATCAGTGGTAAATTGGTATTGAGTGATTATACAAGAAATGCAATAGAAAAATTTAAAGCCAAAATGTCAAAATAGCCATCAGCAAGGGTTTTAAAGGCCATTTTTTTATTCGCCGCCTTTTTCGTAACTTTGCAGTTCTTCCACAGTATTTATGCCTTTCCACCTACAATCTCCATATCAACCTGCCGGCGATCAGCCCTCTGCTATACAACAACTTACTGAGGGGATTTTAGAGGGAGAAAAATACCAAACCTTATTGGGTGTTACGGGTAGCGGTAAAACTTTTACCATGGCTAACATTATTCAAAATGTACAAAAGCCAACCTTAGTGCTCACCCACAACAAAACTCTTGTTGCACAATTGTACGGCGAGTTTAAACAATTTTTTCCGGATAATGCCGTGGGCTATTTTGTAAGCTATTATGATTATTACCAGCCGGAAGCTTATATGCCTTCCAGCGATACTTATATTGAAAAAGATTTAAGCATTAATGAAGAGCTGGATAAGTTAAGACTTCAGGCAACGGCACAATTGTTAAGCGGTCGCAGAGATATTATTGTAGTAGCCAGCGTGAGTTGCATTTATGGTATGGGTAATCCGGTAGATTATGAAAATGGAATCATTCGCATTCATACAGGGCAGGTAATCTCCCGACAAGGGTTTTTGCATGCTTTGGTTAATTCTTTATATGCCAGGAGTGAAGGAGATTTTAACCGGGGCAATTTCAGAGTGAAAGGAGATACTGTTGATATCAACCTGCCGTATGTTGACTTTGGCTATCGTATCACTTTTTTTGGTGATGAAATTGAAACCATCGAAACCTTTGAATTAAAATCCGGCAAGCGGATTGGGCTGGTTGATAATGCCGCTATTTTTCCAGCCAATCTATATGTAGCGCCTAAACATATGCTGCAGCAAATCATTCATGAAATACAGGATGAATGTCATGCCCAAACAGAGTATTATAAAAGTGTAGGCAAATATATTGAAGCACAACGGATCAGTGAAAGGGTAAACTATGATTTAGAAATGATCAGGGAACTGGGATATTGCAATGGCATTGAGAACTACTCCCGTTTTTTCGACAGGCGTGTTCCTGGCACAAGACCTTTCTGTCTGCTGGATTATTTCCCGAAAGATTTTTTATGCATTATTGATGAAAGCCATCAAACTGTTCCACAAGTGAGTGGTATGTATGGGGGAGATAGAAGTAGAAAATTGGTGTTGGTAGATTATGGATTTCGCCTGCCCTCTGCCTTGGATAACAGGCCTTTGAATTTTCATGAATTTGAATCGATGATCAATCAGGCAATATTTGTATCTGCTACTCCCGGCGATTATGAGCTGGAAAAATGCGGAGGCGTTGTGGTAGAGCAGGTAGTAAGGCCGACAGGTTTACTAGATCCACCCATCGAAATACGGCCTTCTATTAATCAGATCGATGATTTGCTGGATGAAATAGACAAAAGAATAACCAAGGGAGACAGAGTATTGGTAACAACGCTGACCAAGAGAATGGCGGAGGAAATGGACAAATATTTACATCGTATTAATATCAAAAGTAAATACATTCATAGTGAAGTAGATGCTTTGGAAAGAGTGGAAATTTTAAGAGAACTTCGCCTGGGCACCATAGATGTTTTGGTAGGCGTAAATTTATTAAGAGAAGGTTTGGATCTGCCGGAAGTATCGCTGGTAGCCGTTTTGGATGCAGATAAAGAAGGATTTTTACGTAATGAAAAAAGCTTAACACAAACTGCGGGTAGGGCTGCCCGTAATGCAGACGGATTGGTTATTTTTTATGCCGATAAAATGACCGATAGCATGCAAAAAACGATCGATGAAACCAATCGCCGCAGAGAAAAACAAATCGCTTACAATATCCAACACGGCATAACACCCAAAACGATCATTAAAAGTAAAGAGCAAATCATGGCTCAGGGATCCGTTTTGGATGTAAGGGGTTATGACCCATCCAACGCATACGCCGTTGCTCCGGATGAAGACATTGTACGCCTGGCAGCTGAAGATCAGGTAGAATATAAAACCATCCCCCAATTAGAAAAAGCCATCGCCAAAACTAAAAAAGAAATGGAAAAAGCCGCCCGAGATCTCGACTTTATGGAAGCAGCCCGGCTGAGAGATGAGATGTTTAAAATGCAAAAAGAACTGCAGGGGATGAAAGGGTAAAATAAGAAGCCCTAATTATGGAATCTTATATTCTTTCAATACCGTATGTTGAATAATTGTAGCAGAATTGATATCTGTTGCAATCATTTCTATAAGTCCGACATTTTTGGCAAAATAATAATCGGTTTGAATGAAAGGGAAAAAATCAAAAGGTTGAGGCAGATTAATGCCTGCAATTACTTTTACCAGAATCACATCTGTGAAGTTTTTTGCCGATACAGTTTTAGAAATATTTTTAGCCACAATAGTATCACGAAACTGAATTTCCTGATTCTGTTGATTGATAGCAGAGCTTATCCAATTGGCTCCTACAGGCGCATTTTCCTTAAGCATGATGATATCCAATTTATCCACCATATTACCCTGTAAACCAATAGCATTATATGCAATACCTCTTGATTCTCCATTGGTACAATTGTAATAAGAGAAGTTTCCATCCCCTACCGTATATTTAACAAAGGTTTTTGCATCAATGGTGGTATCTTTTATGACGGTATAGGTAGCTTTTCTTTCTGATGGATTTCCCATGATGGTATCCAGGTAAGTATAGGCGCTGCCATTGCATACGGGAAAGTAGTTACAGGATTTACAATTGGATGATGAGCTGCCACCTCCTGAAGGGCCACTATTCTCAAAAGTTAACTCTTTTTGGCAGGATGTCAATAATATCATCGAAAAAAATGCAACAGAAAAAATCAGGTAAAGGTGTCTTTTTAGCATAACTGTAGATAATTTTTTAAAAATTGAGTTACAAATATATTGAATTCTGCCCAACAGCATGTATTTTGCACCACTTTTGAAAAGAAACTCATTTATGAAGAGAGAACTCACCAGCTGGTTCAGCCCGGCCTTACAAAAAGAAATGCCTGTTGCTACATACGGAGATTTTGGTTTTGCCTTATTGCTGGTACCAACTGCAGCAGCAGATTACCTGGAATATGAACGTTTTCAGTTAATGGATGCTTTAGCGCCGTATATCAACGGTGGAAAAGTAAAAGTATTTTCTGTGAACAGTATCAATAATGAAAGCTGGCTCAACAACAATATGCTCGGTGAACACAAAGCCATCCGGCACAATCAGTTCAACCAATATATTTTTAACGAAGTAGTGCCGTTTATTAAGAATAGTACTTCCTGGGAAACGCCAATCATCACTTGTGGTGCCTCTTTTGGCGCTCTGCACAGCATGAATTTATTTTTAAAGCGGCCCGATCTCATCAATGGTGTCATTGCCATGAGTGGTGTGTACAATTTGTCCGAATACACAAAAGGTTTTTACGATGAGCAGGTATATTTCAATTCTCCCATGCACTACATGCCCAACCTGACTGATCATCATATTTTGGAGCAAATACGCCGCAGCCGTCATATTCATCTTCTCACAGGCAGCGGTGCGTATGAAGATCCGAATGCATCCCGGGAATTTGCCGGAGTGCTTTACAACAAAGGCATCAACTACGAATTAGATGTATGGGGATCCGAATGGAAACACGACTGGCCAACCTGGAGAGCCATGCTACCGGCTTACCTTGAAACAAGATTTTAGCTGATTAAGTAGATATTTTTTTGGTACCAGCCTTAGTACCTTGATTGAACTTTTGTTGCGTCGCAATCCTTTCATCTGCAGTACTACTATTGAGCTTTTATTATGTTTTGCTTAATATTATGGTCGACCACATAAGGTTAATATTTAAGGATAAATTAACATTAATAAATAATTATATTTATATTATTTTATAATATAAATATTTATATATATATAATAAAAATAATTTTATTATTAAAATTAGTCTATGTTGATTTTCCCCTCTCCCACCAACTTTTCTGTACTTTTACGCCATGTCTAAAAAATTATTTCTACTGGATGCTTACGCCCTTATTTTTCGGGCTTACTATGCTTTAATACGCAATCCCCGAATTACCAGCAAAGGAAAAAATACCAATGCCCAATTTGGTTTTACCAATACGTTAATTGATTTAATCAACAACCAACACCCCACCCACATGGCGGTATGCTTTGATACAGCCGCAGCTACCGAACGGCATATCGATTTTGCAGATTACAAAGCCAATCGCCAGGAAACGCCGGAAGATATTCGTGCTGCTGTACCGGATATTAAAAGAATTATTGAGGCCTTACAAATTCCCTGTATTGCCATTGATGGCTATGAAGCCGATGATGTTATCGGTGCTTTGGCGAAACAGGCAGAAAAAACCGACTATGAAGTGTATATGGTTACGCCCGATAAAGATTACGGCCAGCTGGTGTCTGAAAAAATTAAAATTTATAAGCCTCCTTACCAGGGCGGCAGCTTTGAAATATTAGGCCCGGAAGAAGTTTGCAAAAAATGGGATATTCAAAGTGTAGCACAAGTGATAGACATGCTGGGCTTAATGGGGGATTCGGTAGATAATATACCCGGCATACCCGGTGTAGGCGAAAAAACAGCCGCTAAACTTTTAAAAGAATATCACTCACTGGAAGCCATACTCGAAAATGCAGATAAAATCAAAGGAGCTGTAGGCGAAAAAATAAGGGCAGGAAAAGAGCTGGCTATTATGAGCAAAAAGCTGGCAACTATCATAACCAATGTACCTACAGAATTTCATGAAGAAAACTTCTGCATCAAAGAAATGAACAAAGAAGCGCTAAAGGAAATTTTCACCGAATTGGAATTCAGGGCTTTGGGTAAAAGGCTTTTAGGAGAAGAAATAGTAATTGCGACGACCGACAACCGACAACCGACAACCGAGGGAAAGCAAATTGATTTATTTGGTAATGTTGTTGAAAATAATGATTCTAAAAAAAATAACCAATCTTTCGCCTCTTTCGAAGCCTCCTCCTTTGGAGGAGATTTAGAGGAGGTTGTCACTAAAAACATCCACAACACACCGCACAATTACATAGTTATTGAAGGAGAAAAAAAAGTCAACGAAATCATACAAATCCTTCAATCAGCGATCGAGATTTGTTTTGATACGGAAACCACCAATATAGATGCCAATGATGCAGAGCTGGTAGGCCTTAGCTTTTCTATTAAGCCGGGTGAAGGGTACTATATTCCCTGTCCGCCCGATCGGGAAAAAACAATAGCCATCCTCCATCAACTCAACCAACTATTCAGTCTGCCAACTATTACGTGGATTGGACAGAATATCAAGTACGATATGCTGGTACTCAAATGGTATGGCTTCGAGCTGAAAGGAAATATTTTTGATACCATGCTGGCACATTATGTAATTGAGCCGGAGGGTAAGAGAAACATGGATGCACTGAGCGCTAAATATTTAGGATATCAGCCGGTATCCATTACCGAATTAATTGGCAAAAAAGGCAAAGGGCAGGGAAACATGAGGGATGTTGAATTGGAAAAAATTAAAGAATACGCTGTTGAGGATGCTGACATCACTTTACAGCTCAAACATGTTTTTTTGCCACAATTGAAAGAAAAGGAAGTTGAAAAAGTTTTTTATGAGGTAGAAAATCCTTTGGTGAAAGTATTAACAGATATGGAGTTTGAAGGCATTCGAATTGATGAAGCATTTTTGAAAGAATATAGTATTGTTTTAGAAGCCGAAGCAAAGAAAAGTGAGCAAGCCGTTTACGAGCAGGCAGGCTTAAAATTCAACTTAGCCAGCCCGAAGCAATTGGGAGAAGTACTATTTGAAAAAATGAAACTAGATCCCAAAGCAAAAAAAACCAAAACAGGCCAGTACGCCACCGGGGAAGATGTGTTAGCCAAACTGGCACTGCAACATAAAATTTGTGATGATATTCTGGCATTCCGTGAGTTGACAAAACTAAAGAATACTTACGTGGATGCGTTACCATTATTGATCAACAAAAAGACAGGAAGAGTGCATACCAGCTACGCTCAAACCATTGCGGTAACGGGCCGCTTGAGTAGCATTAATCCCAATTTGCAAAACATTCCCATTCGTACAGAGAGAGGCCGTGAAATACGAAAAGCTTTCGTTCCTCGTGATGAAAATCATATTTTACTATCGGCTGATTATTCACAAATAGAATTGCGTATAGTCGCCGCCGTTAGTGGAGATGCCAATATGTGTGAGGCATTTAAAAATAATAAAGACATTCACACGGCTACAGCTGCCAAAGTTTTTGGGGTGGAAGAGTCAGCCGTAACGAAGGAAATGCGCTATAAAGCCAAGAGCGTGAATTTTGGTATTATTTATGGGCAGGGTGCTTTCGGACTGGCAGAAAATCTGGGTATTTCCCGTACAGAAGCCAAAGAAATTATTGATAATTATAAAAAGCAATTCCCGGCCATACAAAAGTATATGGACGATACCATTCATTTTGCACAAAATAACGGTTACGTACAAACGCTGATGGGCCGCAAGCGTTGGTTAAGAGATATCAATAGCGCTAACTTTACTGTTCGTGGGTATGCAGAACGAAACGCTATTAATTCGCCGATACAGGGTACTGCAGCCGATATGATAAAACTGGCTATGATCAAAATTCATCATGAATTTAAAAAGCAAAAGTTTAAATCAAAAATGCTCCTGCAGGTACACGATGAATTGGTATTTGATGCCTGTAAAGATGAGGTAGAAAAAATAAAACCTGTAATTTTATATTGTATGCAAACTGCGTTAGAGTTACCTAATACTGTGCCAACTAATGCTGAAATTGGTACAGGTGTAAATTGGTTGGAAGCACATTAAATTAATAACAATTAAATAACGATTCAATTTGAATTATTTAAAAATATCCATATCACTGATTTTGCTATTTATTTGCTTAACTACATTCAGTCAAATATGTAACCATACCAACTTGTCAGGCCAATTTGATATTAAAGTGTCTGCCGTAAAAATTAATAATACGGTTACAGGGTCAGACTCCTGCCTCGCCACAATTATTCTACTGGAAAAAAAATCAAAAAAAATAATACAGAAAATTAAAGTTGGATCTACTCATTTTTCTGAAAATGTTTTCAAAGACTGCAGCTTCGTACAATCATATCAAACAAAAATGAATCATGCCTTTGAAGTTGTTGATAATAATTATGGCGATTTGATTGTTGCCGATTTTAATTTTGACGGAAAAGATGATTTTGCAGTAATTAAAGATTCAGGCGGCAACGGAGGCCCTCTATACGACTTCTACATCCAGGGAAAAGAGAAAAGATTTTTTCGTGACGAATTTTTAAGTGACACCATGGCGCTGTTCCCGGCTTATTTTAGCAAAAAATCAAAAATACTCAAAACTCAGGTTCATGCAAACGCCCGCCAGATAGGCGAAAAGACCTTTAAACTAAACACAAAGACCAATAAGTGGAAGATGATCAGTTATAAGCTTGTAACAATTGCTGACTGATAGTTGCATTAAGGCATCTCAGGAAAGACTTTTGTGAAAATATTTTTAGCCTTATAAACAGGAAAAGTACTAATATTTATCTATCGCTGTAAGCTTATAACATTTACACAAAGCTCTGCTAAGGTAGATAATCTTCATAATCCTCGCCTTCATCCACAAACTCTAAAATATCACCCGGTTGGCAATTCAGGGTTTTGCAAATGGCTGCTAAAGTACTAAAGCGCACTGCTTTGGCTTTGCCAGTTTTTAAAATGGAGAGGTTGGCGAGTGTTAAGCCCACTTTTTCCGAAAGTTCATTTAACGACATCTTCCGTTTGGCCATCATTACATCCAGATTTACAATAATTGGCATAGCTTATACGGTTAGTTCATTTTCTGTTTGAAGTTCGATTCCTTTCTTAAGAAATCTGTATTATTTACTTGAAATTATAATGCAAATGTATAAATTTATTGAAAAACAATAAATATTTATTAAAAATAATAAAAATTTTATTAAAATAAAATAATCAACTGATAGAAGAACAAGACGTAAAATAAATAATGAATGCAGGAATAATTTATGCAATTTCTTCAAAAAGAGCATCATATGTTTAAATAAAAACTAAAATCATTATGGGTTACAGCGTACAAAGCTATCTGGTAGAGTCTGCCAAAATCAAACAATTATATGGTAGTAAAGACAAAGTATTATTATCTACGCTTTTAGAAAAATTTGAGGATAAATTAGAAGACCTTAACGCCACATTTTGTGATGATGCTCAGAAAATTTTGGCGGATATCATTAATGGTGAGGTTCGCTTTCCTGAACTTGCATTTATGTATGGATATGTTTATGAATTCTTATGTGAATATTTTGGCAAAAAAATATTTCCTCCAAACGAAGAATATTCTTCTTTTTATTATTGGAGTATACCTAACAAGGAAACTTACAAGGCATTTATTCCCATTCCTTTTTCAGATGATTTTCCGGAAATTTATAATATTGCTGAAACTGACCTGGAAATGGAGAAGCAAAATTTTTTATCAGTATCACAAATTGATGGGATAAATGAAGAAGATTTACAAATAGAAAAAGAAAGCTTTGAATTTGCCTTTGACAAAGCTTTAGAGCAAAAAAAAGATTTGGTGTTTTTTCTTTACTGATAAAGAAAGTTATTTGGATAAAAACAATTTTATTTTATAAACCGAGAACTATTTTACATGTAAAAATGAAGCATTTAATTTCAATTTTTATAGTTTGCTCATTATTTCATGCATGTCATAATAACAAACAAAAATTGCCTGAAACAAAAAAATAAAGGCTGATAGTAAATTTTATTATGTAGAATTTATTGATTTAAATAATACACCTGCATCTCAAAAAACCATTTCACAGGTAAAGAAAAAAATTTTTAATACCGGATATGTTTTTACACCGGGAGCCCATAACTGGCAGGGAATACTGGAGATTGACACTTCAAAACAAGTTAACCTGGAAGTTTTACAAGGACCCCACCAGTCTGTTCACAGATTTAAAGACTTTTCTGAATGTGACTCAAACGATAATGATGCCGAAAAAATAGTAATAACCTATAATAAGCCATTGAATAACAATACACCTAACTTTGACTTTAGGGGTTATAAAAAACTTGGACATAAAGAATGGCAGTCTACATTCAATCCTGGAAATTTCAGATACAATAAAGGTGATCATTTTTCGGAAACGGAAATATCAGATTGGATGGTAAAACATATGGTTACTTTAACATTTAAATAGCTGACTTATCTGTCCATACTTGAACCTTTGGCAATTCGAGAACTTAATATAGTTTAAATATGCCAAAACCCATTTATCCTTATCTATGGTTTGAAAATGAAAAAATTTAATGACTGTCCGTAATTTGGGAAATAATAATTGGGGGCGTGTCCCTTCGCCGCCTGCGGCGGCTCGGGTCGGGCTATACGCAGTACTCCTCGTTCAGCGCCTTCGGCGCTTCACTGCGGGGTACTTGCTCCTATCCCTCACGCTGTATACTTATACTCCGCAACAAAGCAATTTCCCAATTACGGATAGTCATTAAAAATTTGATATCAAAACATTAAAAAATGCGTAAAAGTTCAGGATATTTATTTTATCTATGGAATATAGCATAGAAAAATAAGTTTAGTATTTTTGGCCTTCACTTACTATAAAATAACATATGCAAACCACCAACGAAGAAAAGCAAACAGATTTATTGCAATTTGAAATATCACTTGTCAGGGCTACTTCCGGTAAAAGATTTCTCAACTATCTCATCGATTTAATTATATTTTACATTTTAATATTTTCTATTGGCTTTGTATGGGCACTGGTTTCGCCTGAAACCATTGATAGCTTGCAAAGTAATACCGGCTTTCAACTTCTCGATCGAATTTTTGGGCTGCTACTATATGCCACTTATATGTCATCAGTTGAAGCGGTGTTTAAGGGAAAATCATTAGGGAAACTCATAACCGGTACTCGTGCTGTTAATATGGATGGGTCAAAAATCTCTACCGCAACAGCATTTGCCCGAGGATTTTCCAGAGCAGTTCCATTTTGTGCGTTTAGCGCCCTCGGATCACCCAGTAATCCCTGGCAGGATCGGTGGACAAATACCATGGTGATTGATGAAAAACAATCAAGCTTATAATTAATTTATAATCAATTTATTATGTGAGTTGCTAAATAAATATGCAACCTGATAGCCCGTCTTCATAGCTTAACATACATCCAAAACTGGAAAAGAATAGCTTAAACGTTGCTATTCCCTTTAAAAAAGAGTAAATTTATATGGAAGCTAGTCGAGATGAAAAAGCACGTTCTTACCTGCCGGCAAGGAATCGTTCCAAGCAGTGACCATGTATTATTCTATTAAAAGCAATAAGTAAATGAGTATCAACTGATTGATTTTTATGGTGTATTTACCTGATTCATAATCTATTCCCTTCTATTCAACAGCTTCCTTTTAAAGAAATATACCTTATGAGTATTTCATATAATAATATTGATACGATAGAGCTATTAAAAAAAATTCAAGAGTTGGAGAAGGAAAATGCCATGCTGCGAAGAGATTTCAGCTCATTGTCTAAAGGCACTTCAGTAATAGTACCAGCTGCCATGAAACCATTATTTGATAGCGCTGAGCAAACGGTAAGTGAGTATTTCAGGAATTTAAGAATGGATTCTACGAAGGGTACTATTGAGATTAACGACCAACGATATTTATTAGTAAGGGCATCGGCTTTATCCAAAGATTTTTTAGATACCATACAACAATTATATGCCGACCGAGGTAAGAGTGAAGCATTTGCTATCGGTAGAAATTTTTTATTTGATATTGCGCATGTTATTGGAATGAATGATGCCAGGAATTTCCATGTCAAAATGAATTTGACCGATCCTATTGCAAAATTATCAGCCGGACCTGTGCATTTTGCTTATTCAGGATGGGCTTTTGTGAACATTTTACCTGAAAGCAGGCCCTCACCAGACGAAAATTACTATTTAATTTATGAACATCCATACTCGTTTGAGGCGGATTCATGGGTAAGAAGCGGTGTAACATCTGACGTACCTGTTTGTATCATGAATGCAGGCTATTCTTCGGGTTGGTGTGAAGAGAGCTTTGGTATTCCTTTAACAGCCGTTGAGGTTAGCTGCATAGCAAAAGGTGATGAACGTTGTACTTTTATCATGTCGCCGCCACATAAAATTCAAGAGCACCTTGAAAAATTTCATGAACACACCAAAAAAAATTACAATAAAAAAGAACAATATGCCATCCCTACTTTTTTTGATCGTAAAAGAGTGGAAGAGGAAATGCAAAAATCCAGAATACTTGCTGAAGAGTCGGCCAAAGCTAAATCCGACTTTGTGGCCAATATGAGCCATGAGCTAAGAACGCCTCTGGGTGCAATTTTAGGGTTTACAGATTTATTAAAAAAAACTGAATTGAATTCAGTACAAAAAGATTATTTAAGTGCCATTAATACATCGGGAAATAACCTGCTCGCCATTATTAATGATATACTTGATTTATCCAAACTGGATGCCGGCAAATTTATTATTGAAAATGTACCGTTTAGTATTTCCGAATTAACCCATTCCGTGCAGATTATGTTTGCTGCAAAAGCGGAAGAAAAGCAACTCGACTTTATACTAAATACCGATCCTTCGATTGATTATCTGGTATCGGGTGATCCAACAAGGCTAACACAAATACTAATTAACTTAATTGGTAATGCTATCAAATTTACAGAGAAGGGTAGTGTAGAAGTGACCTGTTTAGCCGAAAGCCAGCATAATGAAAATGTAAACATGTTTTTTAGTATTAAAGACACGGGTATCGGAATACCTGAAAACAAAATAGAACATATATTCGAACGCTTTACACAAGGCGATACCAATATTACCCGAAAATATGGTGGAACAGGCTTAGGCCTTGCCATTACTAAACAATTAATTGAGCTATTAGGGGGCAATATCCATGTAAGAAAAAATGAAAATCAGGGAGTGGAGTTTTATTTCACATTACCCTATAAGAAAATATTTCAACAAGAATTAATCGCACAAAATAAAGAACAAGATCAACCATTGCAATTGGATACTCAAAAAAAAGTTTTACTTGTTGAAGACAACCTTATGAATCAAAAGCTGACCTTACTCATTTTAAAAAATAATGACTTTACAAATGTTTCCTTAGCAGAAAATGGCAGCAAAGCTATAGAAATTTTAAAAAGCGAACAATTCGATCTCATTTTGATGGATATTCAAATGCCTGTAATGGATGGATACCAGGCAACATGCTATATAAGAGATGAATTGCATATCTCTACACCCATTATAGCCATGACTGCACATGTTCTTGCCGGAGAAAAAGAGAAGTGTATGCAGATGGGCATGAATGATTACCTCTCAAAGCCATTTAAAGAAAATGAGCTATTAGTTAAAATGTCTCGTTGGTTTTCAGAAAAAAGCGCTTCAGGTAACATGAATTATCACGAAGGAAAGGTTATTGATTTTTCTTTTTTAATGGAACAAACAAAAAATAATAGTGCATTTATTGCAGAAATGATCAGTATTTATCAGCAACAAAATCCTCAAGATATATTAACATTGGAAAATGCAATCGTTGAATCAGATTTTTCTAAAATTTACAAAACTGCTCACGCTTTGCGTAATATGATCGGATTTTTTGGTTTAACAAATTTTATCGGTGATGAGCTTTTATTGATAGAAAAATTGGCAAAATCTTCTGTGGACATTATTACCATAAAACAAAAATTTGATAAAGTAAAACGGATTTGCCAAAGAGCGCTAATTGAAATGAAAACTATGGATACTACTAATATATAAATCAATCAATAATTTTTAATTAAATAAAATGAATAACATTTGTTCGAATAATCCACATCTAAAATTCAATTATTAAAAAACATGTATGGCCCTCAATGCAATTATTGTAGAAGATGAACCATTAAGCAGAGCATTTTTAAACAGCTTACTGTCTGAGCACTGCCCTGAGATAAATGTACTATCATCAGTTGCTACGGAAAGTGAAGCAATAGAGGCCATTTCAAATCTAAACCCAGACATAGTTTTTCTCGATATTGAATTGCAAATTGGAACAGGGTTTGATATTTTGCTGAATCTTGAGCATACCGATTTTACAGTAATATTTACAACTGCCCTGGATGAAGATGCTCTTAAAACCATTAAAATAAGCGGTGTAAGATATTTGCAAAAGCCCGTTGATGCAGAGAGCTTAAAGGCTGCCATTAAATTAATATCTGACAAAGCAAGTAGTAAAATAGTACAGGATGCACAGGCTAATCTGATGGAAACACTTAGAAATAACAATCTTCCTGTCAAAATTATGATACAAGACGATCATGAAGCTACCTCTATTATGCTAAAAGATGTTATTCGTATTGAGGCTAATGGTGCAAGTTGCTTTTTTTATTTAAAGAATGGCACACAAAAAACAGCTAACAAAACTTTGTACGAATATGATATTCTATTAAGCGATTACCATTTTTTTCGTCTTCACAATTATCACATTATTAATGTCAATGAAATACAGGAACTAAATAATACTGATAATGCAAGTATCATGTTAAGTGATGGGAGTATTATCCCATTATCTGTAAAAAGAAAAGATAAGCTTATCAGCATAATTCAGATTGATAAAGTTTTAAAACGTGTTTAAGCGATAATCTTCAAAGCATATACTCATAGTAAATTAAAATAACTATTTAATATCACTATTGTCCGACTAAAATCGGGTTTAAAAATGCTGTATCCCTTTACTGCTAAA